>NZ_PNHP01000011.1:0-516 GCF_002871895.1 Anaerococcus hydrogenalis | reverse complement strand
GAAGATGAAATTTCTTCTATGATTAATTCTTTATGCCCTGTTATTACTTCTATCACTGGTATTGGTGATGTCTTAGCGCTGCTATTTTCTCAGAAATCGGTGATGTTTCACGATTTGAGAGAGCTAATCAGTTAGTTGCTTATGCTGGTTTAGATGTTGCTGTTAAGCAATCTGGAAATTTTAATGCTACCGATACTAAGATTTCTAAACGTGGTTCTCCTTATCTTAGACGTGCTATTTGGCTTGCTGCTAGTGTTGCTGCCTTTAAAGATCCTGCTCTGTCTGTGTATTATCAAAAACTTAGACAAAGGGGTAAAGCTCATGGTACAGCTATTGGTGCAGTTGCTAGAAAACTTACTAACATTATTTTTGCTGTTTTGAGGGATAACAAAGCTTACATACCTAATATTTAATTGTTATTTAGTTTTCTAAGCCTAATTTTTAGGCTTGTTTGACGTGCCATAAATTACAAGATTAATTATTTTCTATTTTCTCTTGACATTTGATAGCTGGTCT
>NZ_PNHP01000010.1:0-633 GCF_002871895.1 Anaerococcus hydrogenalis | reverse complement strand
ACAAGGTAGCCGTATCGGAAGGTGCGGCTGGATCACCTCCTTTCTAAGAGTAAAAAGTCGGTACGCTGACTTTTACCAAAAGAAAATTTTAAAAATTAACTTCGTTAAGTTAAAAGAGGTAATTTACTTTTCTATATATAAGAGGGTTAATTGAACCTAAAAAAATTAAATAGCTATAAATATTTCCAGTCAAGAAAGAAAGGGCACAAGGTGGATGCCTTGGCACATGAAGGCGATAAAGGACGTAAGTGAACGAAAACTAGGGTGAGCTCACAAAAAGCACTGACCCCTAGGTCTCCGAATGGGGCAACCCGGTTGTGGAAGACACAATCATTACTAAGTGAATACATAGCTTAGTAAGGCGATACCCTGCGAACTGAAACATCTAAGTAGCAGGAGGAAGAGAAAGAAACATCGATTTTCTAAGTAGCGGCGAGCGAAAGGAAAAGAGCCTAACTCATTAGCGATATCTTAAAGTTAGTCGAATTATTTGAAAAGATAAACCAAAGAAAGTGACAGTCTTGTAGACGAAAGCTTTAAGATACGAGAGGGAAAGTATCACCGGGCACGAGTAACCCGGTGTGAAGATAGGGGGCCCATCCCCTAAGGCTAAATACTAACATGTGACCGATA
>NZ_PNHP01000001.1:0-601504 GCF_002871895.1 Anaerococcus hydrogenalis | reverse complement strand
ATCCTTCAATTAATGGATGAAGTAGACGAATACTTCGACATCCCAGAAAGAGATAACGACCAACCATTCCTAATGCCAGTAGAAGACGTAATGACAATCTCAGGAAGAGGAACAGTAGCAACAGGAAGAGTAGAAAGAGGAACACTAAAACTTGGATCTACAGTAGAAATAGTTGGACTAACAGACAAAACAAGAGAAGTAGTAGTAACAGGAATAGAAATGTTCCACAAATCACTTGAAACAACAGAATCAGGAGATAACTGTGCGTTACTATTAAGAGGAGTACAAAGAAACGAAATCCAAAGAGGACAAGTAATAGCAGAACCAGGTTCAGTACACCCACACACAGAATTTGAAGGACAAGTATACGTACTAACAAAAGAAGAAGGTGGACGTCATACACCATTCTTCTCAGGCTATAGACCACAATTCTTCTTCAGAACAACAGATGTAACAGGTGACATCCAATTAGAAGAAGGAACAGAAATGGTAATGCCAGGAGACAACGCAAAATTCATAATCAAACTACAAAAACCAATCGCTCTTGAAGAAGGATTAAGATTCGCAGTAAGAGAAGGTG
Organism: Anaerococcus hydrogenalis; assembly: GCF_002871895.1. Taxonomy (NCBI): domain Bacteria; kingdom Bacillati; phylum Bacillota; class Tissierellia; order Tissierellales; family Peptoniphilaceae; genus Anaerococcus; species Anaerococcus hydrogenalis. The sequence continues at coordinate 600,924 of NZ_PNHP01000001.1, read as the reverse complement.
GAAGAACAGTTGCTTCAGGAGTTGTTTCTAAAGTAATTCAATAATAAAAGATAGGGCGGGTCTTTGAGACTTGCTCTTTTTTTTATTTATTTGAGCTAGGAGTCTACATGAAAAATAAAAAGTTATGTTTTTTGTTTTTTTTAATCTTAACAATTACATTTACTTCTTGTTCTTTAAATAAAGATAAAGAAACAAGCGAAAAAGATTTTTCTTCAACAGAAAAAATTATTTATAGTAAAAATAGTAAAAAAGAAAAAAAGCCTTTGGGTGAGCCTTATACAGTTGGAGTTACACCTGATGATTATAATATGGATTATGATACATCTAGGCTTAAGTCTTTAAATGAAAAAAAATCAAAATACTACCCAGAAGAAGGTGTTAAAGGAATTTATCTTAATGCTTATACGGCAGCAAATCCAAAAGCTTTTAAAAAAATTATGAATTTGCTTGATGAGACAAAACTTAACGCAGTAGTATTGGATGTTAAGGATGATTGGGGCAATATTACTTGTAAATTTGATACAAATAATAAGGATATTAAATACGCAACACATGAAATCTTAGATGCAGAAGATTTTATAAATAAAATGCACAAAAAAGGAATTTATGTAATTGGTAGAATTACAACATTTAAAGATTCTGTAATTACTGAAAAACATCCTGATTGGGGATTTAAATTAGATGACGGTTCTTTATGGAAAAATGGCCATGGAGAAGCCTTTATGAATCCTTTTATGGATGAAGTTAGAAATTATGACCTTCAGATTGCAGAACTTGCAGCTAATGCAGGTTTTGATGAAATTCAATTTGATTATATTAGATTTGCAGAAGGTTTTGAGACTTTCCATGGAAAACTTGATTACCCAAAGGGAAGATGGGAAAAATCAAAAATGGATGAAGGTGACAAAAGAATTGATGCTATTACAAGTTTTGTAAAAGAGGCAAGGGAGATGCTTCAAGCTTATGATACTCCTTGTGGAATTGATGTTTTTGGATATTCTATGCAAGTTGGAAGAGCTGATGGTATTGGACAAGATTTTAAAGAAATGTCTAACCAAGCTGATGTTATGAGTTCGATGATTTATCCTTCCCACTGGGGACTTAATTCTTTTGATATAGAAAAACCAGACCTTGAACCTTATGAGCTAGTAAAAAGATATTTAAAAGAAGAACAAGAGGTCTTTTCAGAAATAGAGCATAAACCTCAATCAAGGCCTTGGATTCAAGATTTTACTGCTTCTTGGATTGGGGCTGGAAATTATATGGAATATGATAAAGAGGCTGTTGAAGATCAAATAAAAGCAATATATGATTCAGGACAAAAGGAATTTTTATTGTGGAATGCAAGCGGAGATTACACTAGAGGTGTAAATTACTAGTAAAGTAGGATTTTATGGGAAAAAAAATAAAAGATAAGATAGATTTAGGTATAAGGGCTATAGAAATAATAATTTGTGTGATTATATTATTTTCCTTGCTCTTATCTGTTCCCAATTTAGTCAGGTATGCATTGACTATAATGAGAACAACAGATTTAAAACAAAATTATGAATTTTTAAATGAGTTTTTAAAACATGCTCTTTTAATTGTTGTTGGTATTGAGCTTATTGAAATGATTTTAACAAAGTCTCACGAAGCAATTCTTACATTAATTTTATTTGTAATAGCTAGGAAAATGCTTTTATATTCAGTAGATTTGGTAGATATATTAATTGGTGCTATATCAATTGGTTTGATTTTTGCTATAATAAAATTTGTCGTAAAAGATGAAAATTTGATGGCAAAGATAGATAATACCTATTCAGCATCAGTTCCTGTTAAAAAAATTAAAGATGAATATAAGCTCAATATTCCTCAAGATATGTCAAATACACTGGGTGGATTGGTATATGAAATTGCAAAAATTGAAGGAATTGATGAAATTAAGGAAAATACTAGGCTTATCTATGGTACTTATAAGTTTAAAGTTATAAGTATGAAAGATGGGGTTATTCAAAGAATTAAAATTGAAGAATTAAAATAAAGTAAAAAAAACATTAGCTTTTCTTTGGCTAATGTTTTTTTAAATTTATTAAATTCTATGGTTTTTTCTAAATTGAGATGGGGTAAGTCCTACTTTTTTCTTAAAAACTTGGTTAAAGTATGATTGAGAATTAAAGCCAACAATAGATGAAATTTCTTCCATTGAATGGTTGGTAGATATTAATAAGTTTTTAGTAATTTCTATTCTTTTTAAAATTAAATACTCTATAGGAGTAACTCTATATGATTGCTTAAATTCAGAAATTAGGTGAAATTTATTCATATAAGCCATCTTTGATAAGTTTTCAAGTTTTATGTCTTCAGCGTAATTATTGTCAATGAAATTTTTAATATAATCTATTTGCTTGTTTATTTTTATATCGTTAGTAATTAAAAATTCATCTTTATATTTTCTTAGAAGTTGTATAACAAATTCACTAGCCTTTGCATTTGCCATAGACTTAGAATAAATATCGTTAGAATTAAATTCTATATTAATCTCTTTGAAAAAATTTATAAATTTATCGGTATTTTCATCTATATTTTTATATATGTACTTATCTTCGTCAAAATCTTGGTCATTATTGACTGTTTTTACAAAAATACTATCTACACCGAAAGAAATATAATTTAAATTATCATCTTCCTTAGAATAAATACTATGACCAACATTGGAATTAATTATAAAAAAATCATCCTTGCCAGCATCTATTACCTTATCTTCAATTGAAAATTTACCATTACCATCTAAAATATAATAAAATTCTGTAAAGGGATGAAAATGAATCCTAGAATTTATTTTATTAGATGAGTAATTTTTTTTTGCATATAGTACCTTCAAATAGATACTTTGCATACTTGTGTTATCGTTTTCGTTTTTATCTAAAATTTCCATAATTATTGTTCCTTTTCATTTATACATACATTATACAGAAAAACCAATTTAACTACAAGGTAAATTTTGTCAAATTGAGAAAGTTGAAATTGTGATATAATATATTTAAGAAATAAATATTGTTAATATTTAATTTAAATATATAGAAAGGAAAAGTTATGGATACTAGAGCATTTATTGAAGGTAAGGCAAAAGACGCTTATAAATTTTTTGGAAACCATAAAAAAACTAATAATTCTTATATTTTTAGAAATTATGCCCCAAATGCAAGAAATATTTATGTAATTGGAGACTTTAATGGTTGGAAAGAAGAAAAATTAAGAAAATATTCAACTGGTGTATTTTCAAAAACGATAAAAAAAGTAAACAAATTTGATAGATACTTATTTGTAATAGAAGACAATGATGGAAACAAGTCTTATAAATTAGATCCTTTTGCAAAATTATGTGATTTAGAAAATGAAGCTTCAGTAGTTTTCGATGAAGCTTTTAAATTCTCTTATAAAATCAGTGAAAATAATAAGATAAATATATATCAAGTTAATTTTGAGAATTTGGATAGGGAAATTTTTGAAAATAAAAAAAAGATGAATACTTTTATCCAATATTTGAAGAATAATAACTTTACCCACCTTAATTTTATGCCTATTTTTTCTAATAGGATTGAAGCTTCATTAGGTTTTGCTCCATCTTCATTTTTTGCCTTAAATGAAAATATTACATCAGTTGAAAATTTTAAATCCTTTATCGATTTGTGCCACAAAAATAATATAGGTATAATCTTAGATTTTGATATAGGAGAATTTGATCCTTTTAATAAGGGGCTTATTAAATTTGATGGGTCAAATTTGTATAATTATGATTATGATGATATCTTATACAATTACCAAGGTTCAGTAAATATTGATCCTAAAAAAGATATAGTAAAATCTTTTATTTTTTCACTTATATCCTATTGGATAGATGAATATAATATAGATGGAATAAAATTTGCAAATTTAGAAAATATGGTCTTTTGGCAAGGAGATAAGTCTAGGGGAAATAATGAATATTGGTTAGCTTTATTAAAGGAGATTAATTTTTATATAAAAAGTCTGGGAAAAATTTCAATAGGATCTTTTTACTATATATGGAAAAATGAGTTTGATGAAGATTTAGGATTTTCATATATTTACGACAGAACTTTTTCAAGTCTTATAAAAATTATGCAAAAATACCCTTATCAAAGGGATAATTATTCTACTGTAGTTGAAAATATAATTAGGGGAAAATATGAAAAATATATATTAGGTTTTGATTTTTCAGATAGCTTATCTGAAGGTGCAAGTCTATGTATGAAGATGTACTCTGATAATAAAAAATACCAACAATTAAAAACTTTATTTTTGCTTTTATACAGCCTATCTTCTAAAAAAATGATTTTTATGGAAGATGAGATTGGTTCTCTTAAAAGTTTTGATATAAATAGGAAGGTTGATTTTAATAAGATTAATAAAGAAGAAAAAGATTTTAATGAATTTTATAAAGGCCTATCTAAATTTTATCAAGATCATAAAAATTTATATAAAAAAGATGCGAAAACAAAAATTCTTGAAATTGAAGGATATTCTCTTTATGCCTTTATAAGAGAATACAAAAAAGAGAAATTTTTAGTCCTAATAAATCTTACAGATTTGGATTATAAAATTGATTTGGATTATAAGTTTGAAAAGATATTAACTAGTTTTGATGGAAAATACAAAGAAGATGATAAAATAAAAATCCCAGCCTTTGGATCTGGAATTTTTAGGATAAAATAAGCTATAAAAGATTTATCTTTTATAGCTTTTTAATTAACTTATATTCACTTTCAATATTATGGGCAATATTTGTAAATCTTTCCAAAATCGTTTTTCTTGTAATAATTCCAACAAAATATCCGTTTCTGTGTGTTATACATATAAAATTATTATTTACAATTAGCCTTAGTATGTCTTCAAGGTCAGAATCATCAAATAAAATTGGAACTATTTGATCCATTACTTCTTTTACCTTTGTTTGGGTAAGTATTTCTTCATTAAAAAAAGTGACATCTTCTGATGAAATAACAATTTTTGAAATAGAAATTAGACCACGAACCCTATCATTTTCATCAAGAACCGGAATAGTTTGGTATCCTCGATTTGACAGGACTAAAATGGCATGTAAGAGGGTATCATTTTCTCTTACAACAGCAACATCACTTGCTGGAGTTATTATATTAGCAGTAGGTTGATTAAATAAATTTTTTAATTTTTCTCCAATCATTTTTTTATCCTTAATTGTTTTTAAAAAAATAGCCTTTTGTAAAAAACAAAAGGCATTATAGAGTATATTATGTAAGCACACCCAAGCTTGTATAATAAAATTTATACGTTACTCAAACAGCCAGCTCATGATAGGTGACCTTACGGCACATAAAAAGATCTACTTAATGCTGCTACGTTCCCGTCCTGACATGGTTCATAGTTTTCTATTGCGTAAGACCCATCAATCAACACCGCTTATTTGAGGCAGTCTATAATTTTTAAAATCCTAACTTGGGAATTCAATCCTGCTATAGCGGATTGCAGGTTACAGGGCACCGCTAACTCCCCATCTAGTGCATGGCGGAGAGCAAGGGATTTGAACCCTTGATACACTATCAATGTATACACGATTTCCAATCGTGCTCCTTAAGCCACTCGGACAGCTCTCCATGCTTACAGATTAAAACTATACTTTAATTTTTTTTAATTTCAAATAAATTTTTAAATTATAAAAAAATTTTCACTATGGTATAATCTTTAAGGAAAGGAATGATTATGGCAAAAGCTTTATATAGAGAATACCGACCACAAAAATTTTCTGACGTTTTAGGTCAAGAAAGGGTTGTAAATGTTTTAAAAAACCAAGTTAAGTCAGGTCAAATTTCTCACGCATATTTATTTGCGGGAGAAAGAGGATGTGGAAAAACAACCTGTGCAAAAATATTTGCTAAGGCAATAAATTGCCTTAATCCAATAGATTCATCACCATGTGGAAAATGCGAAAATTGTAAGGCAATTGAAGAAGAATCCACCATGGATGTAGTTGAAATGGATGCTGCTAGTAATAGAAGAATAGATGATATTAGAAATTTGAAGGAAACTGTAGTCTATCCTCCAAATAATTTAAAATACAAAGTTTATATCATAGACGAGGCTCACATGATTACCAGAGAGGCTTTTAATGCCTTACTAAAAATCATGGAAGAACCACCTAGTCATTTGGTTTTTATTTTGGCTACAACAGAAATTGAAAAAATCCCAAAAACAATCTTATCCAGAGTACAAAAATTTGAATTTAATAAAATTGGAAGAGATGATATTATTAAACAAATCGATATTATCTTAAATGATAGGAAAGTTTCAATGGAAGATGAGGCTAAAGATCTAATTGTAAAAAAAGCAAAGGGTGCAATGAGAGATGCTCTATCAATTTTAGACCAGGTTTTATCTATTGATAAGGATAATTTTTTACTCCAAGATGTGGAAAATATTTTAGGTGTTGTAGATTTTGATTCTTTGGACAAATTAGTTGATAATATAATTTCTTACAACCAAAAAGATTCTTTAGAAATTCTTTTTAAACTAAAAGAAAATGGAAAAGATGATAGGGATATTTTGGATGGCTTGGTAGGATATTTAAGAGATATTATGGTCTATAAGATAAGTTTAAATGAAAAATATGTAGATAATCTTGACTATATAGATTTGATAAAAGAAAAAACAGAACAAATTTCATCAGAAAAAATAGTTTCTTATTTGGAGATTTTAAATGATTATTCAAATAGAATGAAAGTATCAGAAAATTCATCCTTACTTATGGAAATGGCTATATTAAGACTAATCAATTTAAAAGATGAAGAAAATATTTTATCAAGAATAGAAAAACTTGAAAGAAATCAAGATAATGATCAGGTAGATATAATAAATAAATTAGTAGATCAAAAATTTAAAAACATAAATCTAGATAAATTTTTAGAAAATAGTAAGAGAGATTTTGAAAAAAAAGATACTTATGAACAAAAACCTGTCGAAAAAGAAGTCTCAAAAAGACAAGAGTTAGACCAAAAAACTCTTCCAGAAGAACAGGCACCCATAAAAGTAGTAGAAAATGTAGAAGAAGATATAGAAGATAAGAATCCAAATGAAAGTTCAAATAATTCTTATATAATGGATAAAAAAGAAGAAGAAATTTTTATAAGTGAACTTTTAAATTCATCTTCTCCAATTTTAAGGGCCCAAATTAAGGCTGAAGGTTTTAATTATGATATCATAGGTGATAATTTTACAATTTATTACAAAAATAATATTTACTACCAATTTTTAGATGAAACAAAATCGAAAATGAAAGAAATATTAAAATCCTTGTTAGGTAAAGATTTTGATGTTAAAGTTTCAAGTATTGACAAAAAAAAATCTAGCATCAATAATAATATAAGAGGATCAAAAAAAGATTCTAGTGACGATGTGATAGAAAAACTTGTAGAAGTTTTTGATAATGACTTAATAATAGAAGAATAAAGGAGAAAGAAATGGCAAGAGGCGGATTTCCAGGCGGCGGAAATATGAATAATATGATGAAAAAAGTGAAAAAAATGCAAGAAGATATGGCTAAGGCTCAACAAGAAATTGAAGAAAAAGAATTTTCTTCTACAGCGGGTGGTGGAGTAATAGAAGCTGTAGTTAATGGAAAAAAAGAAGTTATTAAAATAAAAATAGACGAAGATGTAGTTGATCCTGAAGATACAGAAATGTTAGAAGACCTTGTTGTTGCAGCTGTAAATGATGCTTTGAAAAAAGCTGACCAATATACACAAAAAGAAATGGGAAAATTAACAGGAAATATTAATATTCCTGGATTAATGTAATGGCTTTATATCCTGAAAGTTTAATTAAATTAATAGAACAATTTCAAAAATTACCAACTATAGGAAAAAAAAGTGCAGAAAGGCTTGCTATGAGTATAGTTGGTAAGGATGATGAAAGTGTTGAAGACTTTTCTAAGGCTTTATTGGAAGTGAAATCAAAAATCCATCCTTGTAAAATTTGTGGAAATTTAACAGAAGATGAAATTTGTGGAATCTGCAAGGATGTATCAAGGGAAGAAAATATAATTTGTGTAATAGAAGATGTAAGAAACTTGTATGCAATAGAAAAATCTTCAGTTTTCCATGGCAAATACCATATTCTAGGAGGACTAATTTCACCTTCTGATAATGTAAAGGCTGAAGACTTATCAATTGATAAATTATTGGATAGAATTGATAAGGAAAATATAAAAGAAGTAATTCTGGCAATTTCTTCTACAATAGAGGGTGAAACTACATCTTTATTTTTAGCGCACTTATTAGAAAATAAAAATGTCAAGGTATCAAAAATAGCATCAGGGATTCCTGTTGGTTCAAATTTGGAATATTTTGACCAGCTTACTTTAGAAAGAGCTTTAGAAGATAGAAGAGAAATTTAATTATATTGGAAAAATTAAGATAATTTGTGATATAATAAAAAAGAATTAAAAGTAAATTTTTAATGAAAATTTATATAATAAATTTTTGAAAACTTATAAATTTAGTGGAAAAATTTAAAGCTGAATATAAAACTTAACAAAACCATCCTTATAGGGTGGTTTTTAAATCTTAAAGGAGAAAAAATGGCAAAATATGATGTAAAGTCAAAAAATGCAGAAGAATTTATCAATCATGAAGAAATTCTAGAATCATTGGATTATGGTAGAGAGCATAAAAATGACAGAAAATTAATTAAAGAAATATTAGAAAAGGCAAAAAAAGCACAAGGACTTAGTCACAGAGATGCCTTTGTTTTGCTTTCTTGTCAAGAAGAAGATTTGAATGAAGAAATTTTTTCTTTGGCAAAAAAATTAAAGGAAAAATTTTATGGAAATAGGATAGTTTTGTTTGCACCCTTATATTTATCAAATTATTGTGTAAATGGATGCTTATATTGCCCATATCATGCAAAAAACAAAACAATTCCAAGAAGAAAATTAAGCCAAGATGAAATAAGAAAAGAAGTTATTGCCCTTCAAGATTTAGGACACAAAAGACTTGCCCTTGAAACTGGTGAAGACCCTGTAAATAATCCTATTGAATATGTACTAGAATCAATCAAAACAATTTATTCTATTAAACACAAAAATGGATCTATAAGAAGGGTTAATGTAAATATAGCAGCAACAACTGAAGAAAATTATAAAAAATTATTGGACGCAGAAATTGGTACATATATTTTATTCCAAGAAACCTATAATAAGAAAAATTATGAATTACTTCATCCAACAGGTCCAAAACATGATTATGATTATCATACAGAATCTATGGATAGGGCAATGAGTGCAGGAATTAATGATGTTGGTTGTGGAGTTTTATTTGGCCTTCAATCATATGAATATGAATTTGTTGGTCTTTTGATGCACGCAGAACATTTGGAAGCTAGATTTAATTGTGGACCTCATACAATTTCTGTTCCAAGAGTTCAACCAGCAGATGACATTGATCCAAATGAATTTGACAATTCATTAAGCGATGAAATGTTTGAAAAAATTGTAGCATGTCTAAGACTTGCAGTTCCTTATACAGGAATGATAATTTCTACAAGAGAATCTAAAAAAGTTAGGGAAAAAGTTTTGGATCTTGGTATCAGCCAAATTTCTGGAGGTTCAAAAACTACAGTTGGTGGTTATTCAGAAGATATTGGAGATGTAGAAGGTTCAAATCAATTTGAACTTGCTGATAACAGGACCTTGGATGAAGTTGTTGATTGGTTATTAAATATGAATTATTTACCATCATTTTGTACAGCTTGCTATAGAGAAGGTAGGGTTGGAAAAGACTTTATGAAAATAGTAAAAGATCATGGAATAGGAAATATGTGCCAACCAAACGCCATTCTTACCTTGGATGAATATTTGACAGACTATGCAAGCGATAAAACTAGAAAAGATGGTAGGGCTTTAATAAATAGGGAAATTGAAAAAATTCAAAACCCAGACCTTCGTGCTAATACAAAAAAATGGCTTGATGAGATTAGGGATGGAAAAAGAGATATACACGTATGATAGCATATAATTCAGAAAGAATTAGCCTTGCCTTATTGGGTAAGACTAATTCTGGAAAATCTTCATTTTTAAATTTTATAAGTGACCAAGATGTTTCTATTGTTTCAAATCAAAAGGGAACTACAACAGATCCTATAAAAAAATCCATGGAAATTCATGATTTTGGTCCAGTATTATTTTTTGATACAGCAGGATTTGATGATGATACAAATTTATATGAAAAAAGAATAGAAAAAACAAAAAAAGCAATAGAAAAGGCTGATATTTTACTTTATTTTCTCTCAATAGATGATAAAATTGAAGAAATTTCTGTCTTAAAGGAAAAGTATGACAAGATAATTTTTATAGCGACTAAACAGGATTTAGAAATTGGAAATGATTTGCTAGAAAAATTTAAAGCTTTTTCTCCACTAGCTATAAATATAAAAAATAATGATGATAGGGAGAAATTTTTTGATAAAATTAAATCCACCTATAAAATTGAAGATAATTCTATAACAAAATCTCTTGTAAAAGAAAATGACTTGGTTTTATTAGTTATTCCTCAAGATGCCGAGGCTCCAAAATATAGGCTTATCAAACCACAAGTTATGACTATTAGGGAAATTATAGATAAAAATGCCAGTGCGGTTTCTACAAATCTTAAAAATTTAGAAAATACCCTAAATTCATTTAATAAAAAGCCAGACCTTGTTATAACAGATTCTCAATATTTTAAAGAAGTTTATAATATTTTGGATAAGGATATTAGGCTCACTTCATTTTCTGTTTTGTTTTCAGCCTTTAAGGCTGATATAAATTATTATATAGAATCAGTAAAAAAACTTGACCAAGGGGCAAAAAAAATCTTAATTGCAGAAGCTTGTTCTCATCCACCAATTTCAGAAGATATAGGAACAGTAAAAATTCCAAAACTTTTGAAAAAAAGATACAAGGATATAGAAATCGACTTTCAAAGGGGAGAAGATTTTGAAAATATTGAAAAATATGACCTCATAATTCAATGTGGGGCTTGTATGTTTAATAAAAAATATGTAATGGAAAGAATCAAACAAGCTAAAGAAAAAAATATTCCTATGACAAACTATGGAATTGTTATAGCTTATTTAAATGGAATCTTAGATAAAATTTCAATATAAAAGCCTTGAGCTAATGCTCAGGGCTTATTTTTTATTATATCCAAACTTGTGGTATAAAATTTGGAAGGATAGACTTTTTTGTTATTTCTATTTTTTAAGGTTAAAATATGTAGGTCATCCCTTGCTCTTGTAAGTCCCACATAGAAAATTCTTCTTTCTTCTTCTAGTCTTTCAAAATAATTTTCTTCATCCATAATCAAGGGAAATTCATTTTTTATTATATCAATTATAAAGACCTTATCGTACTCCAAACCTTTTGATGAATGGATTGTGCTTAAGGATAGATTAGTCTTTACCAAAGACTTTGATTTTTTTTCTAAAATATTTATTTTGTCATAAAGTTCACCTAAAGATTCGCATGATTTAGAAAAATATGAGAGACTTTCTATATAAATATCCTTATTAACAGTCTCTTCCATATATTTTCTGCTTTTCATATTTATGTAAGAATCATAAGATAGACTTTTGTATATGAAAGAAATTTTCTTTTCAATCTTAAGTTTTCTAATATGTTTTAATTTTTTTTCAATATTAAAAAGTGCATCTTTTTTGTAATCTTCTATGTTGCTATTTTCAAAAAAATCAAAAATATTTTCATTAATAGCCTTGTGGGATAAAGATTCTATATCATCTTTAGAAAGATAGGTAGAAATTTTATAGTAAATATCTGAAAAAATATATACATTATCAAAGTCTTCAGAGAAGGTAATTATACTAACCATATCGGTAAAAATTTTTGATTCAAAAAAATCCAAAATGTTTGAATTTATAGAAAAATCAATATTTTTATCTAATAAATAAGAACTTAGAGAGATAGCAGAAATATTATTTCTAAATAAAATACCAGTTTTTTTATTATCTAAATTTTCAATTATATAGTCATATTGCTTGGTAAAATTCTTAAACTCTTTTATTTCTATTTTATCATCAAAGTCCCTACTTACCTTATAGGTTTTTTTATACCTATTTTTGTTTTGAGTTATAAAAGAACTTGCCAATGAAATGATTTTTTTCCCGGACCTATGGTTTGTATCAAGGCTAATTATTTTTGCATCCTTATAAATTTTTTTGAAATTTAGAAGATACTTTGGATCTGCTGCCCTAAAAGAATAAATAGATTGGTCATCATCAGCTACTACTAAAAGATTATTTTCTGGATATACAATTTTTTCTAAAATTTTAAATTGTAAGAGGGAAGTGTCTTGGCCCTCATCAAGTTGAAAGTACTTATATTTATTTTTAATAGACCTTAATAAAGACTTATCATCTAATAATTTTAAGGCGTAAACTTGCATATCATCAAAGTCTAGCAGGTGTTTTTCTTTTTTTATCCTCTCATAAGTTTGATAAATTTCTTTTACTTTTGAAATTTCTACCTTATCTAGGTATGAAGTATCCAAAAGTGAGTTTTTCATAAAAGATATTTTTTGAAAAAATAAATTCAAATCTTCCTTAGAAATTTTCTTTTTATTTAAATCCTTGTAAATTTCACTAACCAAGTTATATTTATTATAAATTTTTTCATCTTCTATTAAATTTAATTCCCTATTATATTTTTTTAGGAAATTTCTTATTATTAAATAACAAAAAGCATGGATAGTCATAAAATTTGTCTTATCACTGGCAAATCTTTTTTTCATATCATTAGCTTGAATTCTGGAAAATGTTAAATTTAAAATTTTTCTCTGGTCAATTTCTTTAGATAAAATCCTAATTCTTTCCAAAAGCACTGTTGTTTTCCCGCTTCCAGGAATTGCCAAAACTAAGAGAGGACCATCCTTGTGATTTGCTGCTTGTAATTGTTTGCTTGTAAATTTCATATTTATATTTTATCATATAAGTATAAGTCTAGTTAACTTTATAGATTATTAATAAAAATATTTATTAACTTTCTAGTTAAGGTATAATATTAAAAACGGGAGGAATTATGTTAACTACAAATTTTTTAAAAACAAGAACTTCTACAAGAGATTTTAAGGATCAAGATGTAGATGATGAAAAAATCAAAAACATTTGCCAAATTATAAGTGAACTTGAAAATAAATTTGGTGAAAAAGACCTTCACTATCAAGTAAATAAAAAGGGTGAAGAAGTATATTTTAAATTAAAAGGAAATGCTGGATATAAGGGTGTAATGATAAAGGCTCCTTTATATATTGGACTTGATATAACAAATAATAATGAATCTGCTTTGGTAAAAGGATCATATGGTCTTGAAGAATTAATTACAAAAATCCATGAACTAGGACTAAGATCTTGCTATATAACTGTAAGTGGAGTAAGTGATGATATATTAAAATCAGCATTTACTAACTCACAAGGTAAAATTATGTCAATTCTTGCCATAGGGGAAGCTGTAATTGAAGAAGTAAGAGAACATAGGTTTGATGATAGGAAAGGTATAAATGAATTTGTATTTATAGATAACCTTGATCATAAGGCAAGTGTTGATGAGCTTTCTCAAAGGGGACTTGACGATTTATTCTCATACTTAAGATTTGCACCATCATCATACAATTCACAACCATGGAGATTTGTCCTAAAAGATAATCTAGTTAACTTATACCTAGAAGACTACAAAGACGAGGCAAATTTTGTAGATGCTGGAATAGTTATGTATTACTTTGATCAATTAACAAAAGAGTTATCTATTAACTCACAATGGAAAGTTGATCCAAAAGCATATGGATCAAAATTCAAATTTATTGCTCAAAAAGAACTATAGACAGAAGGAATTTTAATGATAAGACTTTACACACAAAAAGATATAGAAAAGATGTATGGGGCTTCAGAAATTCTTTGCCAAACTCATCTTGCAATAAGAGAAATAATCAGACCTGGAATAACAACTAAATTTCTTGATGAATTTGCAAATAAATTTATCAAACACAAAAATGCAATACCAGCCCAATTAGGTTATCAAGGATTTCCTTATACCCTTTGTATTTCTGTAAATGATGAGATATGTCACGGTTTTCCTTCAGATTATGTCCTAAAAGAAGGAGATGTGGTATCAATTGATAATGTAATTGATTACAAGGGAGGACTTGCAGATTCTTGCTGGACATACAAAATTGGAAAATTGAGTGAAGAAAATGAAAAATTAGTTGATGTAAATTTAAAGGCTCTTTACAAGGGAATAGAAGCTGCAAAACCAGGAAACAGAATTGGTGATATAGGTCACGCAATCCAAGAATATGTTGAAGGTGAGAATGGTTTTTCAGTAATAAGAGATTTTATTGGACATGGAATAGGCAAGGAAATGCACGAAGATCCACAAGTTCCACATTATGGAAGAAAAGGATTTGGTCCAAGAATAGAAGAAAATATGGTATTTACAATCGAACCTATGATTGCAGTAGGAGATTGGAAATCAAAAATGGATGCAAATGGATGGACAGCAAGAACAAAAGATGGATCTGTTTGTTCACAATTTGAACACCAATTAGTTATAAGAAAATATGGAGCAGAAATAATAACTGACCAAAATAATTTTTCTTTAACAGAAGACGATAAAAAATTTATAGAAGAATACAAATAGGAGAGAAATCTCCTATTTTTTTATATATTAAAAATTATTCTATAAAACGGCTATTTTAATAGTGAATTATTAAAATATTCTATAATTTCAAATAAATATACATAAATTAACAAACGAATTCTTTTTATTCTATGTAAAATATTTTTATAAACTCCTAAAATTTAAGAAAAATATAAAAAAAATTTAAAAAAATTTAAAAAAAGACTTAATAAGTAATCAAAAAAATGGTAAAATATAAAGCATGTATTAAGTAGGAGGAAATATGGATATTTTAGTAATAGGATTTGCATTATTTGCAATGTTTTTTGGAGCAGGAAATTTAATTTTCCCACCAATGTTAGGATATATATATGGAGATAAATGGCTATTGGCTTCAATAGCTTTTACAATAGTTGGAGTAGGTTTGACCCTACTGGCAGTAGTAAGTATGGCAAAAAGCCATGGAAATATTTTTAGCTTTACATCATTAGCAGGCAGTAAATTATCAAAAACTATAATTTTAATTATAGCCTTATGTATAGGACCTCTTGGAGCGATACCAAGAACTGCTGCAACAAGTTTTGAAATGGTAGAATCAGCAGGTTTCAACATAAATATTTTTGTTTTTACCTTAATATTTTTTAGCTTTTCATTATTTTTAGCCCTAGCCAAAAATTCTGTGGTAGATTTTATTGGTAAATTTCTTACCCCGCTTTTGTTATTGTCATTATTAATTATGATTATTGTAGGAATAATTAATCCAATAGGTCAAATAAATAGGATAGATTTGAATTTGAGTAAAATATTTTCGGATTCAATGCTTGAAGGATATAATACAATGGACGCCTTGGCAGCCTTAGCATTTACTCCAATAATTGTAGAAAGTGTAATAAAAAAAGGCTACAAGAATAATTTACTAATAAAAACTATACAAGCATCATTAATTGCAGTAATAGGACTTGCCTTTGTATATATTTCTTTAACATTTTTAGGAGCAAGTGCATCAAAGAGTATAGACACTGATTCTAGAGTTATTTTATTAAATTTTATTTCAGAAGAAATATTAGGAAGTAAGGGAAAATTTGTCTTATTAGTAGCTATTATTATGGCATGTTTTACCACATCTATAGGTTTGATTTCATCAATATCTAAAATATTTGTAGAATTTTCAAATAATAGATTTGATTACAAACTTGTTGCCTTTACAATAGCAATAGTTTCCTTATTATTGTCAGTTCTTGGAGTAGAATCAATAGTAAGACTTACAGGACCTTTTTTACAATTTGTATATCCCTTAGCTATAATGCTTGTAATATTTAACCTTATTGGAAAAGATAGAATAAATAAAAGACTTATAAAAAATTCTTTTTTGGTAGTAAGTCTAGTTTCCTTTATGGATGCCTTAGTAAGTTTAATTGATATTTTATCCGATATGTTTAATATAAGCCTATCATTTTCTATGGAGATTGAATTGATATTAAAAAATATTATAAAAGTAATATCTTTGAATATAGTAGATTTTCCATGGGTTTTTCCAGTTATACTAACTATAATTCTAACAAGTATTTATTTGAAATTTAAGAAATAATAGAAAATTTAACATCCAATTTTGGGTGTTTTTTTATAAAAATTTTTGCAAATTTTATTTTAACCTGTATATTTTTATTAAAGGAAATATGTAAAAAGGATTTCAAAAAAAAATCTAGAAAAAATGTTTGATAAATTTTTAACTACATGTTATAATTATATTGTAAGTTAAGATAACAAATTATCAGATATAAATTGAAAGGGGAAATTATGACAAGAAAAGTAGTAATTGCAAGTGCAGCTAGAACTCCAGTTGGAAGTTTTGGTGGTGCTTTAAAATCTCAAAGTGCAGCAGATTTAGGAATAGTTGCAGCTAAGGCAGCTATAGAAAGAGCAGGAATTAAACCTGAAGATATTGATGAAACTGTTTTAGGTTGCGTTTTACAAGCAGGACTTGGACAAAACGTTGCTAGACAAATTTCACTTGGTGCTGGAATCCCAGAAACAACTCCAGCAATGACAATCAATAAAGTTTGTGGATCAGGTCTTAGAACTGTTTCATTAGCAGCTCAAATGATTTTAGCAGGCGATGTTGATGTAGTTCTTGCAGGTGGTGCAGAAAGCATGTCTAACGCTCCATTCTTATTAAACGAAGCTAGATGGGGAGCTAGAATGGGAAATAAAAAACTTGTAGACGAAATGATCACAGACGGTCTTTGGGATGTTTACAATGATTACCATATGGGAGTTACAGCTGAAAATGTAGCTGAAAAATATGGAATTACAAGAGAAATGCAAGATGATCTTGCAGCTGTAAGCCAACAAAGAGCAAGCAAGGCTCGTGCTGAAGGAAGATTTAAAGATGAAATCGCTCCAGTAGAAATTAAAGATAGAAAAGGAAATGTTACAGTTGTTGAAGATGATGAATATATTAGAGATGGTGTAACACAAGAAGGAATTTCTAAATTAAGACCAGCATTTATTAAAGATGGTACAGTTACTGCAGCTAACGCATCAGGAATTAACGATGGAGCAGCTTGTCTTGTAGTTATGAGTGAAGAAAAAGCTAAAGAATTAGGTGTTAAACCACTTGCTACAATAGTAAGCTATGCATCTGCAGGAGTTGATCCAAAAGTTATGGGAACAGGCCCAATCCCATCAAGTAAAAAAGCTCTTGAAAAAGCTGGATGGAAAGTTGAAGACCTTGACTTAGTTGAATCAAACGAAGCTTTCGCAGCTCAATCATATGCTGTAAGAAATGAAATGGGATTTGACCCAGAAAAAACAAATGTAAATGGTGGTGCAATTGCTATAGGTCACCCAATAGGAGGATCAGGAGCAAGAATTCTTACTACACTTTTATTCGAAATGCAAAAAAGAGATTCTAAAAAAGGTCTTGCAACACTTTGTATAGGTGGAGGAATGGGAACAGCTCTAGTAGTTGAAAGATAATAATTTTATATATAAAAATAAGGTTGCTATAAATCAAATAGCAACCTTTTTTGTTTGTAAATATAAATTTTTAAAAAAATAAAACTACTCAAAAAGAGTAGTGACAGAGCGCAGACAAACCCTCAAGCACGAATATCTAACTCCAAAAATTGTTGATCTCTAAATTAAAAATTCTAAAATCGCAAACTCGCTGACGCTTGAACAGTACGATTTTTACGAATTTTCAAATTTGAAATCAAATCAATTTTTTTCGTACGATATTCTTAACATGAAGATTTGTATACTTTTCAACAATCTAAAACTACTCAAAAAGAGTAGTTAAATTTGATCTATTGATATTTGATTTTTTGTTTTTTCACGTTCTTTCATTTTTCTATTGTAGCATGATCTACATAAGGGTTGGTAGGAGTCTTGAGCTCCTATTTCTATCCTATCTTCATTATAAGATTTTCTAAATGAAACCCAGGCATCTTCTCCACAAGAGGCACAGATTGCATGGTGTTTTATTAATTCATCAGCAATTGGCATAAGTTCTTTTACTATTTCAAAAGGCCTTGCCTTATAATCCATATCAAGTCCAGATACTACAATTGTTATGTGAGAATTCATAAGCTTAATAAAATAATCAACAATTTCTGATGGATCGTCAGGGAAAAATTGTACTTCATCTATTCCTATTGCATCAATTTGATTGTTTTTTGAATATTCAAAAATATCCTTAATTGAATTTATTTTTATAGCGTCAAGCTCTAGGTTGTCATGGCTAACTATTTTTTCATCCTCATGTCGTGAGTCAACAGATGGTTTGAATGCTACAGTCTTGTAGCCTGCGATTTTCATCCTATATAATTCGCGCCAAAGAGAAGTTGTTTTTCCAGAAAACATAGAACCAGTGTGAACAATTAATTTAGCGTTTTTTTTCATATTTTTCCTAAACATTGAATTTAAAATTGGTAATATCTCCATCTTTCATAACATAATCTTTTCCTTCCATGCGAAGTTGACCATGTTCTTTTACTTTTGTCATATTACCATATTCTTTTAGGGTATCAAAACTTACGATTTCTGCCTTTATAAATCCTCTTTGAATATCAGTGTGGATTTTTCCAGCAGCATCAACAGCCTTAGTACCTTTTGTTATTGTCCAAGCCCTTGTTTCATCTTCACCTGTGGTTAAAAATGAAATTAAATTTAAGGTTTTGTATGAATCTCTAATAACTTGATCGCAGCCGGATTCTTCAAGGCCTATCATTTCCAAAAATTCCTTCTTTTCTTCATCACTTTCAAGTTCAGAAATTTCTTGTTCTATTTTCGCGCTTACTACAGAAACTTGGGCATTTTCATCTTTAGCAAATTCTCTAACTTTTTGAACAAATTCATTATCGTCTCCATTGTTTGCAACATCACTTTCGTCAACATTACATACATAAATGATTGGTTTTGTTGAAAGAAGTTGGTAGGATTTTAAAAGGGCTTTTTCATCATCGTTTAAATTTAAAACCCTAGCAGATTTACCTTCTTCCAAAACTTCTTTTATTCTTTTTAATAATTCAACTTCACTTCTAGCAGACTTATCTGATTTTGCAACTTTTTCTCTTTTTACCAAAACTTTTTCTACAAGTTCAAGGTCTGATAAGATTAGTTCAAAATTTATTGTTTCAATATCTCTTAATGGATCTATTTTTCCATCCACGTGAGTTACATTTGGATCGTTGAAACAACGCAAAACTTCAACTATAGCATCTGTTTCTCTTATATTTGATAAAAATTTATTTCCTAAACCTTCACCCTTGCTTGCACCTTTTACAAGTCCTGCTATATCATAAAATTCTATGGCTGCAGGAACAACTTTTTTTGAATTATGCATTTTTGCAAGATAATCAACTCTAGAATCTGGTACATTTACAAGTCCAACATTTGGATCTATTGTGCAGAAAGGATAATTTGCAATTTCTGCACCAGCTTTTGTAATTGCATTAAATAAAGTTGATTTGCCTACATTTGGTAGGCCAACTATTCCTAATTTCATTTAATCACTCTTTCTTTTTTATTCTTTATTTAGCATTATTTATTATATAGAAAGAGCTTAAAAAAATCAATTTTTAAATTTTCTAACAATGGTATAATGTTTAAAAGATAAAAAATAAAGGAGAAATTATGAATATAGATCAAAAACTAGAAAAGCTAAGAGAATTAATGGCTGATAGAAAAATTGATGCATATATAATAAATACTTCTGATCCTCACCAATCAGAATATATTAGTGATTATTATAAAACTCGTGAATTTATTTCCGGTTTTACAGGTTCTGCTGGAGTTTGTGTAGTTACAAAAGATAAGGCAAGACTTTGGACTGATTCTAGATATTTTTTACAAGCAGAAAATGAATTGAAATTTTCAGAATTTGAATTTTATAGACAAGGTTTTGAAGAAGATCCAACTATGGAAGAGTTCTTGTTAGAAGAAGTTGGGGAATTTGGAAAAATTGGTTTTGATGGAAGCTGTTATTCTGTAAAAGATTATAAGTCTTTAAGTGAAAACATGGCTTCTCGTGCTTTGGTTTATGATATAGATTATATTTCACAAATTTGGGATGATAGGCCAAGTCTTCCAAAGGAAAAAGTTTGGGTATACGATCTTAAATATGTGGGAGAAAGTTTAGAATCAAAAATAAATAGACTAAGAGAAGAACTTAAGAAAAAAGATTGTGATTATAACTTTATTGGATCTCCAGAAGATATTTGCTACTTATTAAACATCAGGGGAAATGATGTTGCCTACAATCCGGTTGTACTTTCTTATTTGTTAGTATCAATGGATGAAATCCATCTTTGCATAGACCAAGATAAGTTAGATGATGATGTTAAAAATTACTTAAAAGATAATAAGGTAAAGCTTCATTCTTATGATTATATTTATACTTTATTAAAAAATATTAAGGGTAAAAATAGGATTTATATAGACCCTGAAAGAACTAATGTTGCAATTTTTGACTCAATAAATCCAAACGTTAGGATTACAAGTGGAATAAATATTTCTACACAAATGAAAGCTATTAAAAATGATGTGGAACTAGAAAATGAGAAAAAGGCATATATCATTGATGGGGTTAATTTGGTTAAATTTTTCAATTGGGTTGAGGTAGGAACTAGCACAGGCTCACTAACAGAACTTATAGCAAGTAAAAAACTTCATGATATTAGAAGTGAAAATGAATCATATATAGAAGATTCCTTTGAAACAATAGCAGGATATAAAGAAAATGGAGCTATTGTTCACTATGAACCAACATCACTTTCATCAAAAACTTTAGAAGAAAGATCACTTTTGTTGGTAGATTCTGGAGCTCACTATAAAGAAGGAACAACAGATATAACAAGAACAGTTGCTTTAGGAAAACTTACAGAAGAAGAAAAAGAAAATTATACACTTGTATTAAAATCTCACATTGCCTTGATGAGTGCAAGATTTAAAGATAAAACAAAGGGTCAAAGACTTGATGCTATTGCAAAATATCCACTATGGAAGGCAGGAAAAGACTTCTTCCATGGAACAGGACACGGTGTAGGTTTCTGCCTAACAGTTCACGAAGGACCAAATAATATTTCTCAATTTAATGAGGTCGAACTTTTAGAAAATATGACAACTTCAATAGAACCTGGTTTATATATAAAAGATAAGCACGGGGTTAGGATTGAAAGTGAAGTTTATGTAAAAAAAGATATAGAAAATGAATTTGGTAAATTTATGAAATTTGAGTGTCTAACCTATGTTCCTTTAGATACAAGACCAATCGATATTTCAATGCTTGATAAGTGGGAAATAGAATGGATCAATGCCTATAACAAAAAATGTCAAGAAGTCCTATCTCCATACTTAGAAGGTTCTGATCTTGAATATCTAATAGAAAGTTGTAAAGAAATTTGATGAATAATCAAATAAAAGAAAAACTAAAAGAATTACCAGACTTACCTGGTGTCTATATAATGAGAAATAGCCAAGATGAGATAATCTATGTTGGAAAGGCAATTAATCTAAAAAAAAGAGTAAGTCAGTACTTTGATAACAACCAAAACAAGGGAAGAAAAGTACTGGCTATGGTAAGTCATATAAATAAATTTGAATATATAATTGTAGAAAATGAAGTAGAAGCCTTGGTATTAGAGTCTAACCTAATTAAAAAAAATAGACCAAAATATAATATTGTTTTAAGAGATGATAAGCAATATCCCTATATTAAAATTACAAAAGAAAAATATCCTAGGATTCAAAAGGTAAGAAATGTAAAAAAAGACAAGGGATACTATTTTGGTCCATATCCTGATGCCTATGCAGTAAATGATGTAATAGAATTATTTCATAATCTTTATCCATTTAGAACCTGTAACTTAAATTTCGATAAGGGGCAAAAGTTAGAAAGGCCCTGTTTAAACTATTACATTCATAGGTGTAAGGGTCCATGTGTTGGTAGGGAAAACGAGAAAAAATACATGGAAAATATGGCAAAGGTAAAAGATTTTCTAGAAAACAAATCTAATGAAATACCAAACTTGGTCATTGAAAAAATGAACAAGGCAAGCCAAATATTAGATTTTGAAAATGCTGCAAAATATAGGGACTACCATATGGCCCTATCTACCATTTCTCAAAAACAAAAAGTTACTACAACAAATGGGGATGATATAGATATAATAGCTATGTCTAAAGGCCTATTTTATGTAACTATGCAGGTATTTTTTATGAGAGATGGAAAAATTGTAGATAGGGAGCATTTTATAATAAAAGATGACTACAGGGAAAAAGAATCAGATATAATGGCATCATTTATGAAGCAATTCTACCTTAATTTAATGTATGTACCAAAAGAAATTTTGGTTCACAAATTGCCTTCAGAGCTAAATACCTTAAAATCATTTATAGAAAATAAAAAGGGTGGAAAAGTAACTATAAATTGCCCGAAATTAGGTAAGAAAAAAGAACTTGTTGATATGGCTTTCAGAAATGCAAGCGATATGATGAGAAAATACGAAAAAAGAATAGAAGAAAAAGAAAGAAAAAAACATTCTGGTCTAAATGGTCTAAAAGAAATTTTAAATTTAAAATCTATAGGAAGAATAGAAGCTTATGATATTTCCAACACATCAGGAGTCCAATCTGTTGGATCAATGGTTGTATTTCAAAATGGAATAGCTGAAAGAAAAGAATATAGAAAATTTAAAATTAAAACTATTGAAGGACCTGATGATTATCATTCATTAGAAGAAGTATTAACAAGAAGATTTAAAAGAGCGAAAAAGGAAATCAAAAACAATAATACCTATACAGGATTTGGGAAATTACCAGACCTAATCCTAATGGATGGGGGTAAGGGTCAGGTAAAGTCAGCCAAAAAAGTACTATCTGACCTAAACTTTTCCATCGAAGTTGCAGGATTAGTAAAAGATGACAAACACACAACAAGGGCGATAATTTATGAAAACGAAGAAATACCTATAAAAAAACGTGACCCAGTTTATAAACTAATTTATGAAATCCAAGAAGAAGCACATAGGTTTGCCATAAATTACCATAGAAAATTAATGAGCCAAACTATGAAAAAATCAGAGCTAGACAATATAAATGGAATAGGAAAAAGAAAAAAGGAAAATTTACTAAGACATTTTAAAACAATAAATAATATAAAAAAAGCAAGTTTAGAAGAGCTTATGGAAGTAGAATTAATAGGTAAAAGCCAGGCTCTAGAAATAATAAAATATTTTAAATTAAACAATTAAAGAGGAAAAAATGGGAAAAACAACAAGCGTAAAATTAAAGGATGTAGTTGATAGACTAGCTTTAGAAATAGTCCATAAATCTACAGATTATGATGAAGTTATAATACAAAGCCCTGATATTAACAGACCAGGGCTGCAGCTAACAGGGTATTTGGAAGAATTTCCTTACAAAAGATTGCAAATAATTGGAAGTGTAGAATATACTTATTTAACAAGTCTTGATAATAGGATGCAATATGAAAGATTTAGGGGGATTTTATCTTATAAAATGCCAGCAATAATTTTTTCTTACAATGCTGGTTTACCAAAAGACATATTAGACCTTGCTGACTATTATGATATAACAATTTTAAGATCAAAACTTCCTACAACAAAATTGACATCTATAATTTCTGAAGAGTTAGAATATATTTTTGCAGATAGAACCCAAATGCACGGTGAATTATTAGAAGTATTTGGTGTTGGTGTACTAATACTTGGAGAAAGTTCAGTAGGTAAAAGTGAAACAGCCTTAGACCTTGTAAATAGAGGACACAGACTTGTAGCTGATGATGTTGTTGAACTTGCTTCATATGATAATAAAGTAGCAGGTCAAGCTCCTGAAAATATAAGACACTACACAGAAATAAGAGGTCTTGGAATAGTAGATGTAAGAAGACTCTATGGAACAGGATCAGTAAAAGTATCTACAGATGTTGACTTGGTAATTGAGCTTGAACACTGGAGAGAAGATTACGAATACGATAGGCTAGGGCTAGATGATCATTATACAGAAATATTAAATGTAGAAATTCCTAAAATTTTAATCCCAGTAAGGGCTGGAAGGAATTTAGCTATGATTATAGAAGTAGCTGCAATGAATCAAAGAGAAAAATCAATGGGCTACAATGCAGCAAAAGTTATGACGGAAAATTTATTTAAGGAAAGTAGCAATGATAATTAATTTGTGAAAATATTTGATATTTGCTTGACTAAATACAATATAATGATTATAATTTTATATAGTGTTAACGATAATTGATTCATATAATTTTTAGGAGGTCTTAAATGACAATTAAAAGAGCTATGAAGACTATGGATGGTAATACAGCAGCAGCTCACGTATCATATGCGTTTACAGATGTTGCAACAATCTATCCAATAACACCTTCATCACCAATGCCAGAAGCAGTAGATGTTTGGGCAGCAAACGGTAGAAAAAATATTTTCGGTAGACCAGTTGAAGTAAAAGAAATGCAATCAGAAGCTGGTGCAGCAGGAGCAGTTCACGGAGCACTTGCAGCGGGAGCACTTACTACTACATACACAGCAAGTCAAGGATTATTATTAATGATCCCTAATATGTATAAAATTGCTGGAGAAAGATTACCAGGTGTATTCCATGTTGCAGCAAGAACACTTGCAACTCACGCACTTTCAATATATGGTGACCACTCTGATGTTATGGCAGCAAGACAAACAGGATTTGCTATGCTATGCTCAGGTTCAGTTCAACAAGTAATGGACTTATCACCAGTTGCTCACTTAGCAGCAATAGAAGGAAGAATTCCTTTCTGTAACTTCTTTGATGGTTTTAGAACAAGTCACGAAATTCAAAAAATCCAAGTATGGGATTACGATGATTTAGCTCCATTAGTAGATATGGAAGCTGTAGATAGATTCAAAAATGAATCATTAAATCCAGAAAGACCAAAAACAATAGGTACTTCTGAAAAGAATATCTTCTTCCAAAGAATGGAAGCATCAAACCCAGCTTATACTGATATTATTGGAATAACAGAAAACTACATGAACAAAATAAATGAATTGATCGGAACAAATTACGGTTTATTCAATTATTATGGTGCAGATGATGCAGAAGAAATCATCATAGCTATGGGTTCTGTTTGTCAAGCAGCTGAAGAAGCAATTGATAAATTAGTAGAAGATGGTAAAAAAGTTGGTATGGTAGAAGTTCACCTTTATAGACCATTCTCAAAAGAACACTTATTAAAAGCTATACCAAAAACAGTTAAGAAAATCGCTGTACTTGATAGAACAAAAGAAAAAGGTTCAATTGGAGAACCATTATTATTAGATGTTAAATCAGCTTACTATGATGTAGAAGACAAACCTCAAATCATAGGTGGTAGATATGGATTATCATCAAAAGATACAATTCCTGCAGATATTGAAGCAGCATTCAATAATCTAGCTGGTGAAATGAAAGATGATTTCACATTATCAATCAATGATGATGTTACAAATAAATCACTTGAAAGAACTGACTTAAGAATCAGACAAGAAGGAACAAGTAGATGTAAATTCTGGGGATTCGGATCAGACGGAACTGTAGGTGCTAATAAACAAGCTATCAAAATTATCGGTGATAATACAGACATGTATGCTCAAGGTTATTTTGACTACGATTCTAAAAAATCTGGTGGACTTACTGTATCTCACTTAAGATTTGGTAAAAATCCAATTAGATCAACATACCTATTAGATGAAGCTGACTTTATTTCATGTTCAAAACCAGCATATGTTAATCAATATGATTTATTAGATGGACTAAAAGATGGTGGTAGATTCTTACTAAACTGCCCATGGTCAGAAGAAGATCTTGAAGAACATTTACCAGCAAAAATGAAAAGATATATTGCTGAACACAATATTGATTTCAACATTATAGACGCATCACACATAGCAGAAAATATAGGACTTGGATCAAGAACAAACATGATCATGCAATCAGCATTCTTCAATCTTGCAAATGTAATTCCTATAGATGAAGCTGTTAAATATTTAAAAGATTCTATTGTTAAATCTTATGGTCACAAGGGTGATGATATTGTAAACATGAACTACAAAGCTGTAGATCAAGGAATTGATGCAGTAGTTAAAGTTAATGTTTCAGAATCATGGAAAGATGCAAAAGATGAAGTTAAAGAAGAAAAAGAACTTCCAGATTTCATTAAAAACATTGTTAGACCAATGATTGAACAAAAAGAAGATGAACTTCCAGTTTCAGCTTTCAAAGATAGCACAAATGGAGACTTTGAACCAGGTACAACAAAATACGAAAAAAGAGGAATTGCTCTTAACGTACCTGAATGGCAAATTGATAATTGTATCCAATGTAACCAATGTTCATATGTTTGTCCACATGCTGTAATTAGACCATTCTTAGTAACAGAAGATGAAAAATCTAATGCACCAGAAGGATTTGAAACAAAGAAAGCAATTGGTAAGGGAATGGATGGATATGACTTCAGAATCCAAATTTCACCACTTGATTGTACAGGTTGTGGAAACTGTGCTGATGTATGTCCAGCTCCAAAGAAAGCTCTTCTAATGAAACCTTTCGAAGAAGAAGTTGAAAAAGAAAAAGATAATTGGGATTATGCAAATGATGTAGTTGGATACAAAGAAGATGTTATGGATCCAATGACATTAAAAGGATCTCAATTTAAACAACCATTACTTGAGTTCTCAGGTGCTTGTGCAGGTTGTGGAGAAACTCCATACGCTAAACTTGTTACTCAATTATTTGGTGATAGAATGTATATAGCTAATGCTACAGGTTGTTCATCAATTTGGGGAGCATCATCACCAGCAACACCATACACAACAAATGCTTGTGGACAAGGTCCAGCTTGGGGTAACTCATTATTTGAAGATGCTGCTGAATATGGATATGGTATGAAACTTGCTGCTGATTCAAATAAATTACTTCTTGAAACATACATGAATGAATTTAATGAATTAGGAAGCGATTCAGAATTAAGTGAAGCATTTAAAGCTTGGTTAGAAGGAAAAGAAGATGTTAAAGCTTCAAAAGAAGCAACAGCTAAGATTCTTAACCTTGAGGAAAAAGCTAAATCAGTTAGCGATGAAAAAGCTAAAGACTTATTACACAAAATTTATGCACTAAAAGATTATATGATCAAAAAATCAGTTTGGATCTTTGGTGGTGACGGATGGAGCTATGATATCGGATTTGGTGGAGTAGATCACGTACTTGCTAGTGGAGAAAACATCAATATCTTAGTATTTGATACAGAAGTTTACTCTAATACAGGTGGACAATCATCTAAAGCTACACCATTATCAGCAGTAGCACAGTTTGCTGCATCTGGTAAAAAGGTTAGAAAGAAAGACCTTGGTTTAATGATGACTTCATACGGATATGTTTACGTAGCACAAGTTGCTATGGGTGCTAATCAAAACCAAACAATTAAAGCTATGAAAGAAGCAGAATCTTATGATGGACCATCTCTAATCATCTGCTATGCACCATGTATCAACCACGGTATCAGAATTGGTATGGGTAAATCTCAATTTAGAGAAAAACAAGCAGTTGATGCTGGTTACTGGCACTTATGGAGATTCGACCCAAGACTTGCTGAAGATGGAAAGAATCCATTCCAATTAGATTCAAGAGAACCTAAGGAATCATTCCAAGAATTTATCCAAGGAGAAGTAAGATACTCTTCACTTAAGAGATCATTCCCTGAAACAGCTGACCAATTATATCAAGAAGCTGAAAAAGCTGCTAAAGATAGATACGAAACATATAAGAGATTAGCTGGAAAATAAGATAAATTAATATAAAAAAATTAAAGGATGAGCTTGCTCATCCTTTTTTTGTGCAAAATTTTAAAATATAAAAAGATTATAATATTAAAATCTCAACAAAATTATAATAATTTCCTATTTATGGTATAATAATTTATATATTCAAAATAAAATGGAGGAGTTTATGGCAATTAAGTATAAAAACAATTACGGTAAAATTAGCATATCAGAAACAGTAATTGCAAATATTGCTGCATCTTCTGTTATGGAATCCTATGGAGTAGTAGGTCTTGCTAGCAGAAGCACAAAAGATGGATTATATAAACTTTTAGGCATAGAAAATATGAATAGGGGCGTAAAAGTTGTTAGAAATATAGATGGAAGTGTAAGTATTGATATATCATTATTTTTAAATTATGGTGTAAGAATTGCAGTTGTATGTCAAAATATCATAGAAAATGTTAAGTACAATGTTGAACATTCTCTTAATGTTGGCGTATCAAATGTTAATATTTTAGTTCAAGGAATTAGAAGTTAGGTGGAAAATGAAAAAAATCGATAGTAATAAGTTCAAAAGCCTTATTATTAAGGCTTTTGAACTGCTTAATGAAAAAAGAGACGTCGTTGATAGTTTAAATGTGTTTCCAGTTCCAGATGGAGATACTGGTACTAATATGACTATGACTATGAAATCTGGTGTTGAAAAAGTAAAACAAACTGAATCTGAATCTTGTTATGATATTGCTAAGGCTTTGAGTCAAGGTACCTTGATGGGAGCAAGAGGAAATTCTGGCGTTATTTTATCTCAGCTTTGTAGGGGCATGTCTAAAGCTTTAAAGGGCAAGGATATAATTGATGCAAATGTAATCAAGGATATTTTTGTGACAGCTAACAAAACAGCTTATAGGGCTGTTATGAAACCTACAGAAGGTACAATTTTAACTGTATCTAGACTTATGGCTGAGGAAGCTGAAAATTCTTTTGAGGATAATATAGATATAGATAAATATTTATATAAAATTATTGGGGCAGGCCATAAAGCTTTACTTGATACACCAAACTTACTTCCTGTTTTAAAAGAAGCTAAGGTTGTAGATTCTGGTGGACAAGGATTAATGTTTTTACTTGAAGGTGCTCTTAAGGCATTAAATGGAGAAATAAGCATAGAAACTGACTTATCAGAAATTGAAATCGAGGATTTACCTTCAAAAGATTTTAATGTAGATTTAACTATAAGTGTTGATGAAGATAAGAAGGATGACTTAATTGAAAAAATCAACCAATCTTCTACATCATTAACTGAAGATTTCGATAATGGAATTTTGAAACTTTCTTTTGATTGCGATGATATAAAAGATCTAATGGATATTGTAATTGATTTTGGACAAGTTTTATCTATGAATGTTGAAAATACTAATCCTGAAGTTCTTAATGACATAAAACTTAATAGAAAACCTTCTAAAAAATATGGTTTTATAGCAGTATCAAGAGGGGATGGATATGATAAGGTATTTGAAAGTTTGAACGTCGATAAGATTATATCTGGTGGTCAAACAATGAATCCTTCTACTGAGGATATATATAAGGCAATAGAAAAAGTTGATAGTGAAAATGTTATAATTTTCCCAAATAATAAAAATATTATTATGAGTGCAAAACAAGCCTGTGATTTGTCTGATAGGACATGTAGGGTTGTTGAAACTAGGTCTATTCCAGAATCATTCTCTGCTCTTTTATCTTTTGATGAAGATGAATCATTGGAAGAAAATATGGAAAATTTCAATGATGCAATAGAGGATGTAAGAGTTTTGGAAGTCACTATTGCAGTTAGGGATACTAATGTAAATAATGTTGAAATTAAAAAAGATGAATTTATTGGAATTGTTGATAACAAAATTGTAACTAGCAAAAATACAATTGAAAGAACAGCCAAAGAAACTTTAAAAAATGCTGTTGATGAAGATACTTCCTTGATTACAATTTATTATGGAGAGGATGTTGAAGATAAGGAAGCAAAAAAACTTCAAAAATATGCTCAAAAGAAATTTAAAGATAGTGATGTTGAATTAATTTATGGTGGTCAACCTTTATATTATTATACAATTACCTTGGAGTAATTTAGATGGATCTTTTAGATCTTAAAGGTTTAGGAAAAAAGAAGAAAGAATATTTAGAAAAATTATCTATTTATAAAGTAGAAGATTTATATAATTATTATCCAAGAGAGTATGAGGATAGGTCAAAAAAATATGATTTATCCCATGGTCTTGATGGAAATAAACATTATTTTGAGTGGAAGATAGAGTCGAAAGTCTATACAAATTATAGTAAGAAGTTTTCTATTTCATATCTTTATGGAAGTGAAAATGATAAAAGAATAAAGATAGTATTTTTTAATGATAAATTTTCACCAAGAAAACTTAAATTAGGACAAAGTTATAAGTTTTATACAAAGATAGTAAAAAATGGATATGAGTATGAATGTCATAATCCAGAATTTACTGATATAGATGATGGTAGAATTGGAAATATTGTGCCAATTTATCCTCTTACAAAATCTATTACTAATAAAAATTTGTCAGATTTTATTGACCAAGCCTTAAATTTTTTTGATCAAAATGAAATATTACTTGATAAAGATATTCTTGATAAATTTAGTTTTTCTGATAAGCTTTCTAATTTAAAAGAAATACACTTTCCAACTAGTCTTGATAGGTTAAAAAAAGCAAAATCTGAAATTAAAATTATTGATTTTTTAAAAGAATTGATTTTCATCTATGTTATGCAAAAGGAAAATTCATACCAAGACTTAAATTTAAAATTTGATTTGGATAAAATTTTAAATAGCTTAGATTTTAAACTTACTAAAAGTCAATATAATTCTCTTGTTGAGATTTTAAATGATTGTACTAGTTCTAATATTATGAATAGGCTTTTGTGTGGAGATGTTGGCAGTGGAAAGACAATTATTGCCCTTATTGCTATGATTATTTTTTCACTCAATTCTTAT
This sequence comes from Anaerococcus hydrogenalis, assembly GCF_002871895.1. Lineage (NCBI taxonomy): Bacteria > Bacillati > Bacillota > Tissierellia > Tissierellales > Peptoniphilaceae > Anaerococcus > Anaerococcus hydrogenalis. The sequence goes on along the minus strand of NZ_PNHP01000001.1, from coordinate 569,909 downwards.
CAAAGCTGTATGATGGTTCCAACAGAAGTTTTGGCTATCCAACAATTTGAAAAAAACAAAAATTTGATTGAAAGTTTTGGACTAAGGGTAGAATTGTTAACTTCTTCTACTAAAAATAAAGATTCAGTAAAAGAAAAAATTAAAAATGGTCAAATTGATATTGTAATTGGAACCCATGCCTTAATTGTTGATGATGTTGAGTTTAAAAATTTGAAGTTAATAGTTGCTGATGAGCAACATAGGTTTGGGGTTAGGCAAAGACAAGCTTTATATGAAAAGGGAAATAAGGCGAATTATCTTACTATGACTGCTACTCCAATTCCAAGAACCTTATTTTTAAAAATGAAAAATTTACTTAGCCTATCACAAATTACGGAATTGCCAAAAGGCAGGGGCCAAGTTATTACTGAATTAGTACTTATGTCAATGGAAGATTCTTTATTTTCAAAAATTAGTAATTTTTTAAATCAAGGTAGACAAGTTTATGTAGTTAGTGATTCTATAAATAGTGAAGATGAAAATTCTGTAGAAAATTTATATAAACGATATAAAACTAAGTTTACAGATAAAAGAATTGAAAAACTTCATGGGAAATTAAAGGCAGATGAGAAAGAAAATATTTTAAAAGAATTTTCTGATGGAAAAATTGATGTTTTAATTTCTACAACTGTAATTGAAGTTGGGATAGATGTTTCAAATGCTAATTGTATGGTAATTTATAATGCCAATAATTTTGGCTTATCATCCCTTCACCAGTTAAGAGGAAGAATTGGAAGAGGAGAACATGAGTCTTTTTGCTATTTAGTAAGTAAAAAGATAGATCAAAGAAGCAAATTAAATATAATTAAAAATTCTAATGATGGATTTGAGATTGCTAAAAAAGACTTAAAATTAAGGGGTGCTGGAAAAATTTTATCTACAATTCAGCATGGGCGAAACTTAGATGAAATTAATTATTTTAATTTAAAAGAAGATGAAATAGATCTTTGCTTTAAAATTTTTACCTACCTTAAAGAAATAAAATTTGAAGGTGTAAATTTTTCTTATTTGGAAAAATATTTTAATATAGATAAAAGGATAGTACTTAATTAATGAGAGTAGTTGCAGGAAAATATAAAGGATTTAATTTAAAATCTCCAAAGGCAAATAATTCAAGACCAACAGATAATAAGGTTAAAGAGGCAGTTTTAGCTATGCTTTATCCTTACAAAAATGATTTTACAGCCCTAGATTTGTTTGCCTGTACTGGTCAAATGGGCATAGAATTTTTATCACATGGTGCAAGGGAAGTTGTTTTTGGAGAACTTAATAATTCAAATTATAAAATACTAAAAGAAAATATAGAAAAAATTGCTTGTAAAAATGCCTATGTAATTAGGGGAGATTTTAGAAAAGTTTTGGAAATTCTACATAAGGAAAACAAAACTTTTGATTACATATACTTAGATCCTCCCTATAAGGAAGATTATTTGAAAATAAGCGTTGAGACTTTATTAGACTACCATTTAATAAATAATAATGGTATAATAATAAGCGAATCAGATAGGAATATTGATTTTTCTTACATAGAAAATTTACAATTAATTAAAGAAAAAAAATATGGAAGGAAGATCGTAAAAGTTTATTGCTATGAAAGTGATATATCCAGGTAGCTTCGATCCGATAACAATCGGACATTTAGATATAATAAAGAGACTTGACCAAATGTTCGACGAGGTAGTCGTTGCTATATTGATAAATGAAGCCAAGCACTCTCTTTTTCCAATTAAAGAGAGAAAACAATTAATAGAAGAAGAAATTAAAGAAAATAAACTAAAAAATGTGAAAGTAAAAACATTTGAAGGTTTGTTGGTTGATTTTGCAAAAAAAGAAAATTCTAAGACAATAGTTAGGGGAATAAGGGCTGTTACTGATTACGAGTATGAGATTAATATTGCTCAGTTTAATGCCAACCTTTATCCAGGATTAGAAACAATATTTTTACTTTCTGACCCAAAATTCTCGTTTATAAGTTCGAGTGGAATAAGAGAGCTAGCTAGTTTTAGTGGAGATGTATCTAAATTTGTATCAAAAAATGTAAAAAAAGCTATATATGAAAAAAATAAACTAGGAGGAAAATAATGGCAAATATTAATGAACTTATTGATGAAATTGAAGATATAATGGATAATGCTAGTTCTGTTCCATTTTCAAGAAAGGTATCAGTTGATCCTGATGAAATTTTTGAAATAATTAGGGAGATGAGAGATTCTTTACCAACAGAAATTAAAAATGCCCAATGGATTAATGATGAAAAAGATAGAATTTTGCAAGAAGCTGAAAATGAGGCTAGGTCAAAGGTTGATAATGCAAATAATGAGATAAAAAATTTCAAAGAACAAGCTAAAAGTCAATATCAAAGAATGATTTCTGAACACCAAATCACAGCTGAGGCAAGACAAGAAGCACAAAGAATTTTAGAAGAAGCAAATCAACAAGCAAATAGTATCAAACAACAATCATACCAATATGTTGATCAATTATTCTCAAAATCATGCGATAATTTTAATCAACTAGCTCAATCATTGGAAAAAAATAGAAAACATATACTAAATCAAAAATAAAAAAATCCTCTATTTATTAGAGGAATTTTTTATTGTGATTTTTTGGGTAAAATCGCTGTTCATATTTCTATTTATTAAAAAAGAATAAAGGTTAGATGCCTTTATCATTTGATCATAGATAATTTTTTCATTATCTTTTAATTTTTTTTCATCTTTTTTTTGTATTAAAATTGAAACAGCCTGGTCTTTGAAAAATCGAGTAGATTTTTCATTAAAAGCTAATACTTTTATAAAATTAATTTCTATATTATTAAGATCTATAGTATTTTCCAATAAGTAATTTATCATAAGTCTTTTTATTCTTGATTTTGTAAACCTTAAACTACTTGCTTCATTAATAAAATCATTATATAAAAAGTTTTTTTCTGCTAATTTTTTTAAGTAGTTATCCATACCTTCTTCATAGCAAAGAATATTGCTCATATTTATATTTTCAATTAATATTTTATACCTAAAAAGTTCATATAATTTTTCCATATCTGGGAAATTATTGTATTGGTTTTTAAATTTTTCTATATTTTCCAAAGATGATTCTGGAAGATAAGATTTTATATTCGAATTATTTATATTATTTCTAATAGCAGTAGATGATGCGAATGTTTTCTTATCTAAATTTTTATCTTTATTCATTGACTTAATTCTTTTAATTGGAATGGCCTTTATTTTCGAATTAGAGTTTTTTATAGCCCTAATATATTCAAGAGCTAAAATATTATTGGCAGAAAAAAAATCTTCATTAAGGGCATATGTTTTTGAAGCCTCATAGGATGCCTTGGAAAATGATAGGCCCTTATCCAAAAAATATTTTGTTTTTTTATCTATATTCTCATTATTATTCAGGATGTTTTCAACTGATTTAAAAAAATCTTCCTCGCTAATATTTTCTATACCAAAAGCAAGGTAATCAATTTTCAATTTATTTAATATTTCAATATTTTTTCTAGCAAATAAATTTGCAGATTGTAATGAAATAAATGAAGGCATTTCAATAATTAAATCAGCAGAAATCATAGCAGAATCTGCTCTTTTATATTTATCTATCAAAGAAGGCTCACCTCTTTGTACAAAATCTCCACTCATTATTGCTATAACAAGGTTAGCTTTGGTTATTTCTTTTGCTTTTTTTTGTATAAAATTGTGACCATTGTGAAATGGATTATATTCGGAAATAATTGCTAATTTTTTCATAAAATCACCTAAGTACATTATAGCAAATTAGAAAATTAAGTGAAAAATTATTTCTAATTATTACATATTATTACATAATAATTTAAAAAATTATTTAATAGTGGTATAATATTATAAAAAGACCGAATTAGGAGGACATATGATATCAGCAAATGATTTAAGAAAAGGAATAACTTTTGAATACGATGGGGATGTTTACCAAGTAATTGATTTCCAACACGTAAAACCAGGAAAGGGAGCTGCTTTTGTTAGGGCTAAGATTAAGTCTGTTATGCAAGGTGGAAATAAGGATGTAACTTTTAACCCAAATGAAAAATTTGAACAAGCAATTATATCTACAAAAGAAATGCAATATTTATATAATGATGGACAATTATATTATTTTATGGATCCAGAAACTTTTGAACAAATTCCTGTAGACAAGGATGCTGTTGCAGAAGCTATTCCTTACATAAAGGAAAATGATACAGCTACAATGAGATTTTATAAAAATAATCCATTTTCTATTGAAGCACCAAATTTTGTAGAGCTTGAAGTTGTAAAAACAGAGCCAGCTATTAAGGGAGATACAGCAACAAATGTAACAAAACCTGCAGAAGTTGAAACTGGAGCTGTAATAAATGTACCAGTTTTTGTAAATGAAGGTGACGTTATTAAGATAGATACTAGAAAAGGGGAATATCTATCAAGAGTATAAAGGAGAAATAATGACAAGAGCATTTAAATATGGAAGTGTAAAGATTGCAAATGAAACTATTGAAGCTATTGCTAAAAAAGCTTGTGAGGAAATTAATGGTGTAGTTGAATCCAATACAAAATCCAACAAAGAAGCAAAAAAAGATACAAAAATTTCTGTAGTAAATGGTTTTGTAATTATAGACCTAAATCTTGTTCTTAGTGCAGATGTAAATGTTAGAAAAACAATAAAAAATGTTCAAGAAAATGTAAAAAGACAAGTTGAAACTATGACTGGCTTATCTGTAAAGAGAGTTAATGTCGAAGTGAATAGTTTAGTAATATAATGAATAGAGCAAAACAAAGAGACTGGGTCTTTAAAATAATATTTGAAAATCAAATTAAAAATATTGATGATATAGATCAAGCTATTATAAATCATGACTTAGACTTAAAAAGAGATTCTTTTTTATTTCAGTCATTAAAATCATATATTGAAAATTTTAAAAATATAGAAGATATACTTATTAATCAAATAGGTTTATCTTCTTTAAAAAGACTTGCTAAGGTTGATAGGGCAATTTTATTTTTAAGTGTAAATGAAATGAAATACTTAGATATCCCTGTAAGTGTATCTATAAATGAAGCTGTGAATATTTCAAAAAAATATTCAACAAGCGATGGGTATAAATTTATTAATAGTTTTTTAGGGAAAATTGCAGAAAAGAGTAATTAATTGAAATCTTTGAGTGTTAAACAATTTAACCAATATATAAAGACTTCTATAAAACTTGATCCCTTATTTCAAAATGTAAGTATAAAAGGTGAAATAGCTAATTATAAGATATCTCATAATCATATTTATTTTTCATTAAAAGAAGATGAAGAAGTCATAGATTGTGCAATTTACTATTATGAAGATAAGGATTTAGGAGTTTATAATAATGGAGACGAAGTTATTGTAGAGGGTAATTTAATTTATAATAGCTTTTTCTCCAAAATTTCTATTGCTGTAAATAATATTGAAAGCAAAGGATTATCTGAAGACTATATAAAATTTTTAAAACTTAAAGAAGATTTTTATAAAAAAGGTTATTTTGACCAAGAAAGAAAAAAATCAATAATTTCCTATCCAAAAAACATAGGACTTATAACATCAGATAAATCAGCAGCTATTGTTGATTTTATTTCGGTTATTAATAAGGAAATATCGGATATAAATATTTATCTTTACCCTGTAAAAGTTCAAGGCCTTAGTGCCAAAAGTGAGATTATTAATGCCATTGATATTTTGGATGAAAAAAAATTAGATGCAATAGTAATAACTCGTGGTGGTGGCAGCAAGGAAGACCTTAAAGTTTTTAATGAAAAAGACCTTGTAGAAAAAATTTACAAGGCTAAATCTCCAATTATATCAGCCATAGGACACAAAATAGACCTATCCTTAACTGATTTAGTAAGTGATGTGTCCTTGCAGACACCAACTGAAGCAGGATCCTATTTAGTGAGAAATTATAAAAAAATTAGAGATAAGATAAATGACTTATTTATAAATATTAAAAAGACCTTAAATAGGAATATAGACTTAAAAGAATTAAAATTAGGAAATCTAGGGGATAAATTAGAATTATATAAAATTGAGAATTTATTAGAAAAAAAATCAAATGATTTAAATCTATTGTTTGATAAATTTAATAAAACTATAGAAAATGATATAAGACAAAAAGAAAATAAAATTTCACTTTTAAAATATAGGCTTAATTCTATAAATTCAATTTTAGAAATCAAAAAGAAAAGTATTTATATTAAGGACTTAGAGGATAAGTTAATTTATTCTAAAAATAGCTTAAAAATCAAGGATAAGGTTAAAATAGTATTTAGTGATGGAGAAGTGAAAGCTGAGATATATGATGGATAATTCATTTGAAGAAAATTATAAAAAAATGGAATCCTTGTTAGAAGACTTAGAAAAAAACAAGGATAATCTCGATAAAAGCCTTGAAATTTACAAAGAGGCAAAGGAAATTTATAATACACTCAACGATAAAATTAATGACTACAAAGCAAAGGTAGAAGTAATAAATAATGACTAATATGAACAAAAAAGAATTTGATAGGATATTAAATACTGACAAAAAAATTATAGATCAAGCTATGAAGGAAAAATTTATGGGTGATAATCCCTTAAATGAGGCTTTGATTTATGCAAGTGATTCAGGCAAAAGAATTAGACCAATTGTATTTTTAGAAACATGTAGGATGCTTTTAGGAGATAAGTTAGATAAAAATATTATTGATTGTGCCTTATCACTTGAAATGGTTCATGCTTACTCCTTAGTACATGATGATATGCCTTGCATGGATAATGATGATTATAGAAGAGGAAAATTTACAGTTCATAAAAAATTTGGAGAAGACCAAGCTATTCTAGTTGGCGATAGTCTTTTGTCATTTGCATTTGAAAATATTTTAAATTTGAGTATAGAGGACCAACGTTTTCTTAAACCAGCAAGGTATTTGGCAAGGGCATGTGGAAAAGATGGAATGATTAAGGGTCAAATTTTTGACATAAAAGCAAATAAAAATGAAAATCTTTCTTACATTTTGGATGTTTATAAAAATAAAACTTCCAGATTATTTATGGCAGCTCTAATGATGGCAGGTTTATATTGTCAGATAGACGATGAAAAATTAGAAAAACTTGAAAACTACGCTTATTATTTGGGGATGGCCTTTCAATTACAAGATGATATTTTAGACAAATATGATGAAATAGAGTTAAATATCTTATCTTGTCTTTCAATGGATGAAGCTAAAAAATTATTATTAGATTTTAATGAAAAGGCAAAAGAAAATATCAAAGATTTTGATAATAATGATTTTCATATTTATTTAATTGACTATTTAACAGAGAGGATCAAATGAAAAAATATACTAGACAAAGACTTATTTTAGATATAATTCAAAATAATGAAGTGAAAACACAAAGTCAACTTTCAAGATTATTAAGAGATCAAGGAGTTGATGCTACTCAAGCTACAATTTCTAGAGATATAAAAGAACTTAGAATTTCCAAAGTTCAAACTGATGATTATGAATACAAATATACTGTTATAGATACAGTTTATGATTCCTTGAATGAAAGAATGGAAAAAATCTTTAAAGAATCAGTCCTATCCGTAGAAAGGTCTTATCAACTTGTTGTTATAAAAACTATTTCTTATACAGCAACAGTGTGTGGGCTTTTTATAACAAATGCAAAGCTTGAAAATATTGGTGGAATAGTAACAGGACTTGATACCATATTTATTACACCGAAAAATCTTGATGACATTGACGATTTAATAGAAACTTTAAGAAGTATGGTGAAGTAAGTGTTAGCTGAGTTATTTATAAATAACTTTGTAATTATCAAGAGAGATCATTTATTTTTTGATAAGGGATTTAATGTTTTTACTGGAGAAACTGGTTCAGGGAAAAGTTTAATCTTAGATGCTATAAATATAGTTTTAGGGAAAAGAGCTAATAAGGATGTAATTGGTAAATTTGATGATAAAACTATAATAGAGGCTGTCTTTATATTAGACGATCAAACATTAAAAAAATTAGAAAATAAAGATATTATTTTTGATGATAATAAACTTATAATTACTAGGACAATTTCACAACAATCTTCCTCAATTAGGTTAAATAACAGGGCTGTAAATCTTTCTATGGTAAAGGAAATAGCAACATTACTAATTGACATTTATAAGCAAGGCGATTCTAATATTTTTATGGATAAGGATAATTACTTAAATATTATAGATTCTTACCAAAAAAATGATCAGTCTATTTTTCTAAAAGAAGAAATTAAAAGTCTATATAATAAAAAAAATCAACTGCTTAAAAAATTTGATGAATTTAACCTATCTCAAGAAGAAGTCTTAAGGGAGAAAGAGCTTATAAATTATCAACTTGATGATATAGAACAAATTGATTTAGAAAATATAGATGAAGAGGCAATCTATCAAGAATATAAAAAATTAAATTCTGTAACAGAACTAAGAGAAAGTATAGAAAAAAGTGAAGAGCTAATTTCATCTTTTGATTATGATCAAGCTACAATTAGTTCTCTTTTGGCAGGTCTTTCTTCAAACCTATCAGAATTTTCATCTATCGATAAGGAAATAGAAGATGTAAATGAGAAGATAAATACAGTTATAGACCTAGTAAATGAGATTTATTCAGATTTGGATGGATTCAAAGATAGCTTAGATCAAAATCCAGAAAGATTGTATGAACTTGAGATGATAAATCAAAAAATATTTGATTTAAAGAGAAAATATGGCAATGAAATAGAAGATATTTTAAAATATCATCAAAAAATTTCTTTGAGATTGAAAGAACTAGAGAAAATAAGTGATTTTAAGAAAAATATCAATAAGAATATAGAAAAAATAGACTCAAAATTAGAAGAATATTCCAAAAAATTATCATCAATCAGAAAAGAAAAATCAATAAATCTAGAAAAAGAAATAAAAAAAGAAATCCAATCTTTAAACATAAAAAATGGTGATTTTAAAGTTGTATTTATGGAAAAAACTAATATAGATTCTAATGGAATTGATAATATTGATTTTTTAATAAAAACCAACAAGGGTGAGGATTTAAAATCACTATCTTCAACAGCTTCTGGTGGTGAAATTTCTAGGATTGTACTTTCTTTTAAAAAAATATTTGCAGATTATGATAAAATAGATACTATGATTTTTGATGAAATCGATCAGGGTATAAGTGGAAGGACTGCACAAATTGTTGGTGAAAAGATACTAGATCTTTCTAAAAAAAGACAAATTATTGCAATTAGCCATTTACCACAAATTGCTTCTTTATCAACAAATCATATTTTAATTGAAAAGTATGACCAAGATGATTTGACAATATCAAATTCAAAGAATATAAAAGATATAGAAAGAACAAAAGAGATTGCAAGACTACTAGCAGGAGTTGACATAACCGAAAAAACTATAGAATCTGCTAAAGAAATGCTAGATATGGCAGAGAATTTAAGAAGAGGAAACTAATATGGATAATTATGAAAAAACAATAAAAGTTGACAATATTTATGAGGGTAAGATTCTTTCCCTAAGGGTGGAAACTGTAGAGATGCCCGATAAAAAATATTCAAAAAGAGAAATAGTTGACCATATGAAAGGGGTAGGAATAATTGCTTTTGATGGAGAAGATTCCATTTATTTGGTTCGCCAATATAGAAAAGCAGTTGATGAATTCACCTTAGAAATTCCAGCAGGTCTGGTTGAAGCAAACGAAAAACCAATCGAAACTGCCAAAAGAGAATTGCAAGAAGAAATTGGTTTTAAACCAGTAGATATTGAATATCTGTTTGATATGCATGCATCTCCTGGATTTACTAATGATAAATTGTCTTTCTTTTTAGCAAAAAATTTAGAAGAGTCCAAACTTGAAGAAGACGAAGATGAATTTTTAGAAAGTAAATCTTATAAAGTAGATGATGTTTATAATATGGTTATAAATGGTGAAATCACTGATGCAAAAACCATAATTGCAGTTTTATATGCAAAAAGATTGATTGATGAAAAATAATAGTTTAAATATTGATCTAGAGGTTTATACAGGTCCTTTTGATGTCTTGTTAAAACTTATAGAAAAACAAAAAGTAGATATTTATGATATTAAAATAGAAGATATAACAAGCCCTTATATGGAGGCTATCAAAGAAATGGATATACCTCTTGGACAATTAAGTGAGTTTATTTATATATCTTCTATTTTGTTGTATATAAAATCAAGTAAGCTAATGCCAAAAGAAAAAGATGACACAATAGAGGAAGATTTTATTTCATATTTAATTGAATATAAAAAGATAAAAAGTGTTGAGGATGATTTAAAATTTTTGGAAGAAGAATCGAAAAAATTTTATACTAAATATCAAGAAGACTTATCCCAATATAAAAACGAAGATGAAATAATAAGTAAAGATGTAAATATATTAAAAAATGAATTTACAAAATTAATTAAGGCCTACAAAAATGAAAAAATTGAAAAACCAGACCTTATTAAGACAATAAAAAGACTAGATGTAAATGATTATATTAAAAAAATAAGAAATACATTAAAATTTTCGACATCAATTAGGTTAAATTCAATTATTGATGAAATAAAATCTAAGGCTTCTTGCATCGGAACTTTTTTGGCTCTTCTTGAGCTAGTTAGGCTTAAGGAAATTTATTTGGAAGAAGAAAATATAAATGAATTTTTGATAATAAAAAGGGAAAAAGATGAATAGATATTATTTAAAGGGAATAATTGAAGAAATTTTATATATATGGGGAGATCCAATAGATATTGATGATTTATCAAAAATAATTTTTGATGCAGATAAATCTGAAATAAGAAATGCTCTTGATGAAATTATGGTAGAAAGAAATGAAAAATCAAGCGGACTTCTTATAAAAAAATATGAAAATAAGTATCAGTTTTCTACAAGAGCTGAACATGAAAAATATATAGCAAATATTGTAAAAAAATCCGATAAAAAATTATCAAATTCGTCTTTAGAAACTCTTTCAATCATTGCCTACAAACAACCAATAACAAGGGCAGAAATTGACAAAATTAGAGGTGTTAAATCTCAATCAACAATAGATAATCTACTTGAAAAAAAGTTGATAAAGGAAAATGGTAGGCTTGATAAAATTGGAAAACCAATTATTTATGCCACAACTGATTTATTTTTAAAATATTTTAATATTTCGACTCTTGATGATTTGCCAAAAATTGATCAAGAAGTGTTGGGAGAGTTTGATGAGAATCAATAAATATATAGCAAAGGCAGGGCTTGCTTCAAGAAGAAAAAGTGAAGAGTATATAAAAAAAGGCTTAGTTTTTGTAAATGGAAAAAAACTAGAAGACTTATCCTACCAAGTTAAGGAAGATGACCAGGTTGAAGTTATGGGCAAGCTTTTAGAAATTAAAGAAAAGTTCTATTATAAATTAAACAAACCTATAGGCTTTATTTCATCAAATTATGATCCTCATAACAAAAAAGACTTAAATAGTTTAATAAAAATTGACCAGAGATTTTTTTGTGCTGGGAGGCTTGATAAGGACTCCCATGGTTTAATGTTAATTACAAATGATGGAAAAATAACAAATAAATTAATTCATCCAAGTAAAAAAATAGAAAAGACCTATATAGTTAAAGTTGATAAATTGCTTACTAAAGACGATGAAGCTCTTTTTAGAAAGGGTATAAAATTATCAGAAAATGAAAAAACATCTGATGCAAAGATAAGTTTACTAGATAAGAAAGAAAGAACCTATCAAGTTGTAATTCATCAAGGATATAATAGGCAAGTAAGAAGGATGTTTTTACACTTTGGATCAAATGTAATAGATTTAAAAAGAATAAAGATTGGTCAAATTGAGCTAGGAAATTTATCTAATGGGAAATATAAAAAGCTTGATAAAAAAGAGCTAGAGTATTTAGGAAGTTTATAAGAAATATGGATATAGGAATAATAGGAGCAGGAGCTGCAGGAGTTTTCACTGCAATAAATGCTAAAAATAAAAATAATAAGGTAATCATAATTGAAAAAAATAAGCAAATAGGAAAAAAATTATTTATAACAGGAAAGGGCAGGTGTAATATTACAAATGCCAAATTTTTTGATGAATTTCTTGATAATATTGTTGTAAACAAAAAATTTATGTACTCATCTTTTACTAACTTTGATAACTATGCACTTATGGACTATTTAGAAAATAAAGGTTTAAAACTTGTAGTTCAAAGAGGAGATAGGGTATTTCCAAAAAGTGAGAAATCAAGTGATGTAATAAAATTTTTTGAAAATTTAATTACAAAAAATCATATAGACTTAAAATTAAATGAAAAGGTAGAAAAAATATTAAAAGATGAAAAAGGAAAATTTCTAGTAAAAACAAATAAAGATACTTATAGTTTTGATAAGCTAGTTATTGCAACTGGAGGTCTTTCCTATCCCTTAACAGGATCTACTGGCGATGGATATAAATTTGCCAAAGAATTTTCTCATAATCTTATTGAAACAAAGTCTGCCTTGTGTCCAATAAGATTCAAAGATAAGGACCTAGATTTATTAAATGGAATTTCTTTAAGAAATGTTTCATTAAATGTTGAAACAAAAGATAGGAATTTTAGTGAATTTGGCGAAATGCTTATAGGTAAAGATTTTATAACAGGGCCAATAGTTCTTACCATGTCTTCATTAATAAATAAAAGCCAAGTTAAAGGTTTATATATAGACTTAAAACCAGCACTAGATTTTGAAAAGCTAGATAATAGGATAGTGAGAGATTTTGAAAATGATTCAAACAAGGATATAGTAAATGTGTTAAAAAATCTTTTACTAAATGCCTTTGTAGAAGTAATCTTAGAAAGGGTAAAAATAGATTTTCATAAAAAGGTAAATCAAATAACAAAAGAAGAAAGATATAAATTAATAGATGTAATAAAACATTTTAAATTAGAGTTTAATGGATTAAGTCATGTAAAAAATGCAGTAGTAACTTCTGGGGGAGTTGATTGTAAGGAATTAAATCCTAAAAATATGGAATCAAAAAAAGTTCAAGGCCTATATTTTGTAGGTGAAGTAACAGACGTTGACGCTCTAACAGGCGGATATAACCTACAAATTGCCTTTTCGCAAGCCTATGCCTGCGCTGAAGATTTAAGGAGTTTTAATGAATAATTTTATAATAGCTTTGGACGGTCCAAGTGGATCAGGAAAAAGTACAATTGCAAATTTGTTAGCAAAAAAATTGAAAATTTCATATTTAAATACCGGCTCTATGTATAGGGCACTGACCCTTTATTTATTGGAAAATAATATAAAAAAATCTGATGATTTTGACAAAAATATTCTCGAAAATATAAATATAGATATAAATAAAGACAAGGTATTTTTAAATGGAAAAGATGTAAGTAAAGAAATAAGAGATAAGGAAGTTACTGAAAATGTATCTTGGGTTTCATCAATGCCAGAAGTTAGGGAATATTTGGTGGAAATGCAAAGAAATATTTCAAATAATAAATCGATAATTTTGGATGGACGAGATATTGGTACTGTTGTTTTTCCAAATGCTAAATATAAATTTTATCTTACTGCATCATCCTACGTTAGGGCTAAAAGACGTTTTGACCAAAATGAAATAGATAAAAGTTTCGAAGAAATTAAAGAAGATATAGAAAAAAGAGATTATTTAGATTCTCATAGGGAAATTTCTCCTTTAAAAAAAGCTGATGATGCAATAGAAATAGACTCTTCAGATTTAACAATTGCTCAAACAATTGATAAGATAATAGAAAACATGGATAAAGAAGATGTTTTATAGGTTTATTTATTTTTTGATTAGGCTTATAGTAACGCCTATCTATAGAATAAAAGTACATGGTATTGAAAATATACCAAAAGATCAAAAGTATATTATATGTGCAAATCATAAGTCTTTACTTGACCCTGTTTTTGTAGCCTTAGCTGTAAACAGACAGGTTCACTTTATTGCTAAAAAAGAATTATTTGAAATACCAATTTTAAAAAGTATTTTAAAAAAATTAAAAGCCCTACCTGCCCAAAGAGATGGAAAAGATTTAAGTGTGTTAAGAGATTCTATAAAGTTAATAAAAGAAGGAAAAATTTTGGGAATATTTCCTGAAGGAACTAGAGTAAAGGAAATAAAAAGAGAAAATATAAAAGATGGGGCAGGATATATTGCACTTAAATCAAAAACAGATATATTAACAATAGAAATTATCTCTTCTTATAAACCATTTTGTAAAACAGACTTATATATAAAAAATCCTGTAAAGGTTGAAAATTTTAAAGAATATAAATCAAAAGATGCAATGGAAAAATTAATGGATGAAACTTATGAGAAGATGTATGAAAATCATAAATTTCTAAGAAAGGTTTAAGATGAAAGTAATTGTAGCTAAAAATTCTGGATTTTGTAACGGAGTTAGAAGAAGTGTTGACCTTGCAAATAAAGCAAGTGAAAAAAATATAAAAACTTATACACTCGGTCCTTTAGTCCATAATCCCACTCAAGTTCAAATGCTTGAAGATAAGGGCGTTGGAGTTATTGATGAAAATGAAGTTATAAAATTAAATGATTCCCAAATTGTAATAAGAAGCCATGGAGTTAGGGAAGAATTAAAAGATAATATAAGAAAAAATCAAAATGATGTAATAGATGCAACCTGTCCAGTTTTGTTAAATATTTATAAAAAAATAAAAGAAAAAGAAAATCAAGGATATAAGGTAGTAATTATTGGAGATAAAAATCATCCTGAAATAAAAGCTATGGCATCTTACATAAATGATGGTATAATAATAAAAGATGAGACTGAAGCAAAAAATATTACAAATATGTCAAAACTTTATGTTGTTAGTCAAACAACAAACAGAATTGATTTTTTTGAGAATATTGCTCATGAGTTAGAGAAGACGAATGATGATGTAGTAATAGAAAATACAATCTGCAATGCGACTAGATTAAGGCAAGAAGCATGTAAGAGTCTTTCAAAAGAAGTTGATTGTATGGTTGTTGTTGGTGGTTTTAATAGTTCGAATACAAACAAGCTTTATCAAATAGCACAAAAGTATTGTAAAAATGTTCAAAGAATAGAAACTGTTAAAGATCTACCTTTGCAAAAGCTCTCAAATTTTAATATAATAGGGGTAATCGCTGGTGCATCCACACCAGATAAGGTTATCGAGGAGGTAGTTAATAGGATGGATGATTTAACAAATGAAGAATTAATGAACAGCATTGAAGATAGTATGAAAAAAATATATCCAAGAGATGTTGTAAATGGAACAATTATTGATGTGAAAGATGATGAGGTTTTTGTAGATATTCAATATCGTGCAGACGGAATCGTAAAACTTGACGAAATGACTGAAGAAGAAAAAGAAAACCCAAAAGATTATTTCGAAGTTGGCCAAGAAATCGAAGTTTATGTAATTAAACTTGATGATGGCGAAGGTAACGTAGCTTTATCTACTAGAAGAGTAGAAGGAATGAAAAATTGGAAAAACCTAAGAGAAGCTTTTGAAAATGATCAAACAGTAGAAGGTGATATTACTGGATCAAACAAGGGTGGATTAACAGCAAGAGTTATGGGAATCAACGGTTTTGTTCCAGCAAGCCAAATTGCACCATATTTTGTTAAAAACTTCAAAAAATTTGTAGGAGAACATTGGGATCTTAAAATCATTTCAATTGATGAAAGAAAAAATCGTCTAGTTTTATCAAGAAAAGATATAGTCGAAGAAAAACTTGATGAACAATGGGATGAATTAGAAGAAGGCCAAGTAATTACAGGTAAAGTTGCAAGGCTAACTGACTTTGGTGCTTTCGTAGAAATAGGAAGTCTTGATGGATTACTTCATGTTTCAGATATAGCTTGGACAAGAGTAGAACATCCAAAGGATGTTTTAAATATCGGAGATGATATTGAAGTTAAAATATTAAAACTTAACAAAGAAAAGAACAGAATTTCTTTAGGAAGAAAACAACTTTTAGAAAAACCATTTGCAGAATTTACTAACAATCATGAAGTTGGTGATGTTATAAATGGAAAAGTTGTTAACTTATTAGACTTTGGTGCTTTCGTAGAAGTAAGTGAAGGCGTTGAAGGTTTAATCCACGTTTCTGAAATTTCATGGGAACATGTAGAAAAACCATCAGATGAACTAACAGTTGGTGACGAAGTAGAAGTTAAAATCTTAAGCATCGACCCAGAAGAAGAAAAAATTGGTCTTTCTATCAAAGCTTTAAAAGAAGCTCCAGAAAGAACAGAAAGAAAACCAAGAAAAAATAATAACGAAGAAAACAAAAACAGATCTAATGCAAAAGCTAAAAGAAGAGCTGAAAAGAAAGAATCAAATAACGAATTTGGTGATAATGATTTAAATAACAACATTGGATTTGCTATAGAAGAAGTACTATCAGGTATTGAAATAGAAGACGAAGATTCTACTGAAGAATAATATTTGATAAATTACAATTATACAAAAAGAGATGGGTAAAATCATCTCTTTTTTGGTTTTAAGGAGATATATGCAATTAAAAATTAATGAAAAGTATAAGGATTATTTTAAAGGCAAAAAATATAATATAACAACTTTTGGTTGCCAGATGAATGAACATGATTCTGAAAGAATATCTTATATTTTAGAAGATTTAGGTTATACACTGACAGACGATAGAAATGAAGCTGATTTTATTTTATTTAATACTTGCTTGGTAAGAGAAAATGCAGAATTAAAATTATATGGGCAAGTTAGCAGTTTAAAAAAATTAAAAGAAGAAAATCCCGAAAAAATAATTGCTGTGTCAGGCTGCATGATGCAAACAAGTGTTGCAAGGGAAGTTATTGAGAAAAAACATAAAGAAGTTGATATTATTTTTGGTACAAAAAATATTAATTCCCTACCAGATTTATTATTTAAGTATCTAGAAACAGGAGAAAGGGTTATAGATGTATCTGAAGATAATGTTAAAGATGATTATGTAAATTACAATAGTAAAAATAATTTCCAAGCATATGTAAATATAATGACTGGATGCGACAATTTCTGCTCTTACTGTATAGTGCCTCAATCAAGAGGAAGAGAAGAAAGCAGAAGACCATCTCATATTATAGAAGAGATAGAAAATTTGGTTAAAAATGGTTACAAAGAAATAACCCTACTTGGGCAAAATGTAAATTCTTACGGAAATAAGTCTGATTTTAATGTAACTTTTCCAGAACTTTTAGAAAGATGCGCTCAAATAGAAGGTCTTGAAAGACTAAGATTTACAACAAGCCATCCTAAAGACTTATCTGATGATTTGATTAGGGTAATTAAAGAAAATGATAATATTTGTAATTATTTCCACCTACCTATGCAGTCAGGTTCTGATAAGGTTCTTAAAGATATGAATAGAAAATACAACAAAGAGCAATATCTAGAAAAGGCTAAAAAATTAAGGGAAGAAATTCCAAATATAGCAATTTCTACTGATATTATTGTGGGCTATCCTACAGAAACGGAAGAAGATTTCCAAGAGACTTTGGATGTTTGTAGAAAAGTTGGTTTTGATACAGCATTCACATTTAAATATTCACCAAGACCAAAAACAAAAGCAGCAAAACTTGAGACGATTGATGAAAAAATAGTTCAAGATAGGTTTGATAGATTACTAGATACCTTATATCCAGTATTTAATGAAAAAAATAAAGAATATGTTGGAAAAGTTGTTGAGGTTTTATTAGAATCTGAAAGTAAAAATAACAAGAATGTTCTTACTGGAAGAACAGATACCTTTAAGCTAGTTCATGTTGAAGCTGATAAGAAATTAATAGGACAGATTGTAAAAGTAAAAATAACTGATAACACATCATTTACCATTTCTGGTCATTTAGTTTAAATAAAAAGAAAGAAGGCACTATGAAGGCTTATGTAGTTAAAGCAAAAGCTAAACTTGGTAAATTGCCTAAAAAAGAAACTTGTAGAGATTTATTATATGAAGATAGTTTGGAAAGAAAGCTCGATATAATTAGAAATAATAATAGTGAAATACCTAATTTATCTTCTAAAAAAGATTTAGAAATCTTTCTTTCAAATAAACTATACGATGACTTGTATTCTTTTTTGAAATTCTTAAAAGGTGAAGAAAAGGAATTTTTCATAAAATATATTTCAAAATTTGAATTACAACTTATGCAATTAATAGTTCAAGCTATTATTAACAATCATTTAGATGACAGTTTAGATATTATAAAAAGAGAAAAATTTTCACATGATATAAATGTCTCAAAAGATGATGATTTTGAAAGTTTTGTAAGAAAGTCTAATTCAAGTAAGTATTATAGGACTCTTTATCCATTTTTAAATGAAAACATAGAAAAGAAATCTATTATATTTTTAATTTCAAATTCTTTAAATAAATTATATTATAGACAATTACTTGAAGAGACAAAGAAGTTACCAAAGAATATTGGCTTTGAATTAAAAGATTTTGTAGGTAAGCAAATAGATATTTTTAATATAGAAATGTTATATAGGTTAAAGAAAAACTTCTCTCTAAATAACTATGAAATATTTAATTATTTAATTGAGGGGGGTAAATATTTAAGAACAAAAGACTTGAAAAAATTATCAAGTTTAGATTTTAATAAATTTAAAGATGAGATTTTAAAAACAAATTATAAAGACTTATTTCTTTCTACCTATAACTTTTACAAGGCTAAAGAAGATTTGTTAAGTGAAAATTCAAAGAAATTATCAAGTTCTAAATATGACTTGTTAAATTTAATATATATAGTAGATATGATGACAATTTCAAATAAAAATATTGTAAGTATATTAGAATTTGATGAAACATTTGATAAGGATGAAAAGAAACATTATATAATAAAGAGGTGATAATATGGCTGTCGAAAAAATGCACTTGGTTAATATTATGGCAAGGCTAGATAATCTTGATGATTTTTTAGAAGATTTAATAGATATTGATGAATTTGACCAAGTTGATGCTTTTAGACAAATACAAAACAGAGAATTTTCAATTAGAGCCAGTGAAGAAAATATTGAAAAAACTGAGGACTTTAATGATCTTGAAAGTTTTGATAAAGTAGATCCTTCATTTATAAATAAACTTGAAGATATAAAAGATTTTCTAAATTTAGATGATTCTAAGGGCGGCAGAAGAATTAATGATGAAAAACTTAAAAATTTGCTAGAAATATTTGAAGAGAATATTGAAAAGAAAAAAGCCTTAGAAGAAAGAAATGACAAACTTGAAGAGTATTTAAACAATTTGCAAGCTCTTGAAAACGAAGAAATTGATATAAACAAAATAACAAGTTTAAATTATTTCAATTATAGGCTAGGGGAAGTTAGTAAAGATGGAAGATTTATCTTAAAAAATAACTATGAATCTATTCCATCACTAATTATTCATTTACAAAAAAATGATCCTGATATAGAAAAAAATAAAGAGGCCTTAAAAAGTATTTATAGCATAGATGATGAAACATCTAAGCTAAGAAAAGATACAGATAATATCATTAAAAATGAAAAAGATAATGTAAATAAAGTAAGCTTAGAATTGTCAAAAGATTACGATAAAAAAACAAAAGAAGATGCTAATAAATTCTATGATGATATATTAAAAGAGGCAGATTATAAGAATAAAGAAATTGAAAGCTTCTATGAAAAGCAAAAAGTAGAAAGTGAAAAAGTATTTAAGGCTAAGAAAGAAAACTTAGTTAAGGAATTTTTCAAAAAAATTATTGAATAATAAAGAAAGGAGGTTTTATGAATTTATTAGAAAAATTTGGCTTTAAAGATAGGTCAAGAAATAATCGTGACCAATCTATAGAAAGTGGGAATGAAGATTATCTATTAGTTTATCCAAAGAGTGTAGAAGATGAAGTAAATAGGACTATATCTTCGCTTGGCTTTATTGACAAGGATATACCAGATGGCAAAAGTATTGAGGAAATAAGAAAAGAATATGAAGATAATAAGGCTAAACTTAAAGAAATAGACAATAAACTTAAAAAAATAAAAGATGATAATATCGATGATCTTAAAAATTTACCTAAAACCATAGATTTTTATAAAAAATCATCAAAGCTTAAGGATAAAATGTTAAAGGGTCGAAAATATTTTTATTTATCAGGTTGGGTCCCAGAGTCTAAAATACAATTAGTTAAAGATACAGTCGACAAGTATGAAGATAGCTTAGTCGACCAAAAAAAAAATAGCCAAACAATAGCTAATCCACCTACAAAGTTAAAAAATAATAAAATAACTAGGCCTTTTGAATTCTTGGTAAATATGTATGGAGCACCAAATTATAACGAAATAGATCCAACAGGATTTTTTGCTATAACTTATATGCTCTTATACGGAATGATGTTTGGAGATTTGGGCCAAGGATTAGTATTTGTTTTAGCTAGTTTTTTGATAGAAAAGAAAAGTAAAATTTTCGGTCAATTAATTAGAAGAATTGGTTTTTCAGCATCGTTTTTTGGCTTGATGTATGGTTCTGTTTTTGGTATAGAAGATTTGATTCCAACAATTTTAATTAAGCCTTTTGATAATATAATTAAAGTTTTGATAGCATCTGTTGCTTTTGGTGTAATATTGATGGTAATAGCCTATATTTTAGGAATTTACAATAAACTTCACAAGCAAAAAGATTTTGAAGAAGGTGTTTTTGGTAAAGAAGGATTTGCAGGATTATTGATGATGATTTCATTTATCTTAATAATGTTAAATATAGTCAAAGTTAATCCTATGCCAATGATAGTTTCAATTATATTATTGATTTTATCAATAGTAATGATGGTATTTAAACAACCTATTTCAAGAAAATTATTAGATATTTATCCAATATATGACCAATCAAGTTCTGATTATTATATAGAGAGTTCCTTTTCAATTATAGAGGCTCTACTATCTGTATTTTCAAATCTTGTATCTTTTACAAGAGTTGGAGCATTTGCCATAAACCACGTAGGATTATATATGGCATTTGAAGTAATGAGCAAACTTGTAGGTGGCGGATTTATTGGGATAATAATTTTGATCTTAGGAAATATTTTAATTATAGGTCTTGAAGGTATGATTGTATTTATTCAAGGTTTAAGACTGGAATTTTACGAAATGTTTAGTAAATATTACAAGGGTGATGGACAAAAATTTAGTCCAATTAGTAAATTATAAGGAGAAAAAAATGATTTTAGTTTCAATATTAGCATTAGCTTGTGTAGTAATGACAATTTATTCAGGTTTGTACCTATTAAAAAATAACGAAGATGGCTCAAAAGATAAAATAAGAAAAGCATTAAAGATTAATTTATCAACATTTGTTCCAATAATGGTTATGATATTAGTTTTAGTTTTACCAAATGGTGTAAAAGCTGCAGCAGCAGGATCTGCTAGTGATGCCGGAAATGGTTTAAAATATATTGGTGCAGCACTTTCAACAGGACTTGCAACAATAGGAACAGGATATGCAGTTGGTCAAGTAGGATCAGCAGCTTTAGGTGCAATTTCAGAAGATGCGTCAATTCTTGGTAGAACAATAATTTTCGTAGGTCTTGCTGAAGGTATTGCAATCTTTGGTGTAATTATTTCAATAATGATTTTATTCGCTTAAAATGAAAGCAAAAATTATAACAAATGATATGTCTTTACTTCTAGGCTTTAGGCTTGGAGGAATTGAAGGTGTCATTGTAGAAAAAGAAAATGAAATATCTGAAAATTTTCAAAAACTTGCCAAAGAAAAAGATTTGGCCTTAATTATTTTTTCTAAATTTTGTTATGAAAAAATAAAAAAAGAAGTTGAAGATTATAGGGTAGATAATGCTACTCCTTTAGTAGTAGTTTTAGATTAGTAAAGGAGACTTAAATGCTAGATTTAAGTGCAAAAATTTCTAGTTTTAGAAAAATGGTCTGGTCAAATGAAAAAAGAAAAAGTGAAAAGGAATTATATGAATCTACAGATTCATCTTCTAAAACTTTAAATGAAATGAAAGATCGTTTAGATAAAAACTATAGGAAATATATAGAAAAGAGAAAAGAATTTGCTAATTCTAGAAAGAATGAAAAAATTGCAAATATATCTCAACATAAAAAAACTTCATATAATAAATTTAAGGAATCTTTGTTAAATCAATTAATTGATGAAATCAAAGATGAATTAATTGAATATAGCAAAAGTGAACAATATAAAGAAAAACTAAAAATTGAAGCAAGTAAAGTTTTTAAAAAACTATCAGAGGATAATCAAGATTTAATTTTATGTGTAAAAAGATCTGATCAAGATCTATTTGACTTTGACACTGATATTATAGATGATACTAAAATTGGAGGCTTTGTAATAAAAAGCAAGGACTTAACTTATCAATATGATTATTCTTTAGAAAAAAAATTAGAAAACTATAAATACGAAATCGGAAGTAAATTTTATAAAATAATTTCTGATGAATATGAAAAAGAAATGGAGGATGAAAATGACTCCAACAATTAAATCTATAAATGGACCTGTAATTCAAGCGAGAAATGCATCATCTTTAAAAATTAGAGAGATGGTTACAGTTGGCGATTTAAAACTAATTGGTGAAGTTGTCTCTATTGACGGAGATCTTGCTACAATCCAAGTTTATGAAGATACATCAGGTTTAAAGGTAAATGATGAAATAATAAAAACAAACAGGGCCTTATCAGTTAGACTTGGACCAGGAATGATTGGGAATATGTTTGATGGTATCCAAAGACCTCTTGATAAGATAAAGGCCAAGCACGGATCTTTTATTCCATCTGGACTTGGACTTTCAAACTTAGATGAAGAAAGAAACTGGGATGTTAAAATCAAAGTTAAAAATGGAGATAAAATTAATGTAGGTCAAATTTATGCCACAATAGATGAAACATCAGTTATTGAACATAGACTAATGTCAACTGTTGATGGAGAAGTAATAGAAGTTAAAGATGATGGTAAGTATAAATTGGAAGACACAATTGTAAAAGTTAAAACAAATCATGGTGTAGAAAATTTAAAACTTTACCAATATTGGCCAGTAAGAGTTCAAAGACCTATAAAAAGATCTAAACAATTAAGTGAACTTTTGTTAACAGGTCAAAGAGTTTTGGATATCTTCTTTCCAATAGCAAAGGGTGGAACTGTTGCTATTCCAGGTGGTTTTGGAACAGGAAAGACAATGCTTCAACACCAATTAGCTCAATATTCAAATGCAGATATAATTATTTATATAGGCTGTGGAGAACGTGGAAACGAAATGACCCAAGTTCTAGAAGATTTTCCAGATTTAATTGATCCAAATACTGGAAGAGGTCTTATGGAAAGGACTATACTAATAGCTAATACTTCTAATATGCCAGTAGCAGCAAGAGAAGCTAGTATTTATACAGGAATAACTATGGCAGAATATTTTAGAGATATGGGCTATGATGTAGCCTTAATGGCAGATTCTACTTCAAGATGGGCAGAAGCCTTGAGAGAAATATCTGCAAGACTCGAAGAAATTCCAGCTGAAGAAGGATATCCAGCTTATCTTGGTTCAAGACTTTCACAATTTTACGAAAGAGCTGGGGATTTTGATAACTTAAATGGAAGTCATGGGTCTGTAACATTAATTGGAGCAGTATCTCCAACAGGAGGAGATTTTTCAGAACCTGTAACTGAAAATACAAGAAGAAGTGTAAATGTATTTTTGGGTCTTGATAAAAACCTTGCTTATTCTAGACATTATCCTGCTATAAACTGGTTAACATCTTATTCAAATTATTTAAATCAAATGGCAGGCTATTATGAAGACTTAACAGGTGAAGATATTGTTTTGTTAAGAAATAGCATGATGGAAATTTTGACAGAAGAAGAAAAACTACAATCTATTGTAATGTTAGTTGGTAAAGATTCTTTATCAAATAAACAAAAAAATCTTTTAGATGTAGCAAGTATGTTAAAAATTGCATTTTTGCAACAAAATGCCTTTAACGATATAGATAAGTATGTTCCACTTGACAAACAAATTCAGATGCTTAAGGTTATAAAAAATTACTATAAACTTTCAAACGCATATATTGATAAGGGAATTTCCTATAATAAAATTTATAATAAAGGCTTAATAGCAAAAATTAATTCCATGAAATATGATATTAAAAATGATGAACTTGAAAAATTTGTTGAATTAAATAATAATATTCGCTCATATTTTCAAACTTTAGAAGAAGGTGAAGAATGAGAAAGCAATATACAAGGATTAAAAAAATAGAAGCATCAATTATTGAACTTGAAAAAGTTGAAGATATTGCCTATAACGCTGTTGTAAAAATAAACACTTTGGGTCAAAATTTTATTGGTCAAGTTGTAAAGATTGATGATGAGACTGTAACTGTAGAAGTTTTTGGAAACACCCAAGATTTTTCTTTAAATGATATAGTTGTAGAATTTGAAGAAAAACCATTGGAAATTCCTTTAAATGAATCTATTTTAGGAAGAACTTTTAACGGTATAGCAAGACCAATAGATGATGGTGGAGAAATTTATTCTGATAAATTTTATTCAGTTGAAGGAAATCCACTAAATCCTGTTGCAAGAGAGTATCCAAGAAACTTTATCCAAACAGGTATTTCATCTATAGATATTCTAACAACTCTTATTCGTGGTCAAAAATTACCAATTTTTTCTGGATCTGGTATGCCACACAATGAAATTGCAGCTCAAATTGTTAGACAGGCAAAATTAAAAACCAACGAAGATTTTTGCTTTGTTTTTGCAGCAATGGGAATTAAAAAAGATGAAGCTATGTTTTTTGAAGATGCTTTTACAAAGGCCGGTGTTAAAGATAAGGTTGTAATGTATGAAAATTTGGCTGATGATCCAATTATGGAAAGATTAATAACACCTAAATGTGCTCTTACAGCTGCCGAATATTTGGCCTTTGAAAAAAATAAACATGTTCTGGTAATAATTACTGATATAACTTCTTACGCAGAAGCTCTTCGTGAAGTTTCTTCAATTAGACAAGAAGTACCTTCTCGTAAGGGATATCCTGGATATTTATATTCAGATCTTGCAAGTTTATATGAAAGAGCAGGTATGATTGAAGGAGTTAATGGATCAGTTACTTTAATTCCTATTTTAACCATGCCAAACGATGATATAACTCATCCAATTCCGGATTTAACTGGATATATTACCGAAGGACAAATTGTAATTGATAGGATGCTTGACCAAAAAGGAATTTATCCACCAATTAATGTTTTGCCATCTTTATCAAGACTTATGAAGGACGGAATTGGTGAAGGATATACAAGAAAAGATCATGAAGATCTTATGAACCAACTTTATGAATCTTATTCAAAAGTTCAAGAAATTAGAAATATTTCACAAATTGTTGGTGAAGATGATTTATCAGATGTTGATAAAGCATACTTAAAATTTGGTAAAGAATTTGAAAGTAGATTCTTAAGTCAAGATCCTTATGAGAATAGAAGTCTTGAACAATCTTTAGATTTAGGATGGGATATTTTGAAAATTTTACCAATCGAAGAAATTCATAGGGTTAGTCCAGAAAATAAAGAAAAATTCTTGGGGGATAAAAATGACTGAGACAAAATTTGCTCCAACAAAGGCAAATTTAATGAAGGCCAAGAGTCAACTTGATTTGATTAACGAGGGTTATGATATTCTTGATAAAAAAAGAAAAGCCTTGATTGGTCAGTATAATGCAAAAATAAACCAAAGAAATGAATTAAATAAGATTGTAAATTCTTATATTAAAGATGTTAAGAAAAATATTAAAAAGGCTATAGTAACTACTGGGGAAGATAGGCTAAAATCAATAGCCTTATCTGTTCCGATAGATAATTCCATATCTTTAAAAGAGAAAAAATTTATGCAAACAAAAATTTTTGAAATTAGTTTTGATGAAAAGAAATTAGACTTGTCATATTCATTAAATTTAACAAATTCTTTGTTTGATGAAGCTCTTATTTCTTTGAATGATTTGAAAGAAAAGGTATATAAATTAGCAGAACTTGATACAACTATTAAAAATTTGGATACTGAAATCAAAAAAACTTCAAAGAAGGTAAATTCTCTAGAGAAAGTACAAATTCCAAATTATAAGTCTATAATAAAGTCCATTTCAGGTCAAATAGAAGAAAGAGAAAGAGAAGAATTTTCTAAAACAAAAATGGTTAAGGATAAAAAAATTCAAAAAGGTAAATGATATATCATTTATCTTTTTTTATTGGGTATATTTATAAAAAAGACATATAAGGAGGATTTATGGATAAGATAAAAAATGATATAGAGGCAGCTTGTCTTGAAATTCTTGATAAAAGCCATGCAAAAGAAGGAGATGTTTTTGTTCTTGGCGGTTCTTCTTCTGAAGTTGTAGGTTATAATATTGGGTCTCATTCTAGCGAAGAAGTAGGAGAAATAATTGTAACAACACTTCTTAAAATTTTAAATGAGAAAAAAATTTATCTTGCAGTTGGAGGATGCGAACATATAAATAGGGCTATTGTAGTTGAAAAAAACCTTGCCATAAGAGATAGGTATGAAATTGTATCAGTTGTACCAAAAATTCATGCTGGGGGATCTTTTGCTACAGCAGCTTATAAAAACTTTAAAGATCCTGTTGTTATAGAACATATAAGTGGAGATTTTGGTATGGACATTGGTGATGCAAATATAGGCATGCATATAAAATTTGTTCAAGTTCCTCTTAGGTTAAGTGTAAAAAATATTGGTTCAGCTCATTTGACAGCCCTCAAGTCAAGGCCTAAATTAATTGGTGGGATAAGGGCAAGATATGAATAATTTTTAAATTTAAAATAGCTTTGCAATTTGCAAAGCTATTTTTTTATGTTACTATTAAATTTAATTGTCTCATACTCACTTGTATCTTCAATATCATATGATGATTTTTGCATTGAAGCCGAAAGGGCAAGTCCAATATTTATAAAACAAATTAGTAAAAATGTTCCTCCAGATGAGAAAAATGGAAGAGGTATTCCTGTTACTGGCATTAAACCGATTGTCATTGCAACATTTTCGAATATGTGTATAAAAAACATTGCACAAATACCTGAAACCATAAATGATATAAAAGAATTTTTTGAATTCTTGCTTATAATTAAAAGTCTATAAATAATTATAACAAAAGCTACTAGCATAAGTACAGCTCCAATAAAGCCTAGCTCTTCTGCAAGAACTGAAAAAATATAGTCAGTTTCCTTCTCAGGAATATATCCATATTGGGCTTGGGTACCCTTCATATATCCCCTTCCGGTAAACATACCTGATCCAATTGCAATTAGCCCTTGTTGTTGTTGCCAACCACTTCCTGATGTATCTCTTGATGGATCTAAGAAATCATGGATTCTGTCAGCCCTATAACCTTCTAGATTTAAAAGTAAAATCAATCCAAATACTCCAGCAAGAAGGAGAAGGGAGATTATCCATTTCCAAGAAAGACCAGCTAAAAATAACATAACTGCTATAAAAAATATATATACCATGGCTGTTCCAAAATCTGGCTGCAACAAGATGAATAAAATTGGAAGGCCTGCAAAAACTATAGTAAATAATAATCTTTTAGGATCATTAATATCATCTTTATATTTTTCTAGATAAGCAGAAAGGGCAAAAATTATACCAACTTTTGTGATTTCGGATGGTTGTATTTGGATAGGTCCTAAAATTAACCAGGAATTAGAACCCCATTGTTGCTCACCTTGTCCTAAAAATATGGTCAAAATCAAAAGGGCTAGCGAAATTCCATAAATCGGATAAGCTGCTTTTTTTATGACATCCATATCCATAGTACAAATTAAGATTATAAAAATAAATCCTAATATAGAAGCAAATATTTGACTTCGAATTTTTAAAATATTTCCAGAAAATGCTGAATAAAGGACAATTAGTCCATAAATACTTAAAAAGGCAACGCTTAAAAATAAGGGCCAGTCAAATTTTTCAAATTCTTTTTTCTTTAAATTAAACATTTCATCACTCCAATTCAAAATTAATTATATAATAGAAATAAGTATTCTTCAATTAATATTTTTCCATAAAGGGGTATAATGATATCCGGTAAAGAGGTGATAGTTATTTTAAATAAGAAGCAAATTAATGAAGTAATAGAAAGACTCGATAATTTATATCCAAACTTAGAAAAAAGTTTTCTTGACTTTACGACACCATTTGAGCTATTGGTTGCTACAATTTTATCTGCCCAATGTACTGATGTAAGGGTAAATAAGGTTACAAACCATATGTTCAAATATGCTAATAAGCCAGAAGATTTTTCAAAAATGGATATAAAAGAAATAGAAGATTATATTAAAACTTGCGGATTATATAAAAATAAGGCAAAAAATATAAAAAATGCATCAATAATGCTAATTAGAGAATTTGATGGAGAAGTTCCTTCTAACATGAAAGATCTCATTAAACTTCCAGGAGTTGGAAGAAAAACAGCAAATGTTGTAATGAGTAATGCATTTGGAATTGATGCAATAGCTGTGGACACTCATGTTCAAAGAGTTTCAAATAGGATAGGCCTTGCCCACAGTAAGGATGTTTTAAATACAGAAAAAGATCTTAGAAAAAATTTACCTAAAGAAAAATGGTCCAAGCTTCACCATCAAATAATTGCACATGGAAGAAAAATATGTAAGGCAAGAAATCCCCTTTGTGAAGAATGTGACCTAAGAGATTTATGTGAAGATTATATGGAGAGAAAATGATAAAATTATTTGCTATGGATTTGGATGGAACAAGTCTAGATAGTAATTCAATATTACAAAAAAAAACAATAAAAGCTTTAAAAAAACTTGATGAGAACGGAATAAAATTCGTATTTACATCAGGAAGAGCTACTCCATCAGTAAGATATTTGATGGATTTGACAGGAATTGATAATCCTATGGTTACTAATAATGGTGCCTTGGCTTTTATAAACAAAGAAAATTTAATATATGAAAACCATCTAAAACATGAAGAAGTTAAAGAACTAATTAATTTTAGCGAAAGCAACAAGTTTTTTTATCAATTTTATGATAAAGATACTTACTATTCAAATAGGATATGGCCAGAAAGATTTGATCATTTAGAAAATAATTCTTCATATGGAATGAACTTTCAAGTAAATTTTTCATTTTCAACTAAGCCTTTAAAAGAATTGGAATTAAGAAAAGATTCTGCTTTTAAATTTCAAATATTTCCAGATGTAAATAAACCTGAAGAAGAAAGAAAAATTTTAGAAAAAGTGGCTGACATGGGACTTTATCCAACAACATCAGCCTTTGGAATGATAGAAATCATGCAAAATAATGTTAATAAATATAGGGGCCTAAGTGAGATTGGAAATCTTTTGGGTATAAATAAAGAAGAAATGGCAGCAATAGGTGACCAAGATAATGATATTCCTATGCTATCTAATGTTGGCTTATCTTTTGCTATGGGAAATGCAATTGATGAAGTTAAAAAAATATCCGATTATATAGTATCAACAAACGATGATTTTGGTCTTGTAGAAGCCATAAATATAGTTTTGGAGAAAAATTCTAATGTTTAATATAGTATTGATTTCGCCAGAACATCCAGGAAATGTAGGAAATATTTCAAGAACCTGTGTTTTGACAGAATCAAGATTACACCTTATAAGACCCTTCAAATTTGATTTTTCTAATAAAAGTTTAAAAAAGGCAGGGATAGATTATTGGGATAAACTTGATTTAGTAGTACACGATTCCTTAGATGAATTTTTTACCTATGTGAAAGATAAAAATATTTATTTAATTGAAACAGGCAGTGATAAAAATTATGCCGATATTTCTTATAAAGATGGAGATTATTTCATATTTGGTAGAGAAAAAGAAGGAATTGAAAAAGAGATTTTAGATAAATATAAGGAAAAAATTTATACAATTCCAATGACAAATAAATTAAATAGGTCCCTTAATTTGGCAAATTCTGTTGCCATAGTACTTTATGAGGGACTTAGACAAAATAATTTTAAAATATAAAAGAGGTGGTTATATGCTAGATGTAATAATTATTGGAGCAGGTCCTGCTGGACTTACTGCAGGTTTATATGCAGGTAGAGCTAAATTAAAAACATTGATTTTAGAAAAAGATATTTCAGGTGGACAAATTGCTACAACAGAACATGTAGAAAATTATCCAGGATCAATGAAAGGCGCTGGTGGACTTGCCTTATCTGAAAGAATGGAAGAGCAAGCAAAACAATTTTGTGATATTAAATATAAAGAAGTTACAAAAGTCGATTTAACTGGTGACATAAAAAAAGTTTACACAAAAGATGAGGTTTATGAAGCAAAAGTTGTAATCTTATCAACTGGTGCAAGTCACAGGAAATTAAATGTAAAGGGTGAAAAAGAATTTGCAAACCTTGGAGTATCATACTGCTCAACATGCGATGGTCCATTTTACCAAGGACTTGACATTTATGTAGTAGGTGGTGGTGAAGCTGCTCTTGAAGAAGCCTTATATTTAACAAAATTTGGAAAAAGTGTAAATATAATTCACAGAAGAGAGGGCCTTAGAGCAAGTCAAACAGTGATTGATAGGTGTAAGGAAAACGAAAAAATTAATTTTTTACTTAACTATACAGTAAATGAAATCAAGGGAGATACTGAAGTTAAGGAATTAATTTTAAAAAATACCCAAAATGGAGAATTAAAATCAATAAAAAATGATGATAATAGTCCAATTGGGGTATTTATATATATAGGCAATATCCCACAAACCGATTTGTTTAAAGATCAAGTAAAACTTGAAAATGGTTATATACCAACTGATGAAGATATGAAAACAAATGTTAAGGGAGTATTTGCAGTTGGAGATACCAGAGTCAAAAAAATTAGGCAAATGGTAACAGCAACAAGTGATGGATGTATTGCAAGTGAGATGGCAAACAAGTACATCGAAAACGGCGAGTGGTAGACAACTTGACAAAAAAACGACAATTAGTAAAATAATTATTGTAAAACACATTGAAAAGCACTTAGGAGGAAATAATGACAACAAAAGTAGCTATTAACGGATTTGGAAGAATTGGACGTCTTACATTAAGAAGAATCTCTGAAGTAGAAGAAAATATCGAAGTAGTTGCAATCAACGACCTTATTGATAAAAAAGGTTTATTATATGCATTCAAATATGATACAGCTCAAGGAAGATTCAACGGAGATGCTGAATTAACAGAAGATGGATTTAAAATCAATGGTAAAGAAATAAAAGTATTTGCTGAAAGAAATCCAGAAGATTTACCTTGGAAAGACTTAGGTGTTGATATAGTTCTTGAATGTACAGGATTCTTTACAGAAAAAGAAAAAGCTGAAGCACACATCAAAGCTGGAGCTAAAAAAGTTCTAATTTCTGCACCAGGAAAAGGTGACTTAAAAACAATAGTATATGGTGTAAACCATGAAATTCTTGATGGATCAGAAACAGTTGTTTCAGGAGCAAGTTGTACAACAAACTGTTTAGCACCAATGGTTAATGTATTGAAAAATGAATTTGGATTTGTTTCAGGACAAATGTCAACAATCCACGCTTATACAGCAACTCAAGCTATCCAAGATACACCAGCAAGTAAAAAAGATTTAAGAGGTGGTAGAGCTGCAGCACAAAATACAATTCCAGCATCTACAGGAGCTGCAAAAGCTGTAGGTAAAGTACTTCCAGAAGTTGAAGGAAAAATTGATGGATCAGCATTAAGAGTTCCTACAATAACAGGATCAATCACAGAACTTTACTCAGTTCTTGAAAAGAAAGTTACTGTTGAAGAAGTTAATGCAGCTATGAAAAAATACTCATCAGATGCATTTGCTTATACAGAAGATGATATTGTATCAAGCGATATAGTAGGATACCCAGCAGGTTCAGTATTTGATTCTCAACTTACAAAGATAGTTGAAGGAGCAAATGGAACTCAAGTTGTTAAAACTGTTGCATGGTATGACAATGAAATGGGATACGTATCTAACCTAGTTAGAACACTTGATTACTTAGCAAATCTTTAAGAGTTAAACGGGCGAGATATTATTCTCGCCTTTTTTAGAGGAGAATTATGAATAAAAAAACAGTAAAAGACTTAAATGTAGACGGAAAAAGAGTTCTTGTAAGAGTTGACTTCAATGTTCCTTTATCAAAAGAAGACAACGAAAAAATTGCTGATGATACAAGAATTAGAGCAGCTCTTCCAACAATTGATTACCTACTAGAAAATGATGCTAAGGTAATCCTAATGAGCCACTTAGGTAGACCAAAGGGAGAAGCTAAGCCAGAATTTGCTCTAAAACCTGTAGCAGATTGGCTAGAGAATCACTACAAAGATAAATTCCACTTCTTCCCAAGCCCAGAAGTAGTAGATGACAAAGTTAAAGAAGAAGTGGCAAATCTTAAAGAAGGTGAAGTTTGCCTAATAGAAAATACAAGATATGTTGCTGGTGAAACAAAAAATGATCCTGAATTTGCTAAAAAGCTAGCATCTCTTGCAGACCTATATGTAAATGATGCCTTTGGAACAAGCCACAGAGCACACGCATCTAACGTTGGAGTAGCAAGCATTCTTCCTTCAGCAGTAGGATTCCTAATAGAAAAAGAAATAGACGTAATGGGTAAGGCACTAGAAGCCCCAGAACACCCATTTGTTTCAATCCTTGGTGGAGCTAAGGTATCTGATAAGATTGGGGTAATCGAAAATCTAATAACTAAAGTAGATACAATCCTAATAGGTGGAGGAATGGCTTATACCTTCCTCAAAGCTCAAGGAAAAGAAATAGGTAAATCTCTTCTAGAAGAAGATAAGATGGATTTATCACTTGAATTAATCAAGAAAGCTGAAGCTAACAACGTAGAACTACTACTACCAGTAGATGTTGTTATAGCAGATGAAATCAAAGCAGGTGCTGAAACTGAGACAGTTGATATTGACTCTATACCAGAAGATAAAGAAGCCCTAGATATAGGACCAAAAACTGCAGAACTTTTCTCATCAAAAATTAAAGAAGCTAAGACTGTTGTTTGGAATGGACCAATGGGAGTATTTGAAATAAAAGAATTCGCAGATGGTACAAATAAGGTTGCAGCAGCCCTTGCAGAATCAGATGCAATTACAATAGTAGGTGGAGGAGATTCTGCACTTGCAATTGAACTTGCAGGTCTAAAAGATAAGATCACTCACGTATCAACTGGTGGTGGAGCAAGTCTTGAATTTTTAGAAGGAAAAACTCTACCAGGAATAGATTGTATTGACGAAAAATAAGGAGTAAATATGCGTACACCAGTAATAGTAGGAAACTGGAAAATGAATATGACACCTAGTGAAGCAAAAACTTTGCTAGAAGAGTTAGTAAAACTTGACCTTGATGAAAGTGTTGAAAAAGGTGTTTGTGTACCAGCAATTGACCTTTTACTAGCTAGTGAAATATTAAAAGATTCTGATATAAAATTTGGTGCTGAAAATATGCACTATGAAGAAAGTGGAGCTTATACTGGAGAAATTTCTCCAACAATGTTAAATGACATAAAAGCTGATTATGTAATTCTGGGTCATTCAGAAAGACGTGAATATTTCAAAGAAGACGATGAATTAATTAATAAAAAAGTTCTTTCAGCTCTAGATCATGGTATAACTCCAATTCTTTGTGTTGGTGAAACCTTAGAAGAAAGAGAAGCTAACAAACAAGAAGAAAAAGTTAAAGATCAACTTGAAAGAGATCTTAAGGGAATTGAAGGTTCAGATATTACAAAAGTAATAATTGCATATGAACCAATTTGGGCTATAGGAACTGGAAAAACTGCCTCAGCTGAAGATGCTGATGATATGTGTTTATTTATCAGAAACTATATAAAAGAAGCTTTCTGTGAAGATTGTTCTCAAAAAATAAGAATTCAATATGGTGGATCAATGAAACCAAATAATGTTAAAGAACTTTTAGCTAAAGAAAATATTGATGGTGGTCTTATTGGTGGAGCAAGCCTTAAGGCAGAAGATTTCGAACAATTAGTTAACCATAAAAAATAATTTAAATATAAGGAGAATAAGATGAGCTTAATTACAAGTGTATATGCTAGACAAATTTTAGATTCAAGAGGAAATCCAACTGTAGAAGTTGAAGTTACAACTGAAGAAGGTGGCTTCGGAAGAGCAAGTGTACCATCAGGTGCATCAACAGGTGAATGGGAAGCTGTTGAACTTAGAGATGGGGACAAAGATTATTATTTAGGAAAATCAGTTCTTAAAGCAGTAGAAAATGTAAATGAAATTATTGCTGAAGAATTAGAATTCACTTATGATGTTTCTGATCAAATTGGTGTTGATAGAGCAATGATCGAGCTTGATGGAACTGAAAATAAAGCAAAATTAGGTGCAAATGCAATCCTAGGTGTTTCTTTAGCAGTAGCAAAAGCAGCAGCTGATGAACAAGGCGTTTCTTTATATAATTATATAGGAGGAACAAATGCAAAACTTCTTCCAACACCAATGATGAACATCTTAAATGGTGGAGAACATGCTGATAACTCTGTAGATATCCAAGAATTTATGATTTTCCCACTTGGAGCTGAAAGCTTTGCTCATGCATTACAAATCGGTGCTGAAGTATTCCACAATCTTAAAAAAGTTCTTTCATCAAAAGGCTATAACACTGCTGTAGGTGATGAAGGTGGATTTGCTCCAAACTTAAAATCAAACGAAGAAGCTCTAGAAATTATCTGTGAAGCTATAAAAGAAGCTGGATATGAACCAGGAAAAGATGTTTATATAGCTATGGACTGTGCTTCAAGTGAATTTTATAACAAAGAAGATGGAAAATATCACTTAGATGGAGAAGGTACAGTTAAAACAGAAGATGAAATGATAGACTGGTTAGAAGAATTAGTAGAAAAATATCCAATCATTTCTATCGAAGATGGTTTAGATGAAAATGACTGGGAAGGATGGGCAAAACTTACACAAAGACTTGGAAACAAAGTTCAATTAGTAGGTGATGACTTATTCGTAACAAATACTAAAAAACTTGAAAAAGGTATCAAAGAAGGAGTTGCTAACTCAATTCTTATAAAAGTTAACCAAATCGGTTCATTAACAGAAACACTAAATGCTATTGAAATGGCAAAAGAAGCAGGATATACTGCAGTAGTTTCTCACAGATCTGGTGAAACAGAAGATACAACAATTTCTGATTTAGTAGTAGCTGTAAATGCTGGACAAATTAAAACAGGAGCTCCATCAAGAACAGATAGAGTTGCAAAATATAACCAACTTCTAAGAATAGAAGACGAATTATTTGATACAGCACAATTTAAAGGACTAAAAGCATTCTATAATATTAACAAATAATTTTATAAAATGGTAAATAGAGGGGTAAAATATTATTAAGCCCCTCTTTTTTATTGTAATAATTATATTTTTATGATATTATAAAATAGTATGAAAACGGAGGTGTCAGATGACAACAGTATTATCAGTATTATTGATGATAGCTTCTGTAGTTTTGGTTATAGCTGTAACCTTACAAGAACCAAAAACTGATGGGCTAGGAACACTTGCTGGTCAAGAAACAAATGTTTTTGGTAGAAGCGCTCACAGATCAAAAAATGAAATGTTAGACAAAGTTGTAATTTTTGCTGGTGTTGTCTTATTTTTATTAAGTACAATACTACTTGCAATAAGCTAAGGGGTTTAGTAGAAATTTTTAATTTGTTAAGCAAGTTAAAAAGGCTTTTACTAGCCTCTTTTTTAATAGGAGAAAAAATGAATTTTAAAGATTTAATTTTAAATATAGTTAATGATGAAAATTACAAACCAATGACTATTAAAGAAATGTTAAAGTACTTGGATTGTGATAAATATATAAAAAAAGATGTAAAAAAGATAATAAAAAAGCTTGCTAAAGATAATGAAATTAAAATAAGCTCAAAAAAGAAAATTCACCCTTTAAGTATTGAAGATAAGTCTTTGATTGGTCAAATAAATCTAGCCCAAGGTGGATATGGATTTTTTATTTCTGACAATAGAGACTTTAAGGATGTATTTATTTCAGCTAATAATCTTAATACTGCAAATAATTTGGACAGGGTTAGGATTAAAATAATAAAAAATAAGGAATTTGGTAAAAATGCTGAGGGAAAAGTAGTTGAAATTATCGAAAGAAATTCAAATAAGATAGTTGGACTTTATCAAAAAAATAAGGGATTTGGTTTTGTAATAAGTGATTCTAATAATATCTCACCTGATATATACGTAGATGAAAAAAATTCAAAAAAAGCCAAAAGTAATGATAAAGTTCTTGTTGAGATAATAAATTATCCAAAAAAAGGATCACCTGAAGGTAAGGTAATAGAGGTTTTAGGAAACAAAGATGAGGCAAATGTGGATTTAATTTCTATTGTAAAATCCCATGGTCTGAAGGAAAATTTTTCTAAAAAAGTAAAAAAAGAAGCAGTTTTTATTGAAAAAGACGTAGATTTATCAAAGGTTAAAAATAGAGAAGATTTAAGAAATCTTTTTACAGTTACCATCGATGGTAGGGATTCAAAAGATTTTGATGATGCTATATCTATTGAAAAAGAAAATGAAGATTATACACTCTATGTACATATAGCTGATGTAAGTCACTATGTAAGAGAAAAAAGTGAAATTGATAAAGAAGCCTACCAAAGAGGAAATTCTACCTACCTTTATAATCTTGTTCTTCCAATGCTACCAGAAGAATTATCAAATGGCATTTGCTCCTTAAATCCTGATAAAAATAGACTTTCTTTAAGTTTAAAGATGAAAATTAATGATAGGGGTAAGGTAATAGATTATAAGATATATAAGGCTCTTATAAGGTCTGATTATAGGCTTATCTATGACGATGTAAATGATTATTTAGATTATAATAAAAAAGTTTATGATGATGAAGTTTTATTAGAGAAATTGGATTTATTTAATGACCTATATAAAATTTTAAAGAAAAAGAGAGAAAAAAGAGGATCTATTGATTTTAATTTTACTGAAAGTCAAATCGATGTAAGTGATCAAGGTGATGTTTTAAATATTTCTTTGTTTGAAAGAGGATCTGCAAATAAGATGATTGAAGAATTTATGTTGGTTTCAAATGAGACTATAGCAAGTTTATTTGCCTTCATGGATTTTCCATCAATTTACAGGATTCATGAAAAGCCAAAAGAAGAAAAGGTAGAATCTTTTAAAAATATTTTAAATACTCTTGGATATAATATTAAGGGAAAAGAACTTCATCCAAAAGATTTTCAAGATATCTTAAAACAAATAAGCGGAAAAGATGATGAGAGTCTTATTAATATGTTGATGCTTAGGACTATGAGAAAGGCAAAATATACCAATTATAGAGATATGCACTTTGGTCTTGCCACAAAATATTATACACATTTTACAGCTCCAATAAGGAGGTATCCAGACCTTATTGTTCATAGATTGGTTAAAGATTTTATTGATAATAAATTGGAGTCAATAAACCAAACCTCACTTGAAAAGAAGCTTTCAAAATTTGCCGAACACTTGTCTATTACGGAGAGAAATAGTGAAGAATGTGAAAGAGATGTGGAAGATCTTTATAAGTGTAAGTACATGAAAAAATTTATTGGAGAAAGATTTGAAGGAATTATTTCATCAATAACAGATTTTGGAATCTTTGTAGAATTAGAAAACACCGTCGAAGGTTGCTTTATGTATAAGTTTTCTGATAGTCATTTTGAATATATAGAGGATAAGCTAAGTTGTATTAATATAGACAAGAATAAAAGATATAAGATTGGGCAAAAAGTAATGATAGAAGTTAAAAATGTCGATCTAGATAAGAGAAATATTGATTTTGATTTGATGGAGGGATAATTTGAAAATATTAGCAAACAATAAAAAAGCAAGGCATGATTATTTTTTGGAAGAAAAGTATGAGGCTGGAATCGAACTAAAGGGAAATGAAGTCAAAAGTATAAGGGAAGGGAAAGTTTCAATTAAAGAATCACATGTTGGAGATTATAAGGGCGAATTATTTATCTACAATATGAACGTCACTCCTTATAAACAATCATACGAAAAAAATATTGATCCAATTAGAACTAGAAAACTTTTACTTCATAAAAAAGAAATTGATAAGCTTATAGGAAAAGTTTCTCAAGCAGGATATACAATGATTGTGAATAAAATTTATTTAAAAGAAGGACTTATTAAAGCTGAAATTGCCCTTGCCAAGGGTAAGAAAAATTATGACAAGAGAGAAACAATTAAGAAAAATGATGCTAAGAGAAAAATAGAAAGAGCACTCAAGAATTATTAATATTATGGCATATATAGAATTAAAAAATGTATATAAATATTTTAAAGTTGGGAAAAACAAGATAATTGCTAATAATGATATAAATCTCTCAATTGAACAAGGAGAACTAATTATAATAGTAGGGGCTAGTGGAGCAGGCAAAACAACTCTTTTAAATATGATTGGCGGAATGGATACATTAAGCCAAGGAGAGATTATAGTAGATAAGAAAGAGTTATCTAATATGAATGAAAAAGATTTGACCAGATACAGAAGAGATGATGTTGGATTTGTTTTTCAATTTTATAATTTGATTCCAAACCTTACTAGTATTGAAAATGTTGAGCTTGCAAGTGAAATTGCAAAAGATAATATTGATGCAAGTAAGGCCTTGGATGAGGTAGGACTTTCAAATAGAAAAGATTCTTTTCCATCACAACTTTCTGGTGGCGAACAGCAAAGAGTTGCAATAGCAAGGGCTATTGCAAAAAATCCAAAACTATTATTATGTGATGAGCCAACCGGAGCACTAGATTATAAAACTGGAAAATCAATTTTAAAATTACTACAAAATACAGCTAAAAATCTAAATACTACAGTTATAATTATAACCCATAATGGAGCTATAAAAGATATAGCAGATAAGGTATATGAGCTAAAGGATGGTAGAATAGTAAATTCATATAAGAATGAAAATCCAGTAAATGTTGAAGATATAGAGTGGTAAAATGAAAAAAAATAATTATTATAAGTCAATTTTTAGGGATATAAAAAAGACTAAGGGAAAGATTTTTTCTATATTTATAATGATTATGCTAGCTTCTATGGTTGTGGTTGCTCTTTTTATGACTGGACCTTCTATGAGAAAAACTCTAGGAAAAACTTTAAATAATAATAAGCACCCAGATATTAGTATAAGGGCAAGTTATGGAATAAAAAATGAAGATAGGTTAATAATCGAAAAAGATAAGGATATAGATAAGATATCTTATAGAAATAATCTCGACTTGTACGCAAAAGATAAGCTTGTATCAGTTAAATCATTTGATAAGGACATAGAAAAATTAAATATTATAGAAGGTAAAAATATTTCTAAGGATAGTGAAATAATATTAGACAAGTTATTTAAAAGTGATTATAAATTAGGGGATTATATCAGTTTTAAGGCACTTGAAGATGATAAAATAAATGATTTGATAAAAAATAAAACTTACAAGATAGTTGGTTTTGCAAATTCTTCTGAATATTTGATGGAAGATTTAAGAGATATGTCTATAAAGGGCAAAGAAATGGTCTATGGATTTGCCTATATCAATAAAAATAATTTTAAAAAGGATCTCATTAGCCAAGTTGATATTACTTATAAAAAAACGAGAAATATGGATAGGTTCTCTAGTGATTATAAAACATTTGTGAAAAATAAGAGAAAAAATTTAAAAGAAGATTTCAAAAATCGACCTAGCCAAGTTCTAAAGAATTTAAAAGACGATACTAATAAAAAACTTGATAAAAAAGAAGATGAATTAAATGATAATGAGAAAAAATTAAAAGATGAAAAAAATAAGTTAATTAATGCTAATCAAAAATTATTAGATGGTCTTTCTGCTTATAATAAGGCAGAAAATGAATATAAAACAAAAATTCGAGGTGGAGAAAGGACCTTAGCTAGCTCAAAAAATCAAATCGACCAAGGATTTAAAAAATTAAATGAAGGAAAAATAGCCTATAAAAGAAATTTAGATTCATTTAATAAAAATATAGGAGAAAATGAGAAAAAACTTGAAGATTCTAAAATAAAATTAGATGAAGGATATAAAGAATTAAATAAAAAGTATGATGAAATCATTACTAATAAGTCTTTAATTGAAAATAGTTTTTCAGATAAAAAAACTTCTTTAGATAATTTAGCGAAAAAAATTGATGATGAAAATTTAAGCTTATCTAATGATGAGAAAAGCCTTGAGGATATAAATTTAAAGATCCAAAATGTAAGCATTAAATTAGAAACACTTTCTAACGCTAGTAATAATAATTTGAATAAAGACCAAATCTTAAAGTTAAAAAATGAGTTAGAAAGTTTAAATGAAAAAAAATCAAATTTATATTTTAAGATTGAAAAAAGTAAGAGGATGATTTCAGCTTTAAATTCAGAATATAATAAAGGAAAAGAAGAATTTGACCTATCTTATAATAAGGCAATGGATCCAATAAATGAAAATTTAGGAAAGCTTGATAAGGTAAAAAGTGATTTAGATAATAAAAAATCTCTTTATGAAACATCTGTTAAGAAATTAAATGATGAAAAAGACCAATCATCTAAAAAATTAAGCCAAGCAAAAAAAGAACTTGATAAAAATGAAGAGAAATTAAATAGTTCTTTAAATTCATACCAAAAAGGACTTAGAGAATTTAATTATCAAAAAGAAAATGGAAAAAATCAATTAGCTAAGAATTTTAATGATCTTTTAGAAAATCAGAGAAAATTAGATCAAGCAAATAAAAAATTTGATGAGGAATCTAAAAAGGCTCAAAAAGAGATAGATGGAGGATATAAAAAAATAAAAGATGCAAGAGAAAATCTTGTTAATTTGGTGGATCCTACTTATGAAATTGATGATATCTTTTCAAATAAATCCATCGATACTTATTATAAAAATAGCTTAAATATGGATGAATTATCTAAAGTTTTTCCTACATTTTTCTATTTTATTGCCCTACTAGTCTCATTAACTACAATAAAAAGATATATTGAAGAGCAAAGGGTACAAAATGGAACCTTAAAGGCTTTGGGTTATAGTAATTTTGATATAGGAAGAAAATTTTTTATCTATGCCTTAATTCCTACAATTTTAGGTTCTATCTTAGGTTGTTTCATTGGAAAATATTTAATT
This sequence comes from Anaerococcus hydrogenalis, assembly GCF_002871895.1. Lineage (NCBI taxonomy): Bacteria > Bacillati > Bacillota > Tissierellia > Tissierellales > Peptoniphilaceae > Anaerococcus > Anaerococcus hydrogenalis. The sequence continues at coordinate 528,635 of NZ_PNHP01000001.1, read as the reverse complement.
TGTAAGATTATATTTAATGCTTATTCATCAGGATTTGATATTTTATCATTAGGTTTTATTAACTCTTTTTGGATAGCCTTATTAACTATATTTTTATCTACTCTTTTAATTTCTTTAACAGTATATTTTACAAGTATAAGTGAAGTAAAGGAACAAACTGCAGACTTACTAAGGCCAAAAGCTCCTAAAAAAGGTTCTAGAATATTTTTAGAAAAAATTAAGTTTATATGGACAAGACTTTCATTTATGACCAAAATAACCTTAAGAAATTTATTTAGGTATAAGGCAAGAATGTTTATGACGATTTTTGGTATAGGTGGATGCACAGCTCTTTTATTTTTTGGTTTTGCTATGACAGATTCTGTAAAAGATACTTCAAAAATTCAAAGAGGACAAATTACTAAATATGATTACATTTCACTTTTTGATGAAAATGCAAAAGAAAGTGATAAAAAAGCTTACCAAAAAATATTAAATGATGCTAAGTCTTTGAAAATCTTATATAAGAAAGTTGATGTTTCCACAAAAAAGGGAAATATGAAAGTTAATTTAATAGTATTTGATGATGTATCAAAAGTGGATAAATTTATTAATATAAGAGATGAGAAGAAAAATAAAATTAATTTTAATGATAAGAGTGTTATAATCAGTAAAAATTTATCTAAAAATATTAATTTAGATAAAGATTTAGAATTTGACTTAGATAATAAGACAAAAAAAGTTAAGGTAAAAGATATTTCTGAAAACTATATAGATGATTATATTTACATGTCTAAAGATGCCTATAAAAATACATTTAACAAGAATGTAAGTTTTAATGGAGATATAGTAAAGTCTGACAAAAAAACAAAGGATATAATTTTATCTAATAAAATTAGCCAAGCATTAATAGAGCCAAACAAGTTTTATGAAAGCATGGATTCTTTGATGGCAAATTTAAACTTGGTAATTGCGATAATAACCTTAGTTTCAATGATACTTGCGGTAGTTGTTTTATATAATTTAACTAATATTAATGTTAGCGAAAGAAAAAAAGAATTAGCCACAACAAAAGTTTTAGGATTTTACCCTAGAGAAACCACAGCTTATATTTACAGGGAAACTTATATTTTAACATTCTTAGGTATAATCCTTGGTTATATTTTAGGATATATAATGTTAAGATATGTTTTAAATATTGTTGCACCAGATGGAATTTTTATTTCAAACAAAACACACCTATCATCTTATGTAATATCAGCCTTTATAACCCTTTTTACTTCATTTTTAATAATGATAATTGTTCATTTTAAACTAAAAAAAATAAATATGGCAGAAGCAATGAAAGCAGGCGAATAAAAAGCATTCGAGCCTGCTTTTTTATGTGTTATAATTATTAAAGGTGATTATATGAAAATAATATTTTTAAGACATGGATTAACAGAATCAAATAAAGAATGGAGATTTTCTACTCCTCAAACGAGACTTGCTAAAAATGCAGGAATTGACCTTTGCAAGAGTAGGGAAAATTTAAAAAAATATAAAATAGATAAAGTTTTTACATCAAAATTAATAAGAAGCCAGGAAACTGCAAAGTTTTTGGGATTTGAAAAATTCATTGAAGATGAGAGATTAAATGAGTTAAATTTTGGAGACTTTAGGGGTCAAAAAGTTTTGGATACTATAAAAAAATATAAAAATTTCTATGAAAAATTAAAAAAAGATCCTTATACAACTAGATATCCTAATGGTGAAAGTGTAAAAGATTTGGTTAATAGAATAAATGATTTTATGGAAGAAAAATCATCTTTTGATGGAAATATCTTGTGTGTAAGTCATGGTATAGCTATTAGGTCTTCATTATTTACGGTTTTAAAAGATTTAGATAATTTTAAAAATTTTTGGATAGACAATGGTTCACTTACGGTATTTGACATAAGTGATAATAAAAAAATTATAGAGTGTGTGAATTTGATATGAAATTTGCCCATATTTCAGATATACACCTAGCAGATAAGTTAAGTTTTTCTTCTAAATATAGCAAGCTTATTAGAAAAGTTAGGTGGGATAGTTTTGAAAAAATCCTTAAGAATAACCAAGACAAGGACTTTTTATTAATTTCTGGAGATCTTTACGAAAGAGATTTTTTTACTTTGAAAGACTATCAAAAATTATTTGATCTTTTTAGAGATTTTAAAAAAGATATTTACTATATTTGTGGTAACCATGACTATATTGACTCAAAAAATGAAATATTTTTCTTAGATATTCCACCCAATCTCCATATTTTTTCTAGTGAAAGAATAGAATTTTTTGAACAGAAAAATATTAGAATTTATGGGATTTCTTATAAGGATAGGATATTTGACAAGAGATTTAACTATAATATTAATTTAAACTATAATTATTTTAATATTTTTTTAGGACATGGTGAATTTGAACAAATAAACTCTTCATATATGAATCTTGATTTGGAAAAAATTAAGGAAATGGGATTTGACTATGTTGGTTTTGGACATATTCATAAAAGAAGGTCTTTTTCTGATAAGATTTTTTATGTAGGAAGTATAGAACCTTCTAGTTTCAAGGATAAAAGTGAATTCGGTTACAATATTTATGAAGATGGAAAGGTGAAGTTTATCAACTCTTCACAAATGAATTTTAAAGAATTAAACGTAGATTTAAATGATTATAAAAATTACCAAGACTTTGAAATATATTTAGATAAGATACTAGATAAAAAATATAATTTTCTTACTTTAAATCTTTCTAATTATGATAAGATTTTTATAAATGAAAAAAAACTAAAAGATAAGTTGAATTTATCCTATTTAAAAATAAATTTTTTAAAAAATAAGGATTATTATTTTAATATGGCAAAAATATATAACAATACTTTACTTTCAGACTTTTATGAAAGTATTAAAGATTTAGATATGGATGATGAGATAAATAAAAGATGTTTAGAAATTGGTTTTGATGCTATTTTGAGGAGCAAAAATGAATAAAATATTTATCAAAGAAATAAATTTAATATCTTTTGGTAAATTCCAAAATAAAACTATCATTTTAAAACCAGGTTTTAATTTAATTTATGGAAATAATGAAAGTGGAAAATCAACCGTATCTGACTTTATTGAGGGTATATTTTATGGCTTTGATGTAGGAAATAATAAAAGAAATTTTTCCTATAAGAAAGAAAAATATAAGCCAATGGGATCTTATAAATATGCTGGTAATATGATTTTATCTTCTGATGGTAAGGATTATAGGATTGAAAGAAATTTTGAAGATGGATCTTATAAGATACATGATTTATCTACGAATAAGGAAATTGAAAGCAAAAAGTCTAATTTATCCTATCCTGGAGAATATTTTTTGGATTTAAATTATAGTTTATATAAAAGTATAATAGATAATTATCAGATGCAAAATATTGATAAGGATTCTAAGAAAAAGCTTGTTGATTTTTTAAAAAATCCGTCTTCAGATCTTGTGTTTTCTCAATTAAAAGCTGTTGAAAATATTGAAGAAATTTTAAATAAAATAGGAAGTCCTAGAGCTTACACTAAACCTTTTGCAAAAAATAAAAAAGAATTAGAAGAAAAATATAAAGAGATTGAAAATATTAAAAATATCAGAAGATCCTATAATAGCGATATTGTAAAATTAAAAAAACAAAGAGAAGATATAAATAATATTAAAAATATCCTAGAAAAATTAAAAAATGATAGGGATAATTACAGAAAATATAAGGCTAATTCAAATTATATTGAATATAAGTCTAGGAAAGACTCCTTAGCTTTATTAGATGAGAAATTAAAAAAGTACAGAAAATTTGAGACTATAGATAAACTTTACTTCGACAAAGTAGATGGTCTTTTAGAAAGAAAGGCTGAATTTTATAGAGAATCTAATAAAAAAAATAATTATTCTTTGCTTATAATTTCATCACTTTTATTAATAGTTTCAATATTTACTAAAAAATATTACATTTTATTTTTTATTATTCCTATTCTTATATATTATTATTTTAAAACTAAATCAAAGGATATAAATAAAAAAGAAGAAATTAATAATCTTAATATAAAAATCAGTAATGAGTTTTCTAAAATTTCAGTTTCTACAAAATCTCTCTACGAGAAAGCTAAAGAAGATTATAAGGAGTATGAAAAACTCATAATTGAAAGGGATAAGATTTTAGAAATATTAAAAATTCTTGAAAAACAAGAAATAAGTGAAGATATAAGTGAATTTGATATTGAAGATTTTAACATTTCAAAAATTGAAGAAGAAATAAAAAAATATGAAAAATCATATAGCAATTTATTAGAAAATAATTTAAAACTTGAAAAAAAATTAGCGAAGATAGAAGATGAAATTTCTAAAGAAATTGACCTAGTTGATGATATAAATAGGTTAAAAAGGGAAGAGAAAGACTTAGAAATTGAAATAAAATCATCTAAGAAGGCTATAGAAATAATAAAATTAAATGAGAATAAATTAAATCATAACAGGAAGAATATTTCTAATCGTATAAGTGAAATTATTGGTCAAATTTCTATGGGAAAATATATAAATATAGGCTTAGATGATAAGCTAAACCCAATTATTTATAATGAAAATAATGAAATAATTAGCTTAGATAAACTATCTGTGGGATTTTTTGACCAGGTTAATTTTTCCTTAAGATTTTCAATTTCAAATGATTTAATAAAAAATTCTTTTTTGATTTTTGATGATGCCTTTATAAATTATGACAATAAGAGATTAAGGACTGCCTTGTTATATTTATTAGATCTCTCAAATCAATTTCAAATGATTTATTTTACTTGCCATGATAGGGAAGAAAAAATATTAAATGCTGAGGGCATAGAAATAGAAGTAAAGGATATGGATAAGATATGATTTATGCTATAGCAGATTTGCATCTTGATTATACCGAAAAAAAGTCAATGGAAATATTTGGAAAAGCTTGGGACAATTATCAAGATAAAATTTTTAATAATTGGAATAAAATTGTAAAAAAAGAAGATACTGTACTAATATCTGGGGATATTTCCTGGGCTATGGATATTGATAATGCCTTTATTGACCTTAAAAAGCTTGATCAACTAAATGGTAGAAAAATAATGCTGAAAGGAAATCACGATTATTGGTGGCAATCCTTAAAGAAATTGAATGACCTTGAATTAGAAACAATAGATTTTTTACAAAATAATTCTTTTTTTATAGAAGGTTATGATATCTGTGGAACTCGTGGTTGGATTAGTAGGGATAACAGTGAATTTACTGATCACGATGAAAAAATTTTTAAAAGGGAGCTTCAAAGATTAAAAAATTCTTTAGAATATAACAAAGAAAATAAGAAGAAAATTGTGATGCTTCATTATCCACCCATTAATAGCGATAAGACTTTAAATGAATTTTTTGGAATTTGCAAGGATTTTCAAGTAAAATGTGTGATATATGGTCATCTACATGGACAAGGGCACAAACAGATTATTGAAGGTATAGTAGACGATATAGAAATAAAATGTGTGGCAGGAGACTATATAGATTTTTTGCCAGAAAGGATAAGTTAATGGATAGAGAATTAGAAATCAAAGTACTAAAAATTGATGTAGAAGAAATGAAAAAGAAATTAGAAGAAAAAGGTGCAGAATTTATTGGAGTAGAAATTCAAAAAAACCATACATTCGCACCAAAAAATGCTAGCGAATTTTCAAATGGTTATTTGAGAATTAGGGAAAAAACCTTAAATGACAAAAGAGAGAAAACTGAATTAACCTTTAAAGAATCTGTAGACAGCAAAGATAAGGTGAGGGTTAATAATGAATATACAACAACAATTGATTCAACTTCAAATATGATCAAAATTTTAGAAGAAATTGGTTTGGTCGAAAAATATGTTGGGGATAAAGAAAGAATTTCATATTCATACAGGGGACAAAAATTTGATATAGATATTTGGTCAAAAAATGTATACCCAGAAGCTTATATGGAAATTGAATTTACAAACCTTAATTTGATGGATGAAATTTTAGATGAATTTGAAATTGATAGAAAAAATGTTACTACAGAATCAATTAACGATTTAATAGAAAATTATAAATAAATATTGACGTACAAAAACTCCTTTGATATAATAAAAAAAACAAAAAAGGAGTGTCAAATGCTAAAGATTAAAAATTTGCTTAGTGCAGAAGATTTATACAAAGATGATTTAATTGAAATAATTAATTTAGCAGAAGACATAATGAGGAGTCCTCAACAATTTTCCAATTATTGTAATGGAAAGTTATTAGGGACTCTTTTTTTTGAGCCTTCTACTAGAACAAGACTTTCTTTTGAATCAGCTATGTTAAGACTTGGAGGAGGTGTCGAAGGATTTTCAAATCCTAAAGCATCAAGCCAAACAAAAGGCGAAAGTCTACAAGATACAATTAAAACTGTAAGTCAATATGTTGATGTGATAGCAATGCGTCATCCTCAAGAAGGGGCTGCAAAATTATCAGCAGAAACTTCAGATTGTCCAATAATTAATGCTGGAGATGGTGGACACCAACACCCAACTCAAACTCTTACAGATATTCTTACAATTTCTACATATAAAAATAAACTTGAAGGGCTTAAAATTGGTATTTGTGGAGATTTAAAATATGGAAGAACTGTTCATTCACTTTTAAAGGTAATGACCATGTTTGACAATAATGAATATGTTTTAATATCGCCAGATGAATTAAAATTACCTAACTATATTAAAAAAAGTGTTTTTGAAAAAAATAAGATAGAATACATAGAAAAAAGATCCTTAGATAATTCTATTGATGATCTTGATATTTTATACATGACAAGAATACAAAAAGAAAGATTTTTCTCAGACAACCAATATACAAGATTAAAAGATTCCTATGTATTGACAAGAGAAAAATTAGCTAATGCTAAAAAAGATCTTGCTATCCTACATCCACTTCCAAGAGTTAATGAAATTGATAAAGATGTAGATAAGGATCCGAGAGCTTTATATTTTAAGCAAGTTAAATGCGGAATGTATGCAAGAATGGCACTAATTATAAAATTATTGGAGGCTAATAATGCTTGAAATTACATCACTAAAAAAAGGAATTGTAATAGACCATATAAAAACAGGATTAGGAATAAAAATTTTTAATCTTTTACATTTAGATGAGATTGAAGATGAAGTTGCCCTAATATTAAATGCAAATTCAACTTCTAATGGGAAAAAAGACATAGTAAAAATTGCAAACAATTTGGATATTAATTTAGATGCTGTTGCAATTATAGATCCAAGTGCAACTGTAAATTTCATAGAAGATGAAAAAGTTGTAATCAAGAAAAACATAGAATTACCGGAAAAAATTGAGGGGATTTTAAAATGCCAAAATCCTTCATGCATTACAGCTAATGAAAGAAATGTAGAAAGTAAATTTATATTGATAGATAGAAAAGAAAAAATGTACAAATGTAATTATTGTGATCATATTTATGATGTAGAGGAGTAAAGGAACAAATTTCTTATTATTTTTATGATGAGTAAATTTATAAATAAAATTAAATCTTTACAAAAATTTAAAAACTAGAAAGATTAAGAAAGGAATTTTTTTAATGAAATTAATGGAAAGGCTTTATAAGAAGGTAGAAGGAAATGGTTTTGTTTGTGTTGGACTTGATACATCCCTTGACTACATACCTGAAAAAATGAAAGAAAATAAAAATATTTGTGATCAATTATTTGACTTTAACAAGGAGATTATAGATAACACTAAGGATGTTTGTGCAATATATAAAATACAAATAGCCTATTATGAATCATATGGAATAGAGGGAATGAAAGCTTACAAAAAAACTCTATCCTATTTAAGAGAAAATGACCTTTTATCAATTGCAGATGTAAAAAGATCTGATATTGCTCAAAGTGCAAGTCAATACGCCAAAGCTCATTTTTCTGGAGATTTTGAAGCTGATTTTATGACTTTAAACCCATATATGGGAATGGACTCAATTTCTCCTTATTTAGAATTTATAAAAAATAATGACAAGGGAGTATTTGTCCTATTAAGAACATCAAATCCAGGAGCAAATGATTTTGAATGTTTAAAATTAGAAGATGATAGCGAATTATTCTATACCATAGGCGATAAGTTAAAAGAATTAAATGATAAACTTGTAGATGATTCTGGGTATGGTCCAATAGGACTTGTAGTTGGTGCAACTCACAAAGAAGAAGTTGAAAAAATAAGAAAAAGATATAAAAACATGTTTTTCTTAATACCTGGTTTTGGAGCACAAAAAGCAGATTCTTTAAACGTATATAATCTTTTAAACTCTCTAAATGGAGGGGTCGTAAATTCATCTAGGGCTATTCTTAAAAATTATATGAATTATGAGGATGGTCAAGATAAGGTAGGTTTTTATGCAAGAGAAAAATGTATAGAAACAAGAAAGGAAATCCAAGATAATGCAATCTTATAGGGATGCGAAGATAATATTTAATACGAAAATAAAAGATGATATTTATTTTTGTAAGCTAAAAACGAAATTAAATGCTAAACCTGGACAATTTTTTATGTTAAGATGTGACAGTTTTAGAAATTCACCCCTTCTTTCAAGACCCTTTGGAGTATGTGATCAAGATGATGAAACTATGTCTTTTTTGTACCAAGTTAAAGGTGTAGGTACAAAAATTTTAAGTGATTTAAAAGAAGGATCTATAGTAAAATTACTGGGTCCTTTGGGTAAGGGATTTGAAATAAAAAAAGGAAAAAAAGCAGCTATAGTTGCTGGAGGAATTGGAATTGCACCTCTTTTATACCTTGCAAAATCCCTAGATCAAAAAGCAGATTTTTATGCAGGTTTTAGTGATGAGGAATATTTTACAGATTATTTTAATGATTATGTAGAGAAAACAACAGTAACAATTGATAAAAAAGATAAAATCTTTATTACCGATAAAATAGATACAGAAAAATATGATATTATTTATGCCTGCGGTCCAAATCCAATGCTTAAAACTCTTTCAAATAAAAATAAAAATACTGAAATTCAAATTTCTATGGAAGCTCATATGGCTTGTGGAATAGGATCTTGTCTAGGCTGTACGGTTGAAAATTCTAAGGGCGAATTTATAAGAGTTTGTAAAGAAGGCCCTGTATTTGATTCAAAGGAGATTTTCTGATGAGCTTAAAAGTAAATATTTGTGGGGTTGAATTTAAAAATCCAATAATAGCTGCAAGTGGAACTTTTGGTTTTGGAAAAGAATTTGCAGATTATATTGACTTAGATAAACTAGGTGGGATTTCTTCAAAGGGATTAACCTTACATAAGAATTTAGGAAATAAGGGAATTAGAATTTATGAAACTGCTTCTGGAATTATGAATTCAATCGGTTTACAAAACCCTGGAATTGAATATTTTATAAAAGAAGAATTACCATTTTTAGAAAAAAAAGACACAGTAACAATAGCAAATCTTGGCGGTCATAGTATTGATGATTACGTAAAAGGAAGTGAGCTTTTAGATAATACTAGCCTTCCTATTATTGAATTAAATATTTCCTGCCCAAATGTTAAAGAGGGTGGGATGGCTTTTGGAACAGATCCCATGAAAGCTTGTGAAGTAATTGAAAAGGTAAGAAAGACAACAAAAAAAGTATTGATGGTAAAACTATCACCAAATGTTGGAGATATAAAAGAATTTGTAAAAATTGCTGAAAACTCTGGTGCCGATTGTATTTCTTTAGTAAATACCTTTAATGCAATGGCTATAGATGTTGATAATAAAAAAGCGGTTTTTGAAAATAAAACAGCCGGACTTTCTGGCCCATGTATAAAACCAATAGCCTTGAGAATGGTATATGAAGCAAGTAAGGCAACAAGCTTACCAATAATTGGCATGGGTGGAATTTCAAATTATAAAGATTGCTTGGAATTTATTATGGCAGGAGCAAGTGCCGTACAAGTTGGAACAAGTAATTTTGTTGATTTTAATACTATGACGAATATAATTGAAGATTTAGAAACTTATATGAAAAAAGAAAAATTAAATTCATTAGAAGAAATAAGAAATATTATTTAGGAGGAATAGAATGGATAGAACTATAGAATTATTAAAAAAATCAGATGCACTTTTGGAAGGACATTTTTTATTATCAAGTGGTAAACACTCAAAAAAATATATACAATGTGCAAAATTAATTGAAAATCCTGTTTACTGTCAAGAGGTTGCCGAAAAAATTGCCCAAAGAGTAAAAGAAGCCGGAATAAAAGTTGACTTATGTGTAGGACCTGCTATGGGTGGAATAATTATAGCCTATGAAGTTGCAAGAGCCTTAGGTGTAAAGGCAATTTTTACAGAAAGAGTTGATAATATAATGACCTTAAGAAGAGGATTTGATATAAAAGAAGGAACTAATGTAATTATTGTAGAAGATGTTATTACAACAGGTAAATCTTCATTTGAAACAGTAGATGTTGTTAAAAAATACGGGGCAAACGTAAATGCTCTTACTTCTATTGTAAATAGGTCATCAGGTGATGAAATAAATGGTTTGAAATTATTATCAGCTACTAAACTTGATATAGAAACTTTTGATCCTGATAAACTTCCAGAAGATTTAAAAGACACTCCAGCTGTAAAACCTGGTTCTAGAAAATAAGATTTGCAAGAAAGCACAAGGAATGATATAATAATTGTAACAGTTTTGTTACTATTTACATATCAAAAAAAGGATGAGAAATGATAAAAAATAAAAATCTTAAAATATCATTTTTATCTCTTTTAGCAATAATCCTTGTGCTTGTTCTATCAACAGGACTAGAAGGATCGTCTTTTGCTGCAAAAAATAAGGACAAAAGAGATAATTTGATTGGTGGAGTAAATGAAATTAGCAATGAAACTTTAAGTTTAAAACAATCTAGATTAAAAAGATTTGAAAAATTAGAAAAAGATTTAGAAGAATTAAAAAATAATGATTCTGATAAAATTAGTAAAAATTCAATGTTATATTTAACAAATAAGACTAATTTAACAGCAGAAGAGCTTGAATATGGTCTTAAAAACACTAATTTACAAGGTCTTGGAAAAGATTTTAAAAAAGCTGAAGAAAAAAATGGAGTAAATGCTATTTTACTTATGGCCATGGCAAAACATGAAACGGGAAATGGACATTCATATCTTGCTAAAGAAAAAAATAATCTTTTTGGTTTTAATGCTATTGACCAAGATCCAATAAATTCAGCAACTAAATTTAAAGATAAGGGTGAGTCAATAGCTCATGTAGCTAAATTTCTAAAAGAAAATTATTTAAGTGAAAAAGGAAAATATTATAATGGAATTTCTACAAAAGCTATAGGAAAACTTTATGCAAGTGATCCAGAATGGTCTGATAAGGTTGATTATATGATGATAGAAGTTTCCAAAAATATAATTTCTGAAAAATAGACTACAACACATAAGTTGTAGCCTATTTTTTTGCATATTTTTAAATTATTTTTAAAAGACAATAGACTAAGTGACTGATTTTCTGTTATAATTTTTTCATGAGTATAAAAGAAAATTTAATTATAAAAGTTGCAAAACTTAGTAGATTTTTACTAAAAATTACAAACCATAAGGCAACAAGCCTTCCTGGTAAAATTGCTTATAATCTCGATAAGGATATTTTAAAAACTTTAAGCGAAAATACCAAATTTATATTTGTAACAGGAACAAATGGAAAGACAATGACGACACATTTTATTTCTAATATTTTAAGAAATCATTACAATCATGTTTTTACAAATGATTCAGGTTCAAATATGATACAAGGCATAATAACAAGCTTATTGGATAATGATAAAAATGAAAATACAGTAGCAGTCTTGGAGGTAGATGAGGCTAATCTAGTTAGGGTAAGCAAATTTTTAAAACCAGATTACGTAGTTTTGACAAATATTTTTAGAGATCAAATGGATAGGTTTGGGGAAATCTATAATGTTTATAAGAAAATATTAAGTGGTCTTGAAGATTTAGATAATGTAAAAATAATTGCTAATGGAGATCTTCCGATTTTTTCCTATGATTCATTAAAGAATTATAAACCTATTTATTATGGGATCAGGGAAGATAATAAGATTTCTAATTCTTACAATTTAGATGCAGAATTTAATAGTGATGGAATTTTATGTCCAAAATGTAATAGTGTTTTAAAATATGACTTGGTAAATTATTCTTCTCTTGGAGACTTTTCTTGTCCAACTTGTGATTTTCATTCTCCTAAATTAGATTATAGGATTAATGAAATAATAAGTATGGAGGCGAATTTTTCTAAATTTATAGTTAATGGTAAGGAGTACGAAACGCAAATTGGTGGATTTTATAATATATATAATGCCCTAAGCGCAATTTCTTTAGCAAATGAATTAGAAATTCCCTATGATAAAATATATAATGGTTTGAAATTACAAGAGCATGTTTTTGGTAGGCAAGAAGTTATTGATATAGAAGGTAAGGAAATAGTTATTAACCTAGTTAAAAATCCAACTGGACTAAACCAAATTATAAATCTAATGCTTCTTGAGGATAAGCCAATTAGTCTATATTGCATTTTAAATGATAATTATGCTGATGGTAAAGATGTATCTTGGATATACGATTCATATTATGAGAAATTAAAAATATTAGATATAAAATCTATAAAAGTATCGGGAATCAGAAAGGCTGATATGAAAAGAAGACTTGAAATAGCAGATATTTTTGATGGCGAAATTAAAGAATTTGATTATGAAGATGAAATTTTTGAAAAAATAAAAAAAGAATCAAGTAATAAAATATATATTCTTTCAACATATACAGCTATGCTTAGACTAAGAGAGGTATTAAAACTCAAATGATTATAAATATTTGTCATTTATATGGAAATTTATTAAATACTTATGGAGACGTTGGAAATGTAATGGCCTTAAAATATTTTGCCCAAAAAAAAGGTCACCAAGTAAATGTAGATGTAGTTAGCTTAAAAGATGATTTTGACTATAAGAAATATGACTTTGTATTTTTTGGTGGAGGTCAAGATTATGAACAATCAATTGTTGAAAAAGATTTGGAAGATAAAAAAGAAAATATAGTAAAATATATAGAAAATAATGGACTTTTCCTGGCAATTTGTGGGGGCTATCAATTGATGGGTCAATATTATTATGATGCCTATGATAATAAAATTGAGGGACTTAAAATTTTTGATTATTATACAAAAAATCAAGAAAATGCAAATAGATTTGTAGGAAATATTGAGATTAAAGATAATAAAAACGGTCAAATTTATCGAGGTTTTGAAAATCACGGTGGAGTAACTTTTTTAAAGAAGAAGGAAAATGCCTTTGCCAGTGTAATAGAAGGAAATGGAAACAATGGAGAAGATAAAACAGAAGGATTTAGATATAAGAATACTTTTGCTTCATACCTACATGGGCCACTTCTAGCTAGGAATGAAAATCTGGTAAATACTTTCCTAGATATTATAGAAAATAATAAAAGTTAATTAATAAATTTTAATTCACTTTAATAAACTATTGCACTACATGCAAATAGTTGATATAATGTATCTGAAAAGCAAAATATATAGTAAATTATAGGAGTTTAAATGAAAAAAGATATTGAAATTGCAAGAGAAGCTGATATCAAAGATATAGATCAGATAGCTGCTTATCTTGGAATTGATGATTATGAAAAGTACGGAAAATATAAGGCGAAAATTAAACCAAATTTTGACAAGAAATCAGATTCAAAACTTGTTTTAGTAACTGCTATATCTCCAACACCTTTTGGTGAGGGAAAAACTACCATGAATATTGCCTTATCAATGGGACTTAATAAGTTAGGTAAAAAATCTATTTCTGTTTTAAGGGAGCCATCTTTGGGACCATCTTTTGGTATCAAAGGGGGAGCTTGTGGAGCAGGTTATTCTCAAGTTATACCAATGGAAGATATTAACCTACACTTTACTGGAGATTTTCACGCAATAACAAGTGCCGTAAATTTGGTAGCTGCAATGATTGACAATCATATTTATCAAGGAAATGAAAAAAATATTGATTTGAATAATATTGTCTGGAAAAGGTGCGTTGACTTAAATGATAGGGCGCTAAGAGAAGTTGTAGTAGGTCTTGGTAAAAAAACTAATGGTATAGTAAGGCAAGATGGTTTTGATATAACAGTTGCAACTGAAATGATGGCTGTATTTTGTCTAAGCAATGACCTATTTGACTTTAAGAAAAAAGTATCAAAAATGATAGTTGCTTATGATTATGAAGGTAATGCTGTTACAGTTGATGATATTAAAGCAACAGGCCCAGTTTGTGTTTTAATGAAAGATGCCTTAAAGCCAAATTTATGTCAAACTTTAGAAAATACACCAGCTATAATTCATGGAGGTCCTTTTGCAAATATAGCTCATGGTTGTAATTCTATAATCGCTACAAAAACTGCTCTTTCTATTTCAGATTTTGCAGTAACAGAAGCAGGATTTGGAGCTGACCTTGGTGCTGAAAAATTCTATGATATAAAATGCAGAAAAGCTGACCTAAAACCAAATATGACTGTTGTAGTGGCAACTATAAGAGCTTTGAAATATCATGGTGGTCAAGATTTAAAAAATATCGACCAAGAAAATATTGAAAGTCTCAAAAAAGGTTTCAAAAATTTACAAACTCACCTTGAAAATCTAAAAAAATTCTCAAACAATATTGTTGTTGCAATCAATAAATTTGATCAAGATACTCAAGAAGAATTAGATACCTTAAAAAATCTTGTTGAATACTTATCCTTAAAAGCGTTTGAATGTGATGTTTATCATAAGGGCAGCCAAGGATGTCTAGATATATGTGAATATATAATAGAAAATAGCAAAAATGACAATGACTTCAAAGTATTGTATGATGAAAATTTACCAATCGAAGAAAAGATTGAAATAATTGCAAAAGAAATTTATAGGGCAAGTGGGGTTAATTATTCAAAAAAAGCCTTAAACGAAATTAAGAGAATTAATAAATTAAATTCAAATAATTTACCAATATGTATTGCTAAAACTCAATATTCACTTTCTGACGATCCTAAAAATTTAAATCCAGATAGCGAATATGAGATTACAATCAATGATATAAGATTAAATCAAGGAGCAGGCTTTATAGTAGCTCTAACTCAAAATATCTTAACCATGCCAGGACTTCCAAAAAGACCTGCTGCATATGATATAGATATTGATGATCATGGAAATATCATTGGATTATTTTAGGAGATAATAATGACAGATTCAAAATTACAAAGCAAAGATTTAGACGAATTTTTTGACGCAATATTGATGTTAAAAGATATAGACGAATGTTACAAATTTTTTGAAGATGCTTGTACAGCTAGAGAGCTTCAATCAATTTCACAAAGATTGCAAGTTGCAAAACTATTAAAAATTAGAAAAACTTATAGTGAAATCGAAGAACAAACTGGAGCATCAACAGCGACAATTTCAAGAGTTAATAGGTCCCTACATTACGGAACAGATGGATATGATCTAGTTTTAGAAAAACTTATAGCAAATAATCTAAAAGAAGAAAAAAATAAGTAAAAGTAGTAGAAACGAATTTATCTTTATTGATAAGTTCGTTTTTTTAATATTTCATTTATTAAAATAATTAGTAATTTAATATTGTATTATCCGTAAACCTTAGAATACTTATGCACTTGTGGTATAATTAATAGGATGAAAGGAAGTGAATGATGGACTTATCTAATTTAAATGATAAACAAAAAGAAGCAGTTTTACATGAGAAAGGACCTTTACTTGTAGTTGCAGGAGCTGGTAGTGGAAAAACAAGAGTTCTAACAACTAGTATTTCTTATTTGATTAAGGAAAAATTTGTAAATCCAACTAATATATTGGCTATTACCTTTACTAATAAGGCTGCAAATGAAATGAAAGAAAGAATATCAAATCTTTTAAATGAAGATGTTTCTCACTTATGGATTGGTACATTTCACTCCATTTGTGCAAGAATACTTAGGATGAATATTAACAAAATTGGATATGACAATAATTTCACCATATACGATACAAATGATCAAAAAACTTTGGTAAAAGAAATAATTAAAGATTTAAATTACAAGGATGAAATAAGCCCAAAAGAAGCTTTAAATGTAATTAGCTTTTGTAAAAATAAATCTATAAGTCCAGAGGAGTTTTTAAATATAAACACTTTCTATGCCAAACAAGAAGAATATTATAAGATATACAAAAATTATGAAAAAAAGAAATTTGAATATAATTCTTTAGACTTTGATGATTTAATCTTAAAAACATTGGATTTATTTGCAATTGACCCTGATACTTTAAAATATTATCAAAATAAGTTTGAGTATGTATATGTGGATGAGTATCAAGATACCAATAAGAGCCAATACGAATTAATAAAGGCAATAGGAAAATTACACAATAACATAACGGTAGTTGGAGATGCAGACCAATCAATTTATAGTTTTAGAGGAGCTGACATTAATAACATTTTAGATTTTGAAAAAGATTTTAAAAATGCTAAAACTATAAAACTTGAACAAAATTATAGGTCAACTTCTAATATTATAAATGTAGCAAATAAACTTATAAGAAATAACACTGAAAGAAAAGATAAAAATTTATGGACATCTCAAAATGATGGATCTGAAGTTTTGTACAAGAAATCATCAGTAGAATCAGAAGAAGGAAAATTTGTAATAGACGAAATTAATTCTTTACTAAATGATGGATATAAGTTAAAAGATATGGCGATTTTATATAGGATGAATGCTCAGTCAAGAATTTTTGAAGAATATCTTATGAAAAATCTTTTAGATTATAAGGTTGTAGGTGGTCTTAAGTTTTATGATAGAAAGGAAATAAAAGATTTAATTTCTTATCTTAAAGTTCTAGTTAATCCTAAAGATGATATAAGCTTAAAAAGGATTATTAATGAGCCAAAAAAGGGAATTGGAAATAAAACTATTGAGAATTTAGAAAAAGAAGCAAGTAAACTGGGCTTTTCATTAACAGAGCTTGTTTGCGATCCTTCTCTATTTTCTAATCTTCCTACTAAGTTAAAAACTTCGTGTGAAAAATTCTATAACCCCCTATCTGAAATCTTTGATAATTATAAGGATTATAAAATAGTTGATTTGATCGAAGAAGTTTTAGATAAGAGTGGATATATAAAAGCTTTAGAAGAATCTTATTCTGTTGAAAATAGGTCGAGAATTGACAATTTAAATGAATTTATTTCTTCAGCAGCAGAATACGAATCAAATAATCCTGATGATAATATACACGACTATCTAGAAAATTTATCTCTTTTATCAGACCTTGATAAAACAGAAGAAAGTGATGATTCAATATCCTTAATGACAATCCACTCTGCAAAGGGGCTTGAATTTAAGGTATGTTTTGTTGTTGGGATGGATGATGGATTATTTCCATCAAAAAGATCTATAGATGAGGGAAACATCGAAGAAGAAAGAAGACTATGCTATGTTGCTATTACAAGGGCTATGGAAAAATTGTATTTATCTAGTGCTGAAATAAGAAGACAATTTGGTCAGGCTGTATATTATAAGCCTTCTAGGTTCTTAAGTGAAATAAAATCATCTATAAAGCAAATTGACCAAGACAAAACTTCAGCCTACTCTCCTTATGTAAAGATGAGAAGTAACGAGGCTTATATGAGAGATAAGGCAAGAGAAAGTGTTTTGAAGAAAAACACTGTTAAGCAATCATCAAAAGAGGAATTTAGTATTGGGGATAAAATAGTCCACACTAAATGGGGAGAAGGCATGATAGTTCAAATAAAAAAATCTGATGATGGCAATGAACTTGTTGTAGCCTTTGATAAAAAAGGATTGAAAAAACTTAATCAAGATTATGCACCAATAAAAAGGATATAAGATGGATAGCAAAGATAAAATAAAAATAGATGAATTAATAGATAAGATTAATGAATTAAATTATCAATATTATACCTTAGATGAACCTATAGTTTCTGATGGTGAATATGATAAGTTATACGACGAGCTTAGAGAACTTGAGAATTCTACTGGCTATATCAATGCTTTTTCTCCAACTCAAAGAGTTGGGGGAACAATCTTAGATAAGTTTGAAAAGCACTTTCATATTACAAGACTATATTCCCAAGATAAATCTCAAAACATAGATCAGTTAAAAGATTGGATTATAAGGACTAAGAAATTAAGAGACCAATATAATAATAGTCATGATGATAAGTTAGAGAAATTAGAATTTCTTACAGAATATAAATTTGATGGTCTAACTATAAACTTAACCTATGAGAATGGATTATTAAAAACAGCATCAACTAGGGGTAACGGTATTGTTGGAGAAGATGTTACAAAACAAGTTTTAACAATTCCAACCATTCCAACAAAGATAAAAGAAAAGTCTCTGCTTGAAATTCAAGGAGAAGCCGTTATGCCCTTATCAAGCCTTAAAAAATATAACGAAGAAAATGAAATTCCATTAAAAAACGCAAGAAATGCAGCTGCGGGTGCTATTAGGAACCTAGATACTAGTCAAACTAGAAAAAGAAATTTAAAGGCTTATTTTTATCAAATTTCTACTAACTCTTTAGATTTTAAAACTGAAGAAGATAAGTTGAATTTTTTAAAAGAACAAAAATTACCAGTGTACCCTTACAAAAAATTAATTAAAAATTTTGATGAAATAGTTAAAGAAATTGATTATATAAAAGAAGAAAGACATCATATTGATGTTTTGACAGATGGGGTAGTTATAAAGGTAAATGATGTTAAAACGCAGAAAGTTTTGGGCTACACAAATAAATTTCCAAGATGGTCAATAGCTTATAAGTATGATCCTGAAGAATACACAACAAAACTTTTAGATGTTGTTTGGAATGTAGGAAGAACAGGAAAAGTTACCCCATCAGCAATTTTGGAGCCTGTAGATTTTTCGGGAGTTACGGTACAAAGAGCAACCTTAAATAATTATGATGATATTTTAAGAAAGAAAGTAAAGATTGGATCACAAGTATTTATAAGAAGGTCTAATGATGTAATCCCTGAAATTTTGGGAGTTGTTGATGAAAACCAAGAAAATACAGTAGAAATTAAAAAGCCAACAAAGTGTCCTTATTGTCACAGCGAATTGATTGAGGGAAATGTTCATATTTATTGTCCAAACTCTATTTCTTGTACCCCTCAATTAAAGGCAAGGATGGTACATTTTGCATCTAGAGATGCAATGGATATAGAAGGTTTATCTGAAAAAACTGTTGAATTATTTATCAATGAGCTAGATATTAAAGAGATTTATGATTTATATGATTTAAAATATGAAGATTTAATAAACTTGGAATCATTTAAAGAAAAAAAGACAAATAACTTGTTGCAGGCTATAGAAAATAGTAAGAAATGCGACTTAAATCACTTTATTTATGCCATTGGCATACCAAATGTTGGTGTCAAAACGGCAAGAGACTTATCTGAGAAATATAAATCTTTAGAAAATTTAAGAAATGCTAAAGAAGATAACTTAGTTGAAGTAGAAGATATTGGCGAAAAAACATCTCATGATATAGTTGAATTTTTTAATGATAAAAATATAAAAGAGTCAATAGATAAATTACTTGAAAAAGGTATTAAAATTAAAGAAATCGAAGAAAGTGAAGTATCTAACTCCTTAGAAGGGATGAAGATTGTAATTACTGGCAGTATTGAAAATTACAAAAGAAATGATATTAAGAAACTTATACTAGACCATAAAGGAGATGTTTCTTCTTCTGTTTCTAAAAATACAGATCTTGTTTTATGTGGAGAGAAACCAGGAAGTAAAAAAGAAAAAGCAGACCAGTTAGGTATAAAAATTTTAGAAAATGAAGAATTATTTGAATTTATAAAAAATTTAGAGGAGGATTAAATGGATAAAAATGAAGTTTTTAGAATTTATAAACTAGCAAATCTTGATTTATCTAACCAAGATGTAGAATTAATTTCTAATAAGTATAATAAGATTTTAGATTTTATTGACCATATTTTTGATGTTGATTGCAAAGATGTGAAAATGACTGAAATGTTAGACAATCACAAGGCTATTTTAAGAGAAGATGTACCAGGAAAATCTCTTGATAGAGAAGATGCTCTAAAAAATGCTAAAGATACCGAATATGGTTATTTTAGGTTGGATTGGAAACTTTAAGGAGCAAGTATGGATATTAAAGAAACAATTAATAAATTTAAAAATAATGAGATTTCAGTATATGAAAATACAAAAAACATCTTAGATAAGATAAAAAATGACCAATACAATGCCTATATTTCTATAAATGAGAAAGATAGTTTAGAAAGGGCAAAGTATTTAGATGAAAAATTAAAAAATAAAGAAGAATTAGGTTCATTATTTGGAATAGCAGTTAGCGTAAAAGACAACATTTCTTACAAAAATATGAAAATGACCTGTGCTTCAAAAATGCTAGAAGATTTTAATCCTGTTTTCAATGCAAAAGTAGTCGAAAATCTTTTAAAGGAAGATGCGATTATTATTGCAAAAACAAATATGGATGAATTTGCAATGGGAGGATCAGGAGAAACATCATACTTTGGTCCAATAAAAAATCCCTTAGATGAAAATTTAATTCCGGGTGGATCTTCTTCAGGCTCAGCGGTAAGTGTTGCAAAAGGAGATGTACTAGTATCACTTGGAACAGATACTGGTGGATCAGTAAGACAACCTGCAAGTTATTGCAATATTATAGGATATAAACCAACATATTCTTTGATGAGCAGGTCTGGAGTTGTTTCAATGGCTAATAGTTTGGACCAAGTATCATTTTTTGCTAAAGACGTAAAAGATTTAAGAACAATAGCTAACACATGTCAATCTCCAGATAAATTTGATATGACATCCTGTCTTGAAAAATATGAATATAATGAAGAAAATTTTGATTTTTCAGGAAAGAAAATTGCAGTTATCAAAAATGAAAATAATATTTATAATTTAGATAAAGAAGTTGAAGATGATTATAAACACGCAATAGAAATTTTAAAAGAATTGGGAGCTGAAATTATTCCTATTGATTTAAAATATTCTAAATATGCAAATGAAGTTTATAATGTAGTAATGAGTTCAGAAGTTTCAAGCAACCTATCAAGATTTGATGGTATAAGATTTGGTCATCAAACTGATGAATACAAAAATGTTGAAGAATTATTTATTAAAAATAGGTCAGAAGGCTTTGGAGAAAATGTTCAAAGAAGAATAGCTCTTGGAACAATGTATCTTTCAAGCGAAGATGATCAAAGAATTTATAAACAAGGATTAAAGTTAAGGACATTAATCGTTGAAGAATTTAAAGAAATCTTCAAAAATTATGATCTTTTGATAACACCAACTACTGTAGATTTACCATCTAAATTAGGAATATATGTTGATGATCCTTTAAAGGACTTTACTTCAGATATTTTTAATGTTTGTGTCAATTTAACTGGATTTTGTGGAGTATCTATTCCAGTTAGAAAGGGAATATCTGGAAGTATTCAAATTATTGGAGATAGGTTTAAAGATAATGATATTATAAATGCTTGTGAAACTTTCGAAAGGAAAATAAATGAAGACTAGAACTATTATAGGATTAGAAATTCACGTAGAATTATCTACAAAAACAAAAATGTTTTGTTCCTGTAAAAATGAATTCGGTGCTGTACCAAATACAAATACATGTCCAATTTGTTTAGGTCATCCAGGAACTTTACCTTTGATAAATAAGGAAGCTGTAAGATATGCAATAAAAGCAGGTCTAGCTTTAGATTGTGAAATTAGACAAAGTATGAAAATGGATAGAAAAAAATATTTCTACCCAGATCTTGTAAAGGGATATCAAATAACTCAACAAGATGAACCTTATGCTATCGGTGGCCATATTATTTTAAGTGATGGAGATGAAATAAGGTTAAATTCAATTCATATGGAAGAAGATACAGCAAAGTCAAATCACGATGAGAATAACAACACCCTAATGGACTATAATAGGGCAGGTCTTCCACTAATAGAAATTGTAACTGAGCCAGATATGAAATCAGCCAAACAAGCTAAAGAATTTGTAGAAAAATTAGCCCAAACTCTAAGATTTTTAGACGTGTCAGATTGTATAATGGCAGAAGGTCAAATGCGTTGTGATGTAAATATAAACTTAGAAAATCTTGAAACAGGCGAAAGAACTGCAATTTCAGAGATTAAGAACTTAAACTCTATAAAAGCCATCGAAGATGCCTTATTATTTGAAACTGATAGGCACAAAAAAATGCTAGAAAATGGAGAAAAATCTGTAAAGGAAACAAGAAGATGGGACGATGATTCTCAATCTACAATTTCTATGAGAACAAAAGAAACTGCAAATGACTATAGATTTTCTATAGAAGCAGATATTCCAAGGATTGAACTAAGCAAAGAATTTATTGATGAAATAAAGAATAATTTACCAGAATTACCAGAAGCAAAAGCAAAAAGGTATATTAAAGAATACAAACTTTCAGATTATGATGCAGGTCTTTTGTCAAATGATAGGAAATTAGCTGATTTATTTGAAAAAACAAATGAAATAGTAAAAAATCCTAAAGAAGTTTCAAATTGGATACTAACAGAATTATCTAGAAGACTTAATGAAAGTGAAATTGAAGCAGATCAAATGAATTTATCTATTGAAAATTTTGCTAAGTTAATTAATTTAGTTTTAGATAATAAAATAAATAATAATGTTGGTAAGAAACTATTAAGAGAAATCTTTGAATCAAATGAAGATCCTGAAAAGCTTTCAAAAGAAAGAAACTTACTTCAAATTTCTGATGAAAATTTCTTAGAAGATATTGTCAAAGAAGTCTTAGAAGAAAACCAACAATCTGTTGAAGATATTAAAAATGGTAAAGATAGGGCCTTTGGATTTTTGGTGGGTCAATGTATGAAAAAAACCAAAGGAAAAGCCAATCCACAACAAGTAAATGCATTGTTGAAAGAAAGAATAGGAGAAATTTAAGAGCAGGCCTTGTGCTGCTCTTATTTATTATGAATATATTAATTGAAAATGTTAAAATCCTCACAATGGCAGATGGGGAAGTAATAAAAAATGGAAATATTTATATAGAAGATAGAAAAATAAAAAAAATAAGTAAGGAGAAAATTGGATTTTCATATGATAAAAAAATCGATGGAGAAAATTTTCTTGCTATGCCAGGCTTTATAAATGCCCATACCCACGTTGGGATGAGTTTATTTAGAAACTATAGTGATGATGTTGAACTTATGGATTGGCTAAATAATAAAATATGGCCACTAGAAGATAAGTTAACTGAAAAAGATGTTTACTGGGCTTCTTTATTATCACAAGCTGAAATGATAATGACAGGAACAACAACTTTTGCGGATATGTATTACTACGAAGATCAAACTATAGAAGCTTTAGAGAAATCTAAAATGAGAGCACAAATTTCAAGAGGATTAACTCTTGAAGATGAAAATTTTTCTAAAATTAGAGAAAATATTGATCTTTATAAAAAATATGAAAATAGTCAAGATGGAAGAATAAATATTGCTTTAGGTCCTCATGCTGTTTATACAACAGATAAAAACTATTTGAAAGAAATATCCAAAGTTTCTAAAAAATATAATATTCCAATTCATATCCACCTATCTGAAACAAAAATTGAAAATGATGACTGCATAAAAAGATTTGGCCAAAGTCCAACAGAAGTTTTTGAAGAATGTGGTATATTTGAAAATAAAACAATTGCAGCTCATGGGGTCCACTTATCTGATAGGGATTTAGAAATCTTGTCAAAATATGATGTTTCTGTAGTCCATAATCCTTCAAGTAACTTAAAACTATCATCAGGATTCTTAGATTGCACCAGAGTTATTAATAAAGGAATTAACTTAGCTATTGGAACAGATTCTTCAGCGAGTAATAATAATTTATCCATGCTAAAAGAAATTTCAATAGCATCCTTAGTGTCTAAGTATAAGGATCCCAAAAATTTAAGAGCCTATGATGTTTTGAAAATGGCAACAATTAATGGGGCAAAAGCTCTAGGCATAGACAAAGAAACTGGTAGTTTAGAAGAAGGAAAGTTAGCAGATATTATTTTGATTGATTTAAATAACCCAAACCATACTCCACAAAATAACCTTATATCATCATTATCATATTCAACATTTGATACTGATGTTTCATATGTAATAATAAATGGCGAATTGGTATATGATAATAAAAAATTTGTTAATTTAGATATAGAAGAAATAATGAAAAATTCAAAACTAGCCTTCGATAGTTTAAGGAAAAGAAAATGATAGGAATAGATATAGTAAATATAGAAAAATTAAAAAATAAATTAGAAAAAAATAATTTTGATAGTAAAATATTTACTGATAATGAAATTCATTATTCTAGAAAAAAAGAAAATTCTATTCAAACTTTTGCTGGTATATTTGCAGCAAAAGAAGCTATAATTAAGGCTTACAACCTTAATTTAGCCTACATATTAAGAAAAAAAATTGAAATTAAACACATAAATAATAAGCCAGAAATATATATAAATGGTAAAAAATCAAAAGCTTCTCTTAGCATAAGTCATGATGGAAATTACGCTGTAGCTGTTTGTACAAAAAATGATGAAATTTTTAAAATAGACAATGACATAAAAAATTTAATAAAAAAAAGGCCAGAGTTTGGTCATAAGGGAGATTTTGGAAAAGTTGCCGTAATTGGTGGCAAAAAAGGAATGGCAGGTTCCGTTTATATGTCATCACTCGCTTCACTAAGGTCAGGTGCTGGACTTTCATATATAATATGTCCTTCATCAATTTCAGATATTTTACAAATAAAGTCAACAGAAAGTATAATAGAAGAAGTAGATTGTGATTATTTTTATAATGAAATAAATATAGTAGATAAAATTTTAGACTTAAGCAAAGATAAAGATGCAATAGCTATTGGACCAGGTATGGGCAAAGGAAAGGATTTAAATCAATTAGTTAAAGCAATTTTAGATAATTACCATAATAAAATTGTTATTGATGCTGATGGACTTAACTCTCTTAAAAATGATATTCATATAATTAATGGAAAAGAAAATATAGTCTTAACACCACACGAAATGGAATTTTCAAGAATTTCAAGACTTCCATTATCATATATTAAAAAAAATAGGGAAAAAGTAGCAGTTGATTTTGCAAAAAAACATAAAGTTATTTTGGTTTTAAAGGGAAAAAATACAATCGTAACAGATGGAAATAGATTATACATAAATAGTTCAGGAAACTCTGGTATGGCGACAGCTGGAAGTGGTGATGTGCTTACCGGGATATTACTTTCTAATCTTTGTCTTATGGATACCTTTGAGGCTGCTGTTTTTTCAGTTTATATGCATGGTTTAGCTGGAGATATTTACGCAAAAAATAATTGTGAAGATTCTTTAATTGCTAGTGATATTATAGAAAATTTACCAAAAGCCTACAGGTTAATGAGGTGTTAAAATGCAAGAAAATTATTTGTTAGTAGATTTAGATAAAATATTAAATAATATTAAATTAATAAAAGAAAAATCGATAAATTCAAAAATTTGTGCAGTTTTAAAGGCAGATGGATATGGTCTAGGCGCTTTAGAAATTGCCAAATACATTAATGATCAAATAGATTACATAGCGGTAGCTCAATTTAAAGAGGCAAAATATTTAAGAGAAAATGGGATAGATAAACCAATATTGATTCTTGGATATTTGCCTATAGATAAATACAAGGAATGTTCTAGCCTTAATATAGACGTTGGAATATATGACTTAGATTATGCAAGAAAAATAAATGAAAGCATACTTGATCCAATAAATTGCCATATACTTCTAGATACTGGTCATACTAGACTAGGCTTTAGAGATTTTGAAATAGAGAAAATAAAAGAATTAAAAAAATTAAAAAAGCTGAATTTTATAGGAGCATTTTCTCATTTTGCCACTGCAGATGAAAAAGATTTAACATACACTAAAATTCAATACCAAAAATTTACATACATAATAGAAAAAATAAAAGATGATTTTGATTTAAAGTTAGTGCATATATCAAATACAGCAGCTTCTATGGAGTATAATTTAAAATCCGATTTACTAAGACTTGGTATTGGCATATATGGAATTTATCCTTCGGATTATATAAGAGAAATATCGAAGATAAAATTATGTCAAGCTTTTGAATTTAAAGCTCAAATTTCTTTTATAAAAGATGTTAGAAAGGGCACAAGCATATCTTATGGTAGAACTTATATTGCTCCAAAAGATATAAAAGTTGCAACTGTTTCTATTGGTTATGCTGATGGTTTTAAAAGATCATTTTCCAATATAGGAGAAGTTTTGGTTAATGGAAAAATAGCAAAAGTTGTGGGAAGAGTTTGTATGGATCAGATAATGGTAGATGTAAGTGGAATAGATTGTAAAATTGGTGATTATATTACCTTATATCCTGATATCTATAAAGAAGCAAATAAAATACATACTATAGCTTATGAGTTGATGACATCAATTTCAAATAGAGTTCCTAGAATTTATAAGGCTAACAATAAAATTATAGGAGATAGAAATGAAAGTTAAAAGAGGAGATTTATTTTATGCTGACCTTTCTCCAGTTGTAGGAAGTGAGCAAGGAGGTGTTAGGCCTGTTATTGTTGTTCAAAATGATATGGGAAACAAATACTCTCCTACTATTATTGTAGTTCCAGTAACTAGTCAACTAAAAAAATCTAAATTGCCGACTCACGTTACCTTAAGTGGAAATAAATTTGGTCTTCCTAAAAATAGCGTGGCATTATTAGAACAATTAAGAACAATTGATAAAAGAAGACTTAGGGATAAAATAGGATCTTTTGATAAGTCCATAATGTTAAAAATAGATGCAGCCATAGCTATTTCTGTAGGGATAGAGTGATGAGAGCAAAAATAAAAAATATTCTAATTATATTTCTATCACTTATATTTATATTTCTTTTAATAAATACTAAAGAGGATAAAGGGCATAAAAATTTACAAGAACTAGAAATTAATTACATAGACGTAGGTCAGGGAAATGCAGTTTTAATAAAATCAAATGATAAGACTCTTTTAATAGATGGGGGGAACAGATCAAATAGTTCATATTATTATAATTTTATAAAAAATAAAAATGTAAAGAAAATTGACTATATGATAGCTAGCCATTATGACGAAGATCATATTGCAGGCCTAATATCAATTCTTGAAAATTATGAAGTTTCAAATGTTTTGTGCCCTAATTATAAAAAAGATACAAAAATATATAAGTCTTTTAAAAAAAGTTTGAAAAAATCTAATGCTAATATAGTTTATCCCAAAAAAGGAGATGAATTTAATATTTCAGATGCTAATATACAAATATTATGGCCAAATGAATATAAAAAAGGCGTAGATAATGATAATTCTATTGTTGTAAAGTTAAGATATGGTAATATGTCTTTCTTATTTCCAGCAGATGCTAGCACAAATGTTGAAGATCAATTAATATATAGTGGATTTAACCTAAAAAGTGATGTGCTAATGCTAGGCCATCACGGTAGTAAATACTCAACTTCTAAGCAATTTTTAAAAGAAGTTGACCCTAAGTTAGCAGTTATTTCTGTAGGAAAAAATAATAGATATGGCCACCCATCAAGTAGAGTTTTAAAAATTTTAAATGATAAAAATATTAAAATTCTTAGAACAGATAAGGATGGAGATATAAGTATAAAATGTGATGGTAAAAAAATTAAAATAACTACAAAAAAATAAAACAAAAAATAGCAAGATAATTATTTTATCTTGCTATTTTTTTATTCAGAAATACCAGCTATCATTTTAGCTAAATGATCTGAATCTCCACTACCTGTTACAATAACTTGATCATTTTCTTTTATATCTGAAAGTACATATTCTTTAACTTGGTCAAAAGTTGGAAGATATTTTGCACTTTTTCCTTTTTTTACTAAGGCATCAACAATGTCTTTACTTGATATTGATGTATCAAAAGGTTCTCTAGCTGCAAAAATATCAGTAATGATTACCTCATCAGCATCATCAAAACAATTTACAAATTCATTAAATAACCTTTTTGTTCTTGTATAAGTGTGTGGCTGCCAAACGCATATTAATCTACCCTTGGTATGTTCTGCTAAGGCACTTAAATTTACTTGAATCTCTGAAGGGTGATGACCATAATCTAATATAATTTTGCAACCATCAATATTTCCTAATAACTGCATTCTTCTTTCAAGTCCTTTGTAAGATTGAATGCTATTTTTTATTGTTTCAATATCAACTCCACTTTCTAAGGTAGAAATTATTGCAGCACACGCATTATTAATATTATGTCTACCTAAGATGGATAGTTCAAAATGCACAGTACTTCCGTCTTTCATTATTAAATCAAATCTAGGTTTTCCATCCTCATCAAAAGTAATGTTAGTCGCATTATAATCAGCATCTGGATTTTCTTGACCATAAGTAATCAATTCTCCTTGAACAGAATCAATAACTAGCTTATTATTTTCTTCATTTAAATTTAAAATAGTTTTAGAATTTTCATCTTGATTTTTTAAATAACTTTTAAAAGTTTCAATAATATCATTTAAATCCTTATAATAATCAAGGTGGTCTTCATCTATATTTAAAATAATTCCTATAGAAGGATAATAGTATCTAATATTTCCTTTGTATTCACAAGCCTCGGTTACAAGAATTTCTTCATTACCAACATGAACATTTCCTTCAATCTCATCTAAGTCTCCTCCTAATAAAATTGTAGGATTTTTTGTTGAATTCATAAGAATTTTTGAAATCATACTTGTTGTTGTACTTTTTCCATGAGAGCCTGAAACAGCAATAGAGTTTTTGTAATTTTTCATTAAGCCGCCCAAAAATACTCCTCTAGTTACAACAGGAACTCCAAGGGATCTTGCCGCAATTAATTCTTCATTATTATCAGAGATAGCATCGGTATAGATTACCAAATCTGGGTTTTTAATATTTTCTTTTTTTTGACCAATTACATAATCTATACCATTTTTATCCAAGTGTCTACTTGTTTCAGAAACAGATAAATCAGATCCTGTGACATTATAACCATTGTTTTTTAATAAGATTGCAATACCACTCATTGATATTCCACCAATTCCTATCATGTGTATATTTTTATATTTATGATCATTTATATTAAATTCAAACATTGATTCTCCTTTTTAAAATAAGCTTATATCATTAAAATATTATACCATAATTAAAGTTTGATAACCATTTATAAATTAATTTAAAATTTAGAAAATTTCATAAATTGACACAGAAGTTATAAAATGATAATCTTTATTTATAAACAATAATTAGAGAGGTTATTAATGAAATATATAATAGGTAATGATCATGGTGGAATTGATCTTGTTGATAGCGTTGAAGAAAAGCTTTTAGAGCTTGGTCATGAAGTAGAAAAAATTGGAACATACACAGAGGATTCTTGTGATTATCCAGATTTTGCCAAAGAAGCTTGTGAAAAAGTTTTAGCAAATCAAGCTGATTTTGCTATTTTAATTTGTGGAACAGGAATTGGAATGAGCCTTGCTGCGAATAAATTTAAGGGAATAAGAGCAGCTTGTGTATCTGATGTATTTTCAGCAAAAATGTCTAGAGCCCACAATAATTGTAATGTTTTATGTTTTGGATCTAGGGTTATAGGATCTGAAGTAGCTAAAATGATTGTGGAAGTTTTTGCAAATACAAAGTTTGAAGGCGGAAGACACAGCAATAGAGTAGAAAAAATTACAGAAATAGAGGAGAAAAATTAATGTTTAATGAAATAGATAAAAAGGCAGTAAATGCCCTTAGATGCTTATCAATAGCACAAATTGAAAAAGCAAATAGTGGACACCCAGGTCTTCCTATGGGAGTAAGTCCTATGGCCTATGTTTTATGGAATAAGGTAATGAATGTAAATCCTAAAAAAAGCGATTGGCATAATAGAGATAGGTTTGTTCTATCTGCAGGTCACGGTTCTTCTATGCTATACTCCCTATTACACTTATCTGGATATGATTTGAGTATTGAAGATTTAAAAAAATTCAGACAAATTGGATCAAAAACTCCAGGCCATCCTGAAAGAAAACATACTGACGGCATTGAAGTAACAACAGGACCTTTAGGGCAAGGAGTTGCAAATGCAGTAGGTTTTGCAATAGCTGAAAAACACCTTGCTTCATTATATAA
Source organism: Anaerococcus hydrogenalis (assembly GCF_002871895.1). Lineage (NCBI taxonomy): Bacteria > Bacillati > Bacillota > Tissierellia > Tissierellales > Peptoniphilaceae > Anaerococcus > Anaerococcus hydrogenalis. The sequence continues at coordinate 498,331 of NZ_PNHP01000001.1, read as the reverse complement.
CAAGAAAGATTTTAATATTGTAGACCATTACACATATGCAATTTGTGGTGATGGAGATCTTATGGAAGGTATTTCATATGAAGCTATGTCACTTGCTGGTCACTTAAATTTAAATAAATTAATTATCCTACATGACTCAAATGATATTTGTCTTGACGGAAATTTAAATACATCATTTTCTGAAAATATTGAACAAAGAGTTAAAGCTCAAAATTGGAATTATATAAAAGTTTCTGATGGGAATGATTTAGAAGAAATTTATAAAGCGATAGAAACAGCAAAAAAGAACAAAAAAGGACCAACTTTTATTGAAGTAAAAACAATTATAGGATTTGGATCTAAAAACCAAGGAACAAATAAGGTTCATGGTGCTCCAATAGGTCAAGAGGATTTTGTAGAGGCAAAAAAAGCATACAATTGGCAAGATGAAGATTTCCATATTTCAGATGATGTTTACGATATTTTCAAAGAAAATATAATCAAAAATGGAGAAAAAGCCTATTCTGATTGGGAAAATTTATTAAATGAATATAAAGAAAAATATCCAGAAGATTATAAAGAGTATATAAATGGATTTGAAAGGAAATTGCCAGAAAATTGGTTAGACCAAGTTAAAAAATATTCTCCAGAAGATGATAGTTTAGCTACACGTGCATCTGGTGGAGAAATAATTCAAGACCTTGCTAAAGTTACTAAAAATTTCTGGGGTGGAAGTGCTGATTTATTCTCATCAAATAAGACAGATATAAAAGATAGTGAAAGATTTTCTGATAAAAATCCTGAAGGAAGAAATATTTGGTATGGAGTTAGAGAGTTTGCAATGAGTGTTATTGCAAATGGTATTGTAGCTCACGGTGGTACATTCCATCATGTATCAACATTTTTTGTATTCTCTGATTATTTGAAGGCAGGCCTTAGAATTTCTGCTCTTTCACATATACCTGTAACATATGTATTAACACATGATTCAGTTGCAGTTGGAGAAGATGGACCAACACATCAACCAATAGAACAATTAGCTATGATTAGATCCATTCCAAATACAATTATGCTAAGGCCAGCAGATGCTAATGAGGTTAGACTTGCTTGGAAAATTGCATTAGAAAGCAAAGATTCACCAGTTGTTATTGCACTTACACGTCAAAATGTTAAAAATCTTGAAGCTACTAAAGATTTAGAAGATATTTCTAAAGGAGCATATATAATCTCTGATTCTGATAAAGAAACTCCAGATGGTATCTTAATAGCAACAGGTAGCGAGGTAGAATTAGCTTTAGAAACAAAAGAAGAATTGAAAAAATCCAATATAGATGTAAGAGTTGTATCTATGCCATCAATGGAATTATTTAGAAATCAAGATAATGATTACAAACAAAAAGTTCTACCAAAAGAAGTTGAAAACAGAGTTTCTATTGAAATGGCTACTTCATTTGGATGGAGTGAATTTACTGGAGATAAGGGTTTAAATATTTCAATTGATAGGTTTGGAATATCTGGTAACTTTAAAGATGTAAAGAAAGAATTAGGTTTTACAAAAGAAGAAATTTCTAAAAAATATATACAAAAATTTAATTAATTTTAAAGGCGAGTTTTAACTTGCCTTTTTATTTTTAAAAAATTTTAAAAAGTGATATCATATTATTAGAAATATTTAATAAGGAGTGATTATGACAATACCAACACCACATATTTCAGCAAAAAGTAAAGATGAAATAGCGAATACTGTTTTGATGCCAGGAGATCCTCTTAGAGCTAAATATATAGCAGAAAATTTTCTAGGAGATGTAAAACAATTTACACAAACTAGGGGTATGTACGGATATACTGGATATTATAAAGGAAAAAGAGTTTCAGTTATGGGAAGTGGAATGGGAATTCCATCATCAATGATATATTTCAATGAATTATTTAATTTCTATGATGTTGATACAATAATAAGAATTGGAAGTGCTGGAAGTATGCAAGAAAATATTAAATTACACGATATAGTTCTTGCAACTAGTGCATGTAGTGAATCTTCAATTAATGATAATTTATTTGGCAATATTCATTTTTCACCTACACCTGATTTTAATCTACTATTAGAGGCTTACAAAAAAAGTCAAGATTTAGGATATACTACTCATTGTGGTCAAGTACATTCTTCAGACCAATTTTATAATGATATGGATCAAAAAGTATTTGAAAACTTACAAAAATATGGAGTCTTATGTGTAGAAATGGAATCATATGGTCTTTTTACTGTAGCAAGAAAATATGGAAAGAAGGCTTTGGGAGTATTTACAATTTCTGATTCCTTAGTTTCTAATGAGTCAGATAGTGCAGAAAATAGGCAAAGTGCTTATACACAAATGATGACACTTGCTTTAGAAGTTGCACCAGAATAAGGAGTATAAATGTTAAAAAATATAATACTTGCAGCTGGAGAAGGTACTAGAATGAAATCTAATACCTCTAAAGTTATGACTAAAATTTTAAATAGGGAGCTTATAACTTATATAGTTGATGCTTGCTCATTTGAAAATTCTAAAACAATCATTATAGGTGGAAAAAACAAGAAATTACTAGAAGAAAAATATCCTAACCTTGAAATAAAGGAACAAAAAATAGGGGATGATTTTCCTTATGGTACAGCTTATGCTGTTAGTATGGCGGTTGATTTAATTAATGAAAATGATGATTGTCTTATTTTAAATGGTGATATTCCACTTATAACAAAAAAGTCTTTAGAGGATTTTATAAATTTTCATAAAGAAAATAATAATAATCTTACTGTTATGTCTACAAAAATTGATAATCCAACTGGATATGGAAGAATTATTAGAAAAAATAATAAATTCCAAAAAATTGTAGAAGAAAAAGATGCAAGTATAGATGAGAAAAAAGTTAATGAAATCAATGTTGGCATCTATGCTTTTAAAGGAAAAGATTTAAAAGAATCCTTGAAAAAAATAGATACAAATAATAATTCTAATGAATATTACCTAACAGATTGTATTGAGATTTTGAACAATGAAGGCAAAAAAGTTGAATCTTTTGTAGCTGATAATCCTGATCAATTTTATGGTATTAATAATAAAAAAGAATTAGCTAATGCTGCTAAATTATTAAGAGAAAGAATTAACGATTATCATATGCTAAATGGTGTAATTATCGAAAATCCTAGTATAGTAAATATTGAAAAAGGTGTAAAGATTGGAAAAGATACAATAATCTCAGGACCTTGTAAAATTTTAGGAGATACAGAGATTGGAGAAAATTGTATTATAGAGGGATCTACAAGAATCGAAGATTCTATAATCAAAGATAATGTTAAAATCGATAATTCTGTAATTGAAAAATCTTTTGTTGATCAAGGAACTGACATAGGACCATTTTCACATTTAAGACCTAAGGCTAAATTAGGAAAAAATGTTCATATTGGAAACTTTGTTGAAGTGAAAAATGCCAATGTTGATGATGGTACAAAAGCTGGGCATCTTGCATATATTGGAGATTGTGATCTCGGAAAAGATATAAATATAGGATGTGGAGTAATTTTTGTAAATTATGATGGTAAATTTAAACATAGGTCAAAAATAGAAGATAGTGCATTTATAGGATCTAATTCTAATATAGTAGCACCAGTTCATGTAAAAAAAGAAGGGTATATTGCTGCAGGATCAACTATCACTAAAGATGTTGATGAAGGTGTACTTTCAATAGAAAGAGCAGAGCAAAAAAATATACCTGGATACGTTGAAAAAAAGAAAAAAAGAGATTTAGAAAAATTAAAGGAGCAAAAATAAAAATGAGTGAATCTACAAGTTCAGCACATATTAATAGGGGAGAAATGATATTATTTGCAGGAAATTCAAATCCAGATTTAGCAAAAGCAGTTGCTAAATCCTTAGGTCTTGAATTAGGTAAAGTTGAAGTCAAAAAATTTGCTGATAGCGAAATAAATATAAAAATAAATGAAGCTGTTAGAGGTAAGGATGTCTATATAATTCAACCAACTTCTTATCCTACAAATGATAATCTTATGGAATTACTTATAATGACAGATGCTTGTAGAAGAGCTTCTGCAAAATATGTCAATGTTATAGTTCCTTATTATGGATATGCAAGACAAGATAGAAAAACAAGAGGAAGAGAACCAATTAGTGCAAAACTTGTGGCTAATTTAATTACAGTATCTGGGGCTGATAGAGTAATAACAATGGATCTTCACGCTGGACAAATCCAAGGATATTTTGATATACCAGTAGATCATTTTTCAGCTGTTAAATTACTATCTTCTCATTTTAAAGAAGCCTATAACAATCCAGATGAGTATGTTGTTGTAAGTCCTGATTTAGGAGGGGTTACAAGAGCAAGAAACTTTGCAGATTCTTTAAAATTAACAATAGCAATAATTGAAAAAAGACGTCCAAGACCAAATGTATCAGAAGTAATGAATGTTATTGGGGACTTTGAAGGTAAACACTGCATATTAGTAGATGACATGATTGATACCGCTGGAACTATATGTAATGCTGCAAATTATTTAAAAGATCATGGTGCTAAAGATGTATCGATAGCTGCAACTCATGGAGTATTAAGTGGGGATGCATGTAAAAAATTAGAAAATGCATGCGTAAAAGAAGTTGTAATTACAGATACCATTAAAATTCCTGAAAATAAAAAAATTGGAAAAATAAAACAAATGTCAATAGCTCCTTTATTAGCTGAGGCTATACACAGAATAAATACGAACGAATCAATCAGTGGTTTGTTTGATGACGAGATATAGGATATGTATTATATTGTAGGCTTGGGCAATCCTGGAATGCAGTATGAGAATACAAGACATAACGCTGGCTTTATAAGTATAGATTATTTAGCTAGAAAATATAATATTGATGTAAGAAAAATTAAATTTAAATCTTTAATTGGCCAGGGAGTAATTTCTGGCCATAAAGTTATGCTTGTAAAGCCTCAAACTTATATGAACAATTCAGGTGAAGCCATAAGAGAAATATTTAATTATTTTGATTTTGACCACGATAAATTAATTGTTATATATGACGATATAGACATAGACTTTGGCTCAATTAGGATAAGAAAAAAAGGTTCAGCTGGTACTCATAATGGAATGAAATCAATTATTTATAATCTTCAATTTGATGATTTTCCTAGAATAAAAGTTGCTGTTGGCAAAAAGCCAGAGTATATGGATTTAGCAAATTTTGTTCTAAGTGGATTTTCAAAAAAAGAAGCAAAAATAATAGAAGAGGAAGTTATGCTTTTAAGTGATGCCATTGAAATGATTCTTGAAGAAGGCATTGATAAAACAATGAGTATATATAATGCAAAAAGGTTAGTTGAAGATAATGACTAATCTTTTGAAAGAAATTTATAACATCAGCCAGGTTAGGGAAATAATAGATAATTATACTAAAATTTCACCTGTCTTTTTACATGGATTAACTGATCAAAGTAAAGCGCATATATTTTCTACAATTTTTAAATACACAAATAAAACTATAGTTATTATTTGTGAAAATGAAAAAAAAGCACAAGTAATGTGTGAGGATATTAATTCTATAGTAGAAGATAAGTGTATGTATTTTCCTTCAACAGAAATAAATTACTATAACATTAAAAACCTAGAAAATAATAATCAGATTTTACGACTTGAAGTGTTAATTAGAATTATAGGAAATGATAATTTTATAATTACGACAAGTTTAGATGCACTAAGAAATAAACTAACACCCAAAAAAATATTTGAAGAGAAGTCTTTTAAAATAGATATAGATAATGAAATTGATATTAAAGAAATTAAAAATTCTTTCATAGAGTTAAACTATGATTTTACAAAATTAGTTGAATCTAAGGGAGAATTTTCTATAAGAGGGTCAATAATTGATTTTTGGCCAATAGAATATGAAAATCCGATTAGAATAGAATTATTTGATACAGAAATTGACTCTATTAGATTTTTTGATAAAGATAGTCAAAGATCTTTAGAAAATATTGATGAGATTTTGGTAAGACCAACTAAGGAGCTTATTTATGAAAAATCTGATTATGAAAAATCAATTAAATTAATTGATAAAGATATAGATAGTTTGTCAGATAATCTAGGAATGTCTAAGTTAAAGGACAAGTATAGTCAAATTGTATCTTACTTAAAGGACAATTTATATATATCTAATGATGATTTAATAAGTCCCTATAGAGCTGATAATTTTGATGATTTTTTTGATTATATAAAGAAAGATTCTATTTTTGTATTTGAAGATTTAAATAGGTCTATTGATAATTTTAATGACATTATGGATAAGTTTAATCTAGATTTAGCAAATCAGATGGACAATGGAGAGGTTTTTTCTACTTTTAAAAACATTAAAATTAATATAGATGAAATTTATAAAAATATTAAATCTTATCCCATTATAAATTCATCAAGCCTATTGAAAAATAATGATTTTATTAGGGCAAAGAAAATTATTGAATTAAAATCCATAGAACAAGAAAATTTTAATAGGAACATAAGTAATTTTGTAGATAATATAAAAACTCTTATAAAAAATAATGAGAAAGCATATATATTTGCATCAGACAAAAAATCTTTAGAAAATATTAAAGAAATTTTTGATGAAAATGAAATAGTTAATTATAGCTTGGATTTTGAAATTGAAGATGATAAAAATAATGTATATTTAAGCGATAAGAGTCTTTCTAGAGGATATATATTTACTAATTACAAGATAAATACCTATACACATAGGGATATTTTTGGAAAAGAAAAACATAAAAACAAGAAAAGAAAAAATAAAGCCCTAGATGCTAGAGATATAATTAATTATTCTGATATAGAAATAGGCGATTATGTTGTTCATGAAAATAATGGCATTGGCATCTACAAGGGAATTAGCCAGATTGAGGTCAATAATACTAAAAAGGATTATTTTGTAATAGAATATCAAGGTAATGATAAGGTATTTGTACCTGTTGACCAAATGGATTTGGTTAGTAAATATATTGGGAATAAGGGTGATAAACCTAAAATTTCATCTTTAGGTAGTAATCAATGGAAAAAGGCTAAGCAAAGGGCCAAAAAAGCTGTTGATGAGATAGCCGATGATTTGGTTGAATTATATGCTAAAAGATCTAAAGCAAGAGGCCATGCTTTTGCAAAAGATACACCTTGGCAAAAGGAATTTGAAGATTCTTTTATTTATGAAGAAACTGATAGTCAATTAAGGTCTATAGATGAAATAAAAAATGATATGGAAGATATTAAACCCATGGATAGGTTACTTTGTGGGGATGTAGGTTATGGTAAAACAGAAGTCGCCTTGAGAGCTGCCTTTAAAGCTGTCATGGATGGATACCAAGTTTGTTTTTTAGTTCCTACCACTATACTTGCCCGTCAACATTTTAAAACTATGCAAGAAAGGTTTAAAGACTTTCCTATAGATTGTGCTATGTTATCAAGATTTGTAAGTAAAAAAGATCAAGAAAAATATATTCACAATTTAAAATCGGAAAAAATTGATATTATAGTTGGTACTCATAGATTACTGTCAGAGGATATTAAATTTAAAAAATTAGGTCTTTTAATTATTGATGAAGAGCAAAGATTTGGAGTTAGGCACAAAGATAAATTAAAAAAATTAAAAGAAAATATAGATGTTTTAACCTTATCTGCAACTCCAATCCCAAGAACTTTGCAAATGTCACTTACAGGAATTAGGGATATGTCAACTTTGGATGAACCTCCAGAAAGAAGACAACCTGTAAATACTTACGTTTTGGAGTATGATTTTTCTATTATAAAAAGGGCTATTGAAAAAGAGCTTGATAGGGATGGTCAGGTTTATTTTGTATACAATAGGGTTTATAATATTGATAAACTTTATAATCATTTAAAATTATTAGTTCCAGATGCAAAAATAGAGATAGCTCATGGACAAATGTCTGCGAAAAGTCTAGAAAAAATTATGGAAGATTTTGTTAGTGGTGAAATTGATATTTTGCTTGCAACTACGATAATAGAAACAGGAATGGATATACAAAATGTAAACACAATTATAGTTTATGATTCTGACATGATGGGACTAAGTCAACTTTATCAATTAAAAGGTAGAATAGGCCGATCATCCAGATCCTCTTACGCATATTTTACATATGCTAAAGGAAAAGTTTTGACTGAAATAGGTGAGAAGAGACTTAAATCTATTAAAGATTTTTCTGACTTTGGTAGTGGATATAAAATTGCTATGAGAGATTTAGAGCTTAGGGGTGCTGGAAATATATTAGGTGAAAGTCAAAGTGGTCAAGTTGAGGCCATTGGATATGATTTATATGTAAAATTTTTGCAACAAGCTATTGATAAGGCTAGTGGAAAAGATATTGACTCAATTAAATTTAATGATGTTTATATAGATATAAAAATTGATGCATTTATACCAGAATCTTATATCGAAGATCCTAGCCAAAAAATTCAAATGTATAAGAGAATATCAAGTATTGAAGATTTGGAAGATTATAGTTTATTAGTTGAAGATTTAATTGATAGGTATGGGGATATTCCGGTAATGGTTGATAATATTATGTATGTATCATTAATTAAATCTATGGCTGATAAATTGGGATTTGATCAAATACGAGAAGTTAATGGCGAGATAAGAATTTCATTTAATGATAGAAATAAGTTTTCTTTTGAAGAATTATCTCAAATAAATGAAGATTATAAAGGTGAATTAGCCTTTGATTTATCGGAGAATCCTGCCTTTAAGTTGCCTAATAAGAATACAAAATTGATAGATTGCTACGAATTATTAAAAGTTATTAAAAATATTAAGGAGAAATAATGAATAAAAAAATTATAGCCTTAGTTTTAGCTACAAGCTTTTTGTTTAGTGCTTGTGCTAACGATAATGCTAAGGATAAAAATGACAAGGGATCAAATGAAACTCAAACATCAGAATCTGCTAAGAAAGAAGATTTACCTAAAGATGCAGTTGCAGTTGTTGGTGGAGAAAAGATTTCTAAAGAATCTTATAAAGATGAAATGAGTTTTTATTCTGCTATGCTTGCTAGCCAACAACAATTAAAACCTTCTATTGTTCAAATGCTTATTCAAGATAAGCTTATAGCAGATGATATGAAAAAAAATGACGTAAAAGTTGATGATAAAGAGCTAAATGATAAATTTTTACAATATATTCAACAATTTGGTGGTCAAGAAAAATTTGATAAAATGCTTGAAGATTATAATATGAGCAGTGATAAATTTAAGGAAACTATAAAAAAAGATCAGATTTATCAAAAACATAGAGAATGGTTTGAAAAGAAAAACCCAGTAAGCGATAAAGATATTAAGAAATATTATGATGAGCATAAGGATACTTTATCTCAAGTAAAAGCTAGCCATATCTTAGTTGAAGATGAAAATACAGCTAAAGAAGTTAAGAAAAAATTAGATGATGGAGAAGACTTTGCAAAACTTGCAAAAGAATATTCAAAGGATACAGCTAATTCTGCTAAAGGTGGGGATTTAGGATACTTCACTAAAGATAAAATGGTAAAAGAATTTGCTGATAAAGCCTTTTCTATGAAAAAAGGTGAGATTTCAGATCCTGTAAAAACATCATATGGCTATCATATAATTAAGGTTGAAGATAAAAAAGATAATCCTGATGCGTTAAAAGAAGAAATTTCAAAAGCTTTAAACGATAAAAAATATGCTGATTACTTAACAGATTTATTTAATAAAGCCAATGTAGTTACAGAAGATGGTCCTCAAAAGAAAGATGCAAAAAAAGACGCAAAAACATCTGATTTAAATAAAGATGAAAAGAATACAGAAAGTTCTAATACAAAAGAAAACAATAATAGCAATAATTAGTCTGTTTTGTTTAATCTTAGGATCTTGTTCATCTAAAATTGATAAAAAAAATAATGTAGCTTATGTTGATGGACAGGCAATTTCAAAAAATCTTTATGAGAAAGAGTTAAGTTATTATCAAAAATTTTATTTAAAAAAATACGGTAATAACTATCTTGATAAGAAGACTAAAAATGGCCTTACTAATTATGAAAGATTAGAATCTGAACTTTTAGACTCTTTAGTTCAAGATCAAATAATGATAAATGATTTAAGAAAGAATAAGGTTAAGATAACCAAAAATGATAGCTTGGAAGTAATAGAAGATTTGTCAAAAAAATCTATGTCCAAAGATTCACTAATTGAAAATGTGAAATCATTTGGGGCTGATGAAGATGAGTTTGATGAAATATCATACATGGATTCAATTAGAAAAAAGCATATGGATTATTACTTTTCTAATGATGATACTAAGGACTCTGAAATAGTTGATTATTTTAAAGAAAATAAATATTTACAGAAAAAATATAAGTATGATTGTTTAATTTTTGATAACGAATCAGAGGCAATAAAAATAAGAGCCAATATAAAAAACTCACAAGATTTTAAAAAATATCTAAATTCTAAAGTTAGAAATTATGATATATACAGGTCAGACTTTGTTTATAATGATGATTTTTTATTAAAAGAATCATCATTAAAAAAAGCTGATCAAATTAGCAAAATTTTTAAATATAAAGATTCATACATAATTTCGATGATAAATTCTGTTAATCAAAATGAAAATGATTTGTTAATTGACGCAAAGAAAATTTATTTAAAAAATGAATATGATAAATATTTAAAAAATCTTATAAAAAACTCAAATATCAAGCTTTTTATTTGATTTTTGCTTGAAATATATAAATTTTATATGTATAATCTAACTTAGAGTTAAGCAGAATAAGATTAAGATTGATTTATAAGGAGGATATATGAATAAATCAGAATTATTAGTTAATATCTCAGAAAAAAGTGGACTTAAAAAAGTTGAAGCTGAAAGAGCTTTAAATGCATTTATTGAAACAGTAACAGAATCTCTACAAAAAGAAGAAAAAGTTCAACTTGTTGGATTTGGAACATTTGAAACAAGAGACAGAAAAGCTAGAGAAGGAAGAAATCCTAGAAAACCTGATGAAGTTATTAAAATACCAGCATCAAAAGCTCCAGTATTTAAAGCAGGTAAAACTCTAAAAGAAGCTGTTAATAATAAATAATTATTTACTTATAAATTTGAAAAGCCCAGCTAATTAGCTGGGCTTTTTTGATGTCTTATTTTATTTTTTTGTATAGTTTATCTGGATTTTCATCCATATCAACAGTAATGGTATTAAAGTTTTCATAATAAACCATACCAAGCTTTGCACCTTTTGCTTTATTTACATTTTTTTTCTCTGTATAATCAACATCTACCTTTAAAGAATTTGCTTGGGAAGAGTTAATTGCTGCAAGATAAGATGCAGCTTTTATATCATTTTCATTTAATTCGTTAGTTTTTAAAATAACGTGACTTCCTGGTGCATTTCTTACATGGAAGAAATAATCATTTTTTCCTGCTAATTTTAAAGTTATATAATCATTTTGCCTAGAATTTTTTCCTACAAAAATATCACTATCATCTATAGTTTTAAATTGCATAGGCTTAGATTTTGTTTTCTTATTATTTTTATTCTTACTTGTTCTTTTTATTATTTTATTTTCGATTAACTCATCTCTTATTTCATCTAAATCTTTAATGCTTTCACTTCTTTCTACAAAATCTGACATTTGATTTAGATAGTCTAAGTATTCATTTTGTTTAGGTAGGTCAATTTTTGCAAAGTCGATAGAATTTTTTATCTTTTTATATCTTTTATAATAACTATCTACATTTTCCCAAGGATTTTTTCTATCATCTAAGCTTATCTTTATATTTCTATTGTCATCATAGAAATTACTCAAATTTATTTCTTTATCACCCTTTTTTATTTTATTTATATTTGCTGCTAATATATCACCTTTTTTCCTATAGGAGTCCATAGATTTTTCTTTTGATATATTTTTATTTAAGATTTGAATTTTCTTTTTTACTGATTTTTTTTGACCATTTATTTTTCTTTCTATATTATTTTTTATCTGTCTTAGCCTATCGTTTGACCTATTAAATTCATAGAAATTCTCTATAGCTTGGCTTAAAGACTTACACTTAGTTTCTTCAAATGCTAAAGATTTTAATTCAAAAGAATAAAACTCCTTATATTTTCTATTGTCTTTATAAAGGCAAGGATTATAGGAATTATTAATTAAGTCATCTCTTAACTTATAAAGATTTTCATTTAAAAGTCTTTTTTCATCTTCGCTTACAAGTCCCCAGTTTATTCTAGGATCAATGTTTGATCTAAATAATAATTCTTTTGCTATAGTAGGGGAAAATCCAAGATAGTTTTCGTAGAAAATTTTTTGCGGTATTTGGCTATCAGGTAAATTTTTATCTAGACTTAAGATATCTTTTGAAAAATCTTTGTCTAAAATATTTATCTTATCACTTTCGATAAATTTGTACTCAAGTCCGGGAAGAATCTCTCTAACTGATGACATTTTAAAATTCACCCTTTTAATTGAGTCTATTATTTTATATTTATCATCAGTTAAAATTATATTTGAATACTTTCCCATTATTTCAACAATTAATTTATTTGAAACATCAAATCCCATTTCATCAACTGAAGAAATTTTAAAAACAATTACCCTATCTAATTTATACTGATCTATACCTATAATTTTGCTTTGGCTTAGATGTTTTCTTAAAACCATGCAAAAATTCGGTGGTACTTCAGGATTTTCATATTTCTTTTCTGTTATATGAACTCTTGCCTCATTATTATTAGCACTTAGTAACAATTTATAAGTTTTACCAAAAGAATAAATATTTAATATAATATCATTCTTTGATGGCTGGCTTATTTTTTGAATTTTCGCACCCAATAATAATTTTTTTATCTCGAAAGTTACGGCTCTGGTTACTAAACCATCATAACTCATTTAATCACCTCTTTATTTTGTATATAAATCTATTATATCAGAAGAATATACTTGAACTAAATTTTTCCATAAAGTAAAATAGAACTAATAAGGAGGCGCGATGAAAAAAGGATTTTTATTAGTAATATCTGGTCCTTCCGGTGTAGGAAAGGGAACAGTATTGCATGACCTTATGAATACGCAAAAAAACTTAGTTTATTCGGTATCTGTTACGACTAGGAAACAAAGACCTGGTGAAATAGAAGGAGTAAGCTATTTTTTTAAGAGTCATGAAGAATTTGAAAAAATGATTGAAGAAGATAAATTTTTGGAGTTTGCAAAAGTACACGATAATTATTATGGAACTCCAAAAGAATTTGTTGAAGAAAAAATCAATGAAGGTAAGATAGTAATTTTGGAAATAGATGTTCAAGGAGCATTGAATGTTAAGAAAAATATTGACAATGGAGTATATATTTTTCTAGCGCCTCCTAGCCTTAGTGAGTTGAAAAATAGAATTGTCAATAGAGGAACTGAAACAGAAAGTGACATAAATTTGAGAATGTCAAATGCTAAAAAAGAATTATCTTATATTAAAAATTATGATTACTTGGTTGTAAACGATCATTTGAATTCAGCAATTAATTTGGTTAATGAGATAATAAATGCAGAAAAACATAGAGTTTTTAGAGAAAATATAAATTTTGATAAGGAGTAAATATGAATAATCCATCTTTTAAAGATTTAGCAGAAATAAGTTCAAGTAGGTATGAGATTTGCATGATGGCGGCAAAAAGAGCAAGAAGAATTGTTAATGGTTCGGATCTTTTAACTAAAGATCACGAAGATAAGCCTGTTACTCAAGCTTTACATGAAATAATGGAAGGAAAAGTAAAGAAAAATGATTAAGGGTAAAAATATTCTCCTAGGTATTAGTGGGGGAATTGCCGCTTATAAAGTCTTAGAACTTTGTTCAAGATTAAAAAAAGAAGGTGCAAACCTAAAAATTATTATGACTAAGGGGGCTTGTGAATTTGTAAGTCCTTTGTCATTTGAAACTATGGGTAAATGTATTGTTTATTCTGATATGTTTGAAGGCCACCATGATAGAGTTTATCATATTGATTTACCAAAATGGGCTGATGTATTTTTGGTAGCTCCATTAAGTGCAAATACACTTGCAAAAATGACTTATGGGATAGCAGATAATATGCTAAGTGCATCTCTTTTGGCTTGTGATAAGGATATAATTGTTGCACCTACTATGAATACAAATATGTTAAATAACAAGGCTACTCAAGAAAACCTTAAAAAAATTAAAGAAAGAGGTATACATATTATAAATCCTAATTCAGGTCTTCTAGCTTGCGATACAAGAGGAGATGGGAGAATGGAAGAGCCTGTTAATATTGTTAAATATCTAGATTATTATTTTACAAAAAAAGATTTAAGTGGTAAAAAAATTGTAGTTTCAGCAGGTCCAACAGTAGAGCCTATTGATTATGTTAGATTTATCTCTAACAAATCTAGTGGAAAAATGGGATATAATATAGCAATCGAGGCTTTTAAAAGAGGGGCAGATGTAAAATTAATTTCAGGTCCTGTAAATCCTATGGATACGGATGGGATTGATAAGATAAATATTAGAACAAATGAAGAGCTTAAAGATGCTATTGAAAAAGAATTTGATGATTGCCATGCCTTAATAATGTCAGCAGCACCAACTGATTATAAGGTAAGAAATGCTAGTGATAAGAAAATAAAAAAAGATGGCAATAATTTAAATTTAGAATTAATAGAAAATATTGACATTTTAAAATACTTTGGAAATAAAAAAAATAAACAAATTTTGATAGGGTTTGCTGCAGAAACTGATGATTTAATAAAGAATGCAAAAATAAAACTAGAGTCTAAAAAAGCAGATTATATTATAGCTAATGATTTGAAGAAAAAAGGTGCAGGATTCGATGTTGATACTAATATAGCGTCTATTTTGTCAAAAGATAAGGTAGATAAGTTAGACTTAATGTCAAAAAAAGAACTAGCAAATAAAATTTTAGATCTTTTGGTATAAGGTGATAACTTGTATTGTTTAGTAATACTTGATAATAAAAGTAGATTTTTAGATCAATCTTTCACTTATCATGTGCCAGAAAAATTTGAAAATAAAATACAAAAAGGGATGAGGGTTATAGTTCCATTTGGCAAAGGCAATAAGAATACTATTGCCTTTGTTTATGATTTGGTAGAAAATTTAACCACAGAATTTAAAACTAAGGATATTTTAGAAATTGTAGATTCAAAAGCTCTTGTAGATGAAGAGCTTATAGATTTGGCTTTTTATATGAATAGGCGCTATCTTTCTCCGCTTAGATCTTGTGTTAGGCAGATACTTCCGCCTGGAAAAATTGACAAGATAAAAGAATATTATTATCCAAGTAAAAATTTGAAAAAAGATGATGAATTTTATGAAGTTTTCAAAAATAAAATTACAAAGAAAGAAATTCTTAATAAATATAATATAGAGGAAGATTTATTAAATCAATATAAGAAGAATGGACTCATAAAAACATCTTTTGATATAAATTCAAATCAAAAAATTAATTATACCTATATTTTCAATTTAAAAAAAGAATATGATGATAAAAAATTACCATCAAATGCCAAAAAACAAAAAGAGATATTAAACTATTTGAAGTATCACAAAGATGTCGAATACAAAGAACTTCTAAAAAACACTAAGTCTAGTAAAAATTCTTTGGATTCCTTAATAGAAAAAGACTTATTAGAAATAAAAAAAATTGAAATAAATAAGCAAATTATAGGTAAGGTTAAATACTACAAAAAACCTATATTAACTGATGAACAAAATAAGATTATAAAAAAAATAATGGATCAACCTAATAAATCCTATTTGCTAAAGGGCGTTACAGGAAGTGGTAAAACCGAAGTGTTTTTGCAAATTGTAGAAGAAAATTTAAAAAATGGCAAAGATTCAATAATTTTAGTTCCAGAAATTTCCCTAACTCCACAGACTATTGAGAGGTTTCAAGGTAGGTTTAACCAAAAAATAGCCATACTACATTCAAGACTTACTCAAAAAGAAAAGTTTCAACAATGGAGAATGATAAAAAATGGTGATGTTAAAATTGTTGTAGGAGCAAGGAGCGCTATTTTTGCCCCCTTTAAAAATCTTGGTGCTATTATTATTGATGAGGAACATGATAAAAGTTATATCTCATCACAAGACCCGAAATTTCATACAGATGAGCTAGCTTTATTTAGGCAAAAATATAATAAAGCTACTTTAATTTTTGCATCAGCAACACCATCAATAAAAACTATGACCAAAGCTTTAAATGTACAATATGACTTAGTTGAATTAAAAAATAGAGTAAATGGGAAAATGCCTAAAGTAGAAATAGTTGATATGAGAGAGGAATTAAAAAAATCAAACTATTCTATGATTAGCTCTTCATTATATGATAAAATTTTAGAAAAATTAAAAAATAAGGAACAAATAATTTTATTTTTAAATAAAATTGGTCATAATTCTTTTACATTTTGCAGAAATTGTGGCTATGTTGTAAAATGTGAAGCTTGTGACGTAGCTATGACCTATCACAAAAATGTTTCGAAATTAGTTTGTCATTATTGTGGAAGAACTAAAAATCAGCCAAGAGTTTGTCCTGTATGTGGATCAAGTAAAATTAAAGAATTTGGAGCAGGGACTGAAAAGCTAGAAGAAGAAGTTAAAAATTTATTTCCTGAAGCAAACATCATAAGAATGGATTCTATGACTTCAAAAGACAAATCATCTTATGACAATATGTATAAGTTGATGAAAGAAAAAAAGGTGGATATATTAATAGGAACCCAAATGATTGCTAAAGGGCTTGATTTTGAAAATGTCACCTTAGTTGGAATTATAAGTGCAGATTTATCTTTAAATATTGATGATTATACTGCCTATGAAACAAGTTTTGAGCTTATAACACAAGTTTCTGGTAGGGCAGGAAGGTCCAAAAAACAAGGTCAAGTTATTATTCAAACTTATAAACCTGATAATTTTGTAATAAATGCAGCAAGCAAAAATGATTACCAGTCATTTTATAATTATGAGATACAGGCTAGAAAAGCCTTTGAATACCCACCTTTTGTAAATTTAATTACTATAAAAATTTTAGATAAATCTAGGATTAAATGTATAGATATTTCAAAAAAAATAAAATATTATCTAGATTTAGAATATAAAGAAAATGTTAGGCTGAAAATTATAGGCCCAAATCCATGTAAAATATCTCGTATAAACAATAAATACAGATATAATATTATTATAAAATTAAAAGACTCACAATTAGAAGAAGTTTCTAGTTTTTTAACAAGACTTAGAAAATATTTTATTAATAGGAACAAAGATACAAGTATTATAATAGCTTTAAATCCGAGTGATATAAATTAAGGAGAAAAAATGTTTGATTTTTTTAAAAGAAAAAAGAATGAAAATGAAAAGCAAGTAGAAAGTGAAATAATAGAAGAAGTTGAGAAAGAAAATCCATTAGAAGAAAATGAAGATGAAAATATAAGTGAAGATGTAAACAATACACAAAATAAAGAAGATGAAGAAAAAGAAATAATAAGTGAAGAGAACGAAGAAGAATTAGGCTTTTTTGAAAAACTATCTAAGGGTCTTACAAAAACTCGTGAACAATTCTCATCAAAATTAAAGAATTTATTTACAGCAAATGTAAAAATAGATGATGATTTGTATGATGAATTAGAAGAAATTCTTATATCAGCAGATATAGGAATGCAATCAACTATAGAAATTGTAGATGAGCTTAAAGATAAAATAAAAGAAAGATCGATAAAGAATGCTGATCAAATTTTTCCTCTATTAAAAGAAATAATGGAAGATAAACTAGATGAAAAAAATCTTGATAACGAGCTTTTAATTTCAAATGATAAGTTATCAGTTATACTTGTTATAGGAGTTAATGGGGTAGGAAAAACTACAACTATAGGAAAACTTGCACACAATTTAAAAAAAGAAGGGCATAAAGTAACCTTAGCAGCTGCTGATACATTTAGGGCTGCAGCGATTGAACAATTAGATTCATGGGCTAAAGAATCAAATACTCAAATGATAGCTCACAAAGAAGGCTCAGATCCATCCGCAGTAATTTTTGATGCTATACAAGCAGCAAAAGCCAATGGCTCAGATGTTTTGATTTGCGATACAGCAGGAAGACTTCATAACAAAAAAAATCTAATGAACGAGTTAGAAAAAATTAATAGGACAATTTCAACTCATGCTAATAATGCAAATAGAGAAAATCTATTAGTTTTAGATGCAACTACAGGACAAAATGCAATAAGTCAATTAAGAGAGTTTAAAAATGTTTGCGATATAACCGGCTTAATTTTGACAAAATTAGATGGAACTGCAAAAGGTGGAGTGATTTTCCCACTACAAGTAGAACTCGAAGTGCCTATTAAGTATATTGGAGTTGGTGAAGGAATTGATAATTTGGAAAAATTCGATTCAAAATCATTTGTCAAAGCCATGATAGAATAAACTTGTAATTAAATATTATTTATGGTATATTATTTTAGTACTATGCACATCTTTGGATAGATTTTTACGTTGCTAATATTAATTAGTTTAAAATTTAGTAGAAAAAGATGGAAGAAATTAAACGGAGGTAGATAATAATGTCAGTAGTATCAATGAAAAAATTATTAGAAGCTGGTGTACACTTTGGACACCAAACAAGAAGATGGAACCCTAAGATGAGTAAATTCATCTTCACAGAGAGAAATGGAATCTATATTATAGATTTAGCTAAAACATCAAATCAAATTGACAAAGCCTATGAAGTAATAAAAGATATTGCAAGTGAAGGTGGAAGTATTTTATTTGTTGGAACTAAAAAGCAAGCTCAAGATTCAATTGAACAAGAAGCTAAAAGATGTGGTCAATACTATGTATCTAACAGATGGTTAGGTGGAATGTTGACAAACTTCAACACAATAAGAAATTCTGTAAATAAACTTAAAAAGTATGAAACAATGGAAGAAGATGGAACATTTGATCTTTTACCTAAAAAAGAAGTTCTTCAATACAACAAAGAAATGGATAAACTAGAAAAAAATCTTGGTGGTATCAAAGAAATGGAAGAACTACCAGATGCTTTATTTGTAGTAGATCCATCTAATGAACAAATTGCTGTTCATGAAGCTAAAATTTTAGGAATTCCAGTTATCTCAATTGTAGATACTAACTGTGATCCAGATGTTGTAGATATTGCTATTCCAGGAAATGACGATGCTATTAGGGCTGTAAAACTTATTACATCAGTAATGGCTGATGCTGTTATAGAAGGTAACCAAGGTAGTGAGTTTACTGTAAACGAAGAAGACTTTGAAGAAGTTGAAGAAGAATCTGTAGACTCAGTAGAAGAACAAGAAGAATCTATTGAAGAATAATTAGGAGGATATTATGGCAGTAACTGCAAAATTAGTAAAAGAATTAAGAGAAAAAACTGGTGCTGGAATGATGGATTGTAAAAAAGCTTTGACAGAAACTGATGGTGATATTGATCAAGCGGTTAAATTACTAAAGGAAAAAGGACAAGCTACTCTTGATAAAAAAGCTGATAGAATAGCAGCTGAAGGAGTTATTGGTTCATATATTCATAATGATAAAATAGGTGTTATTGTAGAAATTAACACTGAAACAGATTTCTCAGCAAATACAGATGCAGTAAGAGAATTTGCTAGGAATATAGCTATGCATATAGCTGCTTTAAATCCACTATACATCTCTGAAGAAGATGCTGATGAAAAAGATGTAGCAGAACAAAGAGAAATATTAATAAAACAAGCTATGAACGAAGCTAATGATAATATGCCTGAAGACAAAAAAGAAATGATAGCTCATAAAAAAGTTGAAGGTAGACTTAAAAAATATTTCAAAGATGTATGCTTATTAGATCAACAATATATTAAAAATCCTGATCTTACAATTGAACAATATCTAAGAGATACTTCAAATAGTGTAGGAGAAAACATCAAAATCAGAAGATTCGCAAGATTCGAAGTTGGTGAAGGATTAGAGAAAAAAGAAGAAGATTTCGCTAAAGAAGTTCAAAGCCAAATGAACGCTTAGTAATTTTTAAGAAAGCCCCAGGGCTTTCTTTTTTTATATGAAATTCTTAGTGTTTTACTATGAATTAATTGAAAGATTTATTTTTTCTAATATAATGAATAAGATAAAAATGAAATTTTAAATTAGCATTTTAAAGGAGTTAAAATGACACTAAATACAAATTCAAAAGAGTTAATTGGAAATACACCCTTATTAAAGTTAAATTCCTTGAAAAAAGAAGGTAGAGCTGACATCTATGTAAAAGTTGAAAAAAACAATCTTGCAGGTTCTATAAAAGATAGGATTGCACTTTACATGATTGAAGAAGCTGAAAAATCTGGAAAATTAAAAAAAGGTGATACAATTGTTGAACCAACAAGTGGAAATACAGGTGTAGCTTTGGCAGCACTTGCTGCAGCAAAAGGATATAAATGTATTTTAACTATGCCAAGTTCTATGAGCATAGAAAGATCTAAACTAGCAGAAGCTTACGGGGCAGAAGTTATAAGAACGACAGAAAATGCCTTGCAAGGTGCTGTAGATAAGGCAGTAGAATTATCAAAAAAAGATGGATATTTTATGCCTGATCAATTTTCAAACCCATCAAATGTCAAAGCTCACTACGAAACAACAGGTGTAGAAATTTTAAATGAAATTTCTCCTGATGCTTTTATTGCTGGAGTTGGAACAGGTGGAACTGTAACAGGTGTTGGAAGAAGATTAAAGGAAAATAATGATAATGTTAAAATTTATGCTATTGAGCCATCAGAAAGTCCGCTTTTATCTGGAGGTAAAGCTTCAGGTCATAAAATTCAAGGAATTGGTGGAAACTTCATTCCTAAAAATTTAGATTTTGATGTAGTGGATGGAATAGTTGATGTAAAAAGTGATGATGCAATTAAAACATCAAGAGACCTTGCTAAAAATGAAGCTTTAGCTGTTGGAATTTCATCAGGCGCAAATGTATTTGGTGCTATAGAAATAGCAGATAAATTAGGAGAAGGAAAAGCAGTTGTGACAGTATTACCAGATACAGGTGAGAGATATTTGTCTACACAATTGTATGACTTGGATTAATATGACATATGAAGAATATAAAAAAGAATTAGTTGAGGCGGCTCTTTTAAAAGACCCCGCCTTAACTAAGGCTGAAGAAGCAATTAAATTTTCTCCAGGTATTAAGGCTTTGTTAGCTCATTACAAGGCCCATAAATTATATTTAGAAGGTGAATTTTCAAAAGCTAACGAAATTAGTTTAAACGCTAGGAAAGAAACCGGTATAGAAATTCATCCTGGTGCAAAAATTGGTAGAAGATGTTACATAGATCATGGAATGGGTGTTGTAATAGGAGAGACTGCTGAAGTAGGCGATGATGTTTTAATGTATCATGGAGTTACTTTGGGTGGAGTTAAAAATGAAAGAGTAAAAAGGCATCCAACAGTAGGTAATAATGTTTTAATCGGTGCTGGAGCTATTTTGTTGGGAAATATTACAATTGGTAATTATTGTAAGATAGGCGCTAATTCTGTTGTACTTGCTGATGTTCCAGATGATTGCACAGCTGTAGGTGCGCCAGCAAAAATTATTAAACATAAACATAATTAAATTATAAAGGGACTGTTTTAGACGAATTTTAAAAATAAGTTTAATTAACAGCCCTTTTATTTTAAGGGGTTAATATGTATAAAAAATTTAAATGGTTTATAGACTATTATAAAAAAAATTATATAATTGGGATTATATTTCTATTGCTTAGCGATGTAGTTTCTCTATTTTTACCATATATAATCGGAAAATTGATTGATTTGATTTATCAAGGCTCAATTGATATATATTATTTTACAAAAATAATAATATTTACGATTATAATTATTATTTTAAAATATTTTCTCGCTATGGGCTGGTCTTATAATGTATTTAAGGCTAGCGGTAGTATAGAATATCTTACTAGAAATAAGTTGATGAAAAAATTTCTTGGTCAATCACAAGAATTTTTTGAAAATAATTCTACTGGATCTTTAATGGGAAAGTCTACCAATGATATAACACAAATATCAATCATGGCAGGATATGGTACGTTATCTTTGATTGATGCTACAGTTCTTCCTTTAAGTATAATTTTGGTTATGATTTTTACCATTGATTTAAGACTTACCCTATTATCAATTTTGCCCTTACCTTTTATTGCTTTAATTTATTTTAAAATAGGTGATAAGATATATGATAAATCAAAGAAAGTAAACCAAGCTTTTGACAAATTAAATGATACTGTTTTAGAAGATGCAGAAGGAATTAGAATAATTAGGGTTTTTAATATTGTAGAAAATAGAAGAAAATTATTTTATGAAAATGCAGACAAGCTAGCTAAAAATAACATAATTTTAGCCAAATATCAGGCTTTGCTTGCACCTGTTGAAAGAATTATTACTTCATTAACTTTTATTATTGCGATAGGATTCGGAGCTTTCCTTATGAATTTAGGACAAATTAGTATAGGACAGATAGTTTCATTTACTTATTACCTAAATATGCTAGTTTGGCCAATGTATGCCTTGGGCGATTTTATAAATTTAAAACAACAGGCAAGTGCATCTATGGATAGAATTAATGAAACATTAGAATATAAAGAAGATATTATAAATTCAAGTAATAAAAAAAGTTTAGATTCTCCAGTAAGTATAGAATTTGATAAGCATAGCTTTAAATACCCAAGTTCAAAAAATAATATTTTAAATGAAATTTCTTTAAAAATAAAAGCTTCAACTTTGCTTGGTATTTTGGGGAAAACTTCTTCAGGTAAAACCACTCTAATAAAGCAATTATTAGATATATATAGGGTTGATAAGTCCAGTATTTATTTTAATGATGATGTTTCATCTGATATTTCCTTTAAATCTTTTAAAGAAAAAATTGGATATGTGCCACAACAGCATATGATTTTTTCAGATACTTTAAGGAATAATATTTTATTTTCTAACGAAAATGTAAGTGAAGAAGAACTTTTAATAGCTATAGAAATAGCCGACTTTAAAAAAGATATTGATGGGTTTGAACTTGGTTTAGAAACAGTAACTGGGGAAAAAGGTGTTTCCCTTTCTGGTGGTCAAAAACAAAGATTGTCTATTGCAAGAGCTGTTGTAAACAATCCAGAAATTCTTATTTTAGACGATGCTATGAGTGCAGTTGATGCTAATACTGAAAAAAATATATTAAATAATTTAATCAAATATAGAAAAGATAAAACAACTATTATCATAGCTCACAGAATTAGCCAAGTTCAAAACTGCGATAATATAATTGTTCTAGATGAAGGTGAAATTTCAGAAATGGGGAATCATGATGAACTTATGAAAAATGGAAAATGGTATAAGAAACAATATGAAGATCAGATTTTAGGTGATAATAATGAACAATTATAAGAAAAAAGAAAGCTATACTAGATTAAGGAATTATGCTTTAAATGAAAAAAAATCTTTATTTATAGGTTTTATATTTTCTTTCTTACGTACTATTTTAGAAATAATTGGACCGATGATTATAGCCTATCTTATTAATAAAGTTTTAAAAAATAAGATGACTAACAAAGATTTTAAAATTATTACCGTATTATTATTTTTATACTTTATTGTATTTGTATGTTCAGGTATTCTTTTAAATAGATCCAGGGTATACTTTCAAATTTCTGCAAATAAGATTGCTTCAAAAGTACAAAAGGATGTTTACGATAAAGTATCTACATTTCCAATTTCATACTTTGACAATCTTCCCTCTGGAAAAATTGCATCTAGAATTACTAATGATACCAATAAATTAAAGACTATGTTTCAACTACTTTTTTCTGATATAGTAAACGCAATAATATTAATAGTTGGTCTATATATTACCTTGTTAATTACGGATTTTATTGCAGCTATAATGCTTTTAATCCTTATGCCAATAGTATTTATGATATTTAAAACCTATTTGAACAAGACTTATGCTTACACTAAAGATATAAAAATTTATACAGCAGATATAAATGCTAAAATTAATGAATATATACAAAACATGGAAATAATCCAAGTTTTTAATAGGGAAAATTTTATATTTAAAAAGTTTGATAGGATAAATAAGAAAATTTATAATATAAATTTAAACCTATCCAAGTTAAGGTCCTACTCGGGCTATAGGGCTATGGATATCATTCAATTTTTAGCCATAATTATTGTCTTGATATATTTTGGCGTAGGATCAATTACAAACATATATTTTGTAACAATCGGATATTTGTATATGGCTATAGATTATACTACAAAAATATTTAACAATATTAATACAATTATAATGAGATTTGGTGATGTTGAAGATGCTCTATCATCAGCTAACCATATATTCGAACTTATGGATATGGATTCTTTAGAAAAATTAGAAAAGAGAGAAGTAGATTTAAGTCAAGATATTAAATTTGAAGATATATATTTTTCATATACAACTGAAGAAGTGATAAAGGGATTATCCTTTAATGTAAAAAGTGGGTCTTCTATAGCCTTTGTTGGGCAAACAGGTTCTGGAAAATCAACTTTAATAAATCTTTTATTAAATTTCTATTCTCCTAGAAAAGGAAAGATAAGTATTGGTGATATAGATATTAATAAAATAGACAGAAACGACTTGAGAAAAGATATGGCAGTAGTTTTGCAAGATGCTTTCTTATTTAAAGATACAATCAAAGAAAATATAAGTATGGGTGAGAATTTTACTGATAAGGAAGTAATAGATTCATTAAAAAAAGTTGGAGGAGACAAGCTGTTACAAAGAGGGATTGATAGTCAAATATTAGAAAATGGATCAAATTTAAGTCAAGGTGAAAAACAACTTATATCTTTTGCAAGAGCTTATATTAGAAATCCAAAGATTTTAATATTAGATGAAGCTACTTCTAATATAGATACAGAAACAGAAAATATAATCCAAAGAGGAATTAATGAACTAAAAAAAGATAGGACAACATTTATTGTAGCTCATAGACTTTCTACTATTAAAAATGTTGATAAAATATTGGTATTGTCCCATGGAGAAATTTTAGAAAGCGGAAATCATCAAGAATTGATGGATAAAAATTGTCTTTATAAAAAAATGTATCTAAAGCAAATTAAGGAGAAATAAATTTAGAAAAACTTTTTCGTATAATTATAGATTTATGATATAATTAATTACAGGATGTAAATCCAAAAAATAGGAGGTGATACTATGAATTTAAATCAAATTATTCTATCTGTCGCCTTCATAATATTAGCTTTTTTTATAGGCTATCTTTGTAGAAAGAAAATAGGTGAATCAAAAATTTCTTCTGCAGAAGAATTATCTGCAAGAATTATTGATGAAGCGAATAGGGATGCTGAATCCCTAAAAAAAGATGCACTCATAAGTGCAAAAGATGAAATTTCTAAACGAAAACTAGAAAGTGAGCTAGAAATAAACAAAAAAAATAATGAACTTGCTACTAAGGAAGGTCATCTTTTAAAGAAAGAAGAAAGTCTAGATAAAAGATCCTTATTATTAGATAAGAAATCTGACGAAATCTCTAGTGACCAAAAAAAGTTAAAACAAAAAGAAGACAGAATTGAGAAACTTATCGAAGAACAAGAATTGAAGTTACAAGATATTGCAGGTCTTACAACAAGTGAGGCCAAAGATATTTTACTTCAAAGCTTAAAGAATGATGTTGTTCATGAACAAGCTAAGATTATCAAAGAATTTGAAGAAAAAACAAAAAATGAAAGCAAAAAATTAGCTTCAGAAATCATAGCAACAACAATTCAAAGATATGCGGCCGATGAGGTAGCAGAAAGCACTGTTACTGTAGTATCATTACCAAGTGATGAAATGAAAGGTCGTATTATTGGGAGAGAAGGTAGGAACATAAGAGCTTTTGAACAGTTATCAGGAACAGATTTGATTATTGATGATACACCAGAAGCTGTAGTAATATCTGCATTCGAACCAATCAGAAGAGAAATTGCTAAAGTTGCATTAGAAAGATTGATACTTGATGGAAGAATTAATCCTTCAAGAATCGAAGAAATGTTAATAAAGGCAGAAGATGAAGTTGAACAAAGAATAATTGAAGATGGACAAAGCGCTATTGAGGAATTGGGAATACACAACCTTCATCCTCAACTTGTAAGACTTGTAGGAAAACTTAAATTTAGAACTTCTTATGGACAAAATGTTTTAAAACATTCCATAGAAGTTGCAAAAATTGCAGGAATGCTTGCTCAAGAATTAGGTCTTGATGAAAAAGATGCTAAAAGAGGTGGATTACTCCATGATATAGGAAAAGCCATTGACCATGAGGTTGAAGGTACTCATATATCAATTGGAGTTGAGGCTGCAAAAAAATATGGTGAGAATAAAAACGTAATAAACTGTATACAATCTCATCACGGAGATGTGGAAGCAAATTGCATAGCGGCAATTTTAGTGCAAGCATCAGATGCTATATCAGCAGCAAGACCTGGGGCAAGAAGAGAAAGCTTAGAAAATTACATTAAAAGGTTGGAAAACCTAGAAGAAATAGCTAATTCATTTGATGGAATCGAAAAAACTTTTGCTGTACAAGCAGGAAGGGAATTAAGGGTGATGATAAAACCTGAAAAGATATCAGATGATCAAATGGTTGTAATTGCTAGAGAAATTGCACAAAAAATTGAAAATGAATTAGAATATCCTGGTCAAATAAAAGTTAATGTAATAAGAGAGTCAAAAGCAATTGAATATGCTAAGTAAAAGAGAGGGGGACCTCTCTTTTTTGTTACAAAAAAGTGTCAAATTTATTTCTGTTTATTATAAATGAAAATACTAATCAAAGCCTTGACATTATCAGATTTAATCTATATAATTAACATATATAAGCAATAATAACAATACTGAGGAGTGAAAATATGAAACAAAATAAAAACAAGAACATTACAAAAATTACAAGCGGGGCCTTGGTTTTACTATTAGCGAGTGGATGCTATATTGGCAATTCAAATGCTGATTCCGAAAAAAATATAAATGAAGTAAAAAATGCTATTGTCGATCCATCAGAAACAAAATCAGAAGAACAAAAATCAATTACTAAGGCATTAGAAAAGTTAGGTGCAAATAATAAAGGTATAGAAAATACTCCAGAAACAAATAAAAGTAATTCTGAGTTAAATACTTCTAATAAAGATATAGCTGAAAAACAAGTAGAAGAAGCAACTAAAGTAGTACCTATAGATTCTCCTGAGGATTCTAATAATAAAGATGAAGAAAAACAAAATAATATAAATAAAGGTAATAATAAAGAAAACCCAGCTGAAAGCGCTGGGTCTCAATCTTCTCAACCAGATAAAAAAGTAGAAAATCAAAAAGATACTGAGAAAACAGAAGATAATTCTAAATCTGCAGATAATAATCAAGGTAACGCTGTGATTAAACCTTCACAATCTGATAAAGAAGAAAAAAAACAAAAAGAAACTAAAAACGAAAATAAAGATAAAGTAACTGATAAAAATAAAGAAAAAAAAGAATCTGAAGATACAACTACAAATTCTAAAAAAGAAAATACAGAAACTGACACAGAAACAAACAATAGTGTTCAAAAAAATCAAAATAAACCTAAATCTCAAACAGTTCCAGGACAAGGTGATGATCAAGATTCTAAAAAATTAAAAAGTGAAATTGCTAGTGAAATAAATAATATCAAAGCTTTAGTTAATGATGGAACTTGGAGTGAAGAATCTGTAAAGGCTGCAAAGACAAAAATAACAAACTTAGAAGCATTTTTACTTAAAGGTGATTTAAAAGATAAAGACCTAGCTGAAGTTAAATCTGCTATAAATTATATACAAATAAATGTATTAAAGAAAAAAGTAGTAAAAGAAACAAATGTAGAAAAAAATGATGATAAAAAAATAGTTTCTAATAAAGAATCTAATAAGCCATCTCAAAAAACAGTTATCAAATCAAACACAGATAACGTTCAAACAGGAGTAGGTTCATTATCATCTGTACTTCTTACATTAGGTTCTTCAAGTTTAGCTTTATTTGCAGGTAAAAAAAGAAAATAATAAAATCATTTAGCTAATAATTTAATTTATTAGCTAATATTTTTATTTTGAAAGGATATATATGACAATAAAAAAATCTAAATTTATACTTTCATCTTTCATAGCCTTAACAACTACTATTGCCACTAGTAGTATTTCTTTGGCTGATGACTCAGAATACCAAGATAAGGTTTATGAAGTATATGAAAAGTATTCAGAAAATAAAGAACAAGTTAATAAGGATAATAATAGTAAGGATCAAAAATTAGAAGAAACTGACGAAAGTAATGCTAAAACAAATGAGGATTTGAATAACGAAAATACTCAAGAAAGTGTTAATTCTAATCTTAGTAAAAATTCTATTAATAAAACTGAAGAAGATGATAGTGATAAAAAGGATTCTAATCTAGATAATAAAACCTCAAAAATAAATAGTAATAATATCTCCGATAAGGTTGAATCAACAAATATTAATAAAGTTGAAGATGATAATTCTAATCAAATAGAAAATAATGATGAGAATGAACTTGATCTTTCTCCTGAAGTAAATGCTGCAAGCTTTAGAAGTGTCTCTAGTTATCAATCTAGATCTTATAGTCCAGCAAACAATTATATAAATACGTATAATACAAAAGATGAATTTTTGACAATGCTACAAAGCCATGCTGAATTAGCAAAACAATATAATATCTTCCCAGAAGTAATGATGGGACAAGCTATTCTTGAGTCTGGCTGGGGACAATCAATACTTTCTAAACAAAGTAAGAATATTTTTGGAGTTAAAGTACCTAACAATGAAAAAGGTCAAGGAAAAGGTGATCTTTACGATACTTATGAATATATAAATGGTAAATATGTAAAAGTTAAGGCCGAGTTTAGAAGATTTAACACCTATGAAGAAAGTATTAGACAATACTTACAATTATTAAGTGGTCCTTATTATTCTAGATACGGAGTAAGTAGTGCAAAAGACTATAAAGAACAAGTACAAAGAATAAAAAATGCAGGATATGCTACAGCACATAACTATGTTAGCTCTGTATTAAATGTTATAGATAAAAGTGTTTTACCTAAATATAAGCAAAGCCAAACCTCTGCTTCCACTTATTCTAGACAAGCAAAAAAATCATATCCTAAAAATTCCTGGGTAAATAAAGGTAATGACAGATATTATACCGATCCAAATGGAAACTTTATTGGTGATGGAATATATAAAATTGGATCTAATAAATATTATTTTACAAATGGTGGAAAATTAAGAACAAATACAAAAATCATCACAAATATTGGTGCCTATATTATTAAATCAAATGGAATTATGTCACCTATTATAAATAGATGGATAAGGGTTAATAGTGATGACTATCATACCGATAGCCAAGGTAAGCTTAATAAAGGAATATTTGTAATTGAAAATAAAGTTTACTCATTTGATTCTATTTTAGGAAAATTAGAAAAAAATAAAATTTTTAAGGAAAATAATTATATTTATGCCTCTGACAGCAGCGGATCAATAAATAAAAGATCTAATACTAGAACAGTTATAGGAAATTATGAATATTCAACTGATTCAAATGGTAAAATATTTAAATCTTTAGATTTAACGAGAAAACCTGAAGTTAAAATTTTAACCTCATATTTAAGTAATGGTAAAGCTTATAATAAATTTAGCAATAATACTGTTCAATTAGCTAGAAATTCATGGGTAAATGTTGCTGGTAAAGATTTCAGAACAGATTCAAACGGTAGTGTATTATATGGTATTCACAAAATTGGTAACCATTATTACCACCTTACCTATAATGGAATTTCAAAAGGTTACAAAGTTTATGTAAACAAACACCTATATTCTTTCGATAATACTGGTAAAGGATACTTAGTCTCTAGCAATTATACTCCAGTAAGAGATTTGGATGTAGCTATTGGATGGATGAAACAAGCTATGAACTTCCACTATGAATATAGTATGGATTGGCAAAAGAGAAATCAAATAGGATATGCTGACTGTTCTTCTGCTGTTTATAGAGCTATGAAACATGGTGGTTTTATTTCTAAAAATACTCCTAATGGAAATACTGAAACATTATTTGAATTAGGTAGAAGAGGACAAATTTTAAAACAAATATCTGAAAATGAAATTAGATATGGTGATATATTTGTAGCTGGAGTACCTGGAAAATCACTTGGTGCAGGCGGCCATACAGGATTTATCCTAGATAGAAATAGAATAATTCACTGTAACTATGCAGATTATGGAGTTTCAATAACTCAAAGAAAAGGTAGAATGGGAGATACTAAATATCCTGTTAGATATTATAGGTTAGTTGGAGCAAGATAAGACTTTATAAATCGTATGCGTGAAATATAGCATGCGATTTTTTTTATTATAAATTAATATAAAAAAATAAATAATTTCATTAATGCAATTGTATTAGTGAAAATATAAAATCGCTTAAATCGTAAATTAGAGCCTTGTAAAATTTATTGATTTTTGAGATTTGATTAATGGAGTATAATTTTGCAAATTTTATCAGTTTTCTTATTTAGATTTATAAAAAGAATTAATATGGCTTATTTTATAAAATTAAAACCAGGATAAGAATATAGTCTTGGGGAGTGATATATTAACGGAAAAATCATTGCACAAAATAATAATTTTGTGCAATGATTGATATTTTTTTCTTTTTATGTTAAAATTAACTATAGTTAAGTTAGTTAGGAGATTTTATGAGTATTACAACACCATTAATTTTAGATGATTACTTATCTTATTTAAAGTCAATCAGAGCCTTATCTGAAAAAACTATTAGTGAGTATCGATACGATCTTATTAACTTTATTTATTATCAAATTTTAAGAAAAGTCTACTTTAATGATAAGGAAAATTTAAATAAGGATATTGAAGATGAAAAAATTAATATCAATAAAATATTTAATAAATCCTTTATTAGTGATATTAATATTCAAGATATGTATTCTTATATATCATATTTAGATAATGAATTAAACGACAACGCTTCTACTAGATCTAGAAAAATTTCAGCTTTAAGGTCATTTTATAAGTATTTGCACCAAGAAATTGAAATAATTGATAATAATATAACAGAAAAATTAAGAAATCCAAAAATACAAAAAAGACAACCAGTATACCTTACCTTAAGCGAAACCGAACACTTATTAGATACAATAAATGAGGAAAAAAATGAGTTTTTAAGAAATAGAGACATGGCAATTGTTTTTACCTTTCTTACAACTGGTATGCGTTTATCAGAACTTGTTAGTGTAGATTTAAAGGATATTAAAGATGATCATTTTACAATAATAGGTAAAGGAAATAAAGAAAGAACCATATATCTTACCAAAAATTGTATAGATTTAATAGATAATTACATTATGATTAGAAAAAATTATTTAAAAGATATTAAAATTGATGCCCTATTTATTTCTACAAGAAAAAAAAGAATATCTAACAGGGCTGTTCAATCTACCGTTGATAAATATTTGAAAAAGGCAGGATTTGATACAAGGGTCTACTCCACTCACAAATTAAGACATACAGCAGCAACCCTTATGTATAAATATGGAAATGTTGATATAAGAGCTTTGAAGGATGTTTTAGGTCATGAAAGTGTTTCAACTACTCAAATTTACACTCACTTGGATAATGAAGATTTAAAAAGAGCTGTAAATAAAAATCCTTTATCAAATTTAAAAATATAAGCCCCAATTTTGGAGCTTATTTTTAAGAATTTATTTTTAAAGACTTTTGGTCTAAAACTTTATTATCTATATATTTTTCTAATACTTTCATTAGAGCTAACTTACCATGAAATTTATTCAATCCACCTTGAAGATAAACTGTGTATGGCTTTCTAAGAGGTCCGTCACAAGATAATTCTGAAGTAGCACCTTCCACAAAACCTCCTGATGACATTATTACCTTATCTTCATATCCGGGCATATCATCTGCAATTGGTGTTAGATTACAATCAACACTACATGATTCTTGTATTGCTTTAGCAAATAATTCCAGTCTTTCACTAGATTTTAGTTTTATAGCTTGAACTATATCACTTCTTGGATCATCCATTGTTGGAATTATTTCAAAACCTAAATTATCAAAGGCTTTTGCAAATAATAAGGCTACCTTTATTGATTCTATTGTTGTTTTGCTTGAATAATACAGACCTTGTAAAACACCTCTTGTAGTTCCAAAACTTAGCCCCTCATCTTTACCTATTCCTGGTGCTGTCAATGTATTAGAGCAGTATTCTACCAAATCTTTTTTTCCAGAAATATAACCACCAGTAAGGGCAATTCCCCCACCGAGATTTTTTATTAATGATCCAGCAATAATATCTGCCCCAATTTCTATAGGTTCTTTAGTTTCAGTAAATTCTCCATAGCAATTATCTACAAATATAATTACATCTTCATTTACCTCACGAATAGCTTTAATAGCTCTTTCAATTTCTTCTATACTAAAAGCTCTCCTATTTGTATATCCAGTAGATCTTTGAATCATAACTAACTTTATATCATTTTTTAACTTATCTTTAATTTTGTCGTATTGGATCTCTTGATCATTTTTTAAGTCTATTTTGTCATATTTAATACCCTTAGATATTAAATTACCTTTTTTATTTCCTTCGATACCTATAACTTGCTGTAAAGTATCATAAGGATCTCCATTAATTGATAGTATTTTATCGCCATAATTTAAAAGAGAAAATAAAACCAAGGATATGGCATGGGTTCCAGAAACTATATTTGGTCTGACTAAAGAATCTTCCGATTTAAAAATTGATGAAAAAATTGATTCGACAACATCTCTTCCTATATCTGCATAGCCGTACCCAGTTGCAGAATTAAAATGTATACTAGAAAGGTTGTTTTCATTAAAAGCTTTTAAAACCTTAATTTGGTTGTATTCACTAATTTTATCAAGTTTTTTAAATCTGTTTTCTAAACTTATATCAATTTTTTCTACATATTCTTCAATATTTTCATCTATATTATAAAATTTATTATAAATCATAAGTCTCCTTTGTTAAGTTTGTAATATATGATAAATTTTCTTCATCTGAAATCTTATCCCTATAAATAGGATAAGAGAAATCATAAGCTAAGTATTTTTTCATCCATGTTATTTGCCTTTTAGCATAACGCCTAGTATTTTTTTTGATTTCATCTAATAAAATTTCCCTTGAGTATTCTCCTTCAATATAAGGGAAAAATTCTTTGTAACCTATTGCTTGAAGAGATTTAGAATTTTTACTCAAAGAATATTTTTTAACTACATCTCTAAATTCTCTTTCTAATCCTTGATCAAACATTAAGTCAACTCTTTTGTTGATTTTTTCATAAAGAATCGCCCTGTCATCGTAGTTTATAAAAAATAATAAGGGATTGATTTCTTTATTCAGCTTTTTTTCACCTTTTCTTATTTGGCTAGGCTTTTTTCCACTTAGTTCATAAGTTTCTATAGCTCTTACTATTCTTTGAATTTCGTTTGGGTGATATTTTTCTGCTGCTACTGGATCAATTTTTAATAATTTTTCATAAATATAACTATTCCCATAAGTTTTTGCTTCGTTTTCTAATTTTTTTCTCAAATTCTCATCTTTTTTATATTTTCCATAATTCATATCAAAAATTATAGAATCTATATAAAATCCAGTTCCACCAGCAATTATCGGAAGTTTATCCCTTGAATTTATATCCTTGATCAAATCCCTTGCTAAATCTTTAAATTCACTTACTGAATAGTCTTGGTAAGGGTATTTTAAATCCAGACCATAATGTTTGATACCACCCATCTCTTTAGATTTTATTTTATTTGTTCCAATATCCATTTCCTTATATAATTGTTGGCTATCGGCAGAAATAATTTCGCCATCAAACTCTTTAGCTAAATTTATTGCTATATCACTTTTACCACTTGCAGTAGGACCTGTTATAATCAAAACTTTATCTGTCAAAATATTTCTCCAATTCATTTTCATCTATTGTAATTATAGTAGGCTTACCATCGTATGTTTTATATGGATTTTCAGATTTATTTAATTTATCTATAGTAGCATAAGCCTCTGATTCATCAATTTTATCACCTTTTCTAAAGGTATTCTTATTTATTAAAGAAGAAATTTTTTCTTTAAATAAACTTTCATTTGAATCATCTATATCTAGTAAATTATAGAAAAACTCAAGATTTTCTGGATTATCAAAGACAAGAGGTACAGACCTTATTATCAATTTATCAAAGGAAAAAGTATCTATTTCAAAGCCTAGTTTTTTGAAAACATCTTTTTTTTCTAAATATTTATTATATTCTTCAAGGCTGACTTTTATAATTTTAGCCTCTAACAATTGCTGTGAATTTATTTGATTTTTATCAAAACTTTCAATGAATTCATCAAACTTTATCCTTTGATCTGACCTTCTATGGTCTAATAAGAGGATTTTATCTGAATTTATGAATAAAGAATAACGATTAAAGATGCTAGTCTTATATAACAAATTTTTAGTATCAATGAAATTTTTGTTTCTCTTATCTTCTAATTCTTTGGAGGCTTTCTTTTTTTCTTCTTTTTCTATGAAATTTAGCTCTTCTACTTCAAAAAAATCATCATGGGGATCACTAATACTTTTATCATCAATATTCTCTTTCTCGTAAGAAGTTTTTTCTTCATTTACCTTATTATATAAGTTTAATACCTCAGCATAGTCATCGTAAAAGTTTAATTCTTCCTTTTGATCCTCTGGCACTTTTACTTTTTTAAAATCAGAATTTTCATATAATACTTTTGATACATTATCTTCTAAAAGTTCTATTAGATTATCTTCATAGGTAAATTTTATTTCTTTTTTATTTGGGTGAATATTTACATCAATATTATTTGTATTTGTTTTAATAAATAAGAAAAAAGCAGGATATCTTTGACTTGGAATTGAAGATTTATACCTATTTTCAATAGCTTTACTAATATTACTATTTTCAATCAACCTATTATTGACAAAAATATATTGAAAAGACCTATTTCCCCTATAATAGTTTGTATTTGAAATATAACCACTTATATCATACAAAGAATTTTTAGCTTTTATTTTTAAAATATTATCCTTTAGATTTTCATCAATAAGATTTATAATTTTATCTTTTAAGCTATCATTTTCCAATGTTTGAAAAACTAACCTGTTATCCTTGATAAATTTGAAAGAAATATTATCGTAACCTAAGGCTAAGGCTTGAATTATTTTAGAAATTTTATTTGATTCATTTATATCTGAACCCAAAAATTTTTTTCTTACAGGTATATTTGAAAATAGATTAAATACTTCTATGCTAGTCCCATTATTAGTAGCAATAGATTTTATTGATTCTATTTTTCCGTTTTTAAATTCTAATTTCTTACCTATATCTTGATTTTCTGTTTTAGAAACAGCCTTAACATCAGCACAAGAAATAATTGATGAAAGGGCTTCTCCCCTAAAACCTAAAGAAAATATCCTATAAAGGTCTGAAAAATCTTTAATTTTTGAAGTAGCATGTCTTTTAAAAGCACGTATAAAATCATCTTCTTCAATTCCGACACCATCATCTGTAACTCTAATATATGATTTCCCGCCATTTTTTATTTCAACTATTATATTTTTTGCATCTGCATCAATTGAGTTTTCAACTAACTCTTTAATAATAGAAACAGGAGATTCTATGACTTCTCCTGCTGCAATTTGTTCGATAGTTTTTTCATCTAATTCTATGATTTTCATCATATCTCCTTAATATTTTCAATAAGCTTGCTTAAAACATTTATAGCTTCAAGAGGTGTAAGCTCATTAATATTTATAGAATCAATATTTTCTTTTAACTTATCCACCTTTATCTTATATATATCGTCAATAGTATTATTTACAATATTTGTGCTATTTTTAAATACCCTGTCATCTTCATCTAGTTTATCCATAAAAATTTTAGCGTTTTCAATAAGTTCATCTGGTAAACCTGATAGTTTTGCAACCTCAATACCATAAGACCTATCAGTTTTACCTTTGGATATTTTTCTTAAAAATACCAAGTTATTATCTTCTTCCAAAATATCTATCTTTAGATTAACTACATTATCAAGCTTATTTTCAAGTATGGTAAGCTCATGAAAATGTGTAGCAAAGACAGTTTTTGCTCTTTTTTTCTTACTTAAATAATCAACAAGACTCATAGCAATAGATAAACCATCATCAGAGCTTGTTCCCCTACCAACTTCATCTAAAATTATAAAGGAATTTTCTGTAGAATTTTTCAAAATATTACTAACTTCATTCATTTCAAGCATAAATGTTGATTCACCTTTTGAAATATTATCACTAGCTCCAATTCTTGTAAATACCTTATCACAAACCGAAATACTTGCACTTTGACAAGGGACAAAAGATCCCATTTGAGCAAGAATAATAATAATTGCCATCTGTCTCATATAAGTTGATTTTCCAGCCATATTTGGTCCTGTAATGATTTGAATTAAATTATCATCCTCACCGATATCAGTATCATTTGCTATAAATTCATTTTCTTTCAAATTTTTTTCAATTACAGGATGTCTTCCATCTTTAATTTTTATGATATTATCGGTGGTAATTTTAGG
The DNA here is from genome assembly GCF_002871895.1 of Anaerococcus hydrogenalis. Classification (NCBI taxonomy): domain Bacteria; kingdom Bacillati; phylum Bacillota; class Tissierellia; order Tissierellales; family Peptoniphilaceae; genus Anaerococcus; species Anaerococcus hydrogenalis. The sequence continues at coordinate 461,580 of NZ_PNHP01000001.1, read as the reverse complement.
TTTTTTATAATTATTTTCCAATGCAAGTTTTGCAAGAGAGTTTAATGAGTCTATTATCGAAATTAGTTTAGACAAGTATTGAAGTTTTTTGGTATTATCTAAAATAAATTCACGAATTTCTCCAAAGATTTTATATTCCAATTCATTAATCTTATCACTGGAACCAAGAATTAAATTTGATAGTTCTTCAAGCTTTTCTGTAGTATATCTTTCCTGGTTTTTTAAGGTTTGTTTTCTTATATAATAATCTGGAACAAGGTGTGTATTTGCCTTTGTTACTTCAATTGAATATCCATTATTTTTATTATAATTTATTTTTAACTTACTAATTCCTGTTTTTTCTTTCTCATCTTTTTCATAATTTATTAAGTCTTTTTCAGCAGATATTGATGACTCTTTTAACTTATCTAGGTCATCATTAAATCCTTCTTTTATAATTCCACCTTCAGTAATTACAATAGGTGGATCATTAATTATAGACTTATCTAAAATTTCATAAATATTTGAGACATCAGGTATGTTTTTAGAAAAACTTACTATATCTTTATTATCTAATTTAGAAAGATATTTCTTAAATTCTGGGATATTTCTTAATGAAGTTTTTAAGGAAATGAAATCTCTAGCATTAGCCCTTTGATAAGAAATTTTTCCGATAATTCTTTCAAGATCATATATGTCATCAAGATAAAAAGAAATCTTATGAGATATATCAGTATTCAAATAAAAATATTCAACTAAATCTAATCTTTTTTCTATTTTTTCTTTATCAATTAAAGGTCTTTCAAGCCATTCATTTAAAAGTCTTGAACCCATAACTGTATCAGCCTTATCAATTAATTTGAATAAAGAATTTTCCTTACCTTTTTTATCTATATTAGTATGAAGTTCTAAATTTCTTCTTGTATTAGCATCAAGTTGCATATAAGAAGAAATTTCAAGAATTTCAATCTCATTTAAATGAGCTAGATTATTTTTATGATATCTATAAATATAATCAAGTAAATTTGAAATAGCTATTAAGGATATTCTTAAGTTTTTAACCTTTTCAAAATTTCTCTCACCTAAATGCTTAAATACATTTTTACTTAAAGACTTATAACTATCTGTTTCATCAATTTTATTTATTAATGTTTCCTTATTTAGGTCTAAATAATCCAAAACTTTTTTATTTGTAAAATTAGAATTTATAATAATTTCGGATGGAGATATTTTTTCAATCTCATTAATTAATTTATTTGCACTAGAATCTTTATCACTTTTTATTTCAAAAGTCATCAATTTTCCAGTAGATATGTCAGCAAAACATGCCCCTATACCAAACTTATTCTCAAAAATTGACAATAGAAAATTATTATCTTTCTTATCCAAAGATTCTAAATCTACAACAGTACCTGGACTAATAACCCTAGTAATAGCTCTTTTCACTAAACCCTTTGCTTTTTTAGGATCTTCAACTTGATCACAAAGAGCAACTTTATATCCGTTCTTGACCAATTTATTAATGTAAGTATCAATTACATGATGAGGAACTCCACACATAGGAGCTCTTTTATCATGACCACATTCTTTTCCTGTTAAAGCAAGCTGTAAGGTCTTGCTGATAGTTATAGCATCAGTAAAAAAAGCCTCATAAAAATCCCCGACCCTATAAAGAAGCAAAGAATCCTTAAAATCATTTTTTACATCTACATAATGCCTTAACATAGGTGTTAATTTTTCGTATTTAAACTCTTGGTCCATATAATCACATCCTTAAAATCTTCACTTAACATCTTATATTGTACCATAAATATAGTAATTTAGAACTCTTGCTTAAAATTTAATTTTTTAAAAAAACATAAAAAAGTTATTTTACTTTTATCTCAGTTCTTACTACAAAATTATTGTATACATAATACTTGATTGTCAATCCCTTATATATATTTATATTTTAAAAAACATTTATAAAAGGATATATCTTATTATTTCTATAAAATCTAGTCTACTGGCAGGTATTAAGTCTTGATTAAATTATTATTCATCAAGTCATTTGTTTAAGGAGCTTATAAATTTCAATATTATTTAAATTTTCTTTAATTAAATATTTTCACCAACTTTATGAAATCATAATATTATAATAAACTTGTATCCAAGAATTTAAAAATATTATAGAAAAATATAAAGTTAAAAAAATAACCCATGAAAAACCATGAGTTATTTAATATTAATTGTTTGTATATTTCTAATCCATTTACCTGAATCTTTATCTTGTTTATCTAAAGCAAATAAAACACCCAATTTTTTATTATATTCAATATTAGGTTTAGAATCAATTTTATATACTAATATAACCCTATTCACCTCTAAGGCAGTTTCCATACTCAAACTTGTTTTGTTCCCTTTTTGGTCTGAAAATTCAACTACATTATTAAGATTAGGATTAATTTTTTCTTTTTTTAGTATTTTTTCTATAGCTACACCTGTCAAAGTAAATTCTTCACCATTTTCTAATGTAACTTTACTTTCAGTTGATCCTAATTTTCGTAATTCTTTAAGACTTAAGGAATCAATCTCGTTATCATTATTTTTTACGACAATTATTTCATTATCATATGAAGATAGATTTCTATTTGATAAAAAATCTAAAGCTTTAGAGAATAAAAAAAGGCCAATAACTATTACAAAAACCAATAAAATTAGATTATATTTATTTTTTCTATATAATTTTAAGAAAGTATTATTTTTTTTACGTCTTCTCATTATTTTCCGGTTGAACCGATTCCACCTTCTCCTCTTTCACTTTCACAAAGTTCATCAACTTTTTCTATTTGTACCTTTTCATAAGGTTGGATAACCATTTGGGCAAGTCTCTCACCATTTTTTATAGTTTGTATGTCATTACCAAAATTATAAAAGAATAATTTTATTTCTCCCCTATAATCACTATCAATAATTCCAGTTGAATTAGCAAGCATTAATTGTCTTTTAACACCTGTTGAAGATCTAGGATAAATAGCAGCAAAAAATCCTTCAGGAATTTCTATATGCAATCCTGTTTCAATTTTTGCTATCTCTCCTGGTTTTATTATAATATCATTTTTATTTGAGGAATATATATCCATACCTGCTGAATACTTTGTTTTATATTCTGGCAAGTTATTATTTGTTTTTATTTTAAGAATTTTTTTTGTCATAAACACTCCTATCTATTTGTACACCTTATTTTACCATATTATCATAAAATTTAAAAAGTAAATTCTTTTTTAAATTTAAAAAAGAATAGATAAATAATTATATTGGTTAAATTAAAGACGAAAGGGTATAATTAAACTAGATTCTAATTTTTAAATTAAAAAGGAGTAAAAAATGTCTGAAGAAAAAAATATTACAAATGAAAATCAATACAGAGGAGACAAAGAACTCGACAAAAAAACTAGAGAAGCTAATAAAAATGAAGGTGGCGAATCTTTAGATAAAAAAGATCATGCTGATCAAGAAAATTTAAGAAGTATATCTGACGAAGCTGATGAAAACTCAAATGTTGGTGCAGAAGCTAGAAGAACTAGAACAGATATATCTGAAAATCCTTCAAAAGATAATTAATAAACTTTAGCCTCATGATTTTATTCATGAGGCTATTTTAGATTTATTCTTCAATTTTACGTCTTATTATATCGCCTTTTTCAAGTTCATGGTCAATTTTTATATAAACAATTTGTTTAGCTTTATTTGCTACTTCTATATCTGAACCATTTGAATCTTTCATATTATCAATTTTAAATTTAATAAATTCCGGACTATTTCCAAAGATTTCTACTTCATCTCCTAGAATAAATTTGTTTCTTTCTTCAAGCTTTGCAATTTTGTTTTCTTTATCATAATCTAAAACAACAGCTATAAAATCATATCCCCTAATATATGATGAATTTTCATAAATTTGTGAATCTGAGTCAGCCTTTTTATAGAAAAATCCCTTTGTAAAATGTCTATGACTAGCTTTTTTAATTTCATCTAAATATTTTTTAGCTACTTTTTCATCAAAAGAATCATTATAATAAGCATCGATGGCTTGTCTATAGCTTCTGATAACTGTAGCAACATAAAATACAGTTTTCATTCTTCCTTCAATTTTAAAAGAATTTATTCCCGCCTCTATTAATTTATCAATTTCATCAATTAGGCAAAGATCTTTTGAATTCATTATAAAGGTTCCATTTTCATCTTCACCTATTGGATAATACTCACCAGGTCTTTTTTCTTCTTGAATAGAATATTTCCACCTACATGCATGGGCACAATCTCCTCTGTTCGCATCCCTTCCTGTCATGTAATTGCTTAATAGACACCTTCCAGAATATGATATGCACATAGCTCCGTGAATAAAGCATTCAATTTCTAAATCTTTTGGAACATTTTTTCTAATTTCAATTATCTCTTCAAGTGATAATTCTCTTGCAAGAATAACTCTTTTAGCTCCAAGTTTATACCAAAAATTAATAGTATGTGAATTTGTAACAGAAGCTTGAGTTGAAATATGAAGGTCAATATTTGAGTTTTCTTTTGCTATATTAAATATTCCAGGATCAGAAATGATTAAAGCATCTACTCCTATTTTTTCTAAATATTTAATATAATCAATTATGCCTTCTAAATCTTTGTCATGTGGTACTATATTCATAGTTACATGACACCTAACATTATTTTTATGAGCATAATCTACTGCTTCTTTTAATTCATTTTCATCAAAATTTTTAGAGTTTTTTCTAAGACCAAAATTATTTCCTGCCATATATACAGCATCTGCTCCAAATTTAATTGCAGTTTTTAGTCTTTCCATATCACCTGCTGGTGCTAATAATTCAACTTTATCTCTCATCAATTCTCCTTGTACTTAAACTAATACCGTCACCAATTGGTATTATACTAGTAATATATTCGTCTAAATCTGTAATATAAGATAAAAATTTTCTCAAGTTTTTAACTATAGTTATATCTCTTTTATTTACAATATTATCATTTGCAATTTCACCTCTAAAAAGGATATTATCACAAACTATAATCCCATTTTTATTTAATAAACTAATTGATTTATCAAAATAATATTTATATTGTGACTTATTTGCATCAATGAAGACAAAATCAAAGCCTTGATTAATATTATTCAAGGCTTTTTTTGCATCCATATTTATTATATTTATATCTTTACCATATTTTTTAAAATTAGATTTAGCTATTTCACACATTTTTTCACTTTTTTCTATTGTAGTTATATTTGCACCTGTATATTTTGAAAAAAGCAGAGAAGAATAGCCAATAGCAGAACCTATTTCTAAAATATTTTTTGGTTTTTGAATTATAATCAAGCTTTTTAAAAATTCTTTAGTTTCTAATTTCATAATAGGAATATTATTTTCAATTCCAAAATTTCTTAATTCGACAAAATCTTCATCGACATAAATATTATTTAAATAATCAACTATATGATTATAATTAATATTCATTATTTTCTACTTCTGTAAGAACTGGTAAAATCATTGGATCTCTTCCAGTTTGATTATAAATATAAGATTTAAGTGATTCCCTAATTTGATATTTTATTTGACTTATTGCATGTATGTCTTTCTTTTGACATTTTTTCATTGTTCTAATAACAATATCTTTAGAATTTTCTATTAAATCTTGATTTTCTTTAACATAGATAAATCCTCTTGAAACTATTTCAGGATTTGATAGAACTTTTTGGGTATGTTTTTCTATAGTTAAACTTACTACTAACAAACCATCTTCTGATAAGTGTTTTCTATCTTTTAAAACAATATTACCAACATCACCAATGCCTGAACCATCAACTAAGACATTACCAGCTTGAACCTTACCATTTATTCTTGCACCTCTTTTAGTAAATTCAAAGATATCACCATTTTGACCTACTAATACATTATCTTCGTTCATTCCCATATCCATTGCTATTTCTTTATGTTTTTTTAATTGTCTTGGTTCACCATGGGCAGGTATAAAATATTTTGGTGTTGTTAGTTGGTGCATTAATTTTATCTCTTCTTGGCAAGCATGTCCTGAAGCATGAACTTTTGCTAATGAATTATAAATAATATTACAACCTATTTTAGTTAAGTTATTAATAGTATTATTAATTGACATTTCATTTCCAGGTATTGCTGAAGAAGATAAAATAACAGTGTCGGAAGAATTTAAATGAACCTGTTTGTGTTCATTATTAGCCATTCTTGTAAGTGCTGATAAAGGTTCACCTTGTGTTCCTGTAGATAGTATAACTATTTGATCATCAGAATAGTCTTTTAGATTTTTTATATCTATTATTGTATTAGACCTTATTTTAATATATCCTAAAGAAGAAGCTATTTTTACGTTATTAAGCATAGATCTTCCTGATAAGGCTACTTTTTTGTTATATTTTTCAGCAGCATAAATTACCTGTTGAACCCTATGAAGGTTAGATGCAAATGTTGCAACAACAATTCTTCCTGGTGCTTGGCCAAATAAATTTATAAAAGTTTCACCTACTTTTTTCTCACTCATTGAGCTGCCCTCAATTTCAACATTTGTTGAATCAGAAAATAGGCACAATAGACCCTTTTTTCCAAGTGCAGCAAGTTTTTGAATATCTGTAGGTTCTCCATCTATAGGTGTAAAATCCATTTTAAAATCGCCTGTAAATAAAATTGTACCAATTGGAGATTTTACAGCTATTGCACATGAATCTGGAATTGAATGGCTGACTCTAATAAATTCAGCGCTTAAATCACCAACTTTTACTGTATTATTTACATTTACCATCTTTAGCCTATTTGGATTAAGTCCGTGTTCTTTAAACTTATTTTCTAATAGACCTTTTGTAAGTTTAGAGCAATATACATTTGTATCTATTAATTTTAATAGATAAGTTATAGCTCCTATATGATCTTCATGACCATGTGTTATAAAAATCCCTTTTAATTTATCCTTGTTTTCTTCAATATAAGTAAAATCTGGTATTACTATATCTACACCTAGCATGTCCTCATCAGGAAATGTCAATCCACAGTCAATCATAATCATTTCATTTTTATATTCTACAACTGTGCAGTTTTTACCTATTTCTCCAAGTCCACCCAATGGGATGACTTTTAATTTATTTTGCGTTCTCATTTTTACTCCTTAAATTATCTTCACATTCGGAGCAAATACCATAAATTCTTAGAGAATAATAATCTAGCTCAAAATTATATTTATCTTTTAATGTTTTTGCTAGCTCATCATTATCCAATATTTTTTCTTCTACAATTTTTCCACAGTTAGTACAAATTAAATGATCGTGATGATCATCTTTTGGACCTATTAGCTCGTAGGTGTTTACAGAATCTGTAAACTCTTGTTTATTAACTATTCCTAAGTCTTCAAAAATATTTAATGTTCTATAAACCGTAGCAATACCAACTTGTTTATTGTCTTTATGAACTATGGAAAAAAGCTCTTCTGGTGTTAAATGCTTTGAATTAGAATTTTTAAGAGCATTGAATATTATTTGTCTTTGCTTAGTAAATTTATGACCATTTTTTTCAAATACTTTTTTTAATTGTTCAATGTTCATTCTTATCTTCTTTCATATCCTCATATATTTTAGCTATTTCATCAAACTCTCTATCATTGCTAATAGCCTTAAAACTAATAGAATCTTTATCTTTTATCATTTCTAAAATCAATATAAAATCTTCATCTATAGGTTCCAATGCTGCATAGTCTTTGTCGTCTACTCCGAATGTATCTATTATATTAAATTCGACTTCTTTATTATTATCATCGGTTAAAATTATCTTATCCATTACTTCTCCCATCTAAATAGGTTTGTAAAATAAAAGATGCGGCAATTTTGTCTATATATTTTTTTCTATTTTCGCGTTTGACACTCATATCCATCAAAACTTTATCTGATTGTATGGTAGTCATTCTTTCATCCTGGTATTTAATATCAATATCAGTTTCTTTTTTTAGTAAATCAACAAAAGAAATCACCTTCATGGCTTGAGGTCCTAAGGTGTTATTCATATTTTTTGGCAAACCAATAATTATTAAATTAACTTCTTTTTCCTTTATAATATCTACTAATTTTTTAATATCTAAACTAGTTTTTTTTCTTTTTATTGTCAAATAGGCTTGGGCGGTGATAAAAAATGGATCACTTAATGCAACTCCTATTGTTTTATCACCCAAGTCTAGTCCCATTATTCTACTCATTTATATAATAGTTTAATATTTCTTCAAGTATGGTATCTCTATCAATTTGTCTAATTAATTTTCTAGCATTGTTATGACCAGTTATATAAGTAGGATCTCCACTTATTAGGTATCCTATTATTTGATTTGTAGGTTTATAACCTTTGTCTTCTAAAGCTTTGTATACTTTTGTTAGAACTTCTCTTATATCAACTTCCTTTTCATCTTGCGGATTAAAACGCATAGTTTCGTTGAAATTTTTGTCTGACATAATTTCTCCTTATATTAATTCATAGACTTTTTTTAAAGCTTCATCTAATTTAGAGATGTCTTTACCTCCTGCTTGAGCAAAGTTCTTCTTTCCTCCGCCATTTCCACCTGTTATTTTACTTACTTCTTTAACTATCTTTCCTGCATTATAACGATTTGTTAGAGAATCTGAAACTGAGGCTGTAAATACAATCTTATCATTATTTACAGTAGCAAATACAACAATTAGATCCTTATATTTTTCTTTAATTCTTTCTTCAAAGTTTCTTAGAGTATCAAGATCTTCATTCTCAAATTTATGAACTAGTAGTTTAATTCCTTTAGCATCTTGAACTTCATTTTCAATATCTTTGTATACATCTTTTTCATTAAATTCTTTTAATTTTTGAATATCTAATTTAAGATTTTTAATTTCTTCATTTAATGATTCAGCTTTTGATAAAATGTTTTTAGGATTTGTTTTTAAAACTTTTGAAACTACATTAATTAATCCTAAATTACTATTAAGATACTCATAAACTTTTCTACCAGTAATTGCTTCAATTCTTCTTATTCCAGAAGCAGCTGAAGATTCTTGTAGAATTTTGAACATTAATACTTCAGAAGAATTATTAACATGACAACCTCCACATAATTCAATTGAATAGTCATCAATAGAAACTACTCTTACCATATCTTTATATTTATCTTCAAATAAGCCAATAGCTCCTAATTTTTCAGATTCTTTATATGGCATGATTTCTTTTTTAACTTTTAATTGTTGTCTGATTTTTTCATTAATTTCATTTTCGATTTTTTCAATTTCATCATCGCTTAAAGCATTAGGATAGGTAAAATCAAATCTAAGTTTTTCTTCATCTACCAAAGATCCTGCTTGTTTTACATCTTCATTTAAGATGTTTCTTAAAGCTTGGTCAAGCAAATGTGTTGCGGTGTGATTTCTGGTAATATCAAGCCTTCTTTCTTTATCAACTATAAAGTCAGCTTTAGCTAAGTTTAAATCACCATCAATAACTTCCACATAATGAATAATTATTTCATTTTTCTTTTGAACATTATAGACTTTAGCTTTTGCACTGCCAGTAATAATCAATCCAGTGTCAGCTACTTGTCCACCACCTTCAGCATAAAAAGAAGTCTTATCACTTATAACTATACCCTTATTGCCTTCTTTTATAAAGCTAACTTTTTCTTTATCATCAAATAACCCTATTATATTTGCCTTAACTTCTAAGTCATCATAACCAACAAACTCAGTCTTATCAAATTCATCAATGTTTATTGAATCCAAAGACCAACCAGCATCTGACTTTCTTGCATTTCTTGCTAGATTTCTTTGATTTTCCATTTGTTTATCGAATTCTTTTGTATCTACTTTCAAATTATTTTCTGTAAGAATTTCTTTTGTTAAATCAAGCGGAAAACCATAGGTATCATATAATTTAAAAGCATCTTCACCATTTAATGTGTCTTTATTATTTTCCTTTAAATCTTTAATATATTCATTTAAAATATCTAGACCACTATCTATAGTATTTTGGAAATTAGCTTCTTCTTTTTTAATTACACTTACAATTTTATCTTTTCTGTCAACTAACTCATCATACTCATCTTTATATGAGTCAATAACACAATCAATAACTGAAGATAAGAATTCACCTTCAATTCCTAATAATTTTCCATGTCTAAAAGCTCTTCTTATAAGTCTTCTTAGTACATAACCTCTTTTTTCATTAGATGGTTGAATTCCATCTGATACCATAAAGGTCATTGCCTTAGCATGATCTGCTATCACTCTTATTGAAATGTCATCCTTTTTATTTTCTTTATATTTTTTATTCGATAATTCTTCTATTTCTCTTATAATATTTTGGTTTACATCTATTTCAAAAATATTATCTTTGTTTTGCAATACCATAGCCATTCTTTCAAGACCCATACCTGTATCAATGTTTGGATGGAGAAGTGGTGTATATTCTTTATTTATATTTTTATTAAATTGGGTGAAAACTAGATTCCATACTTCCATAAAACGATCTGAATCGTCATTTCCTGGCTTATTATCATTTTCATCTATCGCCTTTTCTACTCCTCTATCAACAAAAATTTCAGAGTCTGGTCCACATGGTCCTACTTCAAGTTCCCAAAAATTATCTTCTTTTCCAAATCTTAAAATTCTATCTTTTGAAAGTCCTATTTCTTCATTCCAAATTTTATATGCTTCATCATCATTTTCATATACTGATACCCACAATAGGTCCTTGTCAATTTCAAGGTTTTCAGTTAAAAATTCATAAGCCCAGTGTATAGCCTCTCTTTTAAAATAATCACCAAAAGAAAAATTACCAAGCATTTCAAAGAAAGTTCCATGTCTTTCAGTTATTCCTACCCTTTCAATATCACCAGTTCTAATACATCTTTGTGATGAAGTAGCCCTGTTGTTTTTCATTTTCTTTTCGCCTGTAAAATATTTTTTTAGTGGTGCCATACCTGCATTAATTAAAAGTAAGGAATCATCATCTTCAGGTATTAGTGAAAAAGATTTTAATACTGTATGATTTTTTTTTGATCCAAAAAAATTCAAATATTCTTTTCTTAGTTCGTTCATTCCAAGTTTTCTCATAAAATTCTCCTAATTATAGTTTTTCATTTACCATATCTTTTATGGTGATAGAATTAACAGCATTGTTAATAGCGTCATCAATTTTTGCAAAAACATAATAAGCTTCACACTCTTCATTATTGCAATTATTTCTATCAGCAACACATTGGCTTGAGGTCATTTCTCCTTCTAAGGATCTTAAAACATCACCAACTGTTATATCACTAGCGGATCTAGAGAGCTTATATCCTCCCTTTGCTCCTCTAGCCGATATAACCAAATTATTTTTTTTTAATATTCTTATTAATTGTTCTAAGTAATTTTCAGGTAGCTTTAAAGTATTAGAAATATCAGAAACTGAAATATATCCATTATCTTCATTTTCTGCTAAATAATGTATAGCCCTAAGTCCATACCTACCTCTAGTTGATAATTTCATATTTTCTCCTCAATCTACTACTATCATATCTTTCATTGCTTCAAAATATTTATCCCCAATTCCAGACACATTTTTTATATCATCAATTTTATTAAATTTATTTCTTTGTCTATATTCAATTATAGCTTCTGCTCTTTTATCTCCTATGTTTGGAAGTGTCATAAGAGAATTTTTGTCTGCACTATTTATATTGATTTTCTTATTTTCATTTGTATTAGTAGGTGTGACTAATTGATCTTGTGTTTGGTTATTTTCTTGATTGTTTTTATTTGGAATTATTATGTGCATTTGATCTTCTAACTTCATTGCCAAATTAATTTTATTTATATCGGCATTATTTGTAAGACCACCTGCATCATTAACTAAGTCTTCAAGTCTGTAGTTATCTTTAATATCGTAAACACCAGGTTTGTTAATCTCTCCGCTTATATGTACTTTCATAGTTGTATTATTGTTTTCTATTTTTTCTCTTGTTTCTTTATTGCTTAATTGATTAGCTTCAATAGAAACTGATGAACTTGTATTTTCAAATACAAGTTCATCTTTTTTTTGGTTATTTACAAAATTTCTAGACAAAATAATAACAATTCCAATTATCAAAGCTATTATAAGCTTATCTTTTTTGTCAGCATCCATACAAAACCTCAATCAATTATAATTTATGACTCCCATAAATCTTCAATATTATAAAACTCTCTTTGGTTTGATGTAAAAATATGGACAATTATATCTCCACAATCCATGAGTATCCAATTTCCTTCTCTTAATCCTTCAACTGATAAAACATCAAATCCTTCTTTTTTTAGATTTTCTTCAATATATTCAAGCAAAGCTTTATTTTGATTTATGGAATTTCCTGTTGCTAATACAAAATAGTCTGCAACTGATGATTTATTTTCTAAATCAATAACCTTTACATCATAAGCTTGCTTATCTTCTAAAGTTTTAACTATTATATCTAATTTACCCATTTTTCTTCCTTAATAAATAATTTCTAGCTTTTATTGTTAGAGGAAAAATTATATTTTTCCTATCTATAAGTGACTTTATAGTTTCATCTAAACTAAATAAAACTGCATCGTCTAAGTTTTCAAAAGCTAGTTTTCTTAATTTTTCAACACCTTTATAGTCTCGTTTTTCTTCACATGCATCAGCTAAAAATATAATTTTTTCTAAGTCAGTCATATTTTCTCTTCCAGTTGTATGATATTTAATTGCATTTAAAATTTCTATATCTTCAATTCCATATTCATACTTAGCAACTATTGGTCCTAAAAAGGAATGAAGAACTGCTTTATTTGTGATAATTTCATTAGAAAAATCACAATCATCCTCGTATTTTTCTAAAAAATATTCTTCATTGTATTTAGCACAATCATGTAAGAGAGCTGCAGTTTCAACTTTTTTTTCATCTATTCCATTATTTAGTTTTAAAGCCATATCTTTAACCCTTATTACATGATTAAATCTTTTCTCACCTATATCATTTTTAAGCTTATCTTTGTACTTAGAAAAATCAAACATATAAATTCTCCCTATTAATTATTTCAATAACTTTATCATTTACTAGATATTTAATACTCTTTTTATCTTTTACTAAAGATCTTATAAGAGTTGATGAAATATCCAAAGCCATATTATCAATTAAGTATATATTTTTATTATACTTTTTTATTTCATTTATTTCCGATAATAAAGAAGAATTTATTTCGCTGTATCTTTTAAAAACAATCAAGTTTTCTTTTAATATTTGTTTATAATTCTTCCATTTTTGTATATCTAAAAATGAATCTTCTCCTATTATAAAATAAAACTCATCGTCAGGGTATGTTTTTTTAAAATAATCTATTGTTAGATATGTGTAGTGAATACTATTATTTCTATAATCGTAATCATTTATTTCAATTTTATGATTATCTTTAATAGCTTCTCTCACCATTTTTAGTCTTATTTTTATGTCTGTTTTTTTGTTTTGTAATTTATGTGGTGGATTTGAATTTGGAAGAATATATATCTTATCCAAATTCATAGCGTTGATCACATTTTCCATTATAATAAGGTGTCCTATATGGATTGGATCAAATGTACCACCAAACAATCCTATTTTCATTATAAATTGATTTTTTTATTGTTTTTGCTTTCCCTATAAATGGTAAAAATATTACCTAAATGAGAAACAAATTCACAATTAAGTTTTTCAATTGCTTCGTCTACAATTTCGTTATTATCATCTAAATTATTATTTAAAATTTTTATCTTTATAAGCTCTCTTTTTTCTAAAGCCTCATCAATTGCTTCTATAACTTCATCAGTTAATGAATTTTTTCCAATATTAATTATAGGCTTTAAATCGTGAGCTAAAGATTTTAAATATGATCTTTCTTTACCTGTAATCATTTTTCCTCCTATTCGTAATAGTCAAATACAATATCGCCGATTGCTACTAAATCTCCTTCTTGAATACCCATTTCTTTAAATTTATCAAAAACACCCATATCTCTTAAATTTCTTTCAAAATACATACGGCTGTCATAATCGTCTAAATTTACCTTTTCAAGTAGTTTATCAATCCTATATCCACTACATACATAAATGCCTTCTTCTATTTCAAAGTTTAATTCATCACTTGCAACAGACATATCATAAAATTCTTCTAGATATTCCTCATCAACCTCTTCATCTAGGATATATTTTTCATCATCAAAAGAATACAATACATTACTAACTTCATCTATTAATTCTTTTATGCCACTTGTTGTAGCTGCTGAAATTCTAAAAATCTTATACTTATCAGAAAATTTGTCTTCAAATCTTTTATAATTTTCGTTTGAATCTAAATCCGATTTATTTAAGGCAATTATTTGATATTTATTAGCTAAATTTTCATCGAATAATTTTAACTCATTATTAATAAGTTCAAAGTCTTCAATAGGATCTCTACCTTCAAAACCAGATATATCTACTAAATGTACTAAAATTTTACACCTTTGTACATGCTTTAGAAAATCGTGTCCTAAACCCAATCCTTCATTTGCGCCTTCAATTAAACCGGGTATATCTGCTACTATAAAAGATCTTTCTTTATCGATTTTTACAACTCCAAGGTTAGGATCAAGAGTTGTAAAATGATAATTCGCAATCTTTGGTTTAGCTTTTGAAATTACAGAGATTAATGTTGATTTTCCAACATTTGGCAATCCAACAAGGCCAACATCTGCTAATATTTTAAGTTCTAGACTTACTGTTATTTTTTGACCTTCTTTTCCTTTTTGAGCAAAACGTGGTGCTTGTCTAGTTGATGATTTATAATGTACATTTCCTTTTCCACCTTTTCCTCCTTTTGCTATAAGAAATTCTTCTCCGTTTTTCTTAAAATCTTTTATAATTTTCCCGCTTGTACTTTCTCTAATAATAGTTCCAACTGGCACAAACAAATAAAGATCTTCACCTTTTTTTCCAAATCTTTTTTTGCCCATACCATCTTCGCCATTTGAGGCCCTATATTTTGTTTTGTATCTAAATTCTTCAAGGGTCGAAAGAGAATTTGTAGCTTTTATATATATACTTGCTCCGTCTCCGCCATCACCACCTGCAGGTCCTCCTGTTGGTTCGTATTTTTCACGTCTAAAAGCAACGGCTCCATCTCCACCTTTTCCCGCTTGAAGTTCTATTTTTGCATTATCAATCATTGAAATTCCTTTTACAAAAAAAGCTTGCCCGTGGGCAAGCTAGTTCTCTATTAAGCAATGTCTTGCTTTGGATATACAGAAACTTGTTTTCTATTTTTTCCTTTTCTTTCAAATTTTACAACACCATTGCATGATGCAAATAATGTGTCATCTCCACCCCTTTTTACATTTTCGCCTGGGTGAATCTTTGTTCCTCTTTGTCTAACGATTATTGTTCCAGCGTTTACTGTTTGTCCATCAGCTCTTTTAACGCCTAGTCTTTTTGCATTAGAATCTCTACCGTTTTTTGAAGAAGAAACTCCCTTTTTACTAGAAAATCTTTGTAAGTTAATGTTTAAAAACATCCTAAACCTCCCTATATTTTAAATTAACATATTCACTATAGTTTGTAAGTAAGGTTTTAACACCTATTTCAAAATCACATAAAATTATATCTGATTTATCATTCGACTTTTCTAGTAAAACTTTCATGTTTTCACCATCATCAGAAAAATCAAATTCTATATCGTAATAATCAAGTGTATTTACTGCTGTGTAAGATAAAATAGATACTGCAGCACAAACTATATCATATCCATGTCGATCAAAATTTGCATGACCATTTATAGCAAATCCTAATCTACTTTCTTTTTTTTTTAATAAAGTAACATCAATCATTAACAAGAAATATTGTTAATTTCAACTAAAGTATATGGTTGTCTATGACCTTTTTTAGTTTTTGATGCTTTTTTAGGTCTATATTTAAACACAACGATTTTTTTATCTTTAGCTTGATCTTTTACAGTAGCTTCTACTTTTGCATTTTCAACTGTTGGAGTTCCAACTTTTAGATCACTATCGCTTTTTACTAATAGTACATCTTCAAAGCTTACACTTTCTCCTACTTCTGCATTAAGTTTTTCAACTCTAACTAGATCGCCTTCTGATACTTTATATTGTTTTCCACCTGTCTTAATTATAGCGTACATAGTACACCTCCTATTTAGATTCTCGCCAGTCAAGGTGATCAGTACCCATACTGAGCGGTTTACCTTAATATATTACCAATTATCATCTGTTTTGTCAACCTATATATCAAATATTTCCATATTTTCTATTGCCTTATTTTCAAGCTCTTCTATATCTAATTTGCTTTCACTTTCTTTAATATATTTTAGTTTTGGTTTTGTAATTGGATTTGATGGAGCAAATATTGAGCAACAATCATCAAAAGGTTCTATACTTTTTTCGTAAGATCCGATAAATAAGGCTCTATCAATAATTTCTGTTTTATCAAGTGCTATTAGAGGTTTAAATATAGGAAGTTTTGTTGCATCTTCAATTACAGTCATAGATTCTACCGTTTGACTTGCAACTTGTCCTAAACTTTCTCCTGTTATTAGAGCATGGTAATTATTTTTTTCAGAAATCTTTTCTGCAATTCTCATCATAAATCTTCTTGACAAAATTGTAGTTTGATTTCTATGACAATTTTTATTAATAGATTTATAAATTTCTGCCATATTAACCGAATATATTCTCATCTTGCCGGTGTATTGAGATAATATTTTACCTAAATCTATTGCTTTTTGTAGGGCTCTTTTTGATGTAAAAGGATATGAATGAAAATGTAGACAATTAATTCTCATTCCTCTTTTTGCCATCATAAAACCTGCAACTGGTGAATCTATTCCACCAGATAATAGCAATAGACCATTTCCACTAGATCCTAAAGGAAGTCCACCAATACCTTCATGTCTATTAGCATAAACGTAGGCATATTTTTTTATGTCTATAAAAACTTTAAAATCTGGATTATGAACATCAACTTTTAAATTATTTTTTTGGGCATAATTTTTTAAAATATAGGCACCCATCATTTGAGATAAGTCTGGAGATTTTATATTAAAAGATTTGTCAACTCTATTTGTTATTACCTTAAAAGATTTGTTTTTTATATCCATATTATCAAGTATTTCTTTTAAAGCATTTTCTATTGAGTTTATATCTTTATCGCACCTTTTAATTTCTGATATATAAATAATTCCAAAAACTTTTTTTATTTCTTTTATCAAATCTTTGAAATCATTTTTATCAGCTTTTATATATAACTTTGAGCTTTCAAGATACATATCCTCGTATCCAATTTTTTCTATATTTCTTTTAATATTATCTATTGCAGCTTTAAAGAATTTATTTCTATTTTTTCCTTTTAAAAATAACTCTCCAAAACTAACTGAAAGTAAATCTTGCATTAAAACACCTTTCTTATATCTTCTATATATTCATATAATTTTTCAACTAATAAATCTAAATCTTTTATTTTTATATCGTGAGAAAATGAAAATCTTATAGCACCATCCATATATTTTTTATCTAAATATAAGGCAGATAAAATTCTACTGTTATTTCCCTTAGAACATGCTGATCCACTTGAAACAAAAATATTGTCACTTTCTAACATATGGAGTAAAACTTCAGATTTTATCTTTTCAAAACTAATATTTAAAATATAGGGACTAGAATTTTCAAGTGGAGAGTTTATCTTATACCCTTTAAATTTATCCGAAATTTTATTTCTTAAATACAAATTTAAATTTTTTATGTAAGAATAATCCTCTTTTTCTTTTGATAATTCCAAGGCTTTAGCAAAAGCATAAATGGCAGGAGCATTTAAAGTTCCAGATGAAAAAATTTCTTGCCTTCCTCCATATAATAGAGGTTTTATCTTATTTTTAAATGAATTATTAATATATAATCCACCTATCCCCTTTGGTCCATGGATTTTATGAGAGGAAAAACTCATTACATCAACTCCTAAATCTTTTACATCACATGAGATTTTTCCCAAAGCTTGAGTAGCATCAATGTGAAATAAAATGTCTTTGTTTTTTGATTTTATTATTTCAGATATTTTTTTTATATTTTGTATAGTAGATATCTCATTTTGTACATAAATTATGGATACAAGTTTTGTTTCTTTATCTATTTTTTCCTCTAAATCTTTTAAGTCAAGAAAACCAAATTCATCATTATTAATAAAGCCTATTTTTTTGAAGTTAGAATTTTCAAAAGCATCAATAACTGATGAATGTTCAAGTTTTGTTGTTAGAGCTTTATTATTTACACCTGCAAATGAGTTTATAATTATATTATTTGACTCAGTTGCACCCTTTGTAAAATAAATTTCATTGGAATTTGAATTTATATTAGAAGCAACTATTTCTCTCGCTTCTTTTACCTTATTTTCTACATCCATACCAAAGCTATGTAGGGCTGATGGATTAGCGAAGTATTTTTTTTCAAAATCTTTTTCTATATCTATTACTTCATCATACATTCTTGTTGTAGCAGCATTATCTAAGTATATCATTTTATCACATCCTTTAACTTATTTATTATATTATTACAAAGAAAATAAATCAAATATAAGGTATAATACAAACATGTTATGCGTTAGATACCCCTTTAATGGAAAAAATTTAAAAAAAGACGAATGTATCTTAGATATAGAAACTACTGGACTTGATCCAAATACAGATAGTCTTGTAGTTTTAGGTTTAATATATTTTAATAAGGATAAGTTTTATATAGACCAATACTTTGCAAAAAATGATAAAGAAGAAATAAAATTGCTTAAAATTTATAAGGAAAAAATAAAGAGTAGAAAGCTAATCACATATAATGGAGATGTTTTTGATTTGCCATTTTTAAATATTAGACTAATAAAAAATAATGAAAAAGCAGTTTTTCCTGAAAATAAAGATATCTATAAAATTATAAAGTCAAAAAGAAAATTAATAGAATTTAATTCTATGAAGTTAATAGATATTGAAAAAAGATTTGGCATAGAAAGAAATGACCCATCAAGATATAAGGTTATTAGTAAGTTAACTGACGAGATTAAAAACAGGAATAATCCTTGGCCTATTTTAATCCACAATAAAAATGATTTAATATCAACAGAAGCCATTTCAAATATTAAAGAAGTTATAGATGATAAACTATCTTTTAAAGTAAATAATTACAAAATCCATCTTGATAAGGCTTATATTGATAAAAATATAGCAAATATTGAGTTTGAATCAAATCTTAACCTGGATGATTCATTATTTCAAGGCTATAATTATAATTTTAGGATAAAAAACAAAAGTATTATTTTAAAATTAATAGTTTTATATGGGAAACTTTCTAAAGATGCATCTGGTTTTGTTGCTGTTAATAAATTTAATGTAGAAAATAAGGGTTATTATAAAATAAATGATAATTTAATAAGTATAATGGAAAATGGAATTTTTTCAGTTGAAAATATTTTAAATATAATGAAATTTTTAATTAAAAAAAACCTGGACTTATAAGTCTAGGTTTTCTATTTGCCAATCAATTGGCTTGATATTATTTTTTTGTAAAAATTCATTAGTTTTTGAAAAAGGTCTAGATCCAAAAAAACCTCTGTGAGCTGCAAAAGGTGATGGATGGGCACTTTTTATTATTAGGTGTCTATCGTTTGTTATTAATTCTTCTTTTGATTGGGCAAATTTACCCCATAAAATAAATACTATAGGCTTACTTCTTTTATTTAATATTTTTATAATATTATCCGTAAGAATTGACCATCCCAAATCTTTATGGGAGTTTGCTTGATGAGCTCTTACTGTTAAGGTCGAATTTAAAAGTAAAACTCCTTGATTTGCCCACTTTATTAAGTTCCCATTGTTAGGAATATATAAGCCTAAATCACTGTGTAATTCTTTATAGATATTTTGTAAAGAGGGTGGCGTTTTTATTCCTTTTTTTACAGAAAAAGAAAAACCATGAGCTTGTCCTTGCCCGTGATAAGGATCTTGACCCAAAATTACAACTTTAACATCATCATAAGATACTTTTTTTAAGGCATTAAAAATATCGTACATATTTGGATACACAGTGTAATTTTTATATTCATCTATCAATTTTTTTCTTAAATTAATATAATAATCTTTTGTCCATTCATCTTTTAAAATATCATCCCAATCATTTCCTATTTGAACTGACATGATCTTCTCCGTCCATTTTTCCAAAAATTATAAAAATTATAAGTAAAACTGATCCTACAGTAACTAAGATATCTGCTACATTAAATACTGGAAATGAAAAAAATGAAAATTCAATAAAATCTACAACAAAACCATGAAATAATCTGTCATAGAAATTTCCCAAGGCCCCAGATACAATTAGAGATAGGGATAAATTTAATAAATTTGGATTAGATTTCACATTTCTAATAAAGTAATATAATAAATATATTACAACTACTAAGGTTAGAATTATAAAAAACAATCTTTTATTTTGTAATATTCCAAATGCAGCTCCCTTATTTTCTACATAAATTAAATTAATTAATTTGCCATAAACAGGATTTTCAATAAAATGAGATATGGCATAAGATTTGCTTATCCTATCTAAAATTATTCCTATAATAATCAAAATTGTGTAAATCATTTGTACTTCCTATATTCTATATGATAATTGTCTTTCTTACTTTTTCCTATAACCTTGTCAAAAATAAATCTTCCTTCTCTTCTAATCGAAATTAAGGAATTTTCCTCTACAATTTTTGAGGGATTATCGATAATTTGATAATTAACCTTGACCATTCGTCTTTTTATTAAAGTTTGAGCCTTTGATCTTGATAAGTTTACAAATTCACTTACTAAATTATCTAGCCTCAAAGAAGAAATAAATCCCTTATTTTCTATATATTCAATTTTAGAAATAGATAAGATATTATCATTTTTAAAATCAAGGCTAACTTTTTCGTTTTTTATTTTTGTTAAATTAAATTTAACAAAATCCTTATCTTTATTTAAAACTACTAATTCACATTTATCATCACCGATATAAATGTCACCAATATCATTTCTATCAAGCCCTAAATTTAATAGAGCCCCCAGTACGTCAGGATGAGAAATATTATTTATGTTAAATTCTAATACATTAATATAAGAACTTTTTTCTATATAATCTGTATAAGGATTTGCTATGAAAATTTGCCTTTCACTTTTATCATTACATGACAAAAAAACTATCTCTATATTATTAACTTTTGCTATATCATTTAATACAGAAATTTCAAAAGGATTTAAGAAAAAACTAGAAACTTCTTTGTGAGTATAAAATGATTTTTCTAATAAAGAGATAGCTTTTTTTATATTTGCCTTGACAGATTTATCTTCAACAAAATCTATATTATATTTTAATCTCATAAAAATCTATCTTTGAAATCATATTAAAGTTGATTATAATTTCCATTAGATATTTGATCTTCAACATAATTATCGATATCAACACCCTTTGGACAAATTACAAATATACCCTTTGATACTTTTTCAACTGTTCCTTCTAGGGCATAAACTGCACCTGAAACAAAATCTAGAATTTGTCTTTTTTTGTCAACTTCAAGCATTTCAAGATTTAATACAACAACCTTTTTATCTAAGATATCATCTACAATTTTTGGACCATCTTCATCATAGCTTAAAGGTTCTTGAATTGCTATTCTAAAACTATTTGATGAATTGTGACCAAAACTTCTACTTGTACTATTCATACTAACTATATTATCTCCTCCCCTTGTTTTTCTATTTTTGTTATTAGAAGAATAATCATTTGAAAAATTTGAAAAAGAGCTTGTTTTGTCATCGCTTCCAATCGTATTATTAGAAAAATCATATGTTGAGCTAGGGGTGTAAGTACTTTCTGCATTCTCACTTGATCTTTTTATTTCTTTTTCATCTTCTTCAATTTCTTCATCATAATCTTCATAATCGTCATTAATTCCTATAAATTCTTTAAATTTATCTAACATTTTTATACATCCTTTTACCAAATATTTTTGAGCCGACTCTAATAATATTAGTCCCTTCTTCTAAGGCTATTTTATAATCATGAGTCATTCCCATAGAAAGATATTCCATTTCAATATTATTATAACTTAAATTGGATAAATTATCGAATATTTTTTTGAGCCCTTTAAAGCATGATCTAATTACTGAAACATCTTCAGTATTTGGCGCCATGGTCATTAGTCCCCTAATCTTAACATTTTCTAACTCTTTTGCTTGATTAATTATATCTTCTATATCTTCTTCATAAAATCCAGACTTTGATTCTTCCTTGGAAATATTAATTTGAAGCAAACAATCTTGAACTATCGATAATTTTTTTGCCCTATTATTTATTTTTTTCAAAATTTTTAAAGAATCTACTGAATGAATAAGGCGAACTTCTCCAACAATTTTATTAACTTTGTTTGTTTGTAAATGACCAATTAAGTGCCAATTAATATCATCTGGCAACTTATCTTTTTTATCTAAAAGTTCTTGTACTTTATTTTCACCAAAATCTCTTAGACCATAATTATATACTTCCATAATTTTATCTACACCATGGGTTTTTGTTACGGCTAAAAGCATAGCGTCATAATCTTTCATATCTTTTTTTAAGTTATCTATATTATCTTTTATACTCATAACACATCCTTTTTAATATTCACTTTTTTTATCCCTACCCATTAATATTTCTACAGATTTTTTTGGATCAGCTTTTTCATATATCACCTTGTATATTTCTTTTGTTATAGGTAAATCTATATTTTCTTTTAATGATAATTCATATAAGGCTTTTGTTGTAGGAATCCCTTCTATAACAGTCTTTACCTTTTTACAAGCTTCTTCTAAGGAGTAACCTTTACCAAATAAGATACCACACCTGTTATTTCTAGAATGCATACTAGTTGCAGTTACAATCAAATCTCCTATACCACAAAGTCCATTTATTGATTTCGGATTTGCACCTTGACTGATAGCAAATTTATTCATTTCATAAATTCCTCTTGTCATAATTGCAGCCTTTGTGTTATCACCAAAGCCAAGACCTGTAACCATTCCTATTCCAAATGCTAGAACATTTTTTATAGCTCCTCCAATTTCAGAACCAATAACATCTGTCGATCTATAAACTCTTAAATAATCTTTAGAGAATAAATTTTGTATTTTTATCGCAACTTCTTCATCTTCGCAAGCACAAAGTAAAGCTGTAGGCATTTTTTTTATAACTTCTTCAGCATGACTTGGACCAGTTAAAATGGCATAAGTACAATTTGGATTGAGATCATTTATAATTTCTGATACTCTTTTATAAGTTTCAAGTTCAATACCCTTTGATAGGTTTATTAATATCTTTTTATCTAATTTATCTTTTATTTTCCCTAATACATCTCTAATAGCTTGGGTTGGTATTGCATTAATAATTATGTCATTATCTAATAATTTTTCTAAATTATTTGTAGCTTTTATATTTTTATTTAATTTAAGGTCAGGAAAATATTTTTTGTTTATATGTAGCTTGTTTATATTATCTACATCTTCAATGTTTCTAGTATACATCAAAATCTTATTTTCTTTTGACAGAAAATCAGCAATAGCACTTGCCCAACTTCCTGCACCTATAATTGAAATATTCATCTTACTCCCTTAAAACATCTTCTTTTCTTCGTGATTTTTAATTCTAATTATATTTGCCCTATGTTCTATTATTATCATTGATGCAATGAAAATAATAATGATAGTAAATAAATTTAAGCCTTGGAAATAATAAGATATAAACGGAGCTATTATACTAGCACTTAAGGATGCTTTAGATACAGTTCTTGTTAGTAAGAATACTATTATAAAAACAATAGCTAAACATAAAAACACTCTCAAGTCATAAGCTAATAAAGCTCCTGCAGATGTAGCTACACCTTTTCCACCCTTAAATTTTAAAAATATGGAAAAAATATGACCGATAACAACAAATACTAATGAAGTTAGAGCATATTTTTCACCTAAGAAAAAATTAGTAGTATAAACTGCAATCAATCCCTTTGCCATGTCAAGAAATAGGGTGAAAGTTCCTGCAAGTGCTCCAAAATTTCTAAATACATTTGTAGTACCTGGATTTCCACTACCCATCATCCTTATATCTCTTTTAAAAAATATTTTACCAATAAGATACGAAAAAGGAATAGAACCAACTAGGTATGAAAAAAGTGCAACTAAGATAATTTTCATTTTTCTTTCCTTTCTCTTATTTCAAAAGTAAATGGAACTCCTTGCAAACTGTAATTTTGTCTTATTTGATTTTCTAGATATCTTTGATAAGAAAAATGCATTAATTCCTTATCATTTACATGTAATAAAAATTTAGGTGGAGCTGTTTGAACTTGGGAAATATAATAAATTTTAAGCCTTTTACCCTTATCTTGAGGAGGTGCTGTCATCATTATTGCATCTTGTAAAATTGTGTTAAGCACACCAGTTTTAATTCTAGTATGATAATTACTATTTACAATCTCAATTAAGTTTAGAAGGTCCGTAATTCTTTGACCTTTTAGGACAGAAATAAAAATTATTGGAGCATATAGGGCAAAAGAAAGTTTATTTCTTATTTCTCTTTCCATATTTCTCATAGTATTTGTTTCTTTCTCTACCTTATCCCATTTATTAACAGCTATAATTATAGCTTTTCTTTTATTATGTGCATATCCTGCTATTTTTGTATCTTGTTCAGTAACACCTACTGTTGCATCAATTAAAAATAAACAAATTTCTGAACTATCTACAGCATCAAAAGTTCTTTGGTTTGCATAATATTCAATATTATCACTAACCTTATTTTTTCTTCTTAGTCCTGCTGTATCAATTAAAACATAATTATTATCCTTATATTGCCAGTAAGTGTCTATTGCATCTCTTGTAGTTCCTGCAATATCAGTTACTATCATTCTTTCTTCATTTAAAAGATGATTTACTAATGAAGATTTACCAGCATTAGGTTTTCCTATTATAGCAATTCTTGTAGCATCAAGATCAGTATCAAATTTTGAAAAATCTATCGATTCTACAACCTTATCTAATAAATCTCCTAAATTTTTTGAACCTTCCGCAGAAATTGTAACTAAATCATCAAATCCAAATTGATAAAAATCATAAATATGATCAGGAATTGTTTCTCTATCAATTTTATTTGCAACAACAATCACTTTTTTGTTATATTTCCTTAGCTCACTAGAAATTTCAAAATCATGAGGATTTATTCCCTCTCTACCGTCGACTACAAATAAAATTAAATCACTTTCTAATAAAGCTTTTTCTACTTGTGATTTTATCTCTTGATTCATAATTTCCTTATTTGAAATATCTAATCCACCAGTATCTGCTAAGATAAATTCTTTTCCAGTCCACTCGACCTTATCATATACTCTGTCTCTGGTTACTCCATTTTCATCTTCTGTAATGGCTTTTCTTTTTCCAACTAATTTGTTAAATAATGTTGATTTTCCAACATTAGTTCTTCCAACTAGCGTTACTATTGGTGCCTTCATATTATTCTCCATCTATTTTTTTATAAACAAATAGATAAAGTTAGCTAAGCTAACCTTATCTATTAAGCCTTCCTTAATGTTATGATTTCTTTATTTTCATAACCCTTATCCATAAACCTTAATACTAAAATGGAAAGAGCTAGAAATATAAATATAAATAAAACAGTAAGTAAATTATTATCTTGAATAGCATTTTTGAATATCGTATTTGCTAAAACTGCACCCGTAATCATCATGAAAACAGGAAATAAGTAAGTGAAATAAGATAATCTATTTACAGTTTTAATATCTGAATCAAGATAAACAAAATCTCCAGGATTAAGATTTTCATTAGTAAATGTAGTATAGTAAGATGGTTTTATTTCACAACCACCACAAGAAGAACATGAACCACATCCTGATTCTTTTTGAATCATGACTTTAACATTTCCATTTAAATTTTCTACAACTATCCCTTTTTTACTAATAGTTTGCATCCCTTACCATCCTTACTCTTTTACTTCTATACTTAATTCACTTAAACTTTTTTCATCAACTATGCTTGGTGCTTGAGTTAATGGGCAAGTTGCTGATTGAGTCTTTGGAAAGGCAATGATATCTTTTATATTATCAGTTTTTGCAAATAACATTACCATTCTATCAAGTCCATATGCAAGTCCTGCATGAGGAGGTGTGCCATATTGTAAGGCTTCTATAAAGAAACCAAATTTTTGTTTGATATCCTCATCTGATAATTTTAAAGCCTTGAATACTTTTTCTTGAAGTTCTTGGTTATTGATTCTGACAGAACCTCCGCCCATTTCATCTCCGTTAATTACTATATCGTAAGCTTGAGTTCTTACTTTTTCAGGCTCTGTCAATAATAAATCAACATCTTCTTCATTAGGCATTGTGAATGGATGGTGTTGAGATACATATCTGTCTTCTTCCTCACTGTATTCAAACATAGGGAAATTTACTACCCAACAAAAAGCATATTCTTTTTCATATAGATTTTGATCTTTTGCAACTTTTCTTCTTAAAGCACCCAAACCTTCAAGTACAGTTTTGTTTTTATCAGCTGCAATTAAAATTAAATCATTGTCTTTGATATCTAATTTTTCTTTTAAATTATTTATAATATCATCAGTCAAAAACTTCTTAATTGATGAGTTTATATCATTATCTGAATTAAATTTAATAAAGCTTAGTCCTTTAAGGCCATAATCTTTCACAAAGTCTGTTAATTTATCAAGTTGTTTTCTTGAATAGTTTGAAGCTTGTCCTGTAAAATTAATCGCTCTTACTGAATGACCTTCTTTTATATTATCTGTAAATACTTTAAAGTCTGAATCTTTGAATATTTCAGAAATATCATTAATTTTATATCCATATCTTAAATCTGGTTTATCAGATCCATATGAATTCATAGCTTCAGAATAATCCATTCTAGGAATTGGTAATTGTAAATCATAATCTGTAAATGTATCAAAAAGTTTTTTAAGAAGACCTTCATTAACTTTTATTACATCATCTTGGTCAGCAAAACTTAATTCAATATCAAGTTGTGTAAATTCCGGTTGTCTATTTGCCCTTAAATCTTCATCCCTAAAACATTTTACAATTTGAAAATACCTATCTAAAGAACCAATCATTAACAATTGTTTCATTAGTTGTGGAGATTGAGGCAAAGCATAAAATTTACCTTGGTTTACTCTTGATGGTACTAAATAATCTCTAGCTCCTTCAGGAGTTGGTTTTGTTAAAAATGGAGTCTCAACCTCTGTAAATTTATTATCGTACATATATTCTCTCATACATCTAACAATATCAGATCTCAATTTAAGATTTTTTTGAACTGATTGTTTTCTCATGTCGAGATATCTATATTTTAATTTTAAATTTTCGCTAACGTCATCGTCATCTTTTATATAAATTGGAGGTGTTTTAGCCTTATCTAAAATATTGATTTTTTCTGCAACTATTTCTATGTTTCCTGTTGGTATTTCTGGATTTTTTGATTCTCTTTCTCTTACTTCACCCTTAACCTCAAGAACATATTCGCCAGCTACATCATTTACAGTTTTATAATTTTCGCTATCTTCTTCTCTTGTTACAATTTGTGTTATGCCGGTTTTATCTCTAAGATCAATAAATACCAAAGATCCTAAATTTCTTTTTTTGGCAACCCAACCCATTAAAACAACTTCTTCTCCTATGTTTTCTTCTCTAAGTTCACCACACATGTGGCTTCTTTTAAATTCCATATTACCTCCTAATTTAAAAATGGATTATTATTTTTTTCAAAACCAATACTTGTAGATTCACCATGTCCTGGATGAACCTTGGTTTGATCGTCATATATAAATAATTTATCTTTTATTGAATTTATTAAAATATTATAGTTTCCACCTGGAAAATCACTTCTTCCTATTGACAAATTAAATAAAGTGTCTCCAGAAAAGATATGGTCATTGATCATATAGGACATAGAATCTAAACTATGACCAGGAGTTTTTATAGCTTTAATTTTATACTTAGAAAACTCTTCTTGGTCTTTTAAATATTGATCAATATTAACAGTCAAATCACAATATCCCCTAGATAAGTTGTAATCTGGATCATCAGCTATATTTTTACTATCTTCACTGGCATAAACTTTTACCTTTAATTTATCCTTGAAATAATCTAGACCCAAAACATGGTCAAAGTGAGTATGAGTTAATAAAATAAACTCTATATTAATTTTATTCGTATCTATATAATTTTCAATTTTTCCACCAGGATAAACTGGATCAATTAAAAAACCATTTTTATTATCATCAAAAACCAGATAACAATTTGCCATCATGGATCCTTCGCTTATTTTTACTATATTCATTAATATAACCTTTCGCTATCAAGTTGAATAGTTACAGGGCCATCATTAATCAATGATACTTCCATATGAGTTTGGAATTTCCCTGTTTTGACATTAAACCCATCATCTTTTAATTTTTTAATTAATATCTCATAATATTGATTAGCTTTTTTTGCATTTGATGAATTTATAAATGAAGGCCTATTTCCTTTTCGTGCATCTCCATATAGGGTGAATTGACTTACAATAAGTAACTCTCCCCCAACATCTTCAACTGATAAGTTCATTTTCCCTTCAGAATCTTCAAATATTCTCAACTTTTCTATTTTCTTTTTTATATAATCTATATCTTTTTCATCATCAGAATCTGTAACTGCTACAAAAACTAATAATCCATTTCCAATTTCAGATATCAATTCATCGGAAACTGTAACACTTGCTTTTTTTACTTTTTGAACTATTGCTCTCATTAACTTTTCACCCTATATATACTCTCAATCATTTTTATAGTTTTTAATTTCATTATCAATTCATTTAATTTTTCAGTATTTGGCACACTTACTGTCAAATCTATTATACCTTCATGATTTTCATTGCTTCTAACATTCATAGCTTCTATACTTACATTTTCAGCTGATATTAATTTTGTAATTTCAAATATAATGCCAGTGCCATCTTTTGTATTAATTTGAATCCTAACAGGAAACATATCGCTGGAGCTATTTTGCCAATATACATCTATTAATCTCTCTGGTGTTTTTAGATTTGTAATGTTTGGACAATTTCTTACATGGACACTTATACCGTTGCCCTTGGTAATATAGCCTACAATTTTATCTCCAGGAACTGGATTACAACATTTTGCAAACTTAACATCAACTTGATCTTCAAGATCGCTTACCCTAACCTCATTTGAAAATGACTTATTGCTATTATGATTTTTATTTATATCCAAATTCTCAAGATTTTTTGGTAATTCATCTTTGTGTTTTTTTATTAATTTTTGAATTATTTGATCGGTATTGGTTTTACCAAATCCGATTGATGCAAACATTTCGTCTTCTGTTGGATAACCTAAGTCATTAGCAATTTCTATTAGCCAATCATCTTTGATATCCCTTTTGTATATTTCCTTTGTTTTTCTAAGTTCTCTGTATAGTGAATCTTTTCCAATCTCAATATTTTCTTCTTTTCTATACCTTTTGAAAAACTGTTTTATTTTATTTTTAGCCTGGTTAGATTGAACTATATTTAGCCAATCTCTAGATGGCCCTTGGGAATTTTTACTTGTAAGGATTTCTACTACGTCCCCTGTATTTAATTTGTGGGAAAAAGGAACAATTTTCCCATTTACTTTTGCACCAACGCATTTATTTCCAACTTCTGTGTGAACCCTATAGGCAAAATCTATAGCACAAGAATTAACTGGAAGGGCATAAATCTCACCTTGAGGAGAATAAATATAAATTTCTTTTGAGAAAAAATCACCCTTTAATGTATCAAGAAATTCTTTGCTATCAACATCTTTTCCACCTTCTTTTTGCCATTCCATAATTTGTCTAATAAAGGTTAATTTTTCATCAAATTCAGTAGACTTAGATTTATTTTCCTTGTATTTCCAATGAGCAGCTATTCCATATTCACACTCATAATGCATTTGTCTAGTTCTTATTTGAACTTCAAATGGTTTTGAGTCAGCACCAAATACAGTAGTATGCAAAGACCTGTACCCATTTGGTTTTGGTTGACCTATATAATCCTTTATCCTATTTGGTATTGGTCTCCAAATTGAATGAACCTTTCCTAAAACTTCATAACAATCAGCAACTGTATCAACTAGGACCCTAACCGCTGTTAAGTCATAGATTTCATTAAACTCAATTTTATTTCTACTCATTTTTTTATAAATAGAAAAAAGTCCTTTTGGCCTGCCAGATATTTCATAATTTATCTTAGATGATGAAAGAGATTTATCAAGAGTTTCAATTATTTCATTTATATAGTTCTCTCTTTCCCTTCTTTTATTGTGAACCATTTGAGCAAGCTCATAATATTCTTCCAGTTTTTGGTACCTAAAGCATAAATCTTCAAGTTCCCATTTCATAGTATATATTCCAAGCCTATGAGCTAAAGGAACGTAGATTTCAAGAGTTTCACTGGCAGTTTGCTTTTGTTTTTTTTCAGTCTTATATTCCAAAGTCCTCATATTATGCAAACGGTCTGCTAGCTTTATTAAAATAACTCTAATATCATTACTCATGGCCAAAACCATTTTTCTAATGTTTTCAGCTTGTTTTTCTTCTCTAGTTTTATAATTTAATTTTTTAAGCTTGGTTACTCCATCAACTAAAAAAGTTATTTCTTCACCAAAAAGATCTCTCATTTGATCTTTACTTACAGGTGTATCTTCCAAAACATCATGCATTAGTCCAGCACAAATTGTTTGATCATCCAGTTGCATATTTGAAATAGTTGTTGCAACAGCTATTGGATGGATAAAATAATCTTCACCAGAATTTCTTTTTTGACCCCTATGATGATATTCAGCAAAATCGTAAGCTTTTTTAATCAAATCAATATCTGCATTTTCATTATTTTTTAAGATTATTTTCTTAAAATTTATAAATTCTTTTTGAAAATCTTTTGCCATAATATCACCTACCTAATATCAATTAATCTTATTTGTAAATTTTTTTGGCCCCTAAACTCATTTACATCAGGATAAAAAACTGCATCAATCTTTTTACCAACTATATGGGAATTAAATTTATCTAATAGGTAATTATAATCTTTTACAGCATTAAACTTGATTGCTTCAAGATCACGCCCTTTTTTATTTAAGGTCATTTTTAAAGTATTGTTATTTTTCCCTATCATATTTATAGCTTTTATTTCCAAATTTTTATCTGCAAATTTCGCCTTAGGATTATCCTTTCCAAAAGGTTCTAGTCTATTTAAACTTTCAGCAAATTCTAAAGATAGTTTATCAATTGGAATTTGAGCATCTATATTTATTATTTCCTCAAAATCATCCTTTGTTAGTTTTGACTTATCATTTAATTTTTTTCTAAATTCATCCACCCTATCTTTTCTTATAGAAAGACCACATGCCATTGGATGGCCACCGAATGATTCTAACATATCCTTAATTTCAAAAATTTCTGTATAAATATTATAAGCTTCAATGCTCCTGCCAGATCCCTTTAAAATTCCTTCTTGATTTGAACCTGTCATAATTATTGTAGGCTTATTAAATTTTTCTTTAATTCTTCCAGCTATAATTCCACATATACTTTCTTCTATATTATCAACATCTACTATAATTATATCATCTTTATAATATTTTTTATCTTTAATAATTTCTAAGGTCTTTTCAAGACCAATACTTGTTAAATCTTTTCTCTCATTATTTAAACTAACAAGTTTTTTTGCATAAGAATGAATTTTATCTATATCTTCTTCCATTAGCATATCAATAGCGAGTTTTGCAGTTGAAAGTCTTCCTGTAGCGTTCATACAAGGACCTATTACAAAGCCTAAAGTATAGGCATTAACTTCTTTATTCCAGGAATTTTCCTCAATCAAGGCTTTTATAGCTAATTTTTCTGTATTATTGATTCTTTTAAGTCCTTCTCTAACAAATATCCTATTTTCATCAGTTAATGAGACTACATCACAAACAGTTCCCATAGCAACATATTCCAGTAAACCATATAAATAGTCTCTATCTCCTTCTAGTCTTTGGTATAAAGCTTGCATTAATTTAAAACTAACACCAGCCCCACATAAATCATCAAAAGGATAAGTATTATCAAGTCTTTTAGGGTTTATTACACAGTCAGCATCAGGTAAAATTTGTTTTACCCATTCACCATTACTTTCTTTTATAACTTGGTGGTGGTCAGTAATAATTACCCTTATTCCATTTTCTTTTAATTTTTCAACTTGGTCTATTGCTGTAATTCCATTATCGCAACTTATAACAAGACTAACTTTAGCTTCAATTGCCCTGTCTATCATTCTATCACTAATTCCGTAACCATCGATAACTCTGTCTGGAATATCATAACTAATATCATCATAAAAATATAATAAACCATCAAGCAAAGTCATAGTAGAACTAATACCATCTTGATCGTAATCTCCAAAAATTCTAATAGATTGTCCATTTTCCATAGTTTCTATTATTAAATCTATTGATTCTTTCATATCATTTAATAAAAATGGATCATGAAGTTTCTCAAGGCTTGGATTTATAAAACTGTCTACCACATTTGGCTCTACTATATCTCTATTCGCTAGTATTAATGATTCTAATTTGGTAATATTTTTATTTTTTAAATTTGATAAATAATTATTTTTTTTATTATATATATACCACTTGGTCATAATTACCTCTCTTATGAATAAATTATACCATTTTTATAATCAATATAAAGATTATAGATAATTACAATATAAATTTTTATAAAAATGGAAAAAATTGATATTTTATAAATTATTTTGAAATTTATAAAAATCGAAATAAAATAATAAAAAAACATTTATGGAGATAAATATGATTGAATTATTAAAAAGTTTTGAAAATTTATTGTGGGGATTACCCTTAATAATCGGAATAATTGGTACTGGTATTTACATAAGTCTTAAAACAAAGGCTATACAATTTAGAAAATTACCCTATGCACTTAAAAATACTCTAGGTAAAATTTTGGAAAAACCTAATAAAGAAAACAAGGGTGACATAAGTCCATTTGGAGCTTTGGCTACAGCCCTTGCTGCAACAGTTGGAACTGGAAATATAGTGGGTGTTTCTCTTGCTATAATCCTAGGAGGACCTGGCGCAATTTTTTGGATGTGGCTTGCTGCCTTATTAGGTATGGCCACAAAATTTTCTGAAGTTACCTTAGCTCTTGCCTTTAGGGAAAAGAAAAACGGTCAATATGTTGGTGGTCCCATGTATTATATTGAAAAAGGCTTAAATAATAAAAAACTCGCAAAAACCTTTGCTATTTTTGCTGGAATTGCCGTTTTTGGAATTGGAGATTCTACCCAAGCAAATGCTATTGCTAATGTATTACATGATTCTTTTGGAATAAATACTATTATCAGTGGCTTTATTTTATCTATTTTGGCAGGAATTGTTATAGTAGGTGGAATTAATTCTATTACAAAGGTAACTGAAAAACTAGTCCCACTAATGTCATTTTTATACATAGTTGGTTGTTTATGGATTTTGATTCTAAACAAGGCTAATATTTTACCAGCTTTTAAATCAATTTTTGTTGGCGCTTTTAATCCAAAAAGTCTTGGTGGGTCTTTTGCAGGTCTTTCTGTAAAAGCAATTATTTCTGCTGGTGTTGCAAGGGGGGTTTTTACTAATGAAGCAGGTCTAGGTTCATCTCCAATGGCTCATGCGTGTGCATCAACAGATCACCCTGTTCGTCAAGGTCTTTGGGGGATTAGTGAGATTTTTGTTGATACTATTATAATTTGTACAATGACAGCCCTTGTAATTCTTTCTACAAATGTTGATATAACTGATACAAATAATGCAGCTAGTCTTGTAGCGAGAGCTTTTGCCACAGGATCTAGCATTGGAAATTTAATCGTAAGTCTTGGCTTGAGCCTTTTTGCTTTTTCTACAATTTTAGGATGGGCTTATTACGGAGAAACTACACTTAGATATTTATTTGGAGAAAAAATTATTATTCCATATAGAATTTTCTATGTTATATTTGTTTTTCTAGGCGCAAATATGGATCTTGGTCTTGTTTGGATTGTTGCAAATATATTGAATGGTTTGATGGCCTTACCTAACCTCTATGCTCTGATAAATCTTTCACCTATTGTTGTAAAGTTAAGTAAAGATTTCTTTAAAAATCCAAAAAAGATAAGAAAAAGTCCAAGTGAATATAATTTTTTACTTAAAAATGATTAAAAAAAAAGCTATTATAGACTATTTTAAACAGTCTATAATAGCTTTTAAATTTCTAATATTTTCTCTATACTATCAGTTTCTAATAACAAATAAGAGTTTTTTTCTTCATTACCACTTATAATTAGGCAATCAGCTTTGTTAAATTCTACAACTTCTCCAATAATTTTACTTTCAGTCATAATTTTTGATCCTACTTTAAGATTTTCCCTAACAAATTTTTTATTTTTCTTCTTAACTAAATCATCTTTTAAAGAATAAAAATAAAACATCAAAGCTAAGATTATTAAAATTATATATTCTAATTTAAGATTCATATCCATATTTTTTGTAAAATTCTTTTTTAAAGTCTAAAAACCTATCTTCCATTATTGATTTTCTTATATCTTCACACAATTTTAATAAGAAATATAAGTTATGGTAGGTTAAAAGTCTTGCTCCTAAAATTTCATTTACATTAACTAGATGTCTAATATAGGCTCTTGAATAATTTTTACATGTATAGCAATCACAATCATGATCAAGAGGTGTGAAATCATCCTTATACTTTGCATTTCTTACAACTAGTCTTCCCTCTGATGTTATTGCTGTTCCATTTCTTGCAATTCTTGTAGGAAGAACACAATCTGCCATATCAATTCCTGCTTCAAAAGATTCAAATAAATAATCAGGGCTACCTACTCCCATATTATATCTAGGTTTATCTTCTGGTAAAAGTGGGGTTGTATATTTTAATAACCTAATCATTTCTTCTTTTGGTTCCCCAACTGAAAGTCCACCTAAAGAATATCCATCAAAATCCATAGCACATGTTTCTTCTACAGACCTTTTTCTTAAATCTTCATACATTCCACCTTGGATAATTCCAAATAAAGATTGGTCTTTGTGAGAATTAGCTTTATGATAATCAAGTCCTCTTTTCGCCCATCTTACTGTTCTTGCTACAGAATCTTCTACATATTTATAATCAGCAGGATAAGGAATGCATTCATCAAAACTCATCATTATATCTGAATGTATATCATTTTGAATCTCAATTGATTTTTCTGGAGTGAATAAATGTTTTGATCCATCAATATGAGATCTAAAGACTACTCCTTTCTCAGAAATATCCCTATTTTCTGATAAGGAAAAAACTTGAAATCCCCCACTATCAGTAAGAATAGGTCCATTCCAATTCATAAATTTATGTAGACCTCCAGCTTTTTTCATAATATCCATTCCAGGTCTTAAATACAAATGATAGGTATTTCCTAAAATTATTTTTGCATCAATTTCTTTTAATTCTTCAACACTCATAGTTTTTACTGTAGCCTTAGTTCCAACTGGCATAAAAATTGGTGTTGGTATATCTCCATGGTCAGTGTGAATTACTCCACACCTTGCATTGGAAT
The DNA here is from genome assembly GCF_002871895.1 of Anaerococcus hydrogenalis. Classification (NCBI taxonomy): domain Bacteria; kingdom Bacillati; phylum Bacillota; class Tissierellia; order Tissierellales; family Peptoniphilaceae; genus Anaerococcus; species Anaerococcus hydrogenalis. The sequence continues at coordinate 425,814 of NZ_PNHP01000001.1, read as the reverse complement.
ACTTGTCTTTTTTAATTAATTCGTATTTTATCGCCATTTTTTCTCCTATTTTAAAAACATAGCATCGCCAAAACTAAAGAACCTATATTTTTTCTCTACTGCATCTTTATATGCATCTAAAATTATTTCTTTATTAGCAAGGGCCGATACAAGCATTATAAGTGTAGATTTTGGTAGGTGGAAATTAGTTATTTGACAATCAATTACATTAAATTTAAATCCTGGATAAATAAAAATGTCTGTCCAACCTGAATCTTCTTTTATTTGTCCATTTTTTTTGAAAACTGATTCCAAAGTTCTAGTGGTAGTTGTTCCTGTTGAAATGATCCTCTTATTATTTTTCTTAGTTTCATTAATCAAATCAGCAGTTTCTTTACTAATTTGATAATATTCAGAATGCATCTTATGATTTTTTACATCATCAACTTTTACAGGTCTAAATGTACCAAGTCCAACATTTAAGGTAATAAAGGCTAATTTCACTCCCTTATCTTCTATTTTCTTGAGAAGTTCTTTTGTAAAATGTAGACCTGCAGTAGGTGCTGCAACAGATCCAGGATTTTTTGAATAAACTGTTTGGTATCTTTCCTTATCTTTTAATTTTTCTTTTATATAAGGTGGTAAGGGCATATTTCCAAGCCTATCAAGTATTTCTTGAAATATCCCTTCATATGAAAATTCAACTACCCTATTTCCATCTTCTTTTATGTCAATCACTTCAAGACTTAATTCATCAGAAAAAATACATTTTGTTCCAATCTTCATTTTTTTTCCTGGTTTTACAAGAACTTCCCACTTATCTTTTTCTATATTTTCTAGCAAAAATACTTCTATTTTTTCTTCCTTGTCTGGTCTGTGACCAAAAAGTCTTGCAGGAATTACCCTTGTATCATTCATTACAAGAAGATCACCCTCATTTAAATAGTCTATAATATCATAAAAGTGCTTATCTTCTCTTTGACCTGTTTTTCTATCAACAACCATCAACCTTGAAAAATCTCTTTTATCTGCTGGGTGTTGTGCAATTAATTCTTCTGGTAAATAATAATCAAAATCTTCTGTTCTCATTTTTTATCCTTATATTTTAATCCATAATGTTCATAAGCTTTTTTCGTTAATATTCTTCCCCTTGGAGTCCTTGTCAAAAAACCAATTTGAAGTAAATAAGGCTCATAAACATCTTCTATTGTAACATTTTCTATTCCAGTTGAGGCAGCAATTGTATCCACACCTACAGGACCACCATCAAAATTTTCATGCATAGTTAAAACTATTTTTTTATCCATATTATCAAGACCCATAGGATCAACTTCTAGTAATTCTAATCCTTCACATGAAGTTTCATAATCAATTATTTCGTCTTTTTTAACAATTGCATAGTCCCTAACTCTTTTTAAAAGTCTATTTGCAATTCTTGGTGTCCCCCTACTTCTTCTTGCTATTTCAAAGGCACCTTTTTCATCAATCGGTATATCTAATATATCTGCAGATCTTTTTACAATTTTTGTAAGGTCTTTTGTATCATAAAGATTTAAAGATAATAAAACTCCAAACCTATCTCTTAATGGAGCAGAAAGCATACCCGCTCTTGTAGTTGCTCCAACTAGGGTGAATTTTTCTAGATCTATTCTAATAGATTGAGCATTAGGTCCTTTTCCAACTATTATATCTAAGGCAAAATCCTCCATAGCAGGGTATAAGATTTCTTCAACTGACCTATTTATCCTGTGAATTTCATCAATAAATAAAACATCTCCCTTATCAAGATTTGTAAGAATACTTGCAAGGTCTGATGGTCTTTCAATTGCAGGTCCACTTGTAATTCTAATATTTACTCCAAGCTCATTTGCAATTATATTTGAAAGAGTGGTTTTTCCAAGACCTGGAGGCCCTTGCAAAAGCACATGATCTAGAGCTTCTTCTCTTTTTAAAGATGACTCTATAAAAATTTTTAATTTTTCTTTTGCCTTATCTTGACCTATATAATCATTTAGCCACTTAGGCCTTATACTTAATTCCTTGTATTTATCGTTTATTTGCTCATTAGAGCCGACTATTCTTTCATTTTGATCATACATATAATCACCCTAAATCATTTTCTTTAAAGCTTCTTTAATAATTTCTTCAAGGCTTAAGTCAGAATCTTTCAATGTAGTTAAAACTTTATCTATACTATTTCTTTGATAGCCTAAGTTTATTAAGGCTTCCCTTGCTACATCAATTTCTTTATTAGAAGTTGTAAATGAATCTTCAGAAATTGATATATCATCATTAATTGCCATCTTCTTAACCTTATCAACAAGCTCTAGAATTATTCTTGAAGCAGTTTTCTTTCCTATCCCTTTAGCTTTTGTAAGCGTATCTATATCATTATTTACAATGGCAAGTTTTATCTTATCTACATTTAAAGTCGACAAAACTGCTATAGCATTTTTGGGGCCGATTGTTGATACACTTGTCAAAAGCTCAAAAACTTCAAGTTCATCTTTTGATGAAAAGCCAAATAAAGAAATATCATCCTCTCTGACATTCATTTTTGTAAAAATTTTAAATTCATTGTTTATTTCTAACGTCTTTATAGTATTAAAAGAAGAATTTATTAAATAACCAATATTATTATTTTCGATAATAAAATTCTCTTCTCCAATATATTTTATCTCACCTATTATATAACTTATCATTAATTCATCCTAAATTGTTCCTTAAATCTTTGACTGAAGGCGTGTGTAAGAGCAACAGCCAAGGCATCAGCCGCATCATCTGGTTTCGGAATTTCACTTAAATTAAGCAAAGTTGTAATAGTCTCTTGCATTTGCTTTTTATTCGCCCTACCAAATCCAGTTATTGCCTGCTTTATTTGTAGAGGTGTGTATTCATAAATGGGTAAATTGTTCATTTGTGCACACAAAACTTGTATCCCCCTAGCATGTCCCACCGTAATAGCTGTCTTTACATTTTGATTAAAAAATAATTCTTCAATCGCAAACTCATCTGGTTTATATTGCCTTATAATATCACTCAAATTTTTATATAAAATTTCTAATCTTTCTGGAGTTTTTGTTTTAGCTGAGGTTGTAACAACTCCATTTTCTAAAACATTATACCTGTTTCCATTAACTTCCAAAACTCCGTAACCCATTATAGCAATTCCTGGATCTATACCTAAAACTATCATAATTTCCTTTCTTAGCAATTAAAAAAGGGCTAACTGCCCTTTAATGATACCTATTTATGACCTCAATACATAGTCCTTTCCAATAATAATTAGCATATACATCAATAGCTATGTTATAAAACAAGCTAACTAGCTTATCATTAATTTCCATAGCCTGATTTATTGTAATATCTTCTGTATAAATCATATCCATATCAAATGCTAATTGCTTATTAGTATTTACATCCAAATTTAAAACTTTATATTTTAAATATGTATCTGAATATTTTTTTACATCTTTTCTAATACTTGCAATAAGTTTTTTATCCTCATAAATTTTTCTAACATACTTATTTTTTGTATCAGAAACATACTTATTATCTTCTGTAAAAATCTGATTTTCTTCAAATAAAAAAGAGTCCCCATAATAGTTAATAGCACAGAACTCTAAGTCATCAATTAATTTTTTATCCATAAATGACTTGTTTTCACTTTTTATACTCAATAAAAATTCAAATTTATCTAGGTCTTTTCCTATAGACCTATCTAAACTTCTAATTATTTGATCAATATCGGATAAGTACCAAAAATTCTTTTTTAAATTTTTAAATATATAAGTTTTTATAAAATATTTATTTTTACTAAAATTACTAAAATTTTTATTGTCATATAATGACATCAATGTATTTAGTGATGAAATGTCATCATTAATTAAATAATCATATTCAAGTTTTTCTATTATTGGTTTTTTTTCCGCACTTGATGTCATATTTCATATCCCTCTTTATAATCTGTAAATAAATTTTAACACAAATTAGAATTTATTTATTTATGTTTATTTAGACAGAAATAAAAATAGCTAAAACTTATAGAAATTTTATTCAATTTAAGAACAAAATTGAATAAATAAAATCTATTTTAGCTATTTAAAAAAATCTGATTTAATTTTATTCATTTGAATTTTTTTAAAATTTATTAAAATAAACTTTTAAATCTTTGAGTTTAAAACTATAATTCACATCTTTTCTTTCGATATGAACTATTGTTTTATTTCTTAAATTCTCACTTTTATTTATCCTATCAATAAGCTCAAAGCTTGGATTTATAGCATGAGCAAACCCTACATTTTCAAACATAGAATAATCTCCGTTTGTATCCCCATAAGCATGTGACTTTGATAAATCTATATTATATTTATTAGTTAGATAATCTATAGATTTTTTCTTATTCTTACTATCCCACATAGGATAAATTTGACCTGTAAATTTATTGGATTTATCAAATACATACTTAGTAGCTATTGTATCATCCGCTCCATAAATTTTTGCAAAATCATTTACCAAAAAATCTGGAGAACCTGAAATCACAAAAACTTTGTAGCCTTTTTCTTTATGATATTCAAGAGCATTTTTAGTTATTCTATAAATTTTACTTTTATTATTTTCAATTACCTTTTTTGCATAAAAGTTTATTGTATCTTTATCTATACCTTTTAAATTTTCTTGATATAATAATGAAGCCTTATCGAGATAATCTTCGTAAGGCCCCTTTCTATCCTGGTATTTTTGATATAAAGGCTTTACATTTGTTATCCAATTATTTTTATCTAGAATATTATTTTTTGTCAAAAGAAAATAATGCTCTATAAGCAAAGAATTTCTAAATAAGGTCCCATCTATATCAAAAAAAGCAGCCTTATTTTTTTCCATCTCTTCTAACCTTTTTATGATTATCACCATAATCTTTCTTAATATTATTTGTTAGATTAAGTATAAATGCAAAAAATATTCCTACTAAGGCATTTGATAATAAAATTACTGAAATCAACGCAATATTAAGACCAATTGATGAAGTCAAACTAAAAATAGCCACAATTGCTAAAGCTAATCCAACAATTCCAATAATAAAAGATGGATAAAATTTTGCTATTTTACTATCATTATTTTTATCCATAAAATAAGTTATTCCAATTATAATTAAAGATATAATTGGTATTACTATTAATTTGGATATATTATCAACTATTAAACTAATTAATCCTGCCATAAATTTTCCTTATCCAAGTCTATTCTTTTTATTTCAAAATTTTTTTCTGTATCAATTAATATAAACCCAAAATTATTATCCCTTGCTAGGCTAGGTGAGCCTGGATTTAACAGATACAAATCTAAATCTTTAATGTACTCATTGCTGTAAGTATGGGTATGACCAAATATAACTATATTACAACCATAATCTAAGGCTTTTTGAATTAATATTTTATTTGTAAAATAAACATCTTCCCTGTGTCCATGAACCAATAATATATTTTTATCTTCAACCTTTATTATCTGTTCATATGGATTAATATGATCACTATAATCATTATTACCTTTGACTGTAATATAATTTATCCCAGTAACTTTTGATATATTATATGCATCTTTTGTAAAATCACCTGCATGAATCATCAATTCTAGGTGATTATTTTCTATAAACTCACATACAGAATTTATTTCGCCATGTGTATCACTAGTTACAAGTATTTTCATCTTAGTCTTCTTTCTTTAGAAATTTTTTAAATTCTTCCAATGCTAAAGACCTGTGGCTATATTGATTTTTTTCTTGGTCAGTCATTTGGCCAAAAGTTTTATTTTTCTCTATTACTTTAAAAATTTGATCATAACCAAACTCTTTTTCCCCATATTCTTTATCGCTTATTTCACCATCAATTCTTCCATCAAAATAATAATCCTTACCATCTTGATCTATATAGCAAATTGTTGTTTCAAAATATGCTGACCTATCATCTTTATTTTTTAATTCATCTAATAATTTATCTCTATTTTCCTTATCAGTTGGATTTTCACTAGCATACCTATGAGCGTGGACACCAGGCTGTAAATCTAAAGATTTTACAAACAAGCCCGTATCATCTGCAAGTGTAGGTTTGTTTATTAAATCATATAAAGCCTTTGCTTTTTTATAAGCATTTTCACTTAAAGTTTCACCATTTTCATCTACTTCAAAATTATTTATATCAAAATCTTTTGGAGTATAAATTTCTATCTTATTGTCTAAAATTTCTTTTATTTCTCTAACCTTATCACTGTTAGATGTTGCTAATACTATTTTCATAATAACCTCTTTATAAATATTATCAAAAATTATGAAGTAAAGTCAATTTTTATAACTAATGTATGATTATGTTATTATCATTAAATGTTTTTTCCCACTTTTCTGCATATGATCCTAGACCTTGTTCAAACATTATTATCTGTGTTGAGTTAGCTAATTTAATAGAAAATTTAGGATTAGGATCTATTAGTCCATTTTTTATTCCATAAAATAAAATTTCATCGGGACTTTGAACTGCAACATATTGACCGTTTGCTAGCCCAAAATAATCCCTAGCTTGTCCATTAATATTTTTAATCTGGTCAACTGTTATATCTTTATTATTTTGATTTGAAAAGTTTTTATCAATAGCTAACTCTATAGGGAAAGTCTTTTGCTCAAGGGAATCATTCTTTTCTAATTGATATGATGATTGCATTTGCCATAGGCCAAAATTTCTAACTAGACCAAAATTTGTATAATCATAAGAAATATTTCCATCTTTACTTAATGATAAGTTACTACTAATTTTATCATAAATAATTTTTTTAAAAATCTCATTACTCTTTTTATCACCTGTAAATTCATTAATTGACATGAATGAATTTGACTTTAAGTCATCAGTTTTTACAACTGCATATTTAGTAATGGGTAATTTCTCAGAGATTAAATTATAATCAAATGAAATGTAGTCCTCATTAACAAAATTTATCTTTAAATTTATATCATCATTTTCTAAAGTATACTTTTCTTTATTTTCTTTTTTATTAATTTCTTTTTCAAGTTTTATTGGGTAGGCATCAATTTTGTTATAGGTTTTATTATTTGCATCCATCTTACACCTAAGTCTCCAAAATTCCTCTTGATGTGGAAAGAATATATGTTCTGATTTTTCAATTCTTGCCATTTTGTTGGGCTCAAGCCTTACACAATAGGTATAATAATAATAATTTGGATTATTCGAATCTGTATCCACTCTTTCTCTAGCGCCTATTAAGACAGTTATGTCTTTTTCAACCTTTTCTCCAGTTTTACTTGTGCTTCTTTCTTTTGATGCTTTTTTTGCATAAGTACTAATTATAGACCTATCGACTGAATTTTTTATTTTTTTAAGAATTATCACACAGTCATCTTGAATAAAAAATATTTTTTTCTTACTTAAAATAACAAAATCTTTGTTATATAGTTGACCCTGGTTTGCTGTTAATATTTTTACATACTTATCTGATGAAAAATCAAAATCAAGAGATCTACTTTCTAAATAAGATTTTAAATTGACAAACTTTGAAGAAAATTTTGGTGGAAAAGCATAATCTTCATTTAAAGCTACTAAGTTATTGTCAATATATAACTTATCCTTTAGTTTAATACCTGACAATTCATTCTTCCCTGTTTTTTTTATCTCCTCAACTTGCCATGTTCCTTTGATAATTGGATTTTCTTGTTTTGGTGATTCAATTAATTCTGTAACATCCTCAGGTCGTCCAAAGCTACAAGAAGTTAGGATTAATAGCAAAAAAAATAAGCTTATTTTTTTAAATTTGTTCATGATCTCTAACCCTCGGTATTACTACAGTGACTGAAGTACCTTCAGTATATTTACTTTTTATAATAAGTTTTCCATCATGTGCTTTAACTATCTCTTCACAAATTGATAAGCCTAGTCCAGTCTGACTTTTAGATGAGGAGCCTTTAAAAAATTTACTAGAAACAAAAGAAATCTCATCTTCTTTAATTCCTTCACCATCATCTTTTATTTCTATATTTACGTTTTGTTCATCTTTACTTATCATAACATCAATATGGCCTTCTTTATCTGTAAATTTCATTGCATTATCTATAATATTAATAAAAACTTCTTTAAGTCTATTTTTATCACAATTTACAATTATTTTGTCATAGGCAGTTTTAAAATTAAAATTAATTTTTTCGTTCAAACTTCTAGGATATAATTGTTGGTAAACCTCTCTTGCTATTTCTACAATATTTAGATTTTCTTTTTCGTATTGGAAGGAAGTTGAAGATAATCTAGAGAAATTAAGAAGGTCTTCAACCATTAAAGATAATCTTTCTCCTTCATTTTCTATAATTGTTAAACCTTGATTCAGCATATCTTCATTTTTTTGAATTTCTTTTGATTGTAAAGTAATCGCCCATCCTTTAATAGATGTTAAGGGAGTTCTTAACTCATGAGAAACTGATGAAATAAATTCATTTTTCATATCTTCTCTTTTGACTATATTTTCACTCATATAATTTAAGGTCTGACCTAACTCAGATATTTCATTTTTCCCACTTTCGTTCGCCTTAGCTTTAAAATCACCCTGGGCTAATTTTTCCCCAACTTTTGTAAGTTTTTTTATAGGTTCAGTCCATTTTTTTGCTGCGTAATAGGAAACTACAGAAGCTACAAATAATATTATAAATCCAAAAAATAAAAATATAATCATTTGATTATTAACATTTTCTTTAACTTTCGATGTTGAAGAAACAAGCCTTAATATTCCAATTTGTTTTTGATTATCACTTAATGGATATGATAAGGCAATTACTTCTTCCCCAGTTTTTTTATTTTTGATTTTTTGATAAGAATATTCACCTTTATTAGCATTGATTACATCGCTTGTCTTAACTTTAGTTCCAATTCTAGATGATCCTTGAGAATCAAATAGGACATTTGAAGAATTATCTAATATTTGAACTTGGCTAACATTGTCTCTATAAAATGAATTTTTGTCTCCAATTACAATTTCTGATAAATCATACCTAGATAAATAATTTGTATATAAAACTTGATTATATTTGGCTTGATTTAACATAGCACCTACAAGGGCAGATTCATAGTAATTAGTAATAGATTTATATGAAAAAATTTCAAAACCAACAACTACTACAGTTACAAAAACCATTATGATTTTCATTATACTAAATATAATGCTGTTAAATTTTATATTTAAAAGTTTTTTATTCTTTATCTCCATCTATAGCCTGTGCCCCAAACTGTTTCAATATACTCAGGTTTAGCAGGATTTTCTTCAATTTTTGCTCTTATCCTTCTAATATTCACATCTACTATTTTTGTATCAGTACTGTAATTATCACCCCAAGTATCTTTCATTATTTCCATCCTACTCATAGCCTTACCTTTATTTAGAATAAAGTTTTTTAAAATTATAAATTCAGTAGGAGTTACATCAATTTCTTTATTATTTTTAAAAAAGTTTCTAGCATAAAGGTCTAATTTGAAAATTCCATCTTCTATTAGATTATTATTTTTTTCCTTCTTTTCATCATCGGTAAAATTAACTCTTCTTAACAGTGACCTTACTCTTAATATTAATTCTTGAGGATTAAATGGTTTAATTATATAATCGTCACATCCTCTTTCAAGACCCAAAATTTTATCTATATCTTGACTTTTTGCTGACACCATAATTATCCCAACTTTAGGATATTTTTTTCTAATAGTATCACACACCTCATAGCCACTTATACCTGGTAGCATAATATCTAAAATGAAAACAGAAGGTTTTTCCTCATCAGCCATCTTTAAGGCTTCCTCGCCTGTTCCAGCTTCAACTATATCAAATCCTGCATATTCAAGATTGATTTTCATAAACTGCCTTATGTGATCCTCATCATCACAAATTAAAATTTTATTGCTCATTTTCTAGCCTTTCCATCGCTATTCTTCCAGCACCAATTACGCCCGCATCATTTAAAAATTTAGCTGGTTTAATTTGTATTTTTTCTGATAAATGACAGTATTCATTAAATTTTTCTAATACATCATTCCACCAAAAATCTTTAGAATTAATAACTCCACCACCAATTATTATAGTTTGAGGGTCAAATATATTTCTTAGACTGGTCAAAAACCAAGCTAAATCACTTGTAAACCTATCTATGACTTTCTTAGCATTTTCATCCTTATCTGCAAGTTCAAAAATTTCTTGGCCTTCTAACCTATTTCTAGTTAATTCTTCATAATGTCTCACGATAGCTGTACCACTACAGTAACTTTCAGCACAACCACTTTGTCCACAAGTACAATATTCACCATTTGGATGAAGAATTACATGTCCTAATTCTGCCCCTTGAAAATTACTTCCAGATAAAAGTCCCATTTTTTTGTTATAAACAGCACCACCAAGTCCTGTACCAATGGTAATCATAACAATATCATCAAATCCTTTACCTGAACCAAGCCATTTTTCACAAACTAAAGCGATATTAGCGTCATTTTCAACAAAGACTGGTAATGATGATCTTTTTTCTAACTCTTCTTTTAGATTAAGTCCAGTCCATCCATCAATATTTCCTGCAAAAGTCACTATTCCATTTTCTGAATCAATAAAACCAGGAGTACCTACTCCAATAGCTTCTATTTCATCTGTTTTTAAGAAATCTATTATTTTAGAAATATTATCTAATACCTTATCTTTACCTTCTCTTGCACAAGTTTCTAGTCTATAAGTTTTTAAAATCTCACCATTTTCATCAATTACTGCACCTTGTATTTTTGTACCACCTATATCTAATCCAATTGTTTTAGTCATTATCCTCTCCTATAAATTCTCTTAGTATTGAATGATCATCAATTATTTTTGTATCTTCCATATTAACAAAATACAATAAAATATTTTTCAGCCTGTCTACCATATAATAATAAGTAGAATCTTGTGAAACCTGTTTTAAACATTCCATTGCATACTTTTTTAAAGCATTATATTCATAAATTAAAGATGAGTCAATATAAAAATCTGCTCTGTTTTGGTATGGGAATATATACTTTTCTTCACCATATTTTACTTTTTCCCAAGATTTTAAAGTTTCTAAAGTGTTATATCCCCTATATTTATTATCTCTTACAATTCTCCTAATCAACCTAGTTTCAGTAGAAGAAATCCTGTTTGTTGAATCTATGTTAATACCTGTTAAAACTGAAACATAAATCTTGTATTTATTTTTTTCTGGTATATAGTCAGTAAGTTTTGGGTTAAGAGCATGTATTCCTTCTATAATTAAAACAGTATTTTCTTTCATTGTGATTTTTTTATTTGATAAAGTTCTAATGCCTTTTATAAAATTAAATGAAGGTAAAATCACTTCCTTGCCTTCTAGAAGATTTAGTAAATCTTCATTTAATGAATGTAAGTCTATAGCATCAATGCTTTCATAATCTTTATTTCCATTTTCATCAAGAGGGGTTTTATTCCTATCTACAAAATAATCATCAGTAGATATTACAAAAGCATCTTTTCCTAAAACTGCAAGTTGAATAGCAAGTTTTTTAGCAGTTGTAGTTTTTCCTGACGAAGATGGGCCTGCAAGCATTACAATGTTCATATCATTGCTAATAATTTCTTTTGCACATTTGCCTAATTGATTATTGTAGTATGTCTCATTTACATTTATTAAACTTTCTATTTTATCATTCTTTACCAAATTATTTAGATCACTCGCATAATTTATACCTAATAAATTTGTCCATTTTTTTGATCTTTCATATATTTTTGGTATATTAACCTGCTCTTTAAAATCTAATAATTTGGAATCCTTATTTTTTTTGAAGTTAATTAATATACCAGGATAGTAATAAATTAACTCAAAGTCTTCTATCCATGAAGATTTTGGACATAAAAAATTTGTAAAAGAAAAATATTGACCAAAAATTTCATAAACACTAAACTCATCTATATCTACACTATTTAATAAATTATACTTATCTAGTTGATTGCTCTTTTTAAAAATTTTTAAAGCTTCATCTTTTGTATAAAATTTTCTTAGAAATGAAATATCACTTTTTATAATATTATTCATTTCTATTTTAATTTTTGATAAATCTTTATGTAAAATTTTGAAATTATCAATAGATAAATATAAGCAATTATTTACGGAATATTCAACATTAACTTTAATATTATTATAAATTTTTTTGATTGCCAATATACAAACTAGGGCTATGCTAGATTCGTAAGTTAGATTTGATATATGACTAGATTTATCTATAAGATAAATTTCATCATTTGCTGAAAGTTCATAATTTAAGTCTTCTATTTTTCCATTTACATTTGAAAGTACGTATTTTTTGTAGTCATTTGGGTATAATTGCTTAACCAATTCACATAATATTTTTTTATCTGTATTAATAATTTCCTTATTAATTAAAACCTTCATTAAATACTTCCTCTTTTAGCCTTTCAATTTCTTTAACTTGTTTTGAAATAAAACCTTTATTTTCTAAATAATTTAAGTCTTTTATTTTTCCAAATACCAATTTATAAGCAAGTAAGGCTTGACTATTTAAATTTATCTTCTTATAATTTATTTTTGATTTGCTATATTTTCTATCACCAATAATAGGCGTAGAGTTTTTGTGTAAAGAATATCTAATTTGATGAGTCTTTCCAGTTATTAGTTCACATTCAAGTAGGGTAAAATTATTCTTGCTTTCAAGAGGATAAAACTTTGTAATTATCCTTTTTCCACCTTTATTTCCTTTTACCATATTTTTATTTTCATATTTACTTATATTTGTATCAACAATAAAGTCTTTTTTTATTTCACCTTCTACTAAGGTCAAATAATATTTGTATATTTTTCCTTGTCGTATAGCCTCATTTAAAGCTCTTAAGGCCTTAGCATTTTTTGCACCAATTATAAGACCTGCTGTGTTTCTATCAAGCCTATTTACAATGCTAGGTCTAAATGTCAAATCTCTACTATTTACTTTATTTGTTTTATATAAGTATGAAGTCATTTGATCAACCAAATTTTTACCATAATCACTTGAACTTGCAGCATGAGATAAAACTCCGGATTTTTTATCAATAATTATAATATTTTCATCTTCATAAATTATATCAAGATTAAAATCACTTGCTTTAAAGTCATCCTTTCTAACCCACTTATGATAATCCTCATCTTTTATATACATTTTTACAATGTCATCTTTTTTTACTAAATCATCTTTTTTTGCTCTTTTATCATTAATTTTGAAATTTTTCTTTCTTATATTTTTTTGAATAATTGATAATGGAGCATTTTTAAAATATTTCCTCAAAAATCTATCAAATCTTTGATTTGAATCATTTTCATTTATTTTAACTTCTATCATATTTAATATGACTTATTAACATAAGAATCTATCATAGAAACTTTTGCCTCTTCTAAAAAACATTTTTTATCCTGAAGTTTTTTTAATAGATTTTTATTTTTAGAATGTAGAATTAATTTATCATAATCTTTAATATATATTTCAAAAATTTCACCTGTCAATCTTTTTGATTTCAATTTTATATAATAAGCTTCTATATCTTTATAATCTATTAATTCTAATAATTTTTCTGTGGCTATATCTTTTAAGTAATAATAATTTTCTCTATTATTTATTTCTTGTTGATACTTTTTTTTCTTTTTAGATATTAAATTCAAGGCTATTTGGTTAGATCTTTTTGCCATAATATTATAATATTGGTAATTATAAACAGCTTCTAGGACTGTAGAAATATTTGAAAATGGTTTTAAATCAAGTTTAACCAAATACTCATAATTTATTTCTAAAAATTCATTTTTACAGATTTTTTTCTCAGTTAATAAATCAATACTTTCCTTTCTCCATTTATTGAAAGTTTCTAATTTTTTTATATCATCTAACATAATATCAAAAAACCGTCTCTGTGAGACGGCTTTATTTTAATCTAATAATTTTGTTTCGTGAATTTCTGCATCAAGTGATTCAGGTATATCGCTTGCCTTACAGTCTAGGCCAAGATAGATATCGACTTTACATTCATTAGAAAGTTTAGTTAAGCTATCTGAAAGTTTCTCAATATTTTCACTATTTATATCAACTATATCATAAATACCATCGATATATATTTTTCCAATATCATAATCTCTTGCTAATATTCCAGCTATGAATCCTCTAAATGACTCAACTGAATCGATAAAGAAATCTGATGCATCTATCAATCTTACAGAGTGGTCTAGTGAATAAATTTGCTCATTATCACTATCTACAAATACGATATTTGCATTTCCCTTTCCTTTTTCATCATTAGCTTGGTCAATTAACCATTTTGTTTTTCCACTTCCTGAAGGTCCTAATACTAAATAAATCATTTCATCTCTCCCTTTAATTTTTTATATTCTCTTTGGATACTAAGATCACCTTGGAGAATATTATTCTCGTTCATATACTTTATTATTTCATCTCTAATCAACCACCAAGATGTATCCCAGTTGCAAAAAACTGTATCTTCTTTTGGAGCTCTACCAACTAATCTTTGAATTGCTATGTCCTTGTTAATATGTCTTAGAAATAAAATAACATTTTTTTGATAATCTTCTTTCGAAGGCATAACAAATTCATTATTTTTATACATTTTTTCAAGCTTTGTGTTTTTAATTATATATAAAGAATGAATCTTTACTTCTTTTACTTTAAGAGCATTAATAATTCTTGCAGTTTCAACAATATCTTGATCATCATCCCAAGGTAGAGATAGGATTACATGGGTACATATTCTAAATCCATACTCATTAATCATATTACAAGCTCTAATAAAATCAGCCAAGTCTTCACATCTATTTAGAATTTTTAATGTTTTATAATTAGCTGTCTGTAACCCCAGTTCAATAATTATATCCTTGCCAGTTTTTTTAGAAAATTCTTTCAAAAATTCCAATTTTCTGTAAGTTATACAATCACTTCTAGTTGATATTGAAATAGCTGATATATATTCTTTATCGCAAGCTTCTATAACTTCTACAAATTTATCATATTCCATATAGGTGTTTGAAAAGTTTTGAAAATAAGCTATAAACTTTTTTGCTTTATATCTATTACCTATATAATTTTTATTAGTTTCTAATTGCTTGTCCACTGTCATGGATGATGGAAGATTTTCAAAACTTCCACCACTTTCTGAGCAAAAAATACATCCTAGATTACTTCTTTCTCCATCTCTATTTGGACAAGTCAAGGATAATTTTACAGGTAATTTATATACTTTTTGTCCATATTTAGTTTTATAATATTCTGATACAGGAAAATAGGGTAAATCCTTATTCATCAATATCCCTATTTTCTAAATCATATTCGTATTCATTTACGATTTTATCTATAGTGTCATAGTCCCAATAATGTGAAAATAGATGATATATTTGGTCTAATTGTTCTTCATCTTCTAATGAATTCAACCTAATTTCTCCTGTCTCTTCATCATCTAATTCATATAAGAGTATTATTAACTCACTATTTTCAGAATCAACTAATGCTATATAATCTATGCCATCAACCGAAAATATATCTATTAGATAACATTCACTAGGATTTTCACCAAGCTGCAATTCAATTATTGCTTTTCCTTCGTTTTTTTCAAACTCAATATCATGACCATGAATTTCAAATTTTTTTGACATAATTACTCCAAACTTTTATTTAGCCTAAATAAAACTTCCTTTATTAAAGAAAATGTTTTTAAAATATCTTTAAAATCACAAGCAGATTTTTTTATATCTACTTGTTTATATTTTACCCCAATTGATATCATATTAACATCAAATTTATAGAAAATTAAATTACAATCTAAAGAATATTGTGTTTTTATTATCTCTAAATTGCTTTTAAATAAATAATCGTAGGTAGATTTAAATATTTTTGATAATTCATCATTGCTATTTTGCCAAGATGGAATTTCAAGTCTATTTATAAATTTGCCTCCGTTAATATTTGATGCTAATTTAGTTTTTTCTATCATCTGATTTAAGCTTTCTTCAGATAAAGATCTAAAAATCATAACAATATTTAACTTGTTACTAGATGTACTGGACCTAGCAAGAGTTGAGGAAGATATTGCTGTTTTAGTATTACTATCAACTGAATATGTTCCATTTAAAGCTAATTCCACAAATGACGAAATATGTTCATAAGATTCTTGAGTCATTGGATAAAATTTTAGACTATTTATTTTTTCTATTTCAAATTTTAAATTTGGTTCAATCCTTAAATTTGTTGATAAATACTCACTAACAAATAAATTAAAAACATCTAACAAGTCATTTTCGAATTCTTTTTTACACGCTATGTCTACATAGCTTATATATGGAATGCTGTCAAATTTTGCCCCACCTTTTATTTCTATAACATCTAAGTCTACTTTTGATTTGATTTTTCTCAAAAAAGTCATCAACATCTTAGTTGAGTTTTTAAAAACATTATTTATATCAGCAGTATAGTTATTTCCTACTACATCATTTAGACTTATCCTATAAATATAATTTTCCTCTAAAAACTTATTTTCGGAAATCTCTGTCCTCTCTATGGGTATTTCAACAGTGCTAAGTGTATATGAGGCGAAACTTTCGGCTATGCAATTTGACTCATTTAGGTTCAAATTAATAATATTTTTAGACCTTATAACTGATCTGAGTATACTAAAATCTCTATTATAATCATTTATAAAATTATTGGTTAATAATATATCAAAATTGCTTATTTTTTCTTCAAGCAATAATATAACATTTAAAATCCCACTTATCTCTGTTATATTTAAGTTTGTTTCTATAGAAAAATCTTCTCCATCTTTTATATTTATAAAAGATGACCCATTTATTTTGTCACTTATATTTAAGTGTAAGACAGCTTTAGCTTCTTGATTTTTTATATAATAACAATCATTTATTAATATAATATTTAATTTTTTTTCTTTTGCCTTTGACAAAACAAATTTTATAAGAGATTTTTTATCATCTATAACCTTAATGTATTCACTTAAATCTTTTGCAATAGATTTTAATTTATTGGGATAGTTCGAATTTTCCATACAAAATTCCTTTAGTAGTATTTTTTTACATCTACCTTTTCTTTTATTTTATTAGTTTTTTCCAAATATTTTTCTTGTCTCTTTATCATTAATAAAGTGTCATGAATTCTATCTTTTATTTCGTCAAACTCTGGTAAATGAGCATCATGAGTGTGATCTAGTTTAATTATATGGTAGCCAAATTGAGATTTTACAGGCTTTGAAATTTCTCCTTCATCTAATTTATCTAAAGCTTCTTCAAATTCTTTTACCATAGCACCTTGAGGAAATTCACCCAAATCTCCACCCTTGCTAGCCTTGTCAGTTGAATATTTATCAGCAGCTTTTTCAAATTCTAAACCAGCTTTTATTTCTTCTAATATTTTATTAGCCTCATCTTCACTATCAACTAAGATATGACTAGCCTTATAAGTTTTTGGTTGTTTTATTACTTCTTTATTGTTATCATAATATTCTTTTAATTCATCATCACTTACTTTAATATCTTTAAATAATAAATGCATAGCATAATTTTTTAACATATTTTCTTTTGTTAATTTCACCTGATCTGTGAATTCTTTGTCTTGATCAAGTTTATTTTCAATTGCATCTATATACATTAATTCTTGATTAACAAGCTCATCAGCAATTTGATGTATGCCTTGTGGATTTAAAAATTGTTGTCCGCCTTGCATTTGAGTAATAAAGCTAACTACATCTTTCTGGCTGATTTTTTTACCATTTACTTCAGCTAAAATTTCATTTTGTTTTTCTGTCATTTTACCTCTCCAATAATTCTATTTTTTTAGGATATATCCTAATATATTTTTCTTTATACAGTCTTCCAATAGCTCTTTTGTATGCTGCCTTTGAAAAACCAAATACCTTATAAATCTTATCTGGTGATGACTTATCTCCTAAATTAATTATTCCATCATTTTCTTCTAGATAATATAGGATTTTTTTACTATCATCATCAATTTCTAAGTATGACCTTTTTCTATTCGATAGTTCTATTTTCCCATCATCTTTTACTTCTTTAACTCTTAGTTCCATAAGTTCACCTTCAATATGCACACCTTTTAATTCATTAATCCTAATTAAAGAATCAAATTGATTATTGATTGCTACAAAGGCTCCTATATGCTTATTTATAGAATATATCCTACCTTCCACAATATCATTTTCTTTAAAATTATGTTCATTTGATAAAAGATCTCTTATTTTGCTAGTAAGTATTGGCATATTTTGATTGTCAAAATAAAGTCCAACAGGGTAAGTCATATCCTTTATAATTTTATAAGTTTTTTCGCTTGATGGCATTAGTAATTTTATATTATCTTGGTATAAAAAATATGCTCCATTTTTTTTGATTTCAATGCAAGGCATACTATAGACTTTATTAGCTTCTAAATTTAAATTTCTACTAGCTCTTAGTATATTATTTTTATCATAATAAATATAGGCTTCTATCTTATCACCTTGTTTATATCCATCAATCTCTTTCTTATCTATTAAAGCATCTCCAAATTTTGTTTGTATATATGCTTTGTTTTTGTTAAATCTCTTTATTATTAGTTTATTAATAAAATCACTCCTAACTATTTAAATACATCATATGTAAATCCTTCACCTAAAACTTCTGATATTGTGTGAGTAAATACAAAGGCATTTTTATCTATCTTTAAAATATCGTCTCTAATAGGTATATATTTCCTAAAGGGCACTACTGTTAATAAAATATCTCTTTCTTTATGGGAATATCCACCTTCTGACTTATATAAGCTTACTCCTCTTTCGTACTTGTTTAAAATCATGGAATTTATTTCATCACTGTAATCGCTTATAATAGTTATTGCAATTTTTCTTCCCAAACCTTGGATAAAATAGTTAAAACCAAATGATTGTATAATAACTGTTAATACTGCATACAACGCCATTTCTATTCCAAACTCTTTTACAGCCATTAATACAACCATAGAATCTATAAAAAACAAGCACTTAGCTAAAGCTATATTAAAATATTTATTTAAAATAGCAGCAACTATATCAGTACCACCTGATGATGCATTATTAAAGAAAATTCTACTTAATGCAAACGAAACAATTCCCGCCCCAAATAAAATATTTATTACAATATCATTAGTAAAAACTGTATCTGGAAAAAATTTTTCAAAAAACATCAAGCTCAATGATATTAGCAAGGCTGATAAGACTGATTTGTATCCAAATTCTTTACCCATCAAAAGAAATGCCAATACAAATAAAATTACATTTATAAACAAGGACCATTGTCCAACAGTAAAAAAGCTAAACCAATTAGCAAATATTAGCGAAATACCTGTCACCCCACCTGAGGCAATTTTATGTTGGACTAGAAAAAAATACATTCCAAAAGCTATTAATATTGAATTTACTGAAATATTAATAGTCTTAATTATTTTATCACCCATATTATTTCCTCTATTCACATTTATTTAAATTTTTCACAGTAGACTACTCTATTATTAACAAAATTTAAGATATTCAAATATAAAAGGCTAAGAAAGAAATATTCCTAGCCTTTTATATTACCTTATCCATGAAGGTATTATTTCTGAAAAGTTATCATACATATTCAAGATTTTTTCTATTTCAAATTCACTCAAATATGATTTTTTATTATCTCTAATATCAACTAAGGATTGTAAAATAAAATATGCTTGGTAAAAGCTTAAAAGTCTATAAAATTTTCTAGAAATCACATCATTACCATGATATGATTTTATCACACCAATTGCAAAATCGGGGTGTTTTATTGCTATTTTATTAATATTAACAAAGTCACTAACTCCATCGCCAACCTTTATTTCTTTTAAACCTCTAATATCTATTTGATCCTTATCAAAAATTCTGATATTTTTATAACTTATATTTTGATATAAAGGATTACAAGTTGTATTTTTACAGATATATTTGTTATTCATTAAATAATCTACTAAGATATAATCGTTATTATCATGAACTTTATTTAAACCATGTCTGTATAATAAAAAATTAACTTTTGTTTCTACATTCTTATACCAATCTAAATTATTATTCTTATCAATTTTTTTTATATGAATATTTTTAAGTATTCTCCCAAACTTAGAACCTATTTTGTAAGCTTCTTCCTTGCTTATCCTATCTAAATATTCTCCTAAAGAAATTTCATTTCTATATTCAAAAACTTTATAAGACTTATTAATATCTGGCATTATCCCAATTTCAAATAAATCTAAAGTATCTAACAAATCAATCTCTTTTAAATAATTGTTTATTTTTTCCTCGTTTTTTAAATTGTCATAATCATTAATATTATAAAGTCCTAAAACATAGGAAATATCATCAACTTTTACCCTGATTTTATTTGAAGATATATCTTCAATCACTTTAATCCTATCAATTTTATCTATAAAAAATTTAGTTCTTTTTATAATTTTAAGAGACTTATCATTCATATTTTTATCCATTAATTATGTTTTTCAACAGATTCTTCTATATCTTTAACATCTTCTAAGTCTAGAATATTTAAAGCAAATTTTTCCTCTTCTTTAAAGTTAGAATTTCTAATAATATCTTTTACCTTTGGCAATTTAGATGCAGATCCTGAGAACTCATCTAGACCAAGACCTAATAGCAATTTTGTAGCCTTAGTATCTGATGCAAATTGGCCGCACATTCCAGTCCATTTACCTGCCTTATGACTTTCATCGATAACATGTTTAATTGATCTGATTACTGCTGGATTAAAGTTATTATATATATCAGAAATATTTTCATTTCCTCTGTCACAAGCAAGGGTATATTGGGTCAAGTCGTTTGTACCAATTGAGAAGAAATCAGAATATTTTATTAACTTATCCGCCATAATTATTGATGCAGATGTTTCAACCATTATTCCGAGGTCTATATCTTTATTATAAGCTATTCCTTCTTTATCAAGATCCTTTTTCAAATCTTCAAGTAAGGCTCTAGTTTGTTTAATTTCGTCAGTTGAAATAACAAAAGGAAGCATTATTTTTAAATTACCAAAGGCTGACGCTCTAAGTAGGGCTCTTAATTGGGCTTTAAAAATATCTTGATGATCTAAGCAAAATCTAATTGCCCTATAACCTAAAAATGGATTTTCTTCTTCAGGGAAATCATAATAATCTAGGCCTTTGTCCCCACCAATATCTAAAGTTCTAACAACTAATGGTTTTTCTCCAAGCATTTGAGTGGCTTTTTTGTATACTTGGTATTGTTCTTCCTCTGTTGGGAAATGATCATTTTCCATATACAAAAATTCTGTCCTAAATAGTCCAACCCCGTCACATCCATGTTCAATTGCAACTTCAAGGTCAGCTAGATTTCCGATATTTGCAGAAACTTCACATACTTTTCCATCTAGAGTTTTAGCTTCAAGATTTTTTACTTTTTCAAGTCTTTGTCTTTCTTCTTTTTCTTTTTCAATCTTTTCTTTATATTCATTAACTTCTTGATCAGAAGGATTTATAATTAGTAGACCTTGATTTCCATCAATAATTGCTAGCTCATCGCCTTTAATTCTTGTAGAAATATCTTGCATACCTACTAGTGCAGGAATATCTAAGTTTTGAGCAATTATAGAAACATGAGATGTTTTTCCACCAAGATCTGTAGCAAATGCTAAAACTTTTTCCTTATCCATATTAGATGTATCAGATGGTGTTAGCTCTTTAGAAATAACAATATATTCCTCATCTAGTTTTGATAAATCTTTCGGAACTATATTTTTTATTTTACACAAAACTTGAAAACCAATGTCTTTGTAATCATCAGCTCTTTCTTTTAAATATTCATCATCAAGAGCAGACATAACCATTACCATTTGTTCTACTGTCTCACTTGTAGCAAGCTCAGCATTTTTATTTTCATTTTGAATTTTCTCTTTTATAGTATCTGAGAAGTATGGATCTTGTAACAGTTCTTTGTGAGCTCTAACTATATTTAAAACTTCTTCGTTATCTTCGTTATTTTCTTTAAAGTCTAAATCTTTAAAGTAAGCATCAATGGCTTGATCAACCTTTTTAATATTATCTTCTTTTTCTCCATCTTGGATACTTAACTTATCAATAACTAACTCTTCTTTATTAAATAAAAAAAGCTTACCTATAGCAACTCCATTAGATGCTATAATACCTTTTAATTTTTCTGACATTTTTAAAATTCCTTTCTAATTATAAAAATATAGGGGTACAAATAAGTACCCCTTAATTAATTATTCTGATAAGTTATCAATAAAATCAGCTAGTTTATCTGCGAAAGCTTCTTCGTCTTCACCTTCAACTATGATACCAATTTCTGTACCCTTTGAAATTCCAAGACTCATTACGTTAAATATACTTTTAGCGTTAGCTTCTTTGCCATCTTTAACTAATTTAACATCACCAGGATAATTTTTTACAAATTGAACTAATGATGCAGCTGGTCTTGCGTGTAGACCTGTTTCGTTAGTAACAACAATTTTTCTTTCTGCCATAATTGCCTCCTAAATTATTATATTATTATTTTAACATTTAAATAAGTTACATTCAACTAATGCTTTTTGTACTATCTCTTTCTATTAATTGGGCATCTAATATCCAATTGTTTTCAAGGATGTCTTCTTCTCCTCTAATTCTTTTGATTAGTGCCCTTATTCCTATGGCTCCTATATCATAGTTAGGGATAGAAACAGTAGTTAATTTCGGTCTATATACTCTAGATATTTCATAATTTCCGAATCCTACTACTGAATAATCTTCTGGTATTTTTATACCATTATCAAGACAATAAGATATAAATCCTACTGCTGTTTGATCATTATAAAAGCTTATAGCACTTATATTTTCGCTTTTAGCTTGAGATATAACCTCTTCTCCTATATTATACCCATCATCACTATTTTTTCCATCAGCTTCTATAATAATAGATTTTAAATTATTTTCTTTAATAAATTTCTCATAGCCTGAAATTTTTGTGTCTGTTAAATGATTGTGATTTTTGAGTGTAACGTAAGCGATATTTTCATGTCCTTGATCAAATAAATATTTTACAAGTTTATATTGTTCTTTTTCATAATCTATTTTTACAGTATTTATTTTTTTGAATTCATGTAATTTATCTAATAATAAAAATGGTATTTTATTATCTCTTAACTTCACCAAAATTTCAGGAGAAATATCCTCGCTTATTACTACAATTCCTTCAACTTGTTTTGTTGATAAGAAGTCAATAGCATTTTCTAGGGCATTATCGTCCCCATAAGTACTTGATAGAATTATATCGTATTTATAGAGGTGACCGATTTCTTCTACTCCCCTAATTAATTGCGCCATATATTCTATTCCAATGTCCTCAACTATAACTCCTATTAGGTTAGATTTTTTCATAACCAAGCTTCTAGCAAGCTCATTTGGCTTAAAATCTAATTTATTTATAGCATCTAAAACTTTTTTTCTTGCTTCAGGACTTACAGGTTTTGAGTCATTCATTACTCTTGATACAGTTGAGATTGAAACTCCTGCAAGTTTCGCAACGTCTTTAATCGTTGGTTGTGCCATGTATGCTCCTTTCTTTATAAAAAATAATAAAGGCCATCTATGATGGCCTATCTTCCAGATATTACACTTTTTACAATGTCAAATACATCCATTATTAATGAAGCATAATCATTTATTGAAGCAATTCCTTCTCCAAATGTATCAGTTGTATCAACTACACTTTCTCCAAAATAATTAACTGTGTCTTTTACATCTACAGTAATATCACTTACATTAGAAATAGCTAAGTTTGCATTAGATATAGCCATTTTAAGATTTGGATCAGAAACTAATCCATTTACATTATCAACTAAAAT
This sequence comes from Anaerococcus hydrogenalis, assembly GCF_002871895.1. Classification (NCBI taxonomy): domain Bacteria; kingdom Bacillati; phylum Bacillota; class Tissierellia; order Tissierellales; family Peptoniphilaceae; genus Anaerococcus; species Anaerococcus hydrogenalis. The sequence goes on along the minus strand of NZ_PNHP01000001.1, from coordinate 401,873 downwards.
ATTTGCTTGATCTACAAGTGCTGGTAATTTATCAATTACTCCATCTAAATTTTTCTCGTTTTTATCAACAATTTTTTGTATAGAGTCTACTAGTCCGGAAGCTTTTTTCAAAAATAAAGCAAGAAATATAATAGCAATAATACCTACTAATAATAAGATTACATCAGCTATTAATCTTAAATTTATTGTAACCATTATCTACCCCTTACTTATTTTTTTTATCTTCAGCTCTTTTAACTTCTCCAGCTTTCTTTTTAGTATCATCAGCTACGTCTTTGACTTCTTCTTTACCTTCTTTTATATCTTTTTTAGCTTCTTTAGCACCATCTTTGGCTGCATCTTTAACGTCTTTTGCATCTTCTTTTAATTTTTTTGCTTCTTCTTTAACGTCTTTTGCATTTTCCTTGGCATTTGCCTTTGTCTTTTCTACAGTGTCTTTAAGAACTTTTTTTCCTTCTTCGAATCCTTCTTCTATAGGTTCTAATTCTGTATAAGCTCTATCTTTAAAATCTACATATGAATCTTTTGCATTTTCAATTAAATCATTTGTAGAATCTTTAACTTGGTTTACAGTATTATCTACAGAATCTTTAATATCTTTTCTTAAATCTTTTCCTGATTTTGGTGCTAAAAATAATCCAGCAGCTACTCCTGCTAAAGCTCCAACTAGAGCGCCTTGAGCTCTCATTCTGCTATCATGATTTTTAACTTTCCAAATTTCATATTTAATTTCTCTTTGTTTTCTTTGTGCTTTGCTTTCGATATAATCAGCTATACTCATTTTATCTCTCCTTATATTAAATATTTTGTCAAATACTTTCTTACTTATTTATACCCATATTAATAAGTAAAGTAACATTAATAAAAAAAATCCAAGGTGGCCCTTATATTTAATACCTTCGCGTTCGTGAAGGTGGGTTTGCTGTTTGAAATTTCTGACTTCCACTCACAGGAGGCTTGCCATCAAAGTCAAAACTCCGCAATCCCTTATAAATGTTGTAGGTTTAAATTTGGACCTTGCTCCTTGGAATATCTTTATTATATATCATGAAAAGCATAATTGCAAATCATTCATATTTTCTAAAAAAGCTTGGAATTTAAATACTTATCAAAATCAGGTTTTGATAATATCGTTATTTTTTTTTGATCTCTAAAGCTCTTAAATTTAATCTTATATGCATGTAATAAAAATCTTTCTATATCATACTTTGATCCGTATAAATTATCCCCAAGAATTGGGTGGTTTAAATAAGCCAAACTTAATCTTATTTGATGAGTTTTTCCTGTATAGATTTTACAATATATTAAAGAAAATTTACCATAATTTTTTAATGTCTTAAAATATGTCTTTACATGATTCTTATCGGAAACAACTTTCATTTTTTTATTTTCTTTGTCATAATCAATATCTATTTCACAAATGTCATCAATTATTAAATTACCTTCAACTAAGGCTAGATATTCTTTATCAAGTTCATTATTTTCTATTTGATTTTGATAATAAGCATGAGAAAAGTGATTTTTTGCTACCAGCATTATTCCAGAAGTGTTCATATCAAGTCTATTTATTAATCTTATTTGGGATTTTATCTTATTTTCTTTAAAATAATAAGCAAGGTAATTTGATAAGCTTTCTTGATTTTTAGAATTAACCGTAAGATTTGGAGGCTTATCAACAGCCACAATATCTTTATCTTCATATAAAATTTTTATTTTTTTATTAATAGGTTCATAATTTAAATTTTCATCCTCTATTAAAATTTTAACTTTATCCCCTGCTTTTAATTCAATATTTTTACTAATCTTCTCATCATTAACATAGACTAAGTGATTTATAATTTTCTTATAAGCCCTATTGGATATTTTTTTACTTTTTAGTAACTCTTTTAAATTTATTTTTTCTTTAATTTCAAATTCTAATTTATCCATATTTCACCTCAAATCTTTTATATTTTTATGTTATAATTAATTATATCTTAAGAAAGGTAAGTAACAATGACTAAAATAATCAATATATTTAAAAATAAATCTAGATATAGCAAAAATATATACAATAAAACTAAGTCTATTTTAAATGATTTTGGATATGAAGTATCTTCCAATTATAATCCAAACGCCTGTTTAAACCTTGTTATTGGTGGTGATGGAACTTTCCTAAATGCTGTCAAGAATTCTAAATTTTCAACCATTCCATTTATTGGTATCAACACAGGCCATTTAGGCTTTTACCAAGAGGTTAGTCCAGACAATATTGAAGATTTTGTTAAAAATTTTTCTGAAAAAAAATATTATATAGAAAAATTACCTATGCTTGAATCGAAAATAGGAAGAAATCAAATTAATGCTGTTAATGAAGTTGTAGTAAAAAGTAATAGAAACCAAATTGTAAGACTTAGACTTTTTATTGATGGCAATTTTATTGAAAATTTCTCAGGTGATGGCCTAATTATATCTACTCCTCATGGTTCAACCGCCTACAACTTATCGTCAAATGGTGCTATTTTACATCAATCCTTGGAAGGATTTCAACTTACACCAATAGCTCCAGTTTTTTCTAGTTTAAATAGGTCATTAAAATCTCCAATAATTTTACCGAAAAATGCAGAAATAGAAATCAACGTCAGCAAAAGAGATAATTATCATACTGTTTTTTTATTCGATGGAAAAGAATTCAAATCAAATAATTTTAAAATAACTACAAAAATTTCAAATAAAGAATTAAAAAAACTTATTTTAAATAAAAATCACTATTGGACAAATATCAAAAATAAGCTCTTATAAATATAAAAGGTTAGTATCCTAATAAAAGATACTAACCTTATTTTTTTTAATATAGATTTACATTGTTTACAATGTTATTTATCATTTGTCCACCAATTGGAACTGCTACTTCTCCAGCTAGTTCATCTGTATCTTCAACAACTATTGCAAATGCGAGCTTAGGATCATAGGCTGGCGCAAATCCTACAAACCATACATCTACTCCTCCACCTTTTTTATCTACGGTTCCAGATTTTCCTGCAATTTGAACTGATTGTAAATAAGCTGCCTTTGCTGTACCATAATTTACAACATCAACCATATAGTCTCTAATTGTATTTGCTATCTCTGTACTGGTTACATCAGATATAACTTCGCTTTTACTTTCTTTAATAACTTTTCCATCTTTATTAACAACATTTCTTACCAACCTTGGTTGCATCATTTTTCCATCATTTGCAATCGTAGATGCAATCATAGCCATGTGTAAAGGTGTAACTTTTGTCTTTCCATATCCAAAAGCTGTCATTGCTGTATCTACTTGGTTTAAGTCATCAAACGGTATTTTTGGACTTACTTTTTCTAAGTCAAATTTATAATTTTTATTAAACATATAATCTTCTGTAACTTTTTTAAATTTATCTTTGCCAATTTGATTTATTTTTGAAGCAAAGTAAGTATTAAGAGAATTCATTAAGGCAGACCTAAGATTAACCTGTCCGTAAGAATAGTCCCCATAATTCGTAATTTTATAATTTTGTATTGTTACACTACCAGTATCATTAAAATTAGTATTTATTCCACTTCTTAATATTGTATCTGCACTTACTATTTTCATAGTTGATGCAGGCCTATAAATACCTTGGCTTGATCTGTTTAATAAAGGTGCATCTGTGTCTTGAATTAAAAGATCCCAGTCCTCGTCCAAAGTATTCGGATTATATGATGGTTTTGATACCATTGCTAAAACTTCACCATTTCTAGGATCCATAACAACAATTGATCCAATATGATTTCCTAAACTGTTATAGGCAATTTCTTGAATTGTTTGATCAATTGTTAGGTTTAAGTTATTACCTACACCAGTTTTTTCTACCATATCTCTTATTTTAGATGTGGGTTGATCAGAAATATTTAAAAGTTCTTTATTATAAGTTTTTTCCAAACCACTTTTTCCATATTTTACTGAATTATATCCTGTAAAAGCTGAGTTTACTTTTCCCTCACTATAAACCCTAAAACTGTTTCCATTTTCATCTTTTTCATTATAAACTAAGACATTTCCGTTTCTATCGTAAATATTTCCTCTTTTTATAACATTTTCATTCACCCATAATCTTTTGTTATGAGAATTTTCAGAAAGGCTTTCTGCCTTAAATAGTTGAAAGTATACAAGATACAAAACTATAAATAAAAACATTAATATAAATAAAATCATCACATATATTAATCTCTTATTCATTGTAGATTTTTCTAAAATATGGACATTTTCTTCGTCCTTTAGTCTTTGTTTTTTTTCCATTTCAAGAATTTTTTGAATAAATGGTTTTTGTTTATCTTTTTTCTTTTTCATTTTCATCACCATTTTCTAAATTTTGACCGCAAAATTGGAGTATTGCTAGTAAAATAAATCCTGAAACCATTGAAGAACCACCAGCTGATATAAATGGGAGTGTAACTCCAGTAAGTGGAATTAGTTTTAAAACCCCACCTAAAATTATTAGAGTTTGAAGTGCAAATAAAACTCCTATACAAAAAGCTAATATTGAATAAAATTTATTTTCTTGTTGTAAAGATACTTTAATTGCCCTATAAACTAAAATTAAAAATAATAAGACAACTGCAATTCCCATAAATATTCCATATTCTTCACAAATTGCTGGAAAGATAAAATCACTTTCAGCAACTGGTATATAATCAGGTCTTCCTAAACCAATTCCAGTTCCAAATAAACCTCCACTTGCCAAGGCAAATAATGATTGTGTGATCTGATATCCTTTATCATCTATTACAGACCACGGATCTATCCAAGTTTCAACCCTTACTCTTATGTGAGAAAATAAAAAGTAAGCTAAAATTGCACCTAATATAACTAGAATAAGATTAACAAATATTAATTTTCTATCTCTCTCATATACAAATTGTGTAAGTATCATAGTTCCAAAAAATATTAATGCTGTTCCCAATTCCTTTTGAATAAAAAACATCAAAATAAAAATATAAATTCCAATTGATAGGTAATATTTTCCAAAAGCTTTTTTCTTATACTTGTTGTAATTTGTGTAAAAACTGGCTATAAAAAATATAAATGGAATTTTAATAAATTCAGATGGTTGTATGCTAATAGGTCCAAGAGTAATCCAGTTTTTTGCTCCACCAGATGCAAATCCGAAAATTAGTGTAGCTACAAACAAAACAATAGATACCACAAAGTAAAAAACTATATGATCATCCCAATTTTTATTTTTAGGTAAGATATAATAAGTAGTAAAAAATACTATAACTCCTATAAAATAAAATAGCAGCTGTTTTTTTCCTAAAGCTGGATCTAGTCTATAAATCATTACAACTCCAATTGAAAACAACATATTAACTATCAACAATAATATACTATCGCTTCTTGTTAGTTTGTTAGCTAAGACAGTAGAGATAATTGTAATAGCAAGTATTGCTACATATGCATAAAAATCACCACCTTTTAGCTTATCTGCATTATAAATCATAGATAAACTTAAAGATAGAAATTCAAAAACAAACAAAAGAAATAGAGCTTTAGCCTTATATTTTTTTTGGTTAAGAATATTTTTATTTTCTTTTTTAAGCATCTTCATCACCATTTATAAATAAAAATTTTAATTCCCCAAATTTTATTATATCTTTATTTTTAAGCTCGATAGCCTCATTTATTCTTTCATCATTTAGGTAAGTACCATTAGAAGAGTTCAAATCTTCCAAAAAATATATTCCATTATCTAAAATAATCCTTGCATGAAAACTTGACAAAAACTTATCCTTTATACATATAGAATTTCTATCATCTCTTCCTATTGTATTGTTTTCACCTATATAATAGTATTCTTGAACTTTAAACTTATGTTCTTGATTTTGATTAATAAACTGTAAATATGTATCTGAGATTTGCTCTTTTTTAACAGCATATCTTACATCATAATAAATTATTCTTATAATAGAATAAATAAAGTATAAGACAATTACTACGAATACATATTTAAAAATTGTAGATAACAATTGATATAATGTCATATTACCAAAAACTTGTATAGAAAAAACTTTATCTATAAAGTTAAAAAATTGATCCATAAGACCTCCTTACTTTCTTTTATCTATCTTATCAAAAATTTATCTTTCTTTAAAATAAACTTATAAAAAACATAAGTTTGTTTTAATATTCCAAAAATATTATGCCTATGAACTATATAAAAAATTTGTTCATAGGCATATTTTTTAGCTCTAATCAATCTTATCTATAATTTTATTAACTTCTGCTTTTAATTTTTCTTTCTTATCTTCAGCTTTTTCTTCGCTTTCACCTATAAGGTTTAAGTATAATTTTATTTTTGGCTCTGTACCTGATGGTCTTAGAACAAACCAAGAATCATCTTCTAGATAGTATTTCAAAACATTAGATTTAGAAAGACCAGTATCATCGAATTGATAATCTACAATTTTTTTAACTTTTAATCCTATAAATTGATCAATTGGATTTTTTCTTATGCTCTCCATAATTCTTTTGATCTTTTGAGCCCCATCCAAACCTTCAAGTACTATAGATTGAACTTCATTTGAATAATATTCGTAGTCTTCATAAATTTTTTCTAAAACTTCTAATAATGATTCACCTTTTTTCTTATAATAAGCTGTCATTTCACTAATAAGCATAGCAGCATTTACAGCATCCTTATCTCTTACGAATGCTTTATAATTATATCCTATACTTTCTTCAAATCCAAAGATAAATTCACCTTTGCCAACTTTTTCAAACTCATTGGCAACTTCATAAATATTTTTAAATCCAGTCAAAACTTCGTAAACATCAACACCAAAACTTTTCGCAATAGGCTTTACTAAATCTGTTGATACAATTGATTTAACAATAGCACCATCTTTTGGCAAAGAATTATTTTCTTTTAAGGCAGTTAAAATATAGTTTGAAAGAAGAGATCCAATTTGATTTCCTGTTAAGAATATATAATTCCCATTTTCATCTTTTACTTCTACAGCACACCTGTCTGAATCAGGATCTGTTGCAAGTAAAAGTTCAGCATCAACTTTCTTTCCTAGTTCTTCTGAAAGTTTAAAAGCTTTTGGATCTTCAGGATTTGGATAACCAACAGTAGAAAAATCTGGATCTGGATTTTCTTGTTCTTCGACTATATAGATATTTTTAAATCCTCTTTCATCAAGAATTCTTCTTACCAATTTATTTCCGCAACCATTTAGTGGTGTATATACAATTTTAACATCTTTATCAATATCTTCATTAATTGTACATGCCAAAACTTCTTTAACATATTCTTCAATAAGCGAATCATCTATATAAGAAATTATTCCTTCACCCATTGCCTTATCAAAATCTACTCTTTTTATTTTAGAATAATCATCATATTCTTTCATATAATTTTGAATTTTTACAGCTGTATCTTCAAGTATTTGGCTTCCATCTGATCCATAAGCCTTATAACCGTTATATTCTCTTGGATTATGACTTGCAGTAACCATAACCCCGCCTATAGCTTTTAATTTTCTAATCGCATATGAACAAACAGGAGTTGGTTGAATATCTTTAAAAATATGAACTTTTATTCCATTAGCTGCAAAAACTTCAGAGCTAATTTTTGAAAACTCATCTGATCTATGTCTAACATCATAACAAATTACAACACCCTTTTCTTTTGCCTCTTCACCCATCTCATTAATTGTATCTGCAAATCCTTGGGTTGCTTTAGCAACTGTGTATTGATTCATTCTATTTGTTCCAGCGCCAATCTTACCTCTAAGACCTGCTGTGCCGAATGCTAGTTCTTGATAGAACCTATCTTCTATTTCTGCTTCATCATCTTCTATTTTTTTTAATTCATTCCTTGTGTCATTATCAAAGAACTCATTATTCAACCAATCTTCATAAATTTTTTTATAATCCATTTTTTTCTCCTCTTATATATACATTTGCAGATTTTTTACCTAAATAATTAACTTCAGATATATCTAATCTTTCATTAATAATACCCTTTTGATTAAAAATTTTAACAAGATCTTTTTCACCTTCAAATATCTTATTTTTCAGATTTTCATCTATATAAATATCTTTATCTAGAGCATTTATTACTATATAAACCAAAATGTCTCTATTTTTTATTTTATATGCAATAATATGATCTTCTAGATTTTCAATAAATGTTAGGCTTTTTTTAATTTCTGATGATTTAATTACGTTGAAAATTTTTAATTTTTTTCTTAGTTTTATTAAATCTTTAACATATTCAAACATTTCTAAGTTATCAATTTTATCTTGCCAGTTAACTCCATTTACACTCAAGCTTGAATTGTAGGAATTGCTGTTATTTGATTTGGTATTATTAAATTCATTACCTTCATAAATAAAGGGCTTGCCAAAAGATAAAAATAAAATAGCAAAGCCTAATTTAGCAATTAAATTTATATCATCATCATGATTTAAGGAAATTTTTAGTTTATCATAATATATTAAATTATCATGGCAATTAAAATAGTTTATTACCTCGCTAGCGTCATCTGCAAATCCATTTCTTTTTTCATCATAAAAAATACTTCCTGCTATTCCTGTTTCAATTTGATTTTTCAAAAAGAAATTTCCTTGAATATAACCCTTAGAGTAACCATTATTATCACCCTTTATTGCATCTCTATAACTATCATTAAATACAGAAAATCCATTAGATTTTTGACTTCCTATTAAAATTTGTTTATCAATTGGAAGCGCAGATTCTCCGCCCATCCAAGGCTCTCCATAAATCATAATATATGGTTTTATTTTTTTTAATTCTTTTAGGGCGATTTTTATTGTATCTATATCAATTAAGGCCATAAGATCAAATCTAAAACCATCAATATCGTATTCTAAGACCCAATGCTTTAATGAATCTATAATTAATTTTCTAACAAATGGCCTTTCGCTTGCAAGTTCATTTCCCACCCCCGAACCATTTGAAAAATTTCCATCCTTATTTCTCCTATGATAGTAGCCTGGAGCAAGGATTTCAAGGTTTGAATCTTTTGTTTTATAGGTATGGTTAAAAACTACATCCATTATTACATTTATATTATTTTCATGGATTGTTTTAGTCATTTTCTTTAATTCATAAATTCGTCTGGATGGATTATATGGATTTGTTGAATAAGAACCTTCAACATTAAAATATAGCTCTGGGTCATAGCCCCAATTATAATTATCATCATCAAAAAATTTTTCATCTTCTTCAAATGTCGTAATAAAATCATAGATTGGCATCAATTGAATGTGGGTAATTCCCAAATCAACTATATTACTTAATCCAGTAGATTGACCACAAAAGTTAGTCTCAATTTCTGAAAGCCCCAAATATTTACCCCTATTTTTAACTCCAGAGTTTTTATTGGATGTGTAGTCTTTGACATTTAATTCATAAATAACAGCCTCGTTTTCTAAATTTTTCTTATAACTTTTATTAACCCCTTTAGGATTTGTTTTTTTAAAATCAATAACTGCAGACATAAGACTATTTATTGATGAAGCTGTAGAGTAAGGATCTGTAACTTCGTACATATCTTCTACTAAGTAAGAATAAAAATATCCATCCAAATCTCTTTCTATTTTACAATAGAAAATATCATATTCCTTTTTAACCATTGAAAATTTTTCTTTTCTAGTTTTTCTATAGTCATCGCTTATTAATAATTCTATTTTTTCTCTATTGGGAGCAAATACTCTAAATTCTGTAAAATTTTTATTGTAATTTGCTCCCATTTTTATATCTTTAATTTCTTCGTACTTGTATGTCATGTTTCCTATTTTAATATTTCTAAATTTTTGCCAAGATTAAATTCTTTTGCCCACAAAATATTAGCAATCTCATTGTTTATCCATTTCCTTTTATCTAGGTAATCTTTTCCTAACTTTAACCTAATATCCAATAGATCTTTATTGTCTTTAAAAATTAAAAATGAATCATTGTATGAAACTATATAATCGAAAATATTTTTGAAATTATAAGGCAAATTGTTATAATCTTCGTTTATCAAATTATCAACCGTAATTTTAATTATATCATTTTTATAATAAAAATCATTAGCACTATATGTCTTTTGAGTTCTCACCAACTCATTATAAGTTTTTCCGAAGGTATAAATCTTATTTTCCTTATTGAAATTTGATAATACTCCACCCTTGCTTGAAATTGCATTTGAGAAATTAAAAATCGAATGCATCATTTCAAAACTTTGATTATCAAATATTGGTAAGGTTAAGTTACTATAAACATCACAGGCTGGATAAATAAGCTTAAGCTTTTCAACATTCAAATCTTCAATAAATATTATTTTTATCTTTTCTTTAATGAGTCTATCCTTATCAATCATGTGTTTTAGGGCAAAAATAAATTTAATAATTTCCTTTGCCATATAATATCCATCATTGGCCTTACCAGAAAATATATAAGTTGTTGGACTTATGCTAATATTTGAATTTTCCTTTAATATATAATAAATACTTGCAATATTTATGGCATTTAGAAGTTGCCTTTTTGCTTCATGAAACATAGTAAGCTGCATATCAAAAATAGAGTATGGATTTAGAGACTTATTTTTATCAAGATCAAAACATTCAATAAAGTCAAGTTTGTTCTTAAATTTAGCCTCTTCTAAATCGTCAATTAAGTTAGAGTTATTCTTCAAGTCATTTAACTTTTCCAAACTAACATCATTGTTTATATCTATTCTATAATTATTTAGAACATTTTTTAAGTTTATATTATTAGAACTAGCATACATATCCCTATCTATACCAAAATTAATATACGAAAACTTTTTATAATCAATTTTATAATTTTCTACAAATGTTTTTGAAAGATAAAAATATTTTCCAACAAAACAATAATTGACTCTATCATATCTTAGTTGTTGATTTTCAATTATATTTAAATCGAATTTATCCTTACAGTACTTATCTAAATTTATAATTTCATCATACATAGATTCATCGATCAATTTAATCATTTCTATATCATAATATTCTCTTGAATCAGGAGTAAGAAGAAAACCTATATGATTAAAAATATTTTTGCTCAACTTCACACATTCATCTAATTCTAAACCATAACCGACATTTAAACACCTTATAAATTCAAGGATAGATAAGCTTGGGTGAATATCAGAGATGATTATCTTGATTTTTTGATCTATTTTCCTAATATCATCTTCTTTTTTAAAATACCTTCTTAGGATGTCTTGAACTGATGATACACTATAGAAATATTCTTGCTTTAACCTAAATAATTTCCCCTCATATGTTGAATTATCCAAATATAAAAATTGAGTGAGTGAGTTATTATCAATATAATCATTATAAAAATTCTTTAAATCTCCACTAGTATTATTTAAATAATTAATTTTATTAATTGATTCAGCCTTCCATAGTCTTAATGTATTTACATAATCATTTTCCTCATTAAAAATGGGCATATCATATGCAACAGACTTTAATTGCTTATTATCCATTTTTATTATATAAGAAAAAGCCTTCTTATGTTCCCACTTATTTCCCTTATATAACCACTCATTAGAATTAATAAATTGACTTCCATCTATAATTTTTTGCTTCATTCCTCCACTTTCATATCTTAGTGCATATGAAATGGACTTTATTTTATTTTTAGATAGTTCTTTTGCAAGATACCATGATCCAAAGCCTATTTCACTATTTCCAAGGCTTGCTTCCCTTTCATAAGCTATTAGATCATCCATAGATAAACCAAGAATAGATAAACATTGATCAACTTCTTTATCATAATTTAAAGATTTGATTGCACTTGATAAAAATTTCCCTGGATTATATTCAAAAGATAAAATATAAAGCTCTTTACCTTCATAATATTTCTTAGAATCTGACCAATTTTTTCCTATATCTTGTAAAAGTGCCTTTACAAGACCATCATAAATTTCATTTATTCTTGCATCTTCAACGTCTTTAGCATAAAAAGAATACAAAAAATTTTGTATTCTTTTTAAAATAAAATTATTTACTTTTTCCATCACTAAGCCTTAATACTTTCGTACAAATCTATATATTTTTTAGAAGACTCTTCCCAATCGTTCTTTTCATTCATTGCGTTTTCTATTAATTTATTAAAGGCTTCTTTATTATTTTTATATAAATCTATAGCATTCTTGCTTGCAAAAAGTAATTCATGGGCATTAATATTTTCAAATGAAAAACCTGTTCCTTCACCAGTATATTTATTGTAAGGCTTTACTGTATCCTTTAATCCACCGGCTTCTCTAACTATTGGCAATGATCCATACCTCATAGCTATTAATTGGCTAATTCCACAAGGTTCAGAAATTGAAGGCATCATAAATAAATCACTTGCTGCATATAATTCATGACTTTCTTTTCCATCATAATAAATTCTTGCTGCAACCTTGTCTGGATATTTCCACTCAAAATATTTAAACATTTCTTCATAAGTATAATCACCGGTTCCAAGAACTACTAATTGAATATCTTCTTGTAATAATTCATCTAAAATATATCTCACAAGATCAAATCCCTTCATAGATGTGAGTCTTGAACAAATAGCAATCATAGGTACATCGGGATTCACAGGCAAACCATATTCTTTTTGTAAGTTAGTTTTATTTTCTAGCTTCTTATTTAATGATTTTAAATCATAATTTTCATAAATATTTTTATCAGTTTTAGGATTCCATACGTCATAATCAATTCCATTTACAATGCCTGATAATTTTCCTTGGTATTCTCTTATAACCCCATCGAGTCCTTCACCATAGAAAGGATACTTTATTTCATCAGCATAATTTTCACTAACAGTATTAAAAGCAGTTGAATGAACTATTCCACCTTTCATAAAGTTTATTGCATCAAAATATTTTAAATCATGTTCATTAAAATAGTATCCATCAAGGCCAGTAAGGGTTAAGTATCCAGAATCAAAAACCCCCTGATATTTTAAGTTGTGGATTGTAAATAAGCATCTTACATCATCAAAAAACTCATCACCTTTTCTAAAATCATTTACATAAATATTCACAAGAGCAGTATGCCAATCGTTGGCATGAATTATATCTGGCTTAAAATCTATTTCTTTTCCAAGCAAAGTTGCAGCTTTTGAGAAATATATAAATCTTTCAGCATCGTCATCATAACCATAGGCATTTGGTCTATCAAAATATTCCAAATTATCTATAAAATAAAATTCAACATTATCCCATTTTAAAGAATAAACACCAGCGTATTGGTGTTTCCAATCAAGATCTACATAAAACTCTTTAATTTTTTTCATTTTTTTTCTATAAGCTTGATCTATACTTGAATATAAAGGCATACAAACTCTTATATCTACACCTTTTTTTACAAGTTCTTTTGGTAGAGAACCTGCAACATCTGCAAGTCCTCCAGTTTTAATAAAAGGATCAGCCTCACTTGTTAAAAATAATACTTTCATTTAAAACTCCTTATTTAATATGCTCTCCCTTATCAGTTAAGTAAGGATGAGTTCTGTTTCCAAATAGCTTAACATCTTCAAATACTTTTGTATCTTTGTCAGTAATAACATGATTTAGGATTGCACCCTCACCTATTTCAGAATTTTGGAAAATTATAGAATTTTTAATAACTGCTCCTTTTTTAACTTTAACACCCCTAAAAATAATAGAATTTTCTATGTCACCTTCAATTATTGCACCATTTGCAACCAAGGAATTTCTTACTTTGGAACCTCTTAAGTATTCGGTAGATGGTTCGTCCTTGCTTTTTGTGTATACCATTCCTTGTTTATAAAATATTTCATCAAAATAATCCCTATCTAACAAGTCGAGACTAGCTTCAAAATATGTCAAAGTATCCATAATCACTCTTAGACTTTCTTTTGATTTATATAGGCCTAAAGATTTATTCTTAGGATATTTAAATAAGGCATCTAGAATATTTGTTGCATTATTCTTCTCGATAGAATATCTTAAAAGATCCATAAAAACATCTTTTTTAATTAATAAAGATCCTGTAAATAAATTTATTTCTTCTTCAAGTCCCAAATTTATTCCAACACTTGAAGGGTATCCTTTTTCATCAGTATTGATAATTCTTCTATTTAAATAGTAGCCATAATCATCTTTTTTAGTTTGGGTAAAGATTAAAGCATCTAAATTTTCTTCTTCCATTTTTTCATAAGCATCTGTAATATTAACCTTAGAAATATACATTGGATTAGTTATATAAATATATTGACGTTTATTATTAATGAAATGTTTCATTGTATTATAATAAGTTTCTATTTCATTAGCTAATCTAGACCTATTATAAACTGGTGGATTTATCATCAAACCACCGCTTCTTCTATTTAATTCCCAATTTCTTCCATCACCTACATGATCAAGAGTTGACCTTAAAGGCTCACCACCATATAAAATAACACTTGATATATTATGGTTTGTTATATTTGATAAGGTAAAGTCTATAATTCTATACCTACAGCCAAAAGGCAGCATATAATCCGGTCTTATCTTACAAAGGGTATCGTAGTTTTTTTCATCAAATTCTGAACTATAAATTAAAGCAAGTATATTTTGCATCTTATTCCTCCTCTATTCCATCTTTACTTACAAGATAAACTGATGTAGAATTTTTATCTCCAATATTTTTTGTAATTTCCATATCTTCTGTAATAACAGAATTGTATACTTTCACACCTTTTTTTATAGTTACACCTGATAAAATAACGCAATTATTTACACATGCATCTTCTTCAACCTTTACATTTGAAAATAAAACAGAATTATTAACTTCTCCATCAATAATACATCCTTCATTTATTAAAGCATCATTTAAAATACCCTTACTACCAATTCTATGAGGAGGTAAATTCAATGCAGTTGTATAAATCTTCCAAGAATCGTCTTGAATATTTAGAGGATTTTCAGGATCAATTAAATCAAGATTTGCTTGCCAGTATGATTTTACGGTTCCCACATCTTTCCAATAACCATCAAATTTATAAACAAAAAGATTTCTATTATTATTTAATAAGTAAGGAATTATGTCATGACCAAAATCATTTGTAGATTCAGGATTTTTATGATCTTCTATCAAAGCTTCTCTCAAAACTTTCCAGTTAAAAATGTAAATTCCCATTGAGGCAAGGTTAGATTTTGGATTTTCTGGTTTTTCCTCAAATTCTACAATTCTTCCCTCATCATCAGTATTCATAATACCAAATCTTGACGCTTCATCCCAATCAACTTCCATAACAGCTATAGTAGCATCAGCACCTTTTTTTGTATGTTCTTCAAGAAGTTTGGTATAATCCATTTTATAAATATGATCTCCCGAAAGAATAAGAACATATTCAGGATCAATACTATCCAAATAATTTATATTTACAAAAATTGCCCCTGCAGTTCCTTCAAACCATCTTCCACCTTCTTCAGTATAATATGGTGTTAAAATTCTTAATCCACCAAAATTTCTATCATAATCCCAAGCAGCACCTATTCCTAAGTGTTTGTTTAGAAGTTGAGGTTTATATTGAGTTAAAACTCCAATATCTCTAATTTCTGAATTAGTAGCATTTGATAGGGCAAAATCTATAATCTTATATTTACCACCAAATGGCACGACTGGTTTTGCCATTTCTTTAGTTAAAGCTTTTAGCCTTGATCCTTGCCCACCAGCAAGAAGCATAGCAGCAATTTTATTATTATTTCTCATAAGTCCTCCTATATTTCTCAATTCAATTAATCTGAATGACTTAATATAATAATACCCAAAAATTCATAAAATAAATTAAAGGATAAAAGCTTTTCATCAAATTTAAAATTTTGAAATAAATTAATAATTGAGTATAATATTACCATTAATCAAATATGGGGATGTTTTGGTTTCGACGTGCTTGTTAAGATTTAAGCTGCAAGTCGTTTATCAATTCGTAAAATTGAAAATTAAATATAAATGCAAACAATAATAGCGAAAGACAATTCGCATTAGCTGCCTAATTTAGGCAAGCAGCAAATATAAACTAAGCCACAGTAGTTTATGTTTGTTTCATAATTTTATGTGGCAACTAATATACAAAACTTTGAGTATATTTAGTATTTATAAAGCTAGTCTAGTAAGTTATTTGTAAGTAGATAAGTACTAGATAAAAATTAAATACTTACTAAACTTGTAGATGCTTTTATTAAGACTCGTGCGGACACGGGTTCAAATCCCGTCATCTCCACCATATATATTATAAGCCTTGATTTTTCAAGGTTTTATTTTTTTGGAGTACTAAAAAGGTACTAATAATTTTATCATCTTTTTTACATCTCTTTTGATTGTTTCAACGTTTATATTTAGCCATTCAAAAAATTATTTTTTTATTTTTTTCATTTGTTAAATATTTTTTATTTTTCCTTATTAATTAAAGTCCGTTAAAATCTCCATTTTCCAATAAAAAAACACTAATTATAGGTATTAATTTATTTCTACAATTAGTGTCTTTTTTGTTTTATCCTCTGTATTTTATTGTTTTTCTTAATTCGTCCGTGTCTAGTTTGGTGTATATTCTTGTTGTTTCTAGGCTTTCGTGTCCTAATATATCGGCTAGTCTTAAAATATCATCTTTATTGTCGTGGAGATAGTTTTTTGCGAAAAGGTGTCTTATACTATGAGGGTGTAGTTTGCTTTTTTTAATTCTTGCTTGTCCTCCCAAGTATTTTAATCTCCTGAATACTGTCGCCCTGCTTATTGGTGTTTTTTGATTGCTTATTATTATACTTCCTTGATTTATATTATTTTTCTTGGCGTATTCTTTGCCTTGTTTTATTAATTTTTTTGCTAGTGGTACAATTCTGTATTTTCCTTTATTTTTTATTTCCATATATCCTTTTTTTAGTGATTCGACTGTAAAGAATTTTAATTCTGATACTCTTATTCCTGTATTTAAAAATAATTGTAACATGATCACATCTCTAGGCGTGCCTTTTGTTTTTGCTTGTTTCATTATTCGGTCATATTCTTGTTGGGTTATTGCGTTCGGTATTTCTCTAGCTTGGGTTTTTATTGGTTTTAATGTTAAGCCTTTTTTATTGTCGGGATCTTTGGAGATATATTTTATATATTTGTTTATACATATGATCTTATTATTGAGTGTTGTTTTTTTATATTGCTTTTTTTGTAAAATCTCCAAGTATGAAATTATATTTTCTTTTGTTGGTTTTTTATTTTTTAAGTAGCTTTCTAACTCTTCTGATTCTCTTTTGTATTTTTTGATTGTATTTTCTGATAGTTGGTTATTTATTAAATAATTAGTATATTCTTTTATTTTCTTTTTTTCCATTTTTCCCCCTTTTTCTTGAAAATCGCCTAAAAAAGTATTTTTATTTTTAATATGCTTTTATTATTGGTATTTCAATTTTATCATAAGTTTTTTTAAGTGAAACATAATTATATATTATGTTTCATATTTTTATGCCTTAAGGTATTAAATCATAATTCCTATGATGTTGAGATTTCAATATTTATCTATTATTTTATTTTTATTTTTTGGAGATTATAAACCTTGTTTTTGGTGATTTTTTGCTCAGACTATTTTTTTAACTTAATAATGTTTATATTTCAACGTTTAAAAGGGATATTTTTTCAAATTTTCGTTTTTTTTGCTCAAAAGTATTTTTTGAAAGTTAGAATGTTTATTTTTAAATGTTTATAAGGGTAAAATCGGTCGATTTTTGGGTTTTTGGGGTCAAAAGTATTTTTTGGGGGTTTTTGCTAGTTTTTTACCTTGTATTTTTTAAGGTTTTTTCTGTATAAAAATTATATTTTTTATTCTATGATTTTTATGTTTAGATCTTATTATTTTATTTTAAGGTATAAAAAAAGACACTCAAAACAGTTTTTTTTATTTCTGTTTCAAGTGCCTTTTTTGGTGTTATTTTATAACATCATTTCACTTTTTATTATTGTATTTCATTTCTTGAAATTTTGTCAATTTTATATTTGTAATTTCCTAGAATTTATATTTTTTATGTTATAATATTTTTGTTATCGTTCCTATACTGATATCAGTTAGGGGGTGATTCATTTGAACAACTTTCTACATTCTCTCTTAGTGTCAATCACGGGTGCTATAATTTCTCACTATATCATCAAATGGTTAGATTGCCACTATAACAATAACGATAATTAGCCTAAACAAAAAAGACGGGAGTTAGTGCCTCTCGTCTTTTTGCGTGTTCATTGAACAACTTTCTTTTCTCATGTATATTATATTATCTTTTACCTTTAAAATCAAATTTATTAATTGATATTATAAAAGCAAAAAACGGCAATTGAATTATGCCGTCTTTTATGCAAGTATGCTATATCTATTTACATGAATATATTATACATATTTGATTTTTAGTTTCAACTATTATTTTTTGGGATTTTTTCAATTAAAGATTAATAGATTTTTTCATACCTTAAATTCTTTATAATTTTAACTATATAAGCTTTTATTTGTTCTAACAATATAATTGTATTAGTTTAAATATAAAATCGCTTATATCTCAAATAAAGAAGCCTAATTTTTGTATTTTTAAATTGCTTTTAATATTCGGAGATTATTCAAGGTTTATTTTTATATTCTGCCCTTATTTCTCTTTTAAAATCTTTCATAAAATTTTTCATGCACTTTTTTTCTCTTTTTTCCCTTGCAAATAATGTCGCCCATATTTGAGGATCTTTATTATTTGCTTTTGTTGTTTTATCCACTGAAAAATTAGTAGCTTTTAGATAGCTTATTTCATTTTCTTGATAATATTGCTCTTTATATTCTTTGAATTGTCTACAGCCCTTTATTTTTATTTTTATGTTTTGCAAATTACGTCCTATTTGAGTTTTTGATAAGCCTATTTTCTTTTCTATTTCTCTATATGATAAATCATAGATATAGGCTAGTTTTATAAGTTCTATTTCTTCATCATTGAGTAAAATTTTAATATTTGAAATTATATCTTTATTTTCACATTCTTTGAATACATCTGCTTTTTCATCTTCTAGTAAATCAAGTCTGGTTACTTTTTCATCTTCTATTGACTTTAAAGATTCGTCAAGACTTGTATCAGTATTATAATCAAGTCTATATCGTGTTATTGATTTTATATAAGAAATAGCATAGGTTGAAAATGAGTACCCTTTTTCTATATTAAAGTTTTCAACTGCTTTCAATAAGGCTATAAATCCCTCTTGTTCTAGTTCTTCTTTATCGTGTATTCCTGCTATATAATAAGGTCTTATGCCTATGTATATTAAATTATAATTTTTTAGGGCTATTTGGTTTCTTAATTCTATATCTTTTGTTTTCTGATACTCTCTTAATAATTTTTCATTATCTCCATAAGCTGACAATTTGCACCCCCTAACAATTGTATTTTTAGGTTATTATGGTTTTTAGTAAAAACGGGGGTATTTATTTTTAATTATACGTCTAAGGCTTTATTTTTACATATTCATAATTATTTTACCTATACAATTATATGTCTTGATTTTTAACTTGCCTTATATCGCATTTTATGAAGTCTTTTTTTCTTGTGAAATAGCTTGTTAATTTATTTTATTGATATTTCAATGTTTTTATATTTATATGTATTTATTGATGTGATCATTAATTTTATTTATTCGCTTTTGGAGATTGTTTTAATATTTCTTTTATATTTTTTGTTCTTGTTGATTTTAAGATTTTAAAATATATAATATTATTAAATAACGCTCCTTATTTATGCTTTTTATTTTTTAAAGTATAATATTTTATGAGAAACATTATTCCTCTTATTTTTATATTTTTATGACTTCTAAATTTATATTTAGGAGTCTTTTTTTATGTAAAAAAATTAAGCATATTCCTATGCCTAATCTTTTTATCGCTATTTTATTTTATGATATACACCCTTTATTTCTCCTATTATTTTTTCATTTTGATAATCTTCTTTGGAGATTATAAGTGCTTTATCATTTTTTACTACTGCTATTATTTCACTATCTAATTTATTTGTTTGTTTAAAAAATACTATATCACCTTTTAATATATTATTAATATCTCTATCGGCTTTTATTAAGAAGTCTATACCGTCAAATATATCAAGAAAGCTTATTTTATAAAAATCATTTTTCATTGTGTTTATTTCCATAGTCTATCACCTTTCTTGTCCGTACTCTATCACATCTTCATTTATTGCTTTTAGTAATTTTAAGGTATGACTACAAGCTTGACTATACATTATATCCGTTATTGATATATTATTATAAAATTGTATTTTTAGATAAACGCCTATTTTTGTTGTGCCTATTTTCACTGTTGGAAATCCCTCACATAGAGTTATTTCATAGCCTTTTGATGTTTTTTCTCTTTTACTTCCATATAGCAATATATCTTTTCCTTGGTTTCTTATTTCTTTTAAATAAATTTCTTTGAAGTCGTCTATTATTTTAAATATTTCTTTTTGATCAACGTACATTTTAGATCTCCAATAGTTTTTCTTCTCTCATATTCATTTTATTTTCCATTATATTTTCTCTTATTTTTCCACAATGTCCCCTTGCCTCTGTAAATAACAAGTTTGTAATGTAGATATTTTCATATAATTCTATTTTTAAATATGTTCTTATTGGGCTTACTCCTATTTTTATTGTTGGTGTACCCTCACACATTACGACTTCACGTTTATTTTCTGATTTTTCTAATCTAATGCCATGATTTAACAACTCAGCACCATAGCTTGATATTTGCTTTAAGCTTATTTCTTTTATTTGGTCTATAGTTTGAAATATTGCTTTTTCTAAAGTTTCCATTTTATTTTATACCTCTTATTTTATTTTTAAATTTGGTTGGTTGGTTTATTTCGGGTATAAATTTTTATCTCTTTTGGAGAAATATTTTATATATTATTTTTTTCTATATATTCTTTTACAGCTTTTCTTATTAGTTCGGTTTTTGTTATTTTTTCCAATTTAGCAAGCTTTTTTATTTCTTTATCTAATTTTTCGTCTATTCTTATGCTATAGATATGTCTTTTCTTTTCGTTTGCTTTCATTGGTGGACGTCCTTTTTTAACTTTATCTAGTCCCATTATTTTTTCCTTTCGTGGTTTATTTTAACTTATATTTTTATTTTTTGCAATACATTTATTATATATTATCATACGTCTTTAAAATAATGAAATTACATTGTATTTACATTTTATGAATTACATTAATTCTTTTTATTTTTATTATAATTTTATCGCTAATAATGTTATAATTATCTTAGTAAAAACGGGTTATTTTATTATGAAAGGAGCATAAAAAATATAATGTTAGATAGTGTAAAAAAATTAGAAAATGATTATGATAATTTTATTAGTAATCGTGATAAGCAAATTGGAGATATTGAAGACAAGATTGATGATAATAACATAGAGATTAATAAGCTTAAAAAAAAGTTGAGTGATCCAAAAGATATTGATAGTTACCTAGATATTAATAGGGAAATTGAGAAAAAGCAAAAAGAAATTAATGATCTAAAAGTTTTAAAGTCTAATTTAAAAGCTAAAAAGTTCAATGTCAAAGCTTATGAAAAAAGTGTTATTGATGAAACAACTTCTTATTTAAAAAACAAGGAAAAAGAAGTACTAGACTTATGTAAAACTGCCGATAGTTTAAATTCTGATATTTGGGGTGTAGTTGATAAGTCTGTTAATCTTATTCATGAAATTTATAGAAATGAAACTATGACTGATAAGGGTTACTGGACTGAAAGAAATATTTCTAATGAAATTGATGACCAAACAAGATTCTTTTTGAAAGATGTTGTTGATACTTCATATTATAGAAATCATTACATGAAAGATAAGGGAGAAGATAAATGCAAGAAAACAAGAGTTCGTTTAACTTGGTAAATGATAAAAACAACGATAGTGATTTATTAAAATCTATTAATGAAAATTTAGAAATCATTGCAATGAAAGCAACGGGGAAATCAGAAGAGTATGGAATTAGAAAACTTATACGAAAATTAGATAACAATAAAAGTGAGGAAATGTCTCAAAAAGATTTATTAAATCTTTCAAAGATGTTATCTGATGAAGTAAAGGAAAAAGAAGAAGATAAAAAAATTAGTGATATGAATAAACGTTGTAATGAGAACAAAAAGGATGAATATTTTAACCACGATACTGAAGAATGGTTAAGAAATTTATAAAGAAAAATATATGCAAGAATTTTATTCAAATTTAGTTAAGGATAAACTGAAAAGATATATCTATGCCCAAGGATTTATTATAAGAGCTGATGAAAGAATTAATGAATTAATTAATAATAGTACATTAGCTTTTGATAATAACAATACACATAATGAATTGATTGGAGATAATAACCAATCAAGTATTGATGATGAAATAGATATGTTAAGGACTAACATCAAAGAGAATGAAAGTATTATTGAAGAGATTGATTGTGCCTTTAATAATATAAGTGAAGCCTATAAAGATATAACATTAGTGATCTATGGAATGCCATATAAAAGTAATAAGATACAAGCTTTAAAGGATAGATATCATTATAGCAAGGCTCACTTGTATAACATAGCTAACGATACATTGATACATCTTTCTTTGAGTTTGTTCGGTAATTATTAAATTAAAAAAATATTAATTAATAATAATTGATTAAAAATGAATAATTGTATAAAAATTTTATAAAAATATTTTTTAAAAAAATTTTTTAACGTTGAGGGGGGGATACCCCCCTCCCTCCAAGCTCGGTCGGAGTTCAGCCATCACTGTACATTTTTTATCATGCGAAAAAGTAGAATATGAAAAATTTTGGAAAAAAAATCATTTTTGTATGTGGTTTTATCGGTTCTGGTAAAACTACTTACGCAAATAAACATTATAAAACTGTTACTGACCTTGATTTTATGCCTGAATTTTCTAAGAAAAAGGATCAAATAAATCTTACTTTGAAATTATTAAAATATAATGATAAAGTATGCCATATTACTTGTTTTCCTACTGATAAAGAATTACAAGCATTTAAAAATTATGATGTAGATTTTATATTGATTGATACATCACTAAAACAAGCTAAAACTAACATATTAATTAGAAATAGGGATAGGGATACAGCGAACTTGAATAATGTACTATTAGCAAATCAAAAGTATAAATCAAAGTTTAAAGATTCTAATATCCCGTGGCGTAAAATAAGGGTATTTAATTGAAAGGGTACAAGCGTACTCTTTTTTTTATTTGATGAAATATCATCTCTAATCTGTAAAGGTTTTCATTATAGATATATTTACTTTCCTTTTTCTGGTTTCTTTAGTATGTTTCAAGACTCTATTTTACGTTTTAAGCGATTTTAATATTTAAGCCATATATTTATATTAATAAATCAATAAAGCCTATAAAATCATTAGATTATTAATTAATTTTAATATTTTAGGGTCATACTAAAAGACAAATTAGGCAAATAAAAAACACGCCTTTAATATAAGCGTGTCCTCTATATGTTTGAATGTTTGAAAATCCTATAATTTAATTATACCCTTATTTTTTTATTATTCTTCAATTAAATCTTTTTCTATTATTTTTTCATCGCCTTTTTTGTAATTATCAAACTTATCTTCAAGGTATTCAATATTTTTTCTACTGTAAAAACGATCAATTGATATTTCTATAGGGATTCTGTATTCTCTAGCTATTTTTTTAAGATAAATATTAATAGCAGTCGACAAAGATATTCCCATTTCATCACATACTATTTCAGCTTGTTTTTTGACTTGATCATCTACATTTATTTTTAATTCTGCCATAATTCACCTCTTAATTGTTATTATATCATTGTTTTTAATAAAATTAATTGGTATATAGCTTATCTTTTATTTTAAATTCAATACTTGGAGATCATATAAATAAGCAATAAAAAAGCAAGGTATAATTACCCTGCCTTTTCATACTACCATGATACAATTATTTTTAATTTGTATTTCAAATATATATTACCCTTTTTTCTTATGTATTCAAAAATAATTTTTATTTCTAACGTCCTATTTTACGTTTTAAGAGATTTTTATAGTCTAGCCATATATTTATATGCCTAAGTATATATATTTCATTCTAGGCTTATTCTGTGAAATATTTTGCCTATTGTATGCCCTAACTTAATCATTAAATTTATTTTACATAAAAAAAGAGTTGCCCAACCATTGCAACCCTTTTATTTTTATACCCGTTCTATTTTTTTATTTTTTATATATCGTATCAATCTTATTTTTTTGATCTATAGCATATTTTTTTTAATAATAAAAGTCCTCTTCTTCCTCGTCCTCCTCTTCTTCTTTGCGTTCTTTAAATTGTCTTATATCTCTTTCTAAATCATCTAAATCAGTTTGTAAACTTTTTAATTTTTCACGGCTTATTAATCTAAAAAGATTTTTTTCAGCTTGTTCTGTTTCTGCATATAAGCTTTCTGATAAGTTTGATATTGTTATTTCTAAGCTTTCAATTTTTTGAGGTTCTAAATTGCCTTTTATGTTGTTGTTTATAAAAATTAGATCTTTTAAAATTAATGTATTTATTGTAATACTTTCTAAGTCATTTCTTATAGTTTCAATAGTTATATTTTCCATGTTTACCCCTAACACTCTATTTCATCACTTAAAATCGCCTTTTTTATTTCTTGTGATTGTTTTTCTAAGCCTTTTATTTTTGTGATATCAATTTTCATGTTTAAGCCAAACATATCACAAACATAAAGATATAATTTTTCTTTGCTCGCTTCTATCCCAACGCTTGGATAACCGTCTGACAACATCATTTCTTTACCGTTATCAGTTTCAAATTTTTCCATTCCATAAATTAATATGTCTTTTCCTAATTCTTTAATATCTTTTAAGTAAATTTTGCTAAACTCTTCTAATCTTTTTATCATGTATTCTTCTTTCACTTTCATTTTCTCACACTCCTAACTGTTAAAATTTATTCGTTATTATTGCATTAACTCTCATCCAGTGATACAATAAATTTGATTGTATTACTTATTTAAAGTTTGACGCCAATTTAATTTGCTTATTTATTGGCGTCTATTTTTTTGTTTTTTTATTTCTCATTTTTGCCTACTAGTTTATTTTTATTTTTCTAACGTCTTATTTTGCGTTTTAAGAGTTTTTTATATACTATCCATAGAATTTATGCCTAAGTATATATTTTTCGTTCTAGACTTATCCTGTGAAATATTTTGCCTATTGTATGCCCTCATTGATAGCTTGGGGTTTATTTTCTATTTCTCCTTGGTCGGTAAAGATTTTTTGACTTCTTGCTAAATCATAAATAATAGTTTCTAAATCTTCCACCTCGTCTTTTATCCTATCGACTGTTATATTTATAATATAATCAAAATTCGTTCTTACATCTCTACTTAAAACTAATCTTTTTCCGTCCTCGATAGTCCCTTGTACAAATAATAAATCTTTTAAAGCTAGTACATCAGTACCTAAAGTGTCTATATTATCAGTTAAAGCCTTAATGTTATATTTTATTTCGTCCATCTTCTTATATCTCCAATCTTATTTATTTTAATTTTTATTTTTATTTGGTCGGTGGGGTGTGTTTTATTTTTTTGTGATTATTCTGTTAGCTATTAAATCATCAATCAAGTTAAATGTGTAAATAATACAATCTTTATCAATTTTCGATAAATCTTTATTGTTTAGATCCTCTCTTGTGAATTTAAAGCCACACATTCCACCGTATGAACTACAATCAATTACTAGATCATGATTTTCGGTGTTAAATCCAAACCAAAAAGAATTATAAGACAAATATTCAAAATCTTCTTTTGTGCCAAAATCTTTGCTATGACAAATTTTGACGGGTACTGTTGAGCTGTTCTCCCATAATTTGTATTTTCCTAATAGTTTTGTTTCTGGTATAAATAATTCTGGTTTTAAAACTTTATATATCATTGTTTTGCCCCTTTATCCTTGTTGATAGTCCTTTTCATTTAGCATTTTTTGAAATCTTTCTTGTCTTGCCTTGTCTGAATAACTTTGATTATTATCTTGTTCCTGATAGTCGTTGCATTTTATATTTTTAATCTCTCTATTTACAACAAATTCAACAACTCCCTCATCTAGTGGTTTTTGATTAGCTAATACCTTGTCTACATACTTAAAACTTGTTATATTTGCCTTTTGTTCGTTTTTTAAATACCAAAGTGTATATAAAATATTTTTCCAACCATGCTGATTAATAGCATTAACAACCAAATCAATATCATTTTTACTTGTGTTGTTCTTAACAAGACGATAATAATAATCTACTGTTATTTTTTCTTCATCATTGAAATTTTTGCTTATATTATTATCGTCTCTTTTCTCTATCTCTATATTTATATCTTTATCTTTATCTATATCTATCTCTGTGTTGCATTTTGTTGCATTGGTGTTGCATTGCAACGCTTGACCGTTGCTTTGCAACGCTTTTTTTCTTTCTCTACTCTCCCTAGAACGTCTTGTTGATGCCGTTTCCGAGCCAATTAACGCCGGTACTTCATTCAAAAATACATCATCATTTATCATTTCTATAAGGTCGTTTGTATTGCAAAAAGCTATGGTCATTTTTATATCATCTATTTCTTCATCAATATCTAATGCTAATTGGTGATAAATATCTTCATCAGTTCCTTCAAACTCAATAATTCCCTCGTTATTAATGCTTAAAAGTTGTAATTTTAGATATATGATTGTATAAGTATCACCACCAGCAACTTTCCTTAATTTTTTCATTTTTCGGTTATTAAAAAAATCGTCTTTTAATTTAAGCCAATAATATCTTTTATTTTTTGCCATTCATCCCCCTTTCTTTATTTTAAAATTAAATAGTTAAATAATTATCAAGCCTTTAATAAGTCTTTTTTTATGATCTCCAAATCATCAAGGCTTAAATTATATCTTTTAATTAAATAGTCGGCAGGTATTCTGCCACTAATTGTTAAATATCCGTCTTTTTGTAATTCGGCGTTTAATTCTCTCATGCACTTATAGGCTTTTGACTTATTAACATTTAATAGTTTCATTACTTGCTTAAAATTTAATAACATTTTCTTATTCCTCCATTTTTACAATTTCTTCAACTTCACAATCAAGGGCTTTAGCTAGTTTATTAATTATTCTTGGTGTAGCGTAACCACGTTGAAAAACTATCCCCAACCATTGACGGGATACTCCCATTAATTCAGCTAATTTCATATTGTTTAGGTTTTTTTCTGCCATTTTCAACTTG
This sequence comes from Anaerococcus hydrogenalis, assembly GCF_002871895.1. Taxonomy (NCBI): domain Bacteria; kingdom Bacillati; phylum Bacillota; class Tissierellia; order Tissierellales; family Peptoniphilaceae; genus Anaerococcus; species Anaerococcus hydrogenalis. Next base: position 374,561 of record NZ_PNHP01000001.1, on the reverse strand, counting down.
ATATAAAATTTATTTAAGTTCATATTAGACCCTCAATTTCTCCTATATCTTCAATTTTGACTTTTAAGGCTTTTGATAATTTATTTACATAATTAAAAGTTGCGTAACCACGTTTTAGGACTACCCCCAACCATTGAGGCGATACTCCCATTAATTCGGCTAATTTCTTATTAGTTAAGTTCTTATCTGCCATTAGTTTTTTTATTTTAAAAATATTAAATTTCAATTCTAGTCCTCCATTTTTACAATTTCAATAGGTTCTACATTCAAAGCCTTGGCAAGCTTATTGACTATGTTCATACTTGCTTGTCCTCGATTGATTACGGTATTGATCCAAGTTGGAGATACTCCACATTTTTCGGATAGCTCCTTATAACTCATTTCACCAATCAAGAACTTGATATAATCTTTTTTTAATTTCATATATATACTCCTTTGTATAATTTGATATATTTAGTATATATTTATATAATTATACTGTCAAGTATTATCTTGTATATATCTTGAGTATTTTTACTTTTTTGATATAATTTAATTATAAAGGAGCGTAAATATGGGTAATACAATCAGTGAAAATCTTTCGTTTTTCAGAAGAAAAAAAGGATATACTCAAAAAGAATTGGCAAAAAAGACGGGTTTATCCGTATCTTTTATTTCACATATAGAAAATAAAGTCAGTGAGCCAAGTGATGAAAATTTAATAAAAATAGCGGATGCTTTAGACGTTTCAGTAAGTGACTTAAAAGTTGATGATAACTTAAAGAAACTTAAAAATGATGATATCGAACTAATAAAACTACTTACAAAATTAACATCAAATTCTAAAATAAGTTGGAAATTAGAGCATAGTAGCAATTATAGAAGTGTACTAGTTACAAATATTAATGATGTAAATTATAATTTAAGATATTCAAGTAATAGGAATGGTGATGTATATTTTATAGTTTTAAATATTGATAGCGATCTTGTTAAGACACCTATATCAATTAGAAGTGATGTAAATAATAATTATGATTATTTATTTGAGTTGGTTCAATCTATAAATAATTTAGAGCGTAATCAATATCCGATTTTTAAGTTTTTAAAAGATCTTGAAAAATTAGACGAATAACCATGCCAGCATATAAAGACAAAGACAGTAAAAAATGGTTGTGTAAATTTTATTACCAAGACGGAAACGGAAATAAAAGACAAAAAAAGAAAATGGGTTTTGATACAAAAAAACAAGCTTTAGAATATGAAAGAGAATATCTTTTAAAGCGTCAAGGTCAACCTACTATGTTATTATCTAGCTTTATAAACCTATATGAAACTGACCAATTCCCACAATTAAGACAAAACAGTATAAGGACTAAAGGTTCAAGGTATAAAAAAATTATGGAGACTTTTCCCGATATGCCTTTGAATGAAATATCTCCAAGAGATATTAAAGCTTGGCAGAATAAACTTATTAGACTTGACCACTCTAATGGATATATAAAAGCTTTACAAACAGAATTTTCAATACTTTTAAATCATGCAGTTAGATTTTATGGACTTCCTAAAAATCCTATTCACATGGTTAAGCTTGCAAAAAATCCTAACTACATACCTCCTAAAATGCGATATCGGACGTTTGAAGAATTTAGACAAGTATATCATCAAATAGACAATATAAAGTCAAAAACAGCTTTAAATTTGCTTTATTTTACGGGTATGAGAAAAGGCGAACTTGACGCCCTAACACGGGAAAAAATAGACTTTGAAAATAAAACTATATTGATTGATAGATCATTACAAAGATTAAAGGGTAAAGATGTAGTTACACAAACGAAAACTTATGAAAGTCGTAAAATAAGCCTACCTAATACAACATTAGAAACACTTGGAGATTATAAAAATCATTGCTACAACATCAACAAAGAAGATAGAGTTTTCCAATGGGAAAAAAGATATGTTGAAAATGGTATAAAACAAGGTGTAGAAAAAGCCAATCAAGAAATTAAAGAATATAATAAAAGTCATGAAGATAAAAAGCCATTGATTAAAAGAATACACGTTCACGGATTGAGACATTCACACGCTAGTTATTTGATAAACCATAATATAAATATTGTATTAATTTCAAAAAGGTTAGGTCATAAAAACACATCAATCACCCTTGATACTTATAGCCACTTTTTCCCTATTGCTGAAAGTAAAATGATTGATGTAATGAATAATGAAAAGCTATAAAAAAAGGTACTAAAAAGGTACTAAAAATCTTAAAACTATATAAATTTAGTGGATTTTAAGGGAGATTAAAAAATAAAGATATTGAATTTTCAACGTTGTAAATTATAATAAACCGTCTTTCTGTCTCCCGTCATCTCCACCATACATATTATAAGCCTTTATTTTTCAAGGTTTTGTTTTTTTGTGATAACAAATTGATAACATTAATTTTAAAAGTTATTTTCATAATATTATTTTCAATATAAAAAAAGACACTCAAAACAATTTTTTTTATTTTTGTTTCAAATGTCTTGATATTTAATTTTACTTTTCATATAAATTATATTTTCTTTCATTTTTAAATCATTTTTATATCTTAAAATTTATAATTAGTTCAACATTATAAGAATTATTTCCTATAAAACAATCTTTATTCATTTAACTCATTATTTTCTATAAGATTAGCCTTCCCACTCTTATATTCATTAAATTTTTCTTCAAGATAGGTAATATTCTCCTTACTGTAAAATAGGTCCTTTGATACATCAAATGGTATTTTATTCTCTCTTGCTCTTTTTTTAAAAAAAATAATTATAGCATTTTCTAATGAAATTTCTATATCATTACATACCGATTCCGCTTGTTTTTTTACTTTGTCATCCACTATCAATCTTATTTGTTTCATATTACAACCTATTGATTATTATATTCTTACAGTCATTATAATATAAAACAATCCCCAAAATTATATTGGAGATTGTTTTATAATTTATTTGATTTCTTTTAGTAATTCTTTTACGTATTCATATACTCTTTGTACTGATTCTATTTCTACGTTTTCTTTTGGTGAATGAGCTCCTTTTATGTTTGGTCCTATTGATATTATATCTAAGTTTGGATATTTTTCATATAAGGCACCACATTCTAATCCTGCGTGAATTACTATAGTTTCAAACTCTTTGCCCTCTAATTTTTTATATACTTTTTGGGCAAGTGGTCTTAATTTTGAATCTTCTTTGTATTCCCATCCTGGATATAGGGAATCTATTTTGAAATTTATTCCAAGATCTTCTAGAATTGTTTTTACTTTCTTTTTTAATTTATCTAGTACATCATTATCTGAAGACCTTATAGAAATTTCACTTTTTATTAAGCCATCTTCTTCTTTAACAAAGGCTAAATTATTAGAAGATTCTACAGTAATATTATCATCCATCATTGTATTTATTCCTGATGGAATCTTTTCAATCATATTGATAATTTTATCAGATAAGTCTTTTGAATAGCTTTTTCCAGATGCTTCATTTATTTCTATTTTCAAGTCGCCTTTTAAATTCTTAAATTCATCTAGGGCCTTTTCTTTAGCTTTTTCTAATTCATCTATATTTGACCCATAGATTTTAAAACTTGCTGATGAAGGAATTACATTATCTAGACTTCCGGAATTAAATTCCCCAAGCCTTAGGTCGGATTTTAAATTTTCTAAAATAAAGGAAACAACTTTTATAGCATTTCCCCTATTGTCATTTATATCCATTCCGGAATGTCCACCAAGAAGTCCAGATACTTTTATTTCATATCCTTCTTTCTCTTCTTCCAATTCAATTTTTTCCTCTACAAAAAATGTAAGGCCACCAGCAGATCCTACTGTTAGAATTCCTTCTTCTTCTGAATCTAAATTAAGAAGATAGTCTCCTTCTAGGACATCATCTGCTAAATTTATAGCTCCAGCCATAGAGGTTTCTTCTTCAGTTGTAACTAATAATTCTAATTGTGGTCCCTCATAATTTTTATCTTCCAAAAGGGCAAGTCCCATGGCAACAGCTATCCCATTATCTGCCCCAAGAGTTGTATCTTTTGCGGTCAAATATTTTCTATCAATTACTGGGATTATTGGATCTTTTAAAAAGTCATGCTTAGAATCTTCTGTTTTTGAAGCAACCATATCCATATGGCCTTGAATTATAACTTTTGGTGCATTTTCATAACCTTTACTAGCTTTTCTTTTTAAAACAACATTCATATTTTCATCTTGATAGGTCTCAAGATTTAATTTTTTTCCAGTCTCAATTAAAAAATCTGAAACTTCTTTTTCATGACCACTAGGTCTTGGAATTTCCATTAATTTTGAGAAGTAATAGAAAACTCTTTGCTCTTGTAATTTTTCCATTACTTAGCCTCCTCAGCATTCATTAAAATAATATTTTTCAAAACTTGGTATGATTTTTCCATTATATCTACAGATAGTATTTCATACCTACCGTGAAAGTTATATCCACCTGTAAATAAGTTTGGAGTTGGAAGTCCCTTATAAGATAGACTTGCTCCATCTGTACCACCCCTTATAGGTTTTACAATTGGGTCCATACCTTCTTTTTTAATGGAATCTTTTGCAAGCTCTACTATTTCCATGCAAGGTTCAATCTTTTCTTTCATATTGTAATAAGAATCTACAATTTCTAAATCAATTATTTTTCCGTACTTATCGTTTAAGAAGTTTACAATTTTTTCTAATAGTTCTTTTTTATCCTTAAATGAATCTTTGAAGAAATCTCTAATTATATAGACAATGTCAACCTCGGCTGAAGTTCCATTCATTTCATCAAGCATAAAGAATCCTTCATATCCTTCAGTGTATTCAGGTCTTTGGTTTACAGGTAGCATTGAATTTAATTCTTGTCCTACTAATAAGGCATTAATCAATACATTTTTAGCTGAACCAGGATGAACTGACTTTCCTTCTATATGAATTTTAGCTGTAGCAGCGTTAAAGTTTTCATACTCCAATTCAGCAACGGATCCTCCATCGATTGTATAGGCAAAATCAGCAGCAAATTTTTGAACATCAAATAAATCTGCTCCCCTACCTATTTCTTCATCAGGAGTAAATCCTATTTTTATATCACCAAATTTTAAATCCCTATTTTCCATAAAGAATTTAGCAACTTCCATGATTATAGCAATTCCTGCCTTATCATCTGCCCCTAATAAGGTAGTTCCATCTGTTGTAACTAGCTTGTGGCCAACAAGTTCTTTCAAAAATGGATATTCTTCTTCTCTTAATTTATATTTTTCATTTAATACAATATCTCCACCCTTATAAGAATCTATTATTTGAGGATTAACACCCTCACCTGTTAATTCCAAGGCTGTATCCATATGAGAAATAAATCCAATTGTAGGAATATCTTTTACTGTTCCTTCTATAGATGCATAAACATATCCATTTTCATCCATATGGGCATTATCTATTCCAAGTTTTTTCAAATCTTCTACTATAACTTTTGCAAGTTCAATTTGACCTGGTGTTGATGGACAAGACTCATTCTTGTCATCACTTTGAGTATTGTAACTTACATATTTTAAAAAATTTTCTAACATATTTTCTCCTATCTTATAATACAGTTTGTAATCCTAACATAACAATAGATAAGACTAATAAGATGCCCATTAATGGAGCAATAAATTTAATCCATTTATTATATGACACATCAACCATTTCAAGGGTCGCTAATATTAATCCAGTTGGAGCAATTATAGCCATCCAACCTTGTCCAAAATTATATGCAGAAACTACTACATCTCTACCAAGAGAAACTGTATCTGCTAGTGGGGCAATGATTGGCATTGATAAGGTAGCAAGTCCTGATGATGATGGGATAAAAATACCCAAAAATGAGAATAGAATCATTTGTACAGTTGAGAATAATACACCATTGATTCCAGAAATTATATTTGATGCTCCAAATAGCATTGTATCTGAAATCATTCCATCATCTAAAATTATATTTATTCCCCTAGCAACTCCAATAATCAAGGCTACTGAAACCAAGTCTGCAGATCCATCCAAGAATGCTCCTACCGCTTCTTGTTCTGAAAGACCAGATAAAATTATTAACAAAATTCCTACTACTAAGAATAATGTTGACATTTCTTCAAACCACCATTCAAGATTCATAACTCCATAAATCATAATAGGAAATGCTAACATAAATATTACAAGCATTGCTATTCTTCTAAAATTAAATGGTTCAACATTATCTGGGTCATAATCTTTTAGATAATGGTCTTTTATTCTTGGCATCTCTTCAGCAATTATTGAATTTGAAGGGTCTTGTTTTACTTTTTTAGAATATCTATAGATATACCAAAGAGTTATAGCTTGAGCTAAAACTAAACTAACAATCCTAATTCCTATTCCTGTTTTAAAAGAAATACCAGCTGCGTTTGATGCAACTACAACTGAAAATGCATTTGTAGTAGAAAACATTGTCCCAATAGATGAACCCATATAAATTGCAGCTATTGTGACCATAGCATCAAATCCAGAAGCCAAAAATATAGGCATCAAAATTGGATAAAAGGCGATAGTTTCTTCTGCTAAACCAAAAGTTGTTCCACCCAAGGCTACAATACTAGATAAGATTGCAACCATCAAAAATTCTTTACCTTTTGTTATTTTTGACAAGGCAGCAATTCCCGCATCAAATGTACCAGTCTTATTTAATACTCCAATACATCCTCCAAGGATTAATACAAAAACTATAATTCCTATAGAATCGGCTATTCCATCAATTGGTGCCCTTGCAACTTTCATAAAGCCTTGTGGTTGTTGATCAAGTTTATGATAAGAACCCGGTATAGCTACTGGTTTTTTAATATCCTCATTTACAAAATTTTCAAGAGGAACAGTTACCTTTAACTTGTCCAAAACTTCTTGAGTAGCTGGTAATTTTTCTTCCTTTCCACCCACTCCAGTTCTTAGGAATTCATTTTCTTCCTTGTTATATTCTAACCTATCATAAGATCCAGCTGGGACTACATAAGTTAAAATAGATGCTAAAACTAATACTATAAATAATACCGTAAAGGCTGAAGGAAATTTAAATTCCTTTTTTTCCTTTTTAAATAAATTACTCATAATTATACCTCCAAGTGAAGCATACTAGCTTTTTAAAATCTTGTCAATTATTTTGTAAATGAAGGTGGTAAATAATAAATGTAGAAATTTATTTGCTATATAAGTCTAAAAGACCTGAAATATTGCCACATTATTTAATCTCTTATAATTATTAATATAAATATGTAATTATCTTTTAAATGAATGAAAATTAATGTACAATATTTTATCATTAATAAAAATACAAACTAATGAATAGTTTGGTATAAAATCACTTGCTTTCATATTTAATTATTTCGCCAATCAGGTACAAAGACCCACACCATAAAACCAGATCATCATTTTTTGCTCTTGATTTTGTATACTCGTAAGCACTTATGTTGTTTTCAATAGCCCTTACCTTACTAAAATCCTTTTTTACAATCTCTTTAAGTTCTTTTGCTTCAAAGGCCCTAGGATTATCTACACTAGTTACTACAATTTCACTAGATATCTCAGATAATTTTTTTATAATATATTTATATTCCTTGTCTTTCAAAACAGAAAATCCAACTATCAACCTATTATAATTAAATAAAGATAGGCTATCAAGCAAGGCATCAAAAGATTCCCTATTATGGCTGCCATCAAGTAAAACCCTAGGTTTTGTTGAAATCATCTGCAATCTACCAGGGTTTTTACTTTTATAAATCCCCTCTTTAATAATATTATCATCTAAATCAAAATCTTCTTTAAAATAATCTAAAAGATTAATAGCATTGCAGGCATTATAAATTTGAATTTTACCGATCAAAGATGTTTTCACATCTGAATATCCTTTAAAATCAAATTGATTATATCCTGTATTTTGACTTTTAATAGTAATTTGATCAAAAGAAAATTCATGTAAGGGAGCATTTTTCTTTTTAGCTTCTTTCTTTATAATATTATAAGCGACGGCATTTTGAGGATAAATAAAAACAGGAACATTATCTTTAATAATACCTGCCTTATTTTTTGCAATTTCTTCTAAAGAATTTCCTAAAATACTCATATGATCCATTGAAATTGTTGTAATAAGGCAAGCTAAAGGTTTTTTCACGACATTTGTAGAATCTAATAGGCCTCCAAGACCTGTTTCAACAACACAAACATCAACCTTTTTATCATAAAAATATTTAAACATTAAAGCTGTCATAACTTCAAAATAAGTATTTCTTAAGCCTATTTTATCTAAGTTTTCACAGATAGGCTTAATCATTTCTATATAATAAAAAAAGTCCTCATCACTTATAGAAATTCCATTAATTCTCACTTCTTCATTAATCTCTTCCATGTATGGTGAGGTAAAAATACCACATTTTTTTGTTTGTGCCAGAGTACTCGCAATAAAATTTGCAGTAGATCCCTTTCCGTTTGTTCCTGCTATATGAATTACTTTAATTTTATCTTGAGGATCACCTAAATCTTTTAAAAGTGACCTTATAGCTTTCAAATCTCTTCTTTTACCAGCAGAATTTCCCCTGCTATAAATCCAATCTAAATAATAATCTTTATCTTTAATCATAAGTCCTCTTTTCTACTTTTAATATTATATAATTATTAAAAAATAAAGTAAAATATAAGATAGGACAAATAAAAGAAAGGAACACAATGAAAAGAAATTACATACTAGATAAATATAGGGGTTTTACCATAATATCTATGGTATTATTTCACCTTTGTTATGACTTGAACTTATATATGGATATGGATTGGTATAATAATATTTACATAAATAAAATATGGCAGCTATCCATAGCCTTATCTTTTTTTATAATTTCGGGTATAAGTTCAAACTTTTTAACTTGGAAGAATAATTTAAAAAGAGGAATAATTCTTACAATATTAGGCATTCTTATAAGCCTTATTACCTATATTTTTGTACCAGATCAATTAATAATTTTTGGAGTTCTAAATGGACTTGGTTTATCCATGATATTAATATCAATTATACAAAAATATATTAGAATTGATAAAAGATTATTGCTTGTTTTTATAATTTTATTTATCATAACCTACAATATGCCAAGCCAAAAAATATTGTCACTAAATATAAACCTTGACCTATATGATAAGAATTTATTTATTTTTGGTTTTCCATCAAAAAATTTTCATTCCACTGATTATTTTCCAATAATCCCTTGGTTTTTCGCCTACATTAGTGGTTATATAATAGGAAAAATTTTAATAGATCATAATTTTTATAATATTTATGGAAAAAATAGTTGGCTTTCAAAAATAGGTCAAAATTCTCTAAAAATTTATTTATTACACCAGATTATAATATATATACTGGTATATCTATTTTTTAAACTTATATAATAAAAAAAGAGATAAAATAGAAAAAACTATTTTATCTCTTTCTTATTTTCTGCAATTAGGACAAATTCCCCTAATTGTTAAATCAACATTATTTATTTCATAACCTTCTAAACCATCAAATTTTAAATTATCAATATCAATATTCAAATCAAGAATGTCTCCACAGTGCCCACAAATAAAATGTGCATGATGTTTTTGGTAAAAATCATATCTTTTTCTTGATTGGTTAAAATCTAATTCACTAACAATATTATTTTTTACAAACAAATTCAAAGTATTATATACTGTGGCTTGAGAAAGAATTGGATCTTTTGATTTTAAATCCTTGTAAATATCATCTGCTGTTGGATGAGTCCTATTATTTACTAGATAATCCAAAATCATAAGTCTTTGATGACTAACTCTAATGTCATGTTTTTTTAGTATATGTTTTTCAATCTCATATTTTTCTTCCTGGTCAACATTGGCAAGAGAATCTATAATTTCTTTCATTTTATCTTCTTTCCAAAATCAGAATCCTTCAAATTTAATATACATTATAAGCTTAATCATGTCAATAATCAAACTAAAAAAGACTCCAAATAGGAGCCTTTAAATTTTAGAAACTATGCTAATTCTACTTCAGCACCAGCTTCTTCTAATTTTGATTTTAATTCTTCAGCTTCGTCTTTAGCTACGCCTTCTTTAACTGCTTTTGGAGCTCCATCAACTAATGCTTTTGCATCTTTAAGTCCAAGACCAGTTACTTCTTTAACTACTTTGATAACGTTGATTTTTGAAGCACCTGCTGATTTTAATACAACATCAAATTCTGATTTTTCTGCTGCACCTGCATCTGCTGCGCCTGCTGCAGCCGCTGGAGCTGCTGCTACTGTAGCTTGTGCTGTTACATCAAATTCTTCTTCTAGTGCTTTTACTAATTCTGATAATTCTAATACTGTAAGTTCTTTAATTTCTTCTAATAAGTTTGTTACTTTTTCTGACATTTTTAATTCCTCCGATATTTTAAATATATTTTATATTAAGCTGCTTCGTTTTCTTTTTTTTCTCTAACTGCATCAAGTGCATAAACAAGTTTTGCATTGATTTGTGATAAATCACCAGCAAGTTTTCTAATTGGTGCTTGAAGTGTATTAACAAGCATAGAAGCAAGTTCTTGTTGTCCTGGTAATTTAGCTATTGCTAACATTTCTTCTGGTGTTTGATAGTTTCCATCAACAATTCCAGATTTAATAATTAGTTTTTCTTCATTTGCTTCATCTTGATTTATATATTTACTTGCTACTTTTGGTCCATCAATCATTTCTTCATTTGAAAAAATAAGTGCATTAGAACCTTTTAACTCTTCAGTAAATTGATCAAATCCTAATTGTTGGAATGCAAATCTCATCATAGTATTTTTGTATACTTTATATTCTGTATTTGCATCTCTAAAATTGTTACGTAAGTCAGTAATTTCTTTAACGTCCATTTTATCGAACTCTACTAAAGTTACTGATTTAGCACTTTCAATTTTTTTAACTATTTCATTAACAATTACTTGTTTTTGTTGTATAGCTTTTTCAGACATATTTCACCTCCTATGGCTTTTGGTAGGTATATAAAAACCCCCACTATTAGGCATAAAAATTATGCCTACATCGGTGGGGATGTAGATTTCTTATTCCCACCTATACGGAATAATTAAACTCAAAAGTCTCCGTAGTCTTTGGTAGCCTATTTATTTGACTATAATAATATAACACTATTAATATATTTTGTCAAATTTTTTTTATTTTTCAACTAAATCCATTGCTTTTGCTGGAGATAATTTTACTCCAGGACCCATTGTTGAAGCAATAGTAATTGATTTTAAATATTTTCCTTTTGCTGAAGCTGGTTTTGCCTTAACTATAGCTGTAATTAAAGATCTTAAGTTATCAGATAATTTTTCTTTTCCAAAAGATACTTTTCCTGTTGGAACGTGTACAAGGTTATTTTTATCTGTTCTATATTCTACTTTACCTGCTTTTACTTCTTTAATTGCATTAGCAATGTCATTTGTTACAGTACCCGATTTTGGGTTTGGCATTAATCCTTGAGGTCCTAAAACCCTACCAAGTCTTCCAACTTGTCCCATCATGTCAGGGCTTGTTACTATTACATCAAAATCTAACCAATTTTCTTTTTGGATTTTGTCTGTATATTCTTCATTTCCTGCAAAGTCTGCTCCTGCATTTAAAGCTTCTTCTACTTTATCATCTTTAACAATTGCAAGTACTCTAACATTTCTACCAGTTCCGTGTGGAAGTACAACTGTACCTCTAACTTGTTGGTCAGCATGTCTAGAATCTACACCAAGTCTTACGTGTAATTCTACAGTTTCGTCAAAGTTTGCTTTTGCAGTTTTTTCAACTATATCTAATGCTTCTGATAAATCATATTCTTTTTTTGTATCAAAAGCCTTTTTTGATTCTATATATTTTTTACCTTTTTTAGCCATGTTGCCTCCTTGTGGTATAACGAGTTTCCTCTTCCACTTATTCTTCTACAGTTATCCCCATGCTTCTGCATGTACCTTTTATCATGCTCATTGCAGCTTCTAGGCTTGCAGCATTTAAATCTTGCATTTTTGTTTGAGCTATTTCTTTAACTTGATCAAGTTTGATTGAACCTACTTTGTTTTTGTTTGGTTCACCACTTGCTTTATCAAGACCTATAGCTTTTTTAATTAATACTGGTGCTGGTGGTGTTTTTGTGATAAATTCAAAAGATCTATCCTTATAAATTGTCATTTCAACCGGTATTATCATTCCAGCTTGGTCAGCTGTTTTTGCGTTAAATGCTTGCACGAATTCCATAATATTGATTCCGTGTGGTCCTAGTGCTGTACCTACTGGAGGTGCTGGTGTTGCTTTTCCTGCTGGTACTTGTAATTTAACTTTTGCTTGTACTTCTTTTTCTTTTGCTGGCATATTAAATCCTCCTTTGTGGTTTTTGGCGGGTTACCCCTCCCACTTACTTTACGTAAGCCAGTTTAAATTGTCTCAATATCCTCGAAACCTAAATCTATTATTGTATCTCTACCAAACATATCAATTAAAGCTTTGATTATTTGCTTTTCTGGATCAATTTCTTTAATTTCCGCAACCAAATCTTTAAATGGTCCTTGGATTATATTTACATTATCTCCAACATTTATATCAATGTTTAATACAGGTTTGTCTTCTTTTATACCAAATTTTCTAACCTCTCTTTTTGTGAGTGGGACTGGTTTTGAATCTGGACCTACGAAGCCTGTTACTCCTTGGGTATTTCTTATAATATACCAAGATCTATTTGTAATGTTCATTTTTACCATTACATAGCCTGGAAATAATTTTCTAGTTTTAAGTTTCTTTGATTCATTTTTTACTTCAACATACTCTTCTTCTGGTACTGTTACGTCGATGATATCAGGATTTTGTTCGTTATCAATCATCATTTGGATTTTATCTTTAACCCTATTTTCGTATCCAGTATATGTGTGAACTACATACCATCTTGGTTGTTTTTGTGAATCTTTAGAATCAATTTCTTCCTTTGTATTGTTTAATTCATTTGAATTATTGTTATTAGATAAATCTGTCATAGCTTACCTACATTAAAAATCCAAGCATGTTTCCAAAGACTATGTCTAATAACCAAATGAGAAGTCCTGTAATCACACTGACAATAATAACAAGTAATGAGTAATTTAAAGTTTCATTTTTTGTTGGCCATGTGATTTTTTTGAATTCTCTTCTAATAGATTTAAAAAATCCTTCTTTTTTCTTAGCCATTTAAAAACTCCTTACTATTTTGTTTCTTTATGAACAGTGTGTTTTTTACAGAAAGGACAATACTTTTTAAGCTCAAGTCTTTCTTGAGTGTTCTTTTTGTTTTTTGTAGTATCGTAATTTCTATTTTTGCAAACTGTGCATTCTAGTTTTACTTTATCTGCCATTAAAACACCTCCTAATTTATATGGATAGTCCCATACAAACATATATGTTACCATCCAATTAGTTTTATGTCAATATTATTTATTATCTTTTTTCTAAATTTTCGTATAGATTTTTTCTTTTTTTTATTAAAAATTCTCTAAGGTCATTTAAATCATGATTTGAAAAACAAGTGTCGCTATAATCAAGTAATATTTCTTCTATATCGTCTAGCTCATATACTCCTTTATCATACATTTTGCCTAATAAATTATGATTTTTGTCATAATATACTTTTGGCGGATATCCATCTAGTTTCCTTGTATCTATACTAATATATGAGGATTTATTATAAACTTTATTGCCGACTACTAATACAGCTTCTTTAATATTTATTTCCTTGCCGCTTAAATAATCTTTCATTATTTAAAGTCCACTATCTTCTATTACCTTAATTATTTCATTTACTTTTTCTTTTGCTTCTTTTTCGCTTTCAGCTTCTGCCATAACCCTAATCAAAGGCTCTGTTCCACTTTCTCTTACCAAAATTCTTCCCTTATCTTTTAACCCTTCACTTTTTTGCTCTATTATATTTTTAATTTTTTCATCATTTAAAACTTCATTTTTGTCTTTTACCCTAACGTTTTTTAAAACTTGAGGATAAATTTTTAAATCTCTTCTTAGCTCTGAAAGTGTAGTTTTATTTTCTATCATGGCTTCCATAAGTCTTAATGATGTTAATATACCATCACCTGTGTTAGCATATTTTGAAAAAATAATATGACCTGATTGTTCCCCACCTAGCTCATATCCATTTTCACTCATTTCAAGGTGAACATATTTATCACCAACATTTGTTTTGCTATATTTTATTCCTATTTTATCAAAGGCTTTGTATAGACCAATATTTGACATTATAGTTGTTACAACTGTGTTTGATTCTAAACTTCCTTCTTCTTTCATATGCTTACCGCAGATATATAAAATCGCATCTCCATCGACCACTTCACCCTTTTCATCAACAGCAATACACCTATCAGCATCACCATCATAAGCAAAACCACAATCAAGTTTATTTTCTTTTACATATTTTTGTAAAACTTCTATGTGAGTTGATCCACAATCAACATTTATATTAAAGCCATTTGGATTATTATTTATTACAAATGTTTCAGCTCCTAATGCATCGTATACGCTTTTTACAATTGATGAAGCTGCACCATTTGAACAATCTAGTCCAACTTTTTTCCCCTTAAATGATTTACTTACAGTTTGGATAAGAAAGGCAATATATCTATTTCTTCCTCCAATAAAATCATGAGTTCTTCCTATTTCTTCACCAACTTTTAAATCTATATCTGTGATATCTGAGTCTATATATTCTTCTAATTTTTCTAAAAACTCATCATCCATTTTTTCTCCATCAGAATTGATGATTTTAATTCCATTATCATGGTATGGATTATGGCTTGCAGTTATCATTACTCCACAATCAAAGTCTTCACTTCTTACAACATAAGAAACTGATGGGGTTGTTGTTACGTGTAATAGATAAGCGTCAGATCCTGACGAAGTTATTCCTGCTGATAGGGCATCTTCAAACATATAAGATGATCTTCTAGTATCCTTACCTATAACGATTTTTCCTTGTCCATTTTTTTCTTTATTAAAATAATATCCTAAAAATCTTCCGATTTTAATTGCATGATAGAGAGTTAAATCTTGGTTAGCTTCCCCTCTAAATCCATCTGTTCCAAAATATTTCATTTCAATCCTCCTAGTTAACTATTATTATAAATTACATAGGTATATCATTCAAGTTTTTACATATTTTCAAATATATTTTTGCTTAATTTTTTCATTAATATATAATTTAAATATGGAAAAATTAGATTATATACCAAAAACAAAATTATATATGAAACATGTTGATAAGTCATATTCTTTTGGGATTGATTCAATACTTCTTGCAAATTTTTCAAAAATGAAAAAAAATAAAACTTTAATAGATGTAGGCGCTGGAAATGGAATTTTATCTCTAGCATGTCTTTCTTATTACAATTTAAGTAAGGTTTATGGAATTGAAATTCAAGAAAAAAAAGCAGAAATATTTAATGAAAATTTAAAATTAAATTCTATCAATAATATTGAAATTATTAATAAAGATTTAAACTTAACAGAATTTCCTAATAATTTTTGTGATTATATTATTACCAATCCTCCTTATTATAAAAAAGGAGCAAATATAAAAAATGATAAAGAAGAATTTTTATTATCTCGCCAAGAAATCAAGATGAATTTGGCTGATATTTTCTCTTTTTCTAACAAAACTTTAAAGGACAAGGGAAAGTTATTTATGATTCATAAACCTGAAAGACTTGTTGATATTATAAAAGAAAGTGGAAATTTAAAATTAAAAAGGATTAAATTTGTCCAATCAAAGTCAAATGAAAAACCCGTTTTTATTCTTTTAGAATTTGTGAAAAACGCTAATGAAGGACTAAAATTTGAAGATCCTTTAATTATTTATGATGAAAATGGAAATTATAGTCAGGAGGTTAGATTAATAAATGGATTATAGTATATATTTCGTACCAACTCCTATTGGGAATTTGGAAGATATGACAATTAGGGCTATCAATGTATTGAAAAGTGTTGATATTATAGCTTGTGAAGATACTAGGGAAAGCAAAAAGCTCTTAAATTATTTCGACATCAATAAAAAATTAACTTCATATCACAAATTTAATGAAAAGCAAAAATCAAAAGAAATTATAGAAAATACCAAAGAAGGCATTACTTATGCAATCATTACAGACCAAGGCATGCCAGGAATTTCTGATCCTGGTCATATACTAATCAAAGAATGTATTGAAAATAATATATCCTATACAATTCTTCCTGGTCCTTCTTCAATTTTAACAGGACTTATAGCAAGTGGTTTAGATAATGATAGATTTGCCTTTTATGGATTTATTCCAAAAAAATCTTCTGATAAGAAAAAATTATACCAAGAATTAAAAAACGAAAATAAAACTTCTATTCTTTTTGATACCCCTCATAATTTAGAAAATACTATAAATGATTTTAAAAAAGAATTTCCAGAAAGAAAGCTTGCTATTACAAGAGAGCTAAGTAAAAAATTTGAGCAGTATCAAATATTTAAAATTAAGGATATAAAAAATGAAGATATAACCTTTAAGGGTGAATTCGTCCTAATATTAGAAAAGAATCTAGAAAAAGAAAATTTAGATATTACATCTTTTAAAGATGAAATTTTACAATTAAAAAAAGAGGGAAAATCTACCAAGGATATTGTTAAATCCTTGAAAAAATCCACCTCTTTTTCAAAAAATGACATTTATAACTATGTTATTACTTTAGTTTAAATTATCTAATTTATTTACAGGATAATTTTCTAAATATTCTATAGTTTCTTCCAAAGTTTGACCTACAGAAGCATTTACTGCAACTTGAACACTAGTTTCAACTAAAGGTGTTCCTGATAGGTAGACTTTGGATTTTTTTTCTTCATCAAGCATATCAATCGCCATTTGGCAATTAAGCATTGCTGAACCTAAATCGAAAAATATTACAAGACCATCATCTTTTGCATATTTATTAATTATTTCATTAATCTCTTCATAATTTGAACCTATATTTCCCTCATTATCTCCACCACTTATTTGGATATTAACATCAGGAGCCATTTGAACCAAAATTTCTCTTAAGCCTTCTACTACTTTTCTACTATGACTTGCTAATAAAATATTAATCATTCAAATCTCCTAATGCACTTTTAATACATAGATAAGATGAACAAGCACCTGGATCTATATGTCCTATAGATCTATCTCCAAGATAAGCAGCTCTTCCCTTTATAGCTTTAATATCTTTTGTTCTTTCCATATTTTCCTTAGCTATATCAATTATTTCCGAAAATTTCTTGTCCTCTTTAAGAGCATCTGCCACAGGTGAAAGTACATCTACCATAGTTTTATCACCAACTTTAGCTTTTCCTCTCATAATAACACCATCTACTCCGTCAGAGAAAGCTTTTGTAAATAATTCTTTATCAATATCTTCACTTTCTCCAAGAGATTGAGCAAATTTCATGAAAAATGTTCCGTATAATGGACCACTAGCCCCACCTACAGTTGAAATTAATGTCATGGCAATCTTGTTAAATAAGGCTTTTAAATTAGGAAAATCTTCATTCATTGCTTCTTTTACCTTTGTAAAACCTTTTTTCATATTATAACCGTGGTCAGCATCACCAATTTCCCTATCAAGGTCAGTTAAATAAGCTTCATTTTCACTAATTAAATCGGCAATAGCTACAATTTTTTCTTTTACTTTATCAATATTCATCTTATCCCCTCACTACATCTACTTTTTCTTCTAAATATTTTAAAACTTCATCATCTACTTTAAACAAGGTTAAAGAAAATCCTGCCATATCCATACTGGTCATATAGTTTCCTACAAATGTTTTCTTTATACTTATATTTTTTTCTTTTAAATAATCGTTTACATAATTATTTACAATGAAAAGTTCCATTTCTGTAGTTTGTCCCATTCCATTAACCATAAGAGCAAAATCTCCATCAAGATTATCAAAGTCTTCCAAAATATGGTCTACTAGCTCTTTAGAAATTTCATTAGCAGATTTTATTTTCTCTTGTTTAACACCTGGTTCACCGTGAATTCCTACACCAATTTCCATATCTCCTTCTGACAAATCGAAACTTTCTTTTCCAGATATAGGATTTATACAAGCCTTTGTAGCCATACCCATTGATTTAATATTTTTTACAATTTTTTCTGCCATAGCTTTTATTTCTTGTAAACTTTTTCCATCTCTTGCCATAGCACCTAAAACTTTATGAACAAATATAGTTCCAGCTATTCCTCTCCTGCCGCTTGTATAGGTAGAATCTTCAACAGCCACATCATCATTTACAATAATATAATCTACCTTGATGCCATCCATTTCAGCCATGTCTTTCGCCATGTCAAAATTCATAACATCGCCAGTATAATTTTTGATGACCATAAAAACGCCTTGACCAGAATCAGCAAGTTTAATAGCCTCTAAAACTTGGTCTGGAGTTGGTGAAGTAAAAATTTCTCCACAAATTGCACAGTCAAGCATTCCATCACCAACATAACCAGCATGGGCAGGCTCGTGTCCACTTCCACCGCCAGAAATTAAACCTACTTTTCCCTTAATAGGTAAATCTTTTCTATAAATTATTTTTAAATCTTCATTTAACTTTACCTTATCTTGGTTTGCTTTATAAAGTCCATTTAACATCTCTTTAATTATCATATCTGGATCATTAATAATTTTTTTCATAAATACCATCCCTTCTAAATAAAATATACCCAAATAGACTTTTTTTATTTATTTGAATAATATAATTATTCTTATTTTAATTATAGTCATGAATTAAAAATAATCAAGATACATTTTTATAAATTTTTATTCACTTTTTTTATATATAGACTAAATATTATTACTTAAATTTGAAAATATTTTACTGTATCTAAAAAATATTTTTACCTATAATTTTAAAATTCTTTTCATTTCAAATTCATAAATAGATAAGAAATAAATAAAAAGTCTTTGTTATTTTTTTATCTTGAAACCTTATAATCTCAAGGTTTTTTTATTATATTTAAAAAATAATTAAAAAATAGCTTGACAAAAACAATAAATGAATATATGATTAGCTTAGATGTTGATAGAGGTTATCAATATCAAAGAAATTTAAAGGAGAAAATTAATATTATGAAAAAAATTGCTATTGTTTACTGGTCAGGTACTGGAAACACAGAAGCTATGGCCAATGAAATTGCAGGAGAACTAAAAAATAATGATATAGAAATTGATTTATTTGATCCTAATTCTTTTACTAAAGATTCTATAAATCTTTATGATGGATTTGCTTTTGGTTGCCCAGCTATGGGGAGCGAAGAGTTAGAAGAAACTGAATTTGAACCTATGTTTGAAAGTATAGAAAATGATTTATCTGACAAACCTGTTTTAATTTTTGGTTCTTATCAATGGGCAGATGGTGAATGGATGGAAATTTGGCAAGATAGGTGTAAAAATGATGGAATTAATCTTGTTCGTGATGGATTAATGGCTTATGATACTCCTGATGATGAAGCATTAGAAGAATGTAGAAAGGCGGCATTAGATTTATCTAAAGCTGTAGGTTAGAAAAATGAATGAAGAATTATTAATTGATTATGCATCACAAACTCTGGCTAATAAAAAACTTGCTAATTTATTTACATTTAAAAATACCGACAATATAGACATTGAAAAAATGGTCTATGAGTGGAATGAAATACTTAATGAAAAAAATATGTACGTGGAAATACTTAAAAATAATCATTCATCCGCTCAAATTTATGCATACAGACCCCACAAGCTAAAATACGTATTAAATGATAAAAAAACAAAATCTCTCCTTAGGTCTTTGGGCTACAACACTCAAGACCTAAACCAATGCATAAATCATTTAAAGTTTAGGTATAAAATTGAAAACTTTCCCCATGAAATTGGAATATTTTTAGGATATCCTTATGAAGATGTAATGGGTTTTATTGAAAATAAGGGTGATAAATTTCTAATTAACGGATATTGGAAGGTTTACTATAATCAAGATGAAAAAATAAAAATTTTTAATAATTACAACAAAATAAAGAAATCTTATAAAATCCTTTTTAATCGATACAAAAATATAAGTAACTTATGCGTAAATTAATAATTCTTCGATAAAAAAATTATGTGTACTTGCAAAAAAATAAAGGCTTGAGTCTAGCTCAAAGCCTTTATTTTTAATAAATCGCTTATTTTATCAATTTTATAATCTGCTAAGTTGCCTTCTCCTTTTTTAGCATAGCCGTACTTTGCAAAAATGGATATATTATCGTTTAAATAGCCTGCCTCTATATCGGATTTTCTATCGCCTATTATTATAAAATTGTCTATTTTATTTATTTTTATTATTTCTGATTTTTCCTTATAATCATAATCTTCGCCTATTAAATATTTACTAAAATATAAGTCTAGCTTATAAAATTTTATTGCGGTATCAATATATTTTCTAGGACATGATGAAAGGATTATTAATTCGTGTTTCTTTTTTAGGATATTTAATACTTTTTTTGTATCACGGTATAAAGAACCAAAATCTTTCATATTTTCTATCATAAATTTTCCTGTTGTTTCTATTAACTTTTCTTTATCATAGGAATTATCAAGAAAATCATCCCAAATTTTTCTTGGTGGGTAGCCAAGATAAGATTTTGGATCAAGATTCGGTTTTTTTATTTTATATTTTTTTAAGGTTTGGTAAAATGCTTTTTCATAAATTTCGTCACTTTTATGGATAGTTCCATCAAAGTCAAAAATTATTTTCATATAAGATCCATTAGATTTGCCATTTCAATTGCAGATACTGCTGCATCACTTCCCTTATTTCCTGCCTTTGTTCCAGCTCTTTGAACAGCTTGTTCAATTGTATCTGTTGTAACAACTCCGAAAATAACTGGTTTTCCACTTTCAAGAGATACATTTGCAATTCCTTTTGAAACTTCAGAGCACACATAATCATAATGAGAAGTATCTCCTCTAATAACCGCTCCCAAACAAATTACAGCATCATAATCCTTGTGGACTAGTTTTTTTGCTGCAAGAGGAATTTCGAAAGCTCCTGGAACTCTTACTAGTTCTATTTCTTCATCTTTTACTTCATGTCTTTTTAATGTATCAAGGCAGCCTTCTACAAGCCTATCTGTTATAAAATGATTAAACCTTGCAACTACAATTGCATATTTTTTTCCGTTTGATACTAAATTTGCACTATATTCTTTCATTTATATCTCCTTAAATTCTTTTAAATCATGTCCCATTCTGTCAGCTTTTGTTTTTAGATAAACCCTATCAATGTGGTTTGAATGGATTTCTATTGGTACTCTTTTATTTACTTTTATATCATATTTTTCAACCTGCTTAATTTTATCAGGATTATTTGTTAGTAAATCAATTGATTTTACACCTAATTCTTTTAACATTTGACAGGCTATTTTGTAATTTCTTAAATCTGGAGCAAAACCCAATTTTATATTTGCATCCACTGTATCATAGCCTTCCTCTTGAAGATGATAAGCCTTTATTTTATTAAATAAGCCAATTCCTCTTCCCTCTTGCCTTAAATATAGTATTATTCCAGACCCATTTTCATCAATCATCTCCATTGCCTTGTGAAGTTGGTTTCCACAATCACACCTATTTGATGAAAATACATCGCCAGTTAAGCATTCTGAATGAATTCTAGTTAGTATATTTTCACCATCAACCTTTCCTTTTATTAAGGCTAGGTGTTCTTTATTTTCTATTTTGTCATAAAAACTAATAGCCTTGAAATTTCCATGGTCTGTAGGAAGATTTATAATATTTGTTTTTTCTAATGAGTTTTCATCATTTTTTGAAAAATCTATCTTATTTTCTTTTATATATTTTTTAATTTCAGACACACTAGTCATTTTCATACCTAGTTTTTTTGCAAGATCAACTACTGCTTTTCCTTTAAGCATGTGACCATCATCTGCCATAATTTCACAACATAAACCTATCTCTTTTAAATTTGAAATCCTCATCAAATCTACTGTAGCCTCAGTATGGCCTTCTCTAACTAGAACTCCCTCATCTTTTGCAATTAATGGAAATACGTGGCCTGGTCTTCTAAAATCACTAGGTTTTGTATTATTATCTGCGAGGGCTCTTATAGTTTCTGCTCTTTCAAAAGCTGATATTCCTGTTTCTGTATTAACATGGTCGATAGATACTGTAAAAGCTGTTTCATGATTATCAGTATTATTTTGAACCATCATGTCAAGGTCAAATTGTTTGGCAATATTTTTACCTATTGGAGTACAGATTAAACCTCTGGCAAATTTTGCCATAATATTTATCATCTCACCTGTTACATTCTCTCCAGCACAAATCATATCAGCTTCATTTTCTCTATCTTCATCATCAGTTACTATTATTATTTCGTTATTTCTTAATGCTTTTATAATCTCTTCCATATTTTTTAAAAACCATTTTCTAATAAAAAGTTTTTATCCAACCTTTCTTCTTTTTTATTTGCCATAGATTTTTTAATAAATCTATTTATAATATCAGTTTCAATATTTATTTCATCGCCAATTTTTTTATATTTAAAATTTGTTCTTTCAAGTGTCTCAGGAATAAGGGCTACCTCAAAACTTGTATTTTTATCATCAGAAACTGTAAGAGATATTCCATCAAGTGTTACAGATCCTTTTTTTACTATTAAAGAGCAAATTTCTGGACTAGCTGAAATTGTAAATATATTTTCTCTAATATTTTTAATTTTCCCAACTCCATCAACATGACCTTGAACTATATGGCCATCAAGCCTATCTGAAAGTCTTAAAGCTCTTTCTAGATTTACTTTTTTATTCACATATGAATTATCAAATTTAGTCATTTTCAAACTTTCATTCATTAAATCTGCCTTATAAGTTTTATCAGTAATTTCTGTTACTGTAAGGCAAACTCCATCGGTCATTATAGAATCACCAAGTTTTGTATCCTCTAATACAAGACTCGCCTCAATTTCAATTTGTACATGATCATTTATCTTTTTAAAAGATAAAATCTTACCCATTTCTTCAGATATTCCAGTGAACATTTTTAGCCTCAATCATAATATCATCATCAAATCTTTTTACATCTTCAATTTCAAACTTATATCCATCTTTAATCTTATCAACACCTCTTCCATAAAAAGGTGATTTTGAATTAAAGCCACCAATTATTTGGGGTGAAATAAATTCATAAATTTTATCAACCAGACCTTCTTCTAAAAAATCATAATTTAGAATTGATCCACCTTCAACCAAAATTGATCCTATATTCATTTCGTATAATTTATTTACTAAATCTTCTAGGTCAACATGATTATTTTTCATCTTGCATTTAATTAAATTTAAATCAGGATTGTCAGTGTCTTTACAAGTCGCTATATAAGTTTTTTTATCACTATTTAAATTAAAAATCTTGTAATCCTTATAATTTTTTTCTATTTCTAGATTTGTATCAACAATAACTCTGACAGGGTCAATTCCATTTTCTATCCTTGAATTTAAGGAAGGATTATCGTGAATCAAGGTGTTTTTTCCTACAACTATTGCATCATAATCATTTCTTAGTCTATGGACATATTCTCTAGAAAATTCATTTGAAATCCATTTTGAATCATTTGTATTTGAAGAAATTTTCCCATCTAAAGTTTGGGCATATTTTAAAGCAATAAGAGGTCTATTATATTTAATATTGAAGAAAAATTTCTCATTTAATTTTTTGCCTTCATCTTCCAATAAACCCGTTTGAACTTCAATCCCCTTTTCTCTTAAAACCGTTAGGCCGTCAACTTTAGGATTTGTATCTATATTTGAAATTATAACTTTTTTAATATTTCTCTTGATAATTTCTAAAGTACAAGGCCCTTGTTTTCCATAGTGAGAACATGGTTCCAAATTTACATACAAAACAGCCCCATCAGCATTTTCTTTTAAATTATTAAAACAATCAACTTCGGCATGGACTTTTCCATATTCATGGTGGTATCCTGTTGATATTATTTTTCCATCTTTAACAAGAACAGCACCTACCAGTGGATTTTTTAAAGTTTTTCCTCTTGCATTTTTTGCAAGGTCAAAACATTTTTTCATATAATATTTATCATTCATCTTGCCTCCTCCACAATTCTCGGCAAAAGAAAAGATCCCTTTCAGGGACCTTGGTTATTTCAAAAGAATAATTAATAAATCTTCTCTCATCCAGACTATACTGTCGGTATAGGAATTTCACCTATTCAGCAAAAAGCTCGCGGACTTTACCGCCGGTGGGGAATCACACCCCGCCCTGAAGAATTGTGTTATTTTATTTACATTTTTATTATAATACAAATTTTATTTTTGTCAATCGTTTACATGAATTTTTTAATCATTATAAATCAAATTTGTTCATTTATTAATGAAATACAATTGAAAAAATCCTATTAATTTGCTATCATGTATTTATACTAGATTTGGAGGTAATATGCATCTTAATTTAAATAATAAAAATGAAGTACAAAAATATTGGGATTTTTTTTATAAGCATCCATCATCTAGTTTTTATCAAGCTAAAGAATGGACTTTAATAAAAAACAATTGGGATATAGACTATTTTTATATAGAAAAAAATGGTAATGTAGTTGCTGTAGCGCAAGTGTTATCAATTTATAATGATAAAGCTAGAAAAAAATTATTTTATTGCCCAAGAGGACCGGTTTCTGATCTTTACGATGTAAAAACTAATGTAGAATTAATCAATGAAATTAAAGATTACGCTAGAAAAAATGATGGTTTTCTAGTCAAATTTGATCCTAATTATGAATATGACGAAAATCTGATAAATAAATATAAAGAATTTGGTATTGATTTTTGCCATAAAATGTACTCTTATGTTCAATTTCCTTTTTCAATGATGCTTGATATAAAAGGAAGAAGTTTTGACGAAGTAATTCAATCTTTTTCTAAAAACGGAAGGAAACAAGTAAGGAAATCATATAGACAAGATTTGGAATTGTATGTTGGTAAAAGAGAAGATGTCAAAATTTTTCATCAAATAACAGCTGATATGTCTAATAGGAAAGGAATAACTTACAGAAATATTGATTACTACTATAGATTATTTGATACTTACAAAGATAATGGTAGAATGACTTTTGTAAAATATAAGGGTGAATTTTTATCTTGTTCTTTTTTAATTACTTTTAACGACTATGCTATAGCCTTATATGGAGCAGATAATCTTAATGTTGATGTTGGGCAATCATATTTCTTAGATGCTGAGGAAATTAGATATTGTTGTAACAACGATATTAGATATTATGATTTAGGTGGGGTTAAATCCTTAGATATAAATGATGGTCTTTATAGATTTAAAAGAAAGTTTACTAATAATAATATTGTAAAATGGATTGGTAATATAGAGTGTATTTTAGATAAAAATGCATACGAAAAATTCATCAAAGAAAAAGATCATACTGATTTTTCTGAGGACTTGAAAAGTGACAATTAATTAATGATTCGATTTTAAAACTGTGTTAACAATAAGGCTATTATTGGCACAGTTTTTTTAATTTTCAATATTCTTTTTTATTTTTAAAATTATACTCTAACATAACTTGACTTTGAGATATTAACTTCAAAAATTACAAATAAAAAAAGACCCTATTGGGCCTTAAATTACTATTTTCTTCTTTTTTTTCTCTTTGCTGCCTCAGATTTCTTTTTTCTCTTAAGGCTTGGCTTTTCGTAGTGTTCTCTTTTTCTGTATTCTGTTAGAACACCGGATCTTGCGCATTGTCTTTTGAATCTTTTAATTGCACTATCAATTGATTCGTTTTCTCCAACTCTGATCTCTGTCATTTCTATCCCCCCTCTCGTATCACACATTAAGTTTGAAATCAACCTGGTGGCCATTGTAAGGACCTTTTTGCTAAAACATGAAAATGCATGTGTTTAACAGTTTGTCCTCCATCTTCTCCTGTATTGTTGACTATCCTATAGCCGTCTTCGGCTACATTTAGATCTTCTGTTATTTTTTTAATAACCATAAAGATATGAGAAACAATATCCTTATCTTCTTCATCTAACTTAGCCAAACTTTCTATGTGTTTTTTTGGTATTACAAGAAAATGGATAGGTGCCTGTGGATCTAGATCATTAAATGCAATTACTTTTTGATCTTCATAGATTACATCTGATGGTATCTCTCCATCAGCAATCTTGCAAAATACACAGTCCATACTTCACCCCCATTGATAAATATAATATCATATTTTTATAAAAAGGTAAAATTTTTTTATAGTTTTTACAAATTAATTTGCTTAATTTGATCTTTTTTAATTATACATATTATAATAGCCAAAATAAACCCTACTAATCCAGGAATTACCCATCCAAAGCCAAGATTAAAACCTGGTAAAGTTTTTACAGCAAACTCAATAATACTTTGAATAAAATTTAAATTTGAAATATTTTCAGGTAAAGCTCTTAGAAAATCAAAAATAGAAAAAATTGCAGTAAAACCTATAGTTAATGAAAATATAAGCTTATTTTTTCCAATTAATGGATACAATAAGGATAAAAATATCAATACTATAGCAAGAGGATACATATACATTAATACAGGTATAGAAAGGCTGATTATGTTTTGAAGTCCTAAATTTGCTATCAGAAATGATATTAAGGTAAATGTTATTGCATAGGTTTTGTAGGATAAGGAATTAGGATACATTTCTATAAAGATTTCTGAGCAGGCTATAATTAGTCCAATTGCTGTTTTCAAACAGGCAATTATTACGATTGCAGCAAGTAAAATTTTACCAAAATTTCCCAAATAATGAAAAGAAATATTTGATAAAATTATCCCCCCATTATTTCCTATCTCCATTATATTTACTGAAGATGAAGACATAAAAGCCAAAGATACATAAACGGTACTCATTGCAATAAGACATATAATCCCACTTTTCAAAGTTTCTATTGCAACTTGATTAGAATCTTTAACTCCCAGTTTTCTAATACTTGAAATAATAATTATGGCAAAGGCAAGACTTGCCAAAGCATCCATAGTATTATAACCATCTAAGATTCCTACAAACAATGGATTATTTCCGTATTTTTCAATAGGTTGATTTTCTCCAAGACCTCCCATCGGCTTTATAATTGCAAGCACAACTAAAACTGACAATAATATTAAAAATGTAGGCGTAAGGATTTTTCCAATATTATCCATTATTTTTCCTGGTTTTAAAGCAAAAGCTAAAACTGTCAAGAAAAATATTAAGGAGAAAATTAGCAAATATATTTTAACCTTATCTTGTGATACATTTGATGCAATTCCAACTTCAAAAGCTACTGTTGAGGTTCTAGGAATAGCAAAAAATGGTCCTATGGTTAAATACAAGGCTGTTGTAAAGATAAATGCAAATTTATTACTCACAGTTTTTCCCATCTCAAATAAACTATCATTTTTAGAAATTGCACTTGCCACAACACCTAAAAGAGGAAGACCAACTCCACTTACTATAAAACCTAATACAACTTTGTATAAATTATTTCCAGAATTTTGTCCTAACTCTATAGGGAAAATTAAATTTCCAGCTCCAAAATATAGGCCAAAAAGTAAAGAACCAACCAATAATGTCTGGTTAAAACTAAGTTTCTTTTTCATTTTATTCTCCTATCTATTTATTAATATTTATATAAAATTTCCTAAATTTATACAAAATATTTATAGAGAAATTATAACACATTATAGAAAAATATAAAAGCTTAAAAAAATATTTGGCAATTAAAAATGCCGATAATTATCAGCATTTTTTTAACTTATTTAGATTTATTTTTCACCATAATTTCCAAAAGTGATTCATAAATTGGTTCATTACGGAAATTTTCTGCAACCAGATAAGCTACAGATGAAACAATTATGATTGGTAAGAAAAAATCTATCCTTCCGCCTGTCATTTCTATTATTAAAAACATCCCTGTTAGGGGAGCACGTACAATTGAAGAAAAATGTGCAGCCATTGCAAGCATTGAAAATATCAATATCTCATTTTGACCAACTAAGTCAAGATTAAATAAAACCGATCCATAAAAATTTCCAACAAGTGAACCCATTGCAAGTAAAGGGAAAAATATCCCCCCTGGGATTCCCGAACAAAAAGCTATTAATAAAAGAAGTAATTTCATAAAATAAAAATAAAGCAGAAGAGAAATCCCTACATTTTCTCCCCCTGCAAGGGCTATGAAATTCTCACCGCTTCCCAATAGTCTTTGATCAAAAAGTAAAAATAAACTTGTAATAAAAAATGGGAGAATAGATTTTATAGTTTGAGAAATTGGTAATTTTTTATAAACTTTTTTACCATATAAGATTCCCATATTAAACAAAATTGAGGAAAATCCAACTAAAATTCCTAAAAATATCAGAAAAATCCAAAAATCAATAGATAAGTTTAGAGAATTTTTCACTTTAATAACAGGATTATTTCCAATAATTAGGCTAGTTACAATACTTGAAGAAATAATTGTGGAAGTTATATAAATAAAATTTATCCTTGATGTTTTTTTCATTAACTCTTCAAGGGCAAAGGCCATAGCTGAAACTGGTGCTGTAAAGGCACTTGTTATACCACAGGCAGAAGATGCAATAATCATTACATTAGTTTCATCCTTATTTAAATTAAATTTTTTTGCCATAACTTCACCAAGAGATCCACCAATTTGAACTGATGGGCCTTCTCTTCCCAAGGTTAGCCCAGAACCAATAGAAAGAAGTCCCCCTATAATTTTGTTAACCAAGCAGGAAAAAGCAGAATAATCCAATTTATCATTCAATTTTCCTGCAATTTGTGGTATTCCACTACCACCAATCATTGGTTCCTTATTAACTGTGATAGAAACAAGAAAACCAATAAAAATAAAAATCAAAACAAAAACTATAGACTTTAATATATTTTCTTGCCCGAAAATTATAAGATTAGAAATTAACCCCATAATTTTTGGAATAACAAGTCTAAACAAACTTATCACAAGTCCAGAACATGCTCCAATTATAATAGATATTAGTAAAAACTTATAAGATACTTTTTTTATCATTTTAACCTCTCTAATATACCAACCAAATATTTACAATTTGATCTTTAATCCTTCCATAAGACCAAGTTTTTTCAGAATTTTTCATAGAATTTGGATCATTTATTATAAATTTTCCAAATCTGTAAGAATCAATTACTAAAATGTGTCCAAATAAGGTGAAATTTCCTTTTTTTACCGAAACAATAAGAGCTCCCCTATCCAAGGCATCCACTATTGACTTTTTATTATTTTCTATACTTTGGATATTATATCCATATTTTCTCGCTTCATCTGAGAAAAATCTCCATTCAATTCCACTTGAACTCATGTAAGTTTGGGCATCATTTGCCATATCAATAGGGCTTATATTCAGATTTGGATCTAATCTTTTTAAGACCATGGCCATAGATGTAGGTCCACATCCTGCAAAACCAATATTAGAATCTCCAAGCAAATTATAAGCCCACCTATTATCCCATTGAAGAAAATATGGAGTCTTTCTTCCGTAATCTACACTTTCTCCAGGATAATAATCAAAATTAACCTCATTATTTCTCAAATTATAAATAAATTCACTAGCATCTATGTCATTTCCAACAAGATATTTGTCTTTATCTGATAAATTTTCAAAATTTTCATAAATCCACCTAGTCTTTTCATTATCATCCTTATGTTTTTCAATATTTTTATAAAGTATATCCATATCATCCGTTTTTTCTTTTCTAAAAATATTGTCAAAAAAATTTATGTCATTACTTTCAAAAGAACACGATTTGAATGAAAATAAAAGCATAACTACAAAAATTATTGAAAATATTATATTAATTAACTTTTTCATGTATTAATAATATCATAAAAATAGAAATAAAAAAAAGCCGTAATATAATTACGACTTTTAATTTAATAATCTTTCAAATCTTCTATTGAATCAATTTCCATATATGATGGAACTACAAATCCTATTTTTGCATTTTTTAAATTTGGACCCAAATCATCAATCATATCACCATATTTTTCCATATAATTTTTGTGAGTTTGAGGAAGCCAAGCTGATGGTGTAACATCTGCTGATCCATATGCAATGGCTGCAAATAATGGACCAACTTCAACTGCCATCATCCTTACTTCAAATCCATAATCTTCCAAAATATTTTTTAAAACGTAGGCACTAGAAAGTTCGCTATCCCAAGTTGCATGAGCAAGACTTATAACTTCACCATTTGATCTGTCAACTCCCTCATACATTTTTTGAACCCTATCTTGATTGTTATCGACCCATTTTTTTGCTGCATCTTTTATATCCATGCCATCATTTAAGTCGACCAAAACTTCTTGCATATCATCTACTGTCCAATAAAAATTATCAAGCAATTTATATGCATTAGGTTTATCTTCTTTTAGGCCTTTTCTAGCAAGGGTATGAATTTCTTCTGGTTTACCAAAAGATCCCTTAGGATCTTCTAAAAATTTTAAATCATATTTTGCAAATTTCCAGTGTGGTGTCCAACCTGTTACAACAATAGGTGCTTTTTCCTTAATTGCATCACCCAGCATTTGAGTCATAACTGCAGAAGATCCTGTAGTTAATTTTTGTTTTAAATCATAGTCTTCCATGGCTTGGTTTGCTGCATCCATAGCTCCAGCTCCAGGTTCGATTCCTATAATATAATCATTTGGTGCATAATCAAAATTAACTTCTTCTTTATCATTATCAGTTTTATTTGACTTACATCCTACCAAAACAAAGGCAAGTATGGTAATAATAGAAAATATTTTTTTCTTAATCACTATATCACCTACTTATCTATTGTTCTTTTTACTTAAAGCTTGAGTTAATCTATCAAGGATAACTGCAAGAATAACTATAGCAATTCCTGATGCAAATCCAACTCCAACATCATTTCTTGAAACTGAAGTATAAATAACATTTCCTAGTCCTGGAGCTCCTATCATTGATGCAACTACAACCATAGAAAGAGTAAGCATTAATGTTTGGTTAATTCCAGCCATAATTGATGGTTTTGCCATTGGAAGTTCAAGTTCAAATAATTTTTGTTTTGGAGTTGATCCAAATGAATCAGCTGCTTCTACCAAATCACTTGGAACCTCTTTGATTCCCAAATTTGTCATTCTAACAGCAGGTGGCATAGCAAAAATTACTGAAGAAATTACTCCAGGTGCCATTCCTATTCCAAAAAATGAAACTGCTGGTATTAAATAAACAAAAGCAGGCATTGTTTGCATAAAATCAAGTAAAGGCATAATTACTTTTTCTACACTCTCACTTTTAGATGTCCAAATCCCTAGTGGAATTCCAATAATTATTGCCAACAAAGCTGAAGTTACAACTATAGAAAGTGTAATTACCATGTCATCCCAATAATCTAAATTCCAGATCAAAAGTAAGGAAAGAATAGAAAAAATTGTTATTCCCTTAATTTTTTTTGTTAAATAGTAAGCCAAAGCTGCTACAACAATTATAAAAAGCAGTGGTGGAAAAACAGAAAATATTTTTATAAATAATTCAACTGTGAAATTAATAAAATCTCTTATTGGATTAAAAATAAAACTTGCATGAAGTCTTAACCATTCCACTAAATTATCAATAAAACCTACTAATGGTATACTTGGTATATTATTCATCATCCACCTCATCTTTCGATAATGCTGCAAGAACTGTTCCTTTGATAATAATTCCTTTGAAAATTTCTCCATCTACTACACAAATAGGAATTTTTGCATCTTGAATATCAACAACAATATCTTCCAAAGGATAATCCATGCCAATTTTTAACATATCATCTTTTAAAATTCCATCTAGAGTTTTTTGTCCCTTTGCATATGCATTAGAGGCATCTTCTGCAAGAACATAGCCTAAAAGCTCTCTTTTGTTATTTACAACAAAGATACTTGAATTTCCACTTCTTAGCATTTTTGAAAGTGCAGCTTTTGGTCCGTGCCTGTGAATATTTATAGTATCTGGTCTTATCATAATATTGCTTGCTGTAAGAACTTTTGACCTATCAACATCTTGAACAAATTCTCTAATAAAATCATTTTTTGGATGAGATAAAAGTCTTTCTGGTGTATCTACTTGAAGAAGTGAGCCGTCTTTCATAACTGCAATTTTATCACCAATTTTTAAAGCTTCATTTAAATCATGAGTGATAAATAATACTGTTTTTTTCATCTCACTTTGTAAATATACAAGCTCATCTTGCATTTCTTTTCTAATCAATGGATCAAGAGCTGAAAAAGCTTCATCCATTATTAAAATATCAGTATCAGTTGCAAGAGCACGAGCAAGACCCACCCTTTGTTGCATACCTCCTGATAATTGATCAGGATATTGATCTTCATATCCTTCAAGACCTACAAGCTTTAGTGCTTCCATAGCTTTTTTATTGGCTTTTTCACTTTTACCATTTTTAATGGTTAAGCCATAAGCAGCATTTTCTAAAATTGTGTAATGAGGAAAAAGGGCAAAATTTTGAAAAACCATAGACATTTTTTCACGTCTAGCATTTCTTAAACCTTCTTCATCAAGTTCAGAAATATTTTCATCATCAATAAAAATATCTCCATATGTAGGCTCAATCATCCTATTAATTAATCTAATTAATGTAGATTTTCCTGAACCAGAAAGTCCCATTATTACAAATAATTCTCCATCTTCAACTTCAAATGAACATCTGTTTACCCCAACAGTTAAGCCTGTTTTATCTAAGATTTCTTTTTTAGATTTACCTTCTTTCAAAAGTTTAACTGCTCTTTTGGGATTATGTCCAAAAATTTTCGTTAATTCTTTTACTTTAATTTTTGTAGACAAAATACCTCCTAACATGTTTTTTTGTCACACAGTACATTTTTAGTTATACTGTTTATAATTAATTAACGCAAGATATTTTGCAAACTATTAAATTTATTTAATAACTAATTTCCTGATTTTGGTAGGTAAATTTCTACATGCTTTTCTAAAATTTCAATGTCACAAGGAAGTTTTCCATTTACTTCCCCATCCATATCAAGCTCGATTTCTTTATTTTCTAAATTTTTGATTGAAAGTTTTTTGCAGGTAAAAGATTTTACATTCTCATTTTCGTCAACTTTTCCAAAAAGCATATCTTTTGCTGCATTTACCTTTGACATTAAGCCTTCTTCAGTCATAATAAAAACATTCAATTCTCCATCGCTAAGATCTCCATCATCTTTTGAAAATTCTAAATTTCCAACCTTATTTACAGTCATAACATAAACTAAGGAAGCATTAGATTCAAATGTTTTATCATCATATGATATTTGTATCTTACTTGTTTCATCACTTGGTATAGTTTTTAAAATATTTTTTACATAAGCAAGGCCACCTAATTTCTCTTTTTCAGATGAATCTGTTGAGGTTGTTGCTTCAATTAATTTTCCAAAACATACATAATAGGAAAAATATTTATCATTACATTTCCCTATATCTACTTTTTTGGTTTTCTCCAATGACAAATTATCAATAGCTTCTTTTAAATCGTTTGAACCGCCAATAAGTTGCATATAAGTGTTGTTAGTTCCACCCGGAAGTAAGCCTACTTTTGGCCTATAATCCATTTTTGAAATACCATTTATAACTTCGTTAAAACTTCCGTCTCCGCCAACTACAAAAATGGAATCGTATTTTTCAAGGCAAGCATTTTTAGAAAAATTTTCCCCATCGCCTTCTTTTTTAGTTTTTTTATGAACTACTTGATCAAATTCGTTTTCTAATTTGCCAATTAAAACCTCCATATATTCGTCATTTTTGCCATCACCAGAATTTGGATTTTCAATTATCATACATTTTTTCATAAATACTCCTATAGAAATTAAAAAAGGTATTTAAAAAATAAATACCAATTTATTTTAAATTATCTTTCACTCTTTATATACCCTTTGAGAATAAAAAAAGAACAGTTTTATCTGTTCTTTTAGACTGTTGACAAGGTATACAAATCCTCACGCTAAGAATATCATACGGAAAAAATTGATTTGATTTCAAATTTAAAAATTCGTTAAAAAATCGCACTGTATGAGCGTTAGCGAGTTTGCGATTTTTTAACGAATTTTTAAATTTAGAAATCAACAATTTTTGAAGTCAGATATTCGTGCTTGAGGGTTTGTCTACGCTCTGAAAGAACAGTTTTTTTCTGTTCTTTTTTATATATCTATATTTATATATATAGGAGTATGATCTTGCCTATCTCCTGAATCTATAATGTCAGACTCTTTAATATTTTCTTTTATCCTATCGGAAACTATAAAATAATCAATTCTCCAGCCAGAATTATTTATTTTACTTGTTTTAACTCTTTGGGCCCACCAAGTGTACTTTCCTTCTACATCTCCGTGAAGGTATCTAAATGTATCAACAAATCCCTTATTAAGTAAGTTTGTAAATCCACTTCTTTCTTCATCAGTAAATCCTGCTGACTTGTGATTATTTTCCGGATGTTTCAAATCAATTTCTTTGTGTGCCACATTAAAATCTCCACATGCTATTACCGGCTTACTTTGATCTAAATTTTCTAAATAATTTGCATATTTTTCATCCCAAACTTGTCTTAGATCAAGCCTACTTAAACCACTACCAGCATTTGGTGTGTAAACTTGTGTTAAATAAAAATTCTCAAATTCCAAAGTAATCATTCTTGCTTCTTGATCCATAGTATCTGGTGCATCCAAAGTTGGATAAGAAATTATTGGCTCAAATTCTTTTTTATAAAATGTCAAACACCCTGCGTATGATTTTCTTGCTGGTTCTTGTGAGCTTATCCAAGCATAATTGTATTGAGGGAAATAGCTTTCTAGAATTTCCTTATGTTTTTTACTAGGACCAGTCCTTGGCAATTTTGTTTCTTGAAGACAAATTATATCTGCATCTTCTTTTATAATAGTATCTAAAACATCTCTAGACATTTTCGCCCTATTTGAATCGCTTGTTAGGGCTGCATTTAGAGAATCTATATTCCACGAAATAATTTTCATTGTAACTCCTTTATTTTTATATTATTAAAAACACTTTACCAATTTTAATAATTTTAGCAATTTAAAGAAATTTAAATATTATTTAGGGTATTAGTAATAATAAGAAGTAATTTGGAGGTTAAAATGAAATGGAGAAATAGACGAAAAAGTTCAAACGTAAATAGAGCTTCTAGCACACCCCTTGTTTTTGGTGGAGGAATTGGTGGATTAGTTTTAATGTTGGTTTTTTATTTTTTAGGAGCTGACCCATCGGTTATTAACGATAGAAATATTGATCAAAGACAAAATAGCCAATATGAAGAAAATATTTCTGAAGGACAAAGAGAGCTTGAGGATTTTTTATCAGTTGTTCTTGCTGATACTGAAGATATGTGGCATGAAAAATTTTCTGAGTATAATTTAACTTATAATGAACCACAAATGACCCTGTATACAGGATCAACAAAATCTGCCTGTGGTATAGCTCAATCTGGAATGGGGCCTTTTTATTGTCCACTTGATCAGGCAGTTTATATAGATGTTTCTTTTTATGATGAATTAAAAAATACCTTTGGAGCTGGTGGTGATTTTGCTTTCGCCTATGTTTTATCCCATGAAGTAGGTCACCATGTTCAAAATGAATTAGGAATTTTAAATCAAACCCAAAAACTACAAAAGCAATTATCTGAAAAAGAATACAATAAATATTCTGTTGCCCAAGAGTTACAGGCTGATTATTTTGCAGGAGTGTATGCTTACTATTCTAAAGAAAAAGGATATTTAGAAAAAGGTGATATTGAAGAAGCTATGAAGGCAGCATCATCGATTGGTGATGATAAAATTCAAAAGATGTCAGGGTCTAATATAAATCCAGATAAATTTACTCACGGATCAAGTAGGGATCGAAAAAATGCCTTTGATATGGGATATAAGTATCATGACATAGAACATTCTATGGAATTTTTCAAAAATCTTGATTATGAAATAAAAATAAATATATAAAAAATAGGTGCAAAAAATATTTGCACCTATTTTTTTATAAACTTTTCCCTTTTAAAATTACATTAAATAAAAACTCACTTAAATTATTTTCATCTGCCTCATAAAACATTTCTTTTCCTTCCCTATTTGATTTAATAAGTCCTGCCATTTTTAAAATTTTTAGATGATGGCTTACAGCTGGAGATGACATATCCATAATAGCTGCAATATTAATGACACACTCTTTTCTGTGACACAAAAGCCAAAAAATTTGAAGTCTTTTTGGATCTCCTAGGTGCTTAAAAGCCTTAGAAATATCTAAAGCCTTATTTTCTTCTATTAAAAAATCAATTTTGTCATCGTCTTGGTAATGTTTATGTGGTAGTTTCATTTTTCTCTCCTTTCCTATACTTTACCACAAAATTTTTAATTCAATTAAATATATGCTTAATTGTTGACTTTTTATTTAAATTATTGTATTATGATTTTAGAAACAATTAAATATATGTTTAATCGAAATTAAAAGGAGAAAATTATGAGAAAATCTTACAAAATTGAAGTAGACTGCCCATCATGTGCTAACAAAATGGAAATAGAAGCAAAAAATACTCCTGGAGTTAAAGATTGTAAAATTAATTTTATGATGTTAAAAATGAAGGTAAATTTTGAAGATGGCGTTGATGAGAAAGAAGTAATGGAAAATGTCTTGAAAAATTGTAGAAAAATTGAAAAAGATTGTGAGATATATTTTTAGGTAAGGTTATGAATAATAAGCAAAAAAAATCATTAACCAAGATTTTTCTTTCTGCCCTACTTTTAATTATTTTACATTTTATTAATTTTAATAAGTATATTGACTTCGTACTATATATGATTTCTTACCTATTGGTAGGATATGAAGTTTTACTTAATGCTTTTAATGGAATTAAAAATAAACAAGCTTTTGACGAATCACTTCTAATGTCAATTGCAACTATTGGGGCAATAATTCTTGGTATTTATAGTAAAAGTGGAGACTATGTTGAAGCAGTTGCTGTTATGCTTTTTTATCAAATTGGAGAATTTTTCCAATCTTATGCTGTAGGAAAGAGCAGAAAATCTATAGCAGATTTAATGGATATAGCTCCTGATTATGCAAATTTGGAAGATGAAAATGGAAAAATTATTGAAGTAGATCCTGATGAAGTAGAAATTGGATCTATAATTGTTATAAAACCTGGAGAAAAAGTTCCTTTGGATGGAGAAGTTATTGATGGAAGATCTTCTATTGATACTAAAGCCTTAACAGGTGAATCTATTCCTAAAGATGTGGAAAAAGGATCAATGATTTATTCTGGATCTATTAACCTAAATGGTTTGATTAGGGTTAAAACTACAAAGGAATTTGGTGAGTCAACAGTAACAAAAGTTTTGGAATTGATAGAAGATGCATCTGAAAGAAAATCCAAATCAGAAAATTTTATAACAAAATTTGCAAGAATTTATACACCTATTGTTGTATACCTTGCCTTAGCTCTTGCAATTTTACCTCCTCTTATTTCTATTTTAATGGGAAATAGTGGAAATTTTTCAACTTGGATTTATAGGGCTCTAATATTTTTAATAATATCTTGTCCATGTGCCCTAGTAATTTCTGTTCCCCTTTCATTTTTTGCTGGAATTGGTTCAGCTAGTAGAAATGGTGTTTTAATTAAGGGATCAAATTTTATGGAGGTCTTATCAAATGTAGACCAAGTTATTTTTGATAAAACTGGAACATTAACAAAAGGAACTTTCGAAGTTACAGCTATCCATCCAGAAACCTTGTCAGAAAATGAGCTTTTGCATATAGCAAGCCATGTAGAAAGATACTCAACCCATCCTATAGCTGAATCCTTAAGAAGAGCTTATAAAGACGAAAATGATGCTTGTAAGGTTGATGATATAAAAGAAGTTGCTGGTTGTGGAATTAGCGCAAAAGTTAATGGCGATTTAGTTTATGTTGGAAATTCAAAAATGATGGATAAGTTTGATATAGAATGGAAAAAATGCCAAAAAAGTGGAACAATTATCCATGTTGCTATAAATAATACCTATCAAGGTCATATAGTGATTTCTGATACTATAAAAGAAAATTCTAAAAA
Source organism: Anaerococcus hydrogenalis (assembly GCF_002871895.1). NCBI lineage: Bacteria > Bacillati > Bacillota > Tissierellia > Tissierellales > Peptoniphilaceae > Anaerococcus > Anaerococcus hydrogenalis. The sequence goes on along the minus strand of NZ_PNHP01000001.1, from coordinate 336,348 downwards.
AGCTATTAAAAGTTTAAAAGATAATCATATTAGTAAGACTATAATGCTTACAGGTGATAGTAATGATGTTGGTCAAAATGTTTCAAATATTTTAGGTCTTGACGATTATTATAGTGAACTTTTACCTCAAGATAAGGTAGAAAAATTAGAAGAAATTTTAAATAATAATTCTAACAAAAATAAAAGAATAGCCTTTGTAGGAGATGGAATAAATGATGCTCCATCTCTTACAAGAGCTGATGTTGGAATTGCTATGGGAGCTATGGGATCTGATGCAGCAATTGAAGCTGCTGATGTTATATTAATGGATGATGACCCATTAAAAATTTCTACAGCAATAAAAATTTCCAAAAAATGTTTGAAAATTGTAAAAGAAAATATTTATTTTTCTATTGGTGTGAAAATTATAGTCCTAGTTCTTGGTGCTCTGGGTTTTGCATCAATGTGGGCTGCAATTTTTGCAGATGTTGGTGTAACCTTTATTGCAGTTTTAAACGCAATGAGATGTATGTATATAAAATAAATATTTAAAAAGCTCTTGCAGATATTATTTGCAAGAGCTTTTATAAAATTTGACATTAGTTTTTTTAAGATTTATACTTTACTAGATTATATCAAGGAAATAATTTATATAAACAATTATTTTCAGATTAGTCTCATAGCAATACTTTGGTGAAATTTCAAATCCAATATACGCTATAGCTATGCTTTAATATACTGTTTTTTTATTGTAAAAGAAAGGATTTTAAAATATCAATATGATAAAAGCAATTTTAATAGATATAGATGACACAATTCTAGATTTTCAAAAATCTTCCGAAAAAGCATTTATTAATACTATAAAAGATTTTAATCTTACATATAAGGATGAATATTTTTCTTATTTTGAACAAATAAACTCTGATCTATGGAGAGATCAAAAGTTAGGAAAAATTAGTATAAAAAATCTTTTTAAAAAAAGATCAGCTATGATGATTGAATATTTAGGATTAGGTGAAGATAATAACTTTTTTACTGAGACTTTTAGTGAAAACCTATCACATCAAGCTATTCTTGTTGATGGCATTGAAGATTTACTGTCCTATTTAAACAATAAATATAAACTATATGCAGCCAGTAATAGCGTCTATAAAAGGCAAGTTAGTAGGCTAAAAAAAGCAAATTTATATAATTTTTTTGATGGAATATTTGTATCAGATACACTTGGTTATGAAAAACCTGATGGAAAATTTTTTGAAAAAATAATAGATCAAATAGATTTTAATAAAAATGAAGTAATTATGATAGGTGATAGTTTAAAATCTGATATAGTAGGAGCAAAAAACGCTCAAATAAAATCCATTTGGTTTAGCGAAAAAGATACTGAAAATAAAATATATAATTATAAGGTTAAAAATTTATCTGAAATTAAAAAAATTTTATAAGACAAAAAAGTGCTAGAGATCTAGCACTTTTTTAATTTTATAATTTAATATCTTTTCCTTCAAGTATCAAATTCATATTTCTAGCTGAGCACATTGCCCCACACATGGTACATGTATTCTCCTCTTCTGGATTTGAAGATGCCCTGTATTTTCTACATTTTTCAGGATCAATTGCAAGTTCAAACATTCCTTCCCAATCAAGTTTTTGTCTTCTCTTACTCATTTCAAGATCCCATTTTCTTGCATCTTTTAATTTAGCGATATCACCTGCATGAGCTGCAATTTTTGCTGCAATAATTCCCTCTTTTACATCATCTACATCTGGAAGTTTCAAATGTTCAGCTGGAGTTACATAACAAAGGAAATCTGCTCCGTGACTTGCTGCAATCGCCCCACCTATTGCACTTGTAATGTGATCATAACCTGGTGCAATATCACAAACCAAAGGTCCCAAAACATAAAATGGTGCATTGTGGCACAATTTCTTTTCAAGTTTCATGTTCATCTCAATATCATTTATTGGAACATGTCCTGGTCCTTCAATAATTACTTGAACATCTTTCTCCCACGCTCTTTTTGTAAGCTCTCCAAGGGTAATTAATTCTGCAATTTGCGCAGGATCTGTTGCATCGTGAATTCCACCTGGTCTTAAAGAATCTCCAAGTGATAAGGTAACATCATACTCTCTTAAAATATCTAAGAGTTCATCATAATATTCATAGAATGGATTTTCCTTATCATTCATTTTCATCCAACCAAATAAAAGTGATCCACCACGAGATACAATTTCATTTACCCTTCTATTTCTCATGAAAATTTCTGCATTTGCCCTGTTAATTCCACAGTGAATTGTAACAAAGTCAACTCCATTTTCAGCATGATTTCTTACTACATCCAAAAATTCATGAGCTTTTATAAAGCTTAATCCCTTATCCAAAAATCCAACAGCATCATACATAGGAACGGTTCCAATCATGGCTGTAGATTTTTCAATTAATCTCTTTCTAAATTCTTGAGTCTTACCATAATTTGATAAGTCCATAATTGATTCAGCACCCATTTTAAGTGCCATATCAACTTTTTGCATTTCAAGATCAAGATCATTTAAGTCTTTTGAAATTCCCAAATTTACATTAATTTTTGTCTTTAATCCAGTTCCGATTCCTTCTGGAGAAATAGAGTTGTGATTTTTATTTCTAGGAATTACAATTTCACCCTTGGCAATTTTTTCTAAAAGAAATTCTTCACTAACATTTTCCTTTTTTGCAACTATCTTCATTTCTTCTGTTACAAAACCATGTTTTGCAGCTTCCATTTGTGTCTTATATTTCATAAATTAAAAAAACCTCCTAAAATTACTTATAGGAGAATAAATATGCTTCATCCCTTGCAGGCATTATCCTGTCCGGTTTGATGGTCGAAGTCGAACTTCCTCTCAGCACATAGCTCCCATAGATCATTAATTTACATATATCATTATAGTAGAAAAAAGAAATTAAGTAAAATAAAGCTTAAATTTTTATAAAAAAATAGAGCCATAATAATATGACCCTATCTATTTATTTAAATAATTTTCTAAATTCTTAATAGCTTTTTTAATATTTTCTGCTTTAAAACCCTTATTTTCATTTCCAATAAGAATTTTTATATCATATTCATCCATTTCACAAACATCTGATAATTGTTCAAAACTCAAATTAGAATTTTTTGCTAAATTTTTAAACTTGTCTATAGTCTTATAAAAAGATTTTTCATAAATCGCCTTTGACATATTAGATAAAAATAAGCCTAAAAGTCCAGCGTATATATTTATAGTCTTGTAAAGAAAAAAACAAATAATTACATCACAAATGCCATAAAGAAAATACTTATAATATAACTTATTCACCCAAAACCTCTTGAGCTAATTTATAATTTTCCTCAAGAGCCTTACATGAATTATCAAACATTTCTTGTTCTTTTTTTGATATATCCATCTCTAAGATTTTTTCACATCCATTTGCTCCAATAACTGTAGGAACTCCTGTATAAAGACCCTTATTATTATACTCTCCATCAAGATAAGCTGAAGCCATTATAATTCTTTTTTCATCAAGTAAAATTGCCCTTGTAAAATCAACCAAGCAATTTGCAATCCCAAAATGAGTTGCACCCTTGCCCTTAATAATCTTAAAAGCCTTATCTCTTATTTTTTCAAGAACATCTTCTTTGAATTTTTCTTCATCCCCAACATTTTTTAAAAACTTATCAATAGAAATTCCTTTTATTCTTGCATTTGACCAAAGGGCAACTGAAGAATTTCCATGCTCTCCCAAAACATAAGCTTCAACATCTTTTGGATTACAAGAAACTTCCTGAGCCAAGTATTGGATAAATCTAGCAGTATCTAAATTTGTCCCACTTCCTACAATTTTATTATGATCAAGACCAGAAACTTCTTGAACAACTTTAGAAATTACGTCAACAGGATTTGTAGCAAGTAAAATAATACCGTCATATCCATTTTCCATAACTTTTGGAATCGTATCAAGAACCATTCTTGTTGCAATTTTTATATCATCAAGCCTATTTGTAAGATTTTTTTGGCTATTTCCATAGCATAAAACAACTAAATCTGCATCTTTACAATCTTCATAAGATCCTTCCTTAACCAAAGTAGGACATTCAGTTTTACAACTTGCATCCATCAAATCATTTACATCAGCTATTGACTTATCTTCATCAATATCAATAATTGAAAGCTTAGTTGCAAGTCCTGAATTTACCAAGGCATAAGCATAAGATGATCCTACAAATCCACTACCAATTAAAACAACATTTCTACCTAACTTATTCATAAATACCTCCTAAATATTTAATTATATTATACTTTTATTTTGTAAAATTTTTAAATTTTTCAAATAAAAACTGTCGCAAAATTTTGCAACAGTTTTATCTTATATATCAAAATTATTATATTCACCTTGGTCTGTATAGAGAGAATTATTTGTTTTATCCCACACAGGTTTTTTCCCTTTTTGTTTTTGATTTTCGTAATCATCAAGTACAACTTTTACAGATTTAAATAAAAACATTAGAGTTATTACATTTATAAATACTAATATACCAACAAATACGTCTATCAATCCCCAAACTACATCAAGGGACATTTTTGTTGATACTATAAACATAACAGCTGCAAAAATTCTATAAATCCAAAGAGGAATTTTAAATTTATCTTTGAAGATATGAATAATATTTGCTTCTCCATAAAAAAGATCCGCAATTAAAGTTGTAAATCCAAAAAATGCCATAGATAAGGCTACAACCCATCTTCCTACATAACCAATTTGAGCAGAAAAGGCATCTTGAACAAGATTTATTCCATCAGATCCATTTCCCAAAACTCCTGTAAGTAAAATTGCAAAAGCTGTTAATGAACAAATTATACATGTTGTTACAAAAGTACCAAACATTCCTAAAAATCCTTGTTCAGCAGGATGGTCAACATCAGCTGATGAGTGCATAATACCAGCAATACCATTTCCCGCATCATTAGAGAATAACCCTCTTGCAACTCCATTTCTAAAGGCATCCATTATACTATGACCAATAATTCCACCTACTGCTGCCTGAGCACTGAAAGCAGATTTAAAAATTAAAGCTATTACTGAAGGAAGTTTTGTTATATTTGTAATTATAATAACAAAAACTACAAATACATAAAATAGAGCCATTATTGGTACTAAATATCCAGTAACCTTGGTAAGTCTTTTTACTCCACCAATTGTTATTATTCCTGCAAGTATTGTTACAATAACTCCAACTATAATTGGATTGAATTCTATAACTCCTTGGAATCCCTTTGCAATAGAATTAGTTTGCATAAAAGCTATACAAAGTCCAACTCCAATTATATATAAAAATGCGGTGATTACACCTAAAACTTTTTTACCTAGACCATTTCTAATATAATAAGCTGGACCTCCCCTATAGGTTCCATCAGATAATTTAACCCTATAAACTTGTCCTAAAACTGTCTCTGCAAATGTAATTACCATTCCTAAAATTGAAGTAACCCACATCCAAAAAATAGCTCCTGGTCCACCTGCAACTATAGCTGAAGCTACTCCTACAAGAGATCCTGTTCCAACTTGTCCACCAACAGCTGCTGCCAAGGCACCGAAACCTGATACATTATCATCACTTTTTAAATTCTTTTTTAAAACATCTTTGATGTCTTTCGCATATCTTATTTGAGGAAAACCTAATCTTATAGTGTAAAAAAGTCCTACCCCCAATAAAACATAACCTATTATATTGCTCCATAGAAAATCAGCAATATTAATTATGTTATCTAATAAAAACATAAATCCTCTCTTTCTTACAAATGTGTATTTTTGTGTCTTTATATTACTTTTTAAATGACAAATATTAATTATACTCGTGTTTTTAAAAAAGTAAAATTTTTTAGTTAATTTTTTATCATTAGAATATAAGAATAAAAAAAAGAAAGCAAAATGTTTTCTTTTAAATATTTAAAGATAAACACATGCTTTCTTTTTTTTATTTATTTTTATTTTTTAATATTATCATAAATATGAAAATCACAATTATTCCAAAAATTAATGATATAAGAGCAGACTTAGTTAATCCTGCAATTATAAATGAAAAAGTTGAAATAACTGCAACTGTAATTCCATATGGAAGTTGGGTTCTTACATGATCAACATGAACACAACCTGCTCCTGCTGATGACATTATGGTTGTATCAGAAATTGGTGAGATATGATCACCACAAACAGCTCCCGAAAGACAGGCTGAAATTCCGATAAAAAATATTGGATCAGTTGGCTTAAACATAGATGCTACTATAGGAATTAAAATTCCAAATGTTCCCCAACTTGTACCTGTAGCAAAGGCTAATAAGATTGCCACAACGAAAATAACTGCTGGCAAAAATGTATTTAGACCACTAGCTGCATTTTTCATAAAATTTCCAACAAATTCTGTTGAACCTAATAGGTCATTTGAAATATTTTTAAGACTAGTCGCCATTGTTAAAATCAAAATAGCAGGAACCATTGATTGAAAACCTTCAGGTATTGCCTCCATTGATTTTTCAAAAGAAATTACTCCTCGTCCTACAAAATAAATAATTGTAATGATTAAAGTTACAATCGCCCCCATAGGAAGAGCTACTGTTGAGTCTGTATTGGCAAAAGAATTTACGAAATCCATATAAAATTCACTAGACTTATCAAAAAAACCACCTACATGAATAAGACAAACTACAGAACTTATTATTAGAACCAAAATTGGTAAGACCAAGTCCCTAACTTTTCCATCAGGATGACCATCCTCTGCACTTACCTTTGCCTTTGCAATATTTCCCAAATCTCCATGTTTAATCGCCTTATCTTCAAATTCTTTCATTGGACCATAATCATTTCCAAACAAAATAAGAGAAACAACAAAAAACAAAGTCAAAAGTGAATAAAAATTATAAGGGATAGCCCTAATAAATAATTCTATACCAGAAAGACCAGTCCCTTGGGCATAGCCTGAAACTGCAGCTGCCCATGAAGAAATTGGTGCTATCATACAAATTGGTGCAGCAGTTGCATCTATTAGATAGGCAAGCTTTGCTCTAGAAATTTTATGAGAATCTGTAATTGGTTTCATCACAGATCCTGAAGTTAAGCAATTAAAATAATCATCAATAAAAAGCATCAAGCACAAGCAATAAGTTGCAAGTTGTGATCCCTTTCTAGATTTTATCCTTTTATCTGCCCACTCACCAAAGGCCTTTGATCCTCCAGAATGATTTATCAAAACTACCATAATTCCTAAAACTATCAGAAAAATAAAAATCCCTGAAGTTTGAGAAATTGAATTAGTAAGACCTTTTACAACAATATTATCTAAAACTTTTGCAAAAGATCTCTTTGATGCAAGTATAGCCCCTATAATAATTCCTAGAAAAAGTGAAGAATATACTTCCTTTGTAATAAGTGCCATTACTATGGCAACTACAGGTGGAAGTAGGGCCCATAAACTTGCGTATGTTTCAACACCACTTCCTACAATTAATATTGAAACTAATATGGGTATTAAAGAAATCACCAAAGCAAGTGGCAATTTTCTTTTTTCTTTCATTATAAATCTCCTCTCAAATTATTTTTACAAAAAAAAGCCATGACTTATGCCATGACTTAAATATTAAATTATATAAAATATATAATAATCATAAACCACGACAGCTCTCCATTAAAAATGACAGTACGACAGATATTTTCCAATCGTCCCGGTAACCTTAAATCTCGGGCAGATTTAAAATCCCTCGGTAGATCACCCTTTCAAATATTTCCAATTCCCGAAAAAAATATTTTACTAATGTTCTCTGCACCTCTATCACGCTTTTCAGTTGCAATGAAAATTCTAACATTACTGTGGTTTTTTGTCAAATTATATATTTTTTAAATATTTTTTATTAAGACCAATAATCAAGATTTTCCTTTATACCTATATCTTTTGCTTTAAAAATAGGATTTTTTCCTTCATGCTTTTGTTTTTCGTAATCTTTTAAACAATCTAAAGCTTTTTTAGATAATATCAAAATTGAAGGTAAGTTTATTAAAGCCATTATTCCCATTAATAAATCTGAAATATCCCAAGCAACTTTTACCTCACTCATAGCTCCAAGAAGAATAACTACTACTGCAAATATCCTAAATACCAACATAAATGTTTTTGATGGAGTTTTTTTATGAATGTATGATAGGTTACTATCAACGTAAAATAAATTTCCAATTAAGGTTGTAAAAGTAAATAAGGCAAGTGAAAATGAAATAAAATAATTTCCAAATCCACCCAAAAGAGTTGATAAACTTTCTTGTACATAAGGAGCTCCACTTAGGGCTTCACTAGGTTCTATACCTGAAGATAAACACATAAATGCTGTTGCTGTACAAATTAATAGAGTATCAATAAATACTGATAGCATTTGAACCAAGCCTTGCTTTACTGGGTGTGAAATATTAGCACTTGCAGCTGCATTTGGAGCAGAACCAATACCAGCTTCATTTGAATATAAACCTCTTTTAATACCATACATCATTGATGATGAGGCAAGTCCCGCAAATATTGCTCTGAAGTTAAAAGCATCTTCAAAAATATTTACGAAAACTGTAGGTATATATTTTATATTTACAATAATCATAACTATTGCAACTAAAATATATATTACTCCCATAAAAGGAACAATGGTTGATGTGAATTTTATTATCCTATCTCCTCCACCAAATACACAAATTGCAGTAATTGTAGCAAGAATTAATCCAATAATAAAAGGAGTTCTTTTAGGATCATAAAAACTGTAAGTCATAAAAGATGTTTGTAGGTTAAAAGATGCAAGCATATTAAATCCAATTGCATAAGTTAAAATTAGACTTATGGCAAAAATAATACCAAGCTTTCTAGATTTTAAACCTTGTTCTATATAATATGCTGGTCCACCATATGATTTATTATTCTCATCTCTTTTTTTATAAATTTGGGCAAGGGTTGATTCTATAAAAGCACTTGCTCCGCCAATTATAGCTACAATCCACATCCAAAATACTGAACCATATCCTCCAAGACAAATTGCTGTAGATATTCCTACAATATTTCCAGAACCAACCCTTGAAGCTGTTGAAACCATCAAAGCTTGAAAGGATGAAACCGCTCCATCTTCATGAGGTTTTTCCATTACAACATTTATTGATTCTTTTAATAGCCTAACTTGTAAAAATTTAGTTCTAAAAGTAAAATAAATTCCTATTGCAAGAAGTAAAATTATTAAAATTGGGTAATATAAAACTTCATTAATTGGCCCTAAAAAATCACTAATTTTTTCTAACATAAGCTCTCCTTTGATTTAGTACAATAATACTAAGTTGTATTAAAGTTTGATAATTTAGTAAAATTATATCATAAATATTTTTTTTAGTAAATTTTCTTTAGTATTTACACAAAAAAATAATCGAGTTTTCCTCGATTATTTTTAAAAATATTAATATCTTTCTTGAACTTTTTCTCTTTCTTTAAATGTACCTAATAATTTGAATACTGCTGTTACTATTACTAAAACAAAAAATGTTGGTAGTAACCATGATAATCCTTCTTTATATAAAGGTAGAGATTCAACCAATCTTGTAAGAAATCCTAAACTTATTCCAAAAGATTTATTTAATACTTCTACTAAAGGAAGAAATACAGAAACAACGGCAGCAAACATATAAGATTCTTTTGAATAATTTACAAAATCATGGCTTATACCCATCACTATTAAAACTAAGGCTACTGGATATATAACTGTTAGTAATGGCACTGAAAATTCTAACAATCTATTAAGTCCAAAGTTTGCCATTAAAAATGAGAATAAAGTCCAAACTAAAACCCATTTTCTATAAGATAATTTGTGATTAAATAAGCTTTCAAAATATTCTCCACCACTTGTTATAAGTCCAACACAGGTTGTAAGACAAGCAAGGGTAAATATTGCTGCAAGTAAAACTATTCCAAAATTTCCAAATACACTTTTTACAGCGTATGTTAATATTACTGCCCCATTTTCAGCACCAGCAAGTTTTGATGATCCTATCATTCCAACACTTGCAAGCATAGCATAAACTAAAAATAAAACTGCTCCTGCAACAAATCCTGCCTTTATTGTATAATTAGTAACTTCATTTTTATCTTTTATTCCAAATCTTTTTATTGCTTGTGCTATTACAAAACCAAAATTTAATGCTGCTACAGCATCCATTGTGTTATAACCTTCTAAAAATCCCTTAACTACAGGAGAATTATTATATTCTCCTACAGGAGCTGCTATGTTTTTATTCATTGTCATTACTCTTAAAAACATGAACACTATCATAAGTAAAAGAGCAGGAGTTAAATATTTTCCAACTCTTTTAACTAGTTTATTAGGTTTTAAACAAATAACCAATGCTAAGCTAAAAAATACTAAGGTATATAAAAATCTTGCTAGATTCATATTAAAACCTTCTGGTACATAAGGAGCTATTGCCATTTCAAAAGGAACAGATCCTGCTCTTGGTATACCAAGTCCTGGTCCTATTGATAAATATATTGCTGTTGTAAATACTACAGAAAATAAAGGAGAAACCCTATTTGAAAGATTAGTCAAACCTTCAGTTTTTCCTACAACTATAGCTCCCATAACTGGAAACAAAACAGCAGTAACGCAAAATGCTAATAAAGAAATAAATGTAAAAGTTCCTGCTTGGTTACCTAAAAGTGGAGGGAAAATTAAGTTTCCAGCTCCAAAAAACAAACCGAATAGCATTACACTAACTTGTAAAAATTGACTTCTTGATAATTTTTTCATTCTATCCTCCAAAAAATTTATTACAATATTTATTCATTAAAAAAGTCCCTTGTCTAAAAATTAGACAAAGGACGAAAATTCCGCGTTACCACCTTTATTCTTATATAAAAAATAAGCACTTCAAGCATCAAACAATGCCGGGTTTTGATAACGCCAACCATGGCGACATATCTTACTTTAATTCAGACATGCAAAAGAAAAATGATTTTCGAACTTATTTCAAAGGATGGATCTCACCAAACTCCAACTCTCTGTGCTTTTCCACAAGCCTACTCTTTTTTTCGTAATTTTTATAAATAAATTATTGTTATGATTATTATAAGACCTGTTTTTAATATTGTCAAATATTTTTTTATAAATTATCATTTTTTTAAATAAAAATTGTTTAATTGCCTTGTCAAACAATACTTTTCACATAAATTTGGCAAGGATTATCTTTCGACCAAATCTCATCAATTACTTCAAATTTTCTAAATCCCAAAGCTTGATAAAATTTATTTGTTTTATCATAACCATCATCTATTCCTTCTTTTAAAGTTTTTACTTGAACAAATTCATATTCATAATTTTTTAAAATTTCAATAGATTTTACAAATAAATTTCTTCCTATATTTTTTCTATGATAATTTTTCAAAACACCCATTACAAATATTTCAATAGTATAGTCTGATGTTTTTTTATATACAATAAATGCAATATTTTTACCATTTTTACTTGCTTTGAAAAAAATATAATCTTTAGATTTTTCTACATAATTTTTTACGGCAGCCTCATCTTCAAACCATGGTTTTAAATCATTTAATATGTAAGACGAGATACTTTCTTTTTCTAATTTATTTTCAACTAACTCTACTTTCATAATTTCTCCCTTATTTATTATATAATATTTTAAATTTATTTAATATAAAAAATCTGTTAAAATTAGTAAGAAAGGATGTTTTATGTATATAGTTAGAAATATTAAAATTCCATATGAATTGGATAATTATGAAAATTTAAAAAAAGCTATTGAAGAAAAAATAAAAAGAAAAATTGATACTTTTAAAATTTATAAAAAATCAATTGATGCAAGACGTGGTATATTTTATGTTTACCAAGTTTTGGTCGACTGCGATATTGATAAAAAAACTATAAAAAAATTAAAAAATGATATTGGTGAATTTGTTGAAGAAGATTTAGATTTATCGAATAAAAATAAAATAAATTCTGCTGTAATTGTAGGTTCTGGACCAGCTGGGCTTTTTTGTGCCTATGCACTTTGTAAAAATGGTGTTAAAGTTACTCTTATTGAAAGAGGAGAAAAAATTGAAGATAGGGTAAAAACTATAGACAATTTTATTAAAAATTTAAAATTAAATCCAGAATCTAATATTCAATTTGGTGAAGGAGGAGCTGGAACTTTTTCTGATGGTAAACTTACTTCAAGGTCAAAGGATAAAAGATCTAGGGAAGTTTTTAGAATTTTGGTTGAAAATGGTGCTCCAGAAGATATTTTATACACCCAAATGCCACATGTTGGAACAGATCTTTTAAGAAAAGTTATAATAAATATTAGAAAAAAAATTATTGAAATGGGCGGATCTTTTCATTTTAATGAAATTTTTACGGATCTAAATGTTGAAAATGGAGAGATAAAATCTCTTATTACAAATAAAAGTGAATACCAAGCAGATGAATATATACTCGCCTTGGGAAATTCTTCTCGTGATACTTTTATAATGCTTGATAAATATGTTGATATTAGTCAAAAAAACTTTGCAGTCGGATTTAGGATTGAACACTTGCAAAAAGATATTAATTTTAGCCAATATAAAATAAATGACGATAGACTTCCACAGGCTTCCTATGCCCTTAAGTATTTTGATAGAAGTAAAAATATTTCTGTCTATACTTTTTGTATGTGTCCAGGAGGCTATGTTGTTCCTGCATCAAGTGAAGAAAATAGGCTTTGTGTAAATGGTATGAGTTATCATGATAGAGGAAATTATAATTCGAATTCTGCAATTGTTTGTGCTATTGGACCAGAAATTTTGGGTCATGATAATCTTGCTGGTATAAAATTTCAAAGAGAAATTGAAGAAAAAGCCTATAAACTTGGTGGAGGTGATTTTATAGCTCCTGTTCAAAAAGTTGGAGATTATATTAATGGACTTGTTTCAAAAGATTTGGGAGAAATTAAACCAACTTACAAACCTGGATATAAGTTTGCTGATTTAAATGAGATTTATCCAGAAAAAATCAACGAAGCTATAAAACTTGCCCTAGTTGATTTTTCAAAAAAAATTAAGGCTTTTTCTGATGATGATGCAATTTTAACCGGAGTTGAAACAAGGACTTCTTGCCCAATTAGAATTGAAAGAAATAAAAATTATTCTACATTAAAATTTAAAAATTTAAGACCGATTGGTGAAGGTGCAGGATACGCTGGCGGGATAATATCATCAGCTCTTGATGGTTTAAAATGTGCTATTGAAATATTAGAAAATTAAGATGGTTCTTACCATCTTTTTTTGACTTCATTGAATTAAATTGCTAATATTAAATTAGCTTTAAAGAAAGGAGAAGAAAAATGAACAATAATATTAAGAATAAAGAGGAAATTTGTAACTTGTAAGTGAGGAAAAGCTCCTTGACTTACTACAACAAGGAGGATGCCGTTTAGGCTTTTTATGAAAGAATTAAAATATATTTTTAGATCAATGGCTAAGTATGAGCCAAGCATGTATTTATTAATCATACTTTACTCCATATTTATAGGCTTAAAACCATTTATATGGATTATTTCGCCTGCCTACATATTGAAAAATTATCAAAATGGACTTGATTTTATGTTAGGCTTTTTCATTTTATTATTAGTCCTATCAACGATTATAAGTTTTTTTGAATCTTTTATCATGGGTAATTACCGTATGAAAATGAATAATATTAGATATAAATATATGAATATGGTAACAAAATACGCCCTCTACCTTCCCTATGAAGAAAAAACGAAAAAATCTGAATCCGAAAAAATAAATAGTGCAAATAAGGCTGTCGACAGTCCATTTTTAGGAGCAGGTGCTGTAATGATGACTTTGCCGGAATTTTTAGCATCCCTAACTTCTATCGCAGGATTTTTGTGGATTTTTTTAAAAATTGGTGGAATAATTTTATCTTTGATAATTACTTTGACAATAATTTCAACTTATATTGCAAATAAAATTCCTAGAGAATTTTCTAAATTTTGGAATGACCAAAACGAAAACTACAATAAATTTACAAAATTAAACAATGAGTTAAGGTCTCCCTTATCAAAACAAGATATACTTATTTTTGATTTTATAAATCTCTTTAAAAGTTTTTACAAAAAGACCAACCAAGATAGGATAGCATACCTAGTTAGAACAGATAAAAAAACATTTAAAATTTATAGCCTTGTAAGACTTATAAATTTTATTAGAGATGCTCTTATTATGTATTGGCTTATTACAAATTTGATGAGTGAAAAGCTTGACATTGGCGATTTTTATGTTTATTTTACAGCAATTTTAGCCTTTGTAAATTTTAATAATTTGTTTATGTGGATTTTTAATGATTTTTTTGATAATCTTACAAGATTTAAACCGTTTTTTAAAATTATAAATCCTTATCAAAAATCTTTTGAAAATAAAGATTTACCAAAAAATTTAAAAATCGATTTAGTAAATTTATCATTTAAATATCCAAACTCTGATAAATATGTCCTAAAAAATATAAATCTAACCATAAACAATAATGAATCAATAGCCTTAGTAGGAGAAAATGGGGCTGGAAAATCTACTCTCGCTCTTATTCTTGCAGGTTTCTATAAGTCTTATGAAGGGGAAATTTTTATTAATGGTGAAAATTTCAAAAAACTAGATTATGATTATAACAGCTTGGTTTCAGCTGTCTTCCAAGATTCTCAAATTCTTCCATTTTCTATTAAAGAAAATATTTTATTAAATGATTCTAATAGAAATCTAGAAAAAACTTATGAGCTTACTCATTTGAATAAAATTATAGAATCTTATGACAAAAAAGATAATCAAACTTTGCTTAGAATTTTAGATGATGATGGAGTTGATCTTTCTGGTGGGCAAAAGCAAAAATTATATTTGGCACGAAGTATTGAAAAAAATTCTTCAAAACTTTTAATTTTAGACGAACCAACTGCCCAACTTGACGCTCTTGCAGAAAGAGAATTATATACCTTGTATAATGATTTAACCAAGAACAAATCTTCAATTTTTATATCTCATCGTCTTGCATCAACAAAATTTTGCAACAGGATAGTCTATCTAAAAGATGGGAAAATAAAATCTACAGGAAGTCATGAAGAACTTATGAAAAATGATTCTGATTACAAAGATTTGTACAATCTTCAAGCAAAAAATTATAAGGAGAAAGTATGAAAAATATTTTTAAATTATTAAAAAAAATAAATGAAATACACAAAAATTTCATTAATAAATTTGTAATATTTTCCCTTATTATGGGAATACTTCCTATATTTTCCATTATTGCACCAAAATTAATAATTGATGAAATATATGGACAAAAAAGATTAAAAATAATTTTTATAATCGCTTTTTTAGTTTTAATTTTTGATTTGATTAGGGGATTAGTTAATAGGTTAAATGCAAATTTGCTCACAGAATCTTTTGAATCTTTTTTCGATGTCTATACTTTTAAATTAAGTGAAAAGGCTATTAAGCTTCCAGTAGAAAAATCGGATAGTAAAACAGTTCAAGATGAAATGGAAAAAGCTCATTATGCTATTTTCGAAATTTTTAAAATATATGATTTATTTGCAATAACAATAAACTCTACAATTACAGGTATTTTTTCTTTAATAGTTCTTATGAACTTATCGGTTTTTGTTGTACTTGTGGTACTTATTTTAATACTTTTAAATAAAAAAATTGTAGAGCTAATTAAGAAAAATGAATTAGATTATCAAAAAAATGATATACCTGATCTAAGAGCATATAGATTTTTTGTAAACTTTTCTCAAGACCATAGATATTTTAAAGATATAAAAATTTATAATGGAGAAGATTTTATTTTAAAAAAATCTGAAATTTTTCACCAAAAATTGGTCAAAAATTCCAGCGCATATTATACAAAAAACGGAATTTATGTTGGTCTTATGAATGTATTTTCTAATTTTTCTATACTTGGATCTTTGTTTTTTCTTGTAGTAAAGCTTATAGAAAAAGCCATAAGCCTTGCTGATTTTACTTTATATTTTAACTCATTAATAAGTTTAATAAATGCAAGCAAGGAAATACAAAAAAATTATGCCCAAGTAATTGCCTTTAATGCTCAGCTTCAAAGCTTATTTGATTTTTTAAATCAAAAAGAAGAAAATTTTGATGAGGGAAAAATCAAAAAAATAAACACAGAAAACATCACTATTAAATTTGATAATGTTAGCTTTAAATATCCAAAATCAAATGAAAATATTTTAGAAAATTGCTCTTTTGAAATTAAAAATGGAGAAACCGTAGCTCTTGTGGGGAAAAATGGTGCTGGAAAATCTACAATTGTAAAACTTTTGTGCAAATTTTATAAACCCACAAAAGGAAATATTTATTTGAATGGGATTAATATAAATGATATTGATACAAAAACATATTACAAAATTCTATCCCCAACTTTTCAAGATTTTAGATTATTTCCTTTTAGAATTTCTGAAAATATTTCAGCAAATTTGTTGGGTGAGATTACAAATTATCAAAGAGAAAAAATGGATGAATCTTTTTATCTTTTAAATTTGAAATCTTGGATTGACAAGCTAGTAAATAAAGAAGATACATTCTTAACTTTCCTTTTTTCAAAAAATTCTGTCGAACCTTCTGGTGGAATTGGACAAAAACTTGCCCTATCAAGATCAATGGTCCATGAAGGGAAATTTTTTATAATGGATGAGCCAACAAGTGCTCTTGATCCTAGAAGCGAAGAAGAAATTTTTGAAAAAATGCTAGATATTTCAAAAGGACAAACTTCACTTTTTATTTCTCACAGACTCTCTTCTACAAAATACGCTGATAGGATTATTGTTTGTGATAATAAAAAAATTACAGAAAATGGAAATCACGAAGAGCTCATGAAAGAGGGTGGACTTTATAAAAAGATGTATATAAGCCAAGCAAAACTTTATGATTAATATAATTTATTACAATGAAAGATTATTATAGTATTGTAATTTTGTTAATTTAATGTAGAATATTATTAAAATGAATGAAAGAGGTATAAAAAATGAAAAAGAAAAGCTTTTTCAATTCATTAGTTTTTAAGCTAGTGATGGGAATAATTGCTGGAATTATAATTGGAAATTTCGCAAATGAGCCAGCAATTTTGGTGGTCAGTTCTATAAAAACCATTCTTGGTGATTTGATTGGTTATATTGTTCCTTTAATTATTCTTGGTTTTGTAACTCCTGCAATTGTATCACTTAAGGAAAATGCAGGAAAAATCTTAACGGTAACACTTTTAATTTGCTATATTTCATCAGTAGGTGCAGGTGCATTTTCTTTTTTAGCAGGAAAGGCCATTATTCCTCACTTAAATATAGCATCAAACGTTGCAGGAGCTAAGGAAATTCCAGAATCAATTTTTAAATTAACAATTGATCCAATAATGCCAGTTATGACTGCCCTTGTAACATCAATTATTTTTGGGATTGCTGTAATTCTTACAAAATCTAAAACATGGGAAAATTTATTATTGGAACTTAATAATATAGTTTTAAAAATAGTAGATGTTGTTGTGATTAATATGCTACCTTTTTATATAGCTTCAACTTTTGCAGTCTTAGCTTATGAAGGAGTAGTTTTACAAGAATTACCAGTATTTTTAAAAATTATTTTAATTGTTATTGTAGGACACTTTATTTGGATGACACTCTTGTACACCTTGGGTGGAATTTTTTCAAAAACAAATCCAAAAGAAGTTTTTGGACATTATTTACCAGCTTATCTTACAGCTTTGGGAACAATGTCATCAGCAGCAACCCTTTCAGTTGCACTTAAATGTGCTGGAAAATCAAAAACTTTAGATCCAAAAATTAGAGATTTTGTAATTCCACTTTGCTCAAACACCCATCTTTGTGGATCAGTTTTGACAGAAGTATTTTTTGTAATGACAGTTTCTCAAATTTTAACAGGAAAATTGCCAACAACATTAAATATGATTGTCTTTATTGCTTTACTTGGAATTTTTGCAATTGCAGCACCAGGAGTTCCTGGAGGAACTGTTGTTGCAAGTTTAGGATTAATAATTTCAGTTCTAGGCTTTAACGATACAGGAACAGCCCTAATGTTATCAATCTTCGCCCTTCAAGATTCATTTGGAACAGCTTGTAACGTAACAGGTGATGGAGCTATTGCCTTAATGGTAACAGGAATTTTTGATAGGGTTCCAAAAAATAAAAATATTAAAAATTAATACTAAATAAAACATAAGAAAAAGCAAACATAAAGTAAAAATTACTCTTTGTTTGCTTTTTCTTATTTAATATTATGTTTTTTCATCTTTTCTTCAAAAATATCTGTAATTATTTTCTTAAGCTCTTTTTCTTCTTTTTCTGGTAAATCTCCGGGTTTTTTTGCTATTTGATAAAGATCCGGATATTCATTTGCTATTTTTTCAATTGTTTTTGTAGTAGAGTGTTTTCTTACAAAAAATGGAATTTTTTTGATCCATTCTTCTGGAACAAGAGCAAGTATTTTATCCCCTGCTTCCTTGTCGCTAATCTCAGCTGTAGAAAGGCCCTCTTTTATTTGGCTTTGTTCTTTATTTGTAAAATCTTTTAAATCCATCTTAACCTCCAAAATATTTTAGGATAATTTATATAAAATATTTTCATTTAAACTATACCGTAAGTACTTCCTTATAAATATACCCTAAAAAAATAATATTAATATATTATTAAAAAATAAAAATCAAAACCTAAAAAATAGATTTTGATTTTTCAATTTATGAAATATTTGGAACTTTTCCTTCTTTTCTTAATTTATATAGTTGAGCATTTGCATACTCTTCTACTTCTTTTGGAGCATGTGCTTTCTTTTTCATTTTTGTTTTTCCAAAAATATTTGTGTAAGATCCATCTGCCCAAAATATATTTCTTTTTAAATACGCTGTTAATAGAGCATAAATAGGGCTTAATAAGTTTACAAATGCAAATGGGAAATAATAGAGTGGATTTACTCCTAAAGTTTTCATTTGATAAGCTCCACAGGCTGTCCATGGAAACATTACTGCCCATAAAGTTCCTGCATCTTCTAAGGTTCTTGATAGGAAATTTCTTGAAAGACCCATCTCATCATATTTATCTTCATATAAAGGAGCTGGAACTCCAATTCCTAAAAATTGATCACACATTGTAGCATCACAGAAAATTGATGTAGCCATAGTTGTTAGAACTAGTCCACCTACTGAATTTATTTTTTCTTTTAAGTGAGCGAATAATTTTTCAACAACTCCAGATTTTTCCAAAGCACCACCAAATGATACTGCAAGTAAAATTAAATTTACAGTCCACATTTGATTATTCATCCCCCCTTTTGCAAGGGCTGCATCTACAAAGGCATTTCCTGTTTCAATTTCAGGACCATAGTGTAAAACTTCAAAAATTTCAGCAAGAGACTTAGTCTCTTGAAAAATTTGTGAAAAAATAATTCCAACAACAACAGAAATCATAACACCGGCAAGACCTTCAATTCTTAAAACGCAAACTAAAACAATAATAAGTATTGGAAGTAAAACTAAAGGGTTTAAGTTAAAATTATTTTCAAGCGAAGTTTTTATTCCCTCAGCAATTGTAGGGTCATAATTTACAACATTCGCTCTAAGTCCCAAAATTGTGTATAAAATCAATGAAATTATAAATACAGGTCCAGTTGTAGAAATCATAGCTGTTACGTGATCAAATAATCCAGTTTTTGAAACTCCAGCTGCAAGATTTGTTGTATCTGATAAGGGAGAAAATTTATCACCTATGTAGGCTCCTGAAATTACCATTCCTGCAGTTATTGCCGGATTTATTCCAAGCCCTTGTCCAATTGTCATAAAGGCTATACCAATTGTAGCTGTTGCTGTCCAAGAAGAACCACAAGCCATACCTACAAGAGCAGTAATAATACAGCCAATAGGCAAAAATAACTTTGGATTTAATAATTCCAATCCATAATAAATTAAAGCAGGAATTGTTCCACTCATCATAAATGATGAAATCAACAAACCAACAGTAAGTAAAATTAAAATAGCATCTAAGGTTGTATTAATCCTAGCAATCATTCCTGAAAGCATGTCTTTAAAAGAATGACCACAAATAATTCCAACAATACAAGCTACTACAATTCCACAAATAAGTGGCATGTGTGCCCCATCATAAACAGCTTCAAGTTTTCCATCTACTTCTTTTTTTGCAAAAACAAAAACGTATACCATTAATAAAACCATTGTTATAATTGGTAAAATTGCTTCAAAAAAAGAAGGTAACCTAATCGACTTTTTCTTTTCCATAATTGTCTCCTTTTTTAAATTATCTAATTAAAATTATATGTTAATTTTTATCATGAATCTATTCTACAATATTCGAAAACTTTTGTCAATTTTAATCTCAATTAATTTATTTTATTATCTTATTAAAGTATAGATTTAAAAAAATCACTCTGAATATTAAATCCAGGTGATTTTTCTGATTTTAAATCTTATCTAAAATTTTTTTCAAATAATATAGACCTTATCCATTAATAACTTTTAATTCCTCTACCATATTAATTTTTGAAAGTTTTATTTTTTGAATAAATTGAACTAAAATAAATAACAATATGCTAATTATTATCACGACGATATAAATTTTTAAAGGTATTTGTGCTTTAATATAGGCATCTAATTTTGACATAGATACGAACATAAAAAATTGTACTATTTTATTTATTAGTGGAATCATTAATACTTGAAAAATTATTACAAAAATAAAGATTGGGTCTATATATATATTTGTTATTTCTTTATTTTTGAACCCAAATATTTTAATGTAGGAAATATTTGTTCTCGACTTTTCTATTATAACATTAGAAATAAGTACCGTAATTATAAAAAAGAAAAATATTCCTATAACAATCATAGTATCAAAAAACACACCAAAATTATTCAAAAAATGTTCGGTAAACTTTGTAATTTCTTTTTTATCAATTTTACTTATTTCTATATCTTTTGATATTTTTAATTTTTTATCTGCCATATAAGTATTAAAAAATTCATTATCCATGCCAATTACTTTATTTAAAGATTTTCTTTTCATAAAAACTTTAAAAACATTTATTGATTTATCTACATCTTTAATTTTTAAACTTTTTTCCTTATTTTTATATGGTTCTCTTATTTTAAATTCATCTCCCTTTTTTAAGCCATATTTATCAATAAAGCCCTGTGAAACTATTGCCTCATTTTCTTTTAAAGTATCGTAAGAATTTATTTTATATTTTGATGTATTATCAATACCATAGATTTGGATTTTTTTGTCATTTAGTTCTACTAATTCAGCTTCTATTATACTTGCCTTCTCTTCTTTAATATTTTTATCTTCTCCCTTAACAAAATATGTGTAATCATATTTCATTGATTCTTTCATGTTCTCTGTATATTTTGTAAAAACAGGTCTTATTGATAAACTAATTACTAATAGTAAATTTGCTAAGAACATCCCGAAAAATAAGGCAATCAAATTAAGTTTATTGGCTGATAAAACCCTGATCCTAAATTTATTAATAAAATCAAATCTTTCTAGTTTAAATTTATTTTTTTTCTTTTCTTTTTTTAGATTTTTCCTTAGAAAATCTAAAGGCTTATAATTCAAACTTTTAGAAATTATAATCGAATTTACTAATATATAGATTAGTATTGGTATAAGGCTTGTAATAATAAAGGATCTTGGACTTAGTTTTAGTTCAAATTTTGCTAAATCAAATGAATTGTAATATAAGTTTACATATTTTTTATAAACAAATAAATATGACAATAAATTTCCCACTAAAGCTCCAGTTACAGTAATAAATAAAGGCATAGCCATATAATTTGTAAAAACTTCTATTTTCTTATATCCCAAGGAAAGTAGTGTACCAATTAGTGAGGCCTCTTTTTCAATCAAGCTTTTCATTTCTACAGCACTTGCAAAGGCAAGGGCAATAAATAAAATAATCATAAAGCTTGTCATAGTTGGTACATCCCCGTCCATATCATCCATGACATAGGAAATGTTGTGATTATCTGCTCTAATAACATAATCAATAACAAAATTGTTTTTATTAATTTTATTAACTATTTTTCTAATTTTATCTCTTTGATCTTTCTTATTAATTTTATCTAAATTATGATATGCATAAGTATATTTTTTTGTTTTTTCACTAAAACTATCAAAACCTTCTTTATTAAAAATACATACACCAAAATATCCAGTATCCATAACTAAATCTTGTCTATTTCTTAGGAGTGATGAATAATCTGGAAGGGAAACAAGCCCAACTATTTTGAAAGTTTTCCCTTCTAATTTTATTTTATCATTCAATTTTTTATTATTTATTTTAGCATAATTATTTGACAAGGCAATTTCATTTTTATCCTTTGGAAATCTGCCTTGGTGTAGTTGACCTATATTAATTTTATTTCTATTAATGAATCCTCTTAGTTTCTTATCCTTACTTTCATTTAATTCTATAGAAAAATTTTCATATACTTTTATATGGTCTTTTTTGATCTTATCCACTGTATTCTTATCTAATTTATTAATAGCAGTAAATTGACCATCTTCTACCCTTCCATTTTTTAATTCTTTATAGTATACAAATTTTACAGAATCTTGAGCAGTATAAAATGAAGCCGCAAAAGTAACTACTAGGGATATTAGTATAAAAATGGGAAAAAATCTAAATGGATAAAATCTAACTTGTCTAAAAATTCTCTTATTAATTGGATTTTTCATCACCAAGTCACACTCATTGCAGGAATTTTTTCCTTATTTTCTTCAAAACTTCTAACTAAACCATTGTGAATATTCATAATGTAATCACACATTTTTGAAATCTGAACATTGTGTGTAGCTATAATTACAGTTGAATTATAAATTTTATTTAGCTTTTCAATTAAAATTAATACATCCTTAGCACTTTCATAGTCTAAAGCTCCTGTAGGCTCATCGCATATCAAAAGTTTTGGTCTTTTAATAATTGCTCTTGCTATAGAAGTTCTTTGTGCTTGGCCTCCAGAAATTTCATTTGGATATTTATATATTTGATCTTCAAGAGATAAATTTTTGATTAATTCATCTATATCAATAGGATTATCAGATAAATAAGCCCCAACTTCAATATTCTCTTTTACATTTAAGTCACTTATAAGATTATAAAATTGGAAAACAAATCCTAAATTTTTTCTTCTATACTTTTCCAAATCTTTTTTATTCATCTTATTTAAGTCATTTTCAAAAACCTTAACAAGTCCTTGATCAATTGTTTCAATACCACCTAAAATATTTAATAGTGTAGATTTTCCTGAACCAGATGGTCCAAGCAAACACAATATTTTTCCACTTTCTAGCTTTAAATCAATACCATTTAGAGCGTTTATTTTTTCTTTACCAACACCATAAGATTTTTTTAAATTTTCAATATAAATCATAGCTTACCCCTTGATAATAGTTATCTATATCATAATTATATCACTATGAATTTTAAACTTAAATAGATTTTTATATATTTTAAAAATTTTTTTAAAATTTTATTTGTTCTTTATCAAATTTTTCCATATTAAAAATAAGCTAATTAAGCTTACAAGAATTTCTGAAATAGGATATGATAGCCAAACACCATTTAATTTGAAACTTTTGGCCATTAAAATCGCAACAGGTACTAGGACTATTGCCCCTCTCGATAGGGAAATTATCTGAGAAAGTTTTACCTTTTCTGTTGATGCAAAAAATGTTGATGTCACAATATTTATTCCTATGAAAGGACATGCTAAAAAATATAATACCAAGCCTTCACTAGCATATCTTTGTAGAATTATATTTCCTTCTTCGTTATAAAATGATGCAAATAAATCTCGTCCAAAATAAATTGTTATATAAATTATTAAGGATATAAACATTTGTGTTAACAAGCCATATTTAAAAATTTTTTCGACTTTCTCTTTATCATTTTTTCCATAATAATGACTGATTATTGGTTGAATACCTTGAGATAAGCCTGTATAAATTGCAATTACAACGAGTGAAATAACAGAAATTATCCCAAAAGCTGCAAGTCCCAAATTCCCTGAAATTCCTAAAATTAAAAGATTGAAGACAAACATAACAATCCCAGATGTTGCTTCTGTTATAAAAGCCGTAAATCCTTTTGATATAATTTCAAGAATACTTTCTACATCTACTTTCATTTTTATAAAATGAAATCCATTTTTTCTTTTCAAAATATACGGCATAATAATAAGCATACTTATAATAGGTGCAAGACCAGTTGCAAATATAGCTCCAAATATTCCCATATCAAGGGGAAAAATAAAAATATAATCTAATATTACATTTGAAATACTTCCACTTATCATGGCTATCATAGAAAGTCTTGGATTTTTATCATTTCTCACGAATGCCTGCATAATATTATTTAATAAAAAAGCCGGCGCAAATAATAGCATTACTTTAAGATAAGTATTAGTTATATCAAAAATATTATTATCAGCTCCCAAAAATATAACTAATTTCTCTGAAAATGAAAGACCAATTATAAAAAATATTATTCCTGTAACTAATGCTAATAACAAAGCAGATGTGAATATTCTATTTGCTCTTTTTTCAGAATTTCTGCTTTTACAAATTGCGTATTTTATTCCCCCGCCTATTCCATACATTAAACCTAGTCCATTTAATAAACAAAAAATGGGAAAAGCAATATTTAAGGCAGCAAGTCCATCTGCTCCAAGTTTAACAGATACAAAATATGTATCCATAAGTGTATAACAAGAAAAAGCTATTTGTCCAAAAATATTCAAAAATACATATTTACTAAAATCTTTAAAAAGATTTTTTTCATCCATAATATCTCCAATCTAAAAATAAAACACCCACCACAAATAGCCTTTGTGAATGGGTGCGTTTCAAACCATGGTAAAATTATACCACAATTTTAATCTTTAGTTTTTAAAAAAAATTTCTTAATATTTGTTATTTTTTTATTTAATAACAATAAATTTACATATTATCTTTTACTTTAACAGCAATCATTTTTGCCTTAGCTCGAATTTCTCCCCTTGCTAACATTTGCATTTCAATTATTGCTTTTCTCTCACCAAGTTCAATTAATTTTGATGATACTATAATTTCTTCATTCATTGGAGTTGGTTTTTTAAAATCAATCTCAAGTCTTGCTGTAATAAATCTCTCTATTACCGTATTTTCATCAAGGTACAAGCCTTTATTTTTGTGAGAAAAATAAGCTGCAGAAGCTGTTCCATGACAATCAAAAATCATTGCAATCATTCCCCCAAATAAATTTTGAGGGACTCCTCCTGTATACATTTTGTCTGGAATAATTTTTGCGATTACACTTTTCTCATCTTCACTTGGATATGATTTTAAATGAAGTCCCATTTCATTTTTGGGGCCACAACCCCAACAATGTTGAAATCTTTCTCCGTAGGTATCTTGAATACAAATATTTTCTTTCATATATTTCTCCTATATATTAATTTAAACTATTAATTTTATACCCACTTATGATAGCTTAATTATTGCTTATAAAAAAATTAAATATTTTAAGATAAAAAAAGTTTTGATATTAAATATACCAAAACTTTTTTTAAAAATTATTTTCCTAAAACTGCTTTTCCCATAGCATCCGTTGCAATTATTGCTGCATATAATTCATCAGGAGTCACATCTCCTGCAAGATTATGAATTGTTTCTCCTTCAACACAAGCATTTTTTGCTATAGTTTTAATTTCTTCATCAGTGCTAACTCCAAGTTCTTCTAAAGTTACAGGAAGTCCAACTTCTAAGCAAAATCCTTGTACATCTTCAAATTCTTCTTTTGGAACCCCTTCCAAAACTAATTGAACCAAAGTACCAAAAGCAACACATGAACCATGATATGCTTCGTGTCCACCTAATGATGTTAAACCATTGTAAAATGAATGGGCAGCTGCACAGTTTACATTATCAGCCCCTACTCCAGACATATAAGTGTTTGCTTCAATAATTGCATCCAAAGCTGGTGTTACAACATTATTTTCACATGCTTTTATAGCTTGAGAACCATATGCTCTTAAAGTTTCGTAACATAATTTTGCAATTGCAAGGCCTGTTCTTGTAATTCCTGTTCCTTCCAAACTTGGTGATTCCGTTCTTATAGATGCTCTTCCTTCAAAATAAGTTCCCAAAGCATCACCCATTCCTGCAATTAAAAATTTAACTGGGGCGTTTGCTATAACTTGACTATCAACCAAAACTGCATCAGGATTTGTAGGATAAAATAAATAAGAATCAAAAGATCCATCATCATTATAGATTACAGAAAGTCCAGTACAAGGAGCATCTGTAGCAACTACTGTTGGAACTATTACTATATGTTTTTTTGCATAATAAGCTGTAGCTTTTGCAGTATCAACAGCAGATCCACCACCAACTGCAACAACTGTATCAATCTTGTCATCTTCGACGATTTTTTTCATTTTTTCAATCTCGCCCTTACTAGAAATTCCACCAAAAATTTCATAGCGTCTAAAGTCATCTAATCCTTTGAAAGATTTTTCTATTTTTTCATGACAAGATTTATACCCACTATTAGAACAAATAAATAACCATCTTTTTCCCATATATTCCATTTCTTCGTGGAATTTTAACAAAGCATCCTTACCTTGTACATACTTTAGTGGTTCGCGCATAGCTCTTAATAATTTCATAAATTTCTCCTTTTAAATTTTTTATTTCCCTTTACACTTATATTATATACTTATGTATATTTTTTAACAAGTAAATTATATTCTAAAAAGATTCTTGATAAAAATATACCATGATTTGAAAATATGAAATCATTTTAATTATAAAATTTTCCAATAAATTTTAATAAAATAATATTTGAAGGCCCATTACGATTATCCATATATAAGAGCAAGTTTTTGGTATCATTAGCATACCAATTTTGGGATATTTTTTACTAAATAAGGTTACTGGTAAATAACAAGCAAATGAAATAATAATTGCCCAAACCATCCTGTACATCCTCAAACCATATATATTTCCAGATATAGTATAGAGGATTATTATAACAAGTCCACAAATTAAAAATACTGAGTTTCTAATTATAGAAAGAGTCTTATTTTCATTTCCACTGGTCCAATTATTTTGGGGTAATAAACAAATAAATATCCTAATAAGTGCGCTAAGCCAAATTAAAATTTCTATTATGGTTGGAGCTTTTAAATTTTTAAATGTTTCTTTCCAGATATACAAGAGCAAGATATAAAATATTGTCATTGTGATAGATGAAACTTGGAGACCAAAGCCCATTTGTTTTTTAGTTTTTTCATCTATGCCAAATAAGGATTTTTTTACCCTTGGAATAAGGTGAAAGGCATCCCCAAAACATAAGATAAGAGTTAAAATCCCATATAGGATAAATAATTTTTCACCCTTTGAAAATATAAAAAATAAAATCCCTCCAATTAGGTCAAAAATTAAGTATCCTATATCGACAATTACTTCAAAAATATCAAAAATTTTCATTTTATATTTTTTTTCTTCCATTTTTATCTCTCCTTTATTATTGAAAAATAATTTTTTATAAAAATAAGTCCTGCGAGTGCCAAGGCAAAGCCAAGTCCTGTATAGAAAAATCCAATGAAATAATCTGGCAAAATTTTCATTGACCTAAGTCCTATGCCTCCTCCCATCATAAAGACCATTATTAAATAAGATTTTTTATCAAAAAATTTCCAAAAATATATTCTTCCCTTATAAGCCAATATCCTCTTTGTATGTTTTTTAGTCATATTATAAAACATAAATCCAAATAAAATAAATATAATAAGGGAAAAAATATATAAATTAAATTTTTTATCAATTCTAAAAAATGAAATTAGCCCGAGTCTTGCAACATTAAATCCTGCTATTAACCAAACAAGACCTGCAATAATTAGTAAGCTTTTGCTTTTAACCTTATACATAGAATCTCCTAGCTTTTTAAATGAAAATCTGCATTTTTGCAAATCTTATCAAAAACTTTTTTAAAAATCACCATATCTTCTCCACTTATCCCTTCAAACAAGTCTTCTATAAATTGCTCTTGTATTTTTTTGCCATTTTTAATTATTATATTTGCCGAGTCCAAAAGAAAAATTTCATAATATTTTCTGTTTTCTTTGTTTTGTTTTTTTATAATCAATTTTTTATTTTCCAAATTTTTTAATGATGTAGAAACATGTGATTTGGTAGATTTTCTAATTCTTACTATATCGCTTGCTGTATTATATTTTGGATTATTATATAAAAACATTAAAATATCATATTCCAATTGGGTTAGTTTATATTGTTGGCAAATTGAACTCGTTAATTTTTCATAATAATTTGTAATATTTTTATGCTGATCCCAAAAATGCATATAATCCTCCTTATAGTTCTATTTAGAACTATAATACTTTCATATAAATTTTTGTCAATTAAAAAAGCGAAAGAAATTCTTTCGCTCAAATTATTTTTTCTTATTTTTATTATAAACAAACCTACATTTAGGAAAATTGGAACAAGCTATAAATTTTCCATATTTCCCTTCTTTCTCAACTAATTTTCCTCCACATCTTGGACATATATTCTTTTCTATTTTTTCTTTATTTTCTTTTTTTAGCTTTTTTATATCCCTAGTGTGATAAAAATCTGATTGGTATGACTTATTTTCTTTTATTAAGATTTCAATCTTATCCAAGTCTTCTTTTTTTAGAATTTCATCTTTGGATAAGTCTTTTATTAAATCACTCACTTTTGAAATTTTACAGATTTTTGCTTTTTTCACTTCAATTGAATCTAGATTTGCCTCTGCTGAAAAGGCTATTATTGAGAAATACTTCATATTTGGATAAGAATTTTTTAAAATATTTTCAACAGCCTTTATATGACCATAATTTTGTAAAACTGGATTCATAAAATAATTTTTCTGATTTGATAAATATTGTACCCAATCCTTGGAAAATTCTTTACCATATATTTTTCCCTTGTATCCCTTTGTCTCTATACAAAAAATTCCATAAGTTGAAATAATCAAATGATCAATTTGGCTAGTTTTTGTATGATTAGATGTATTTTTTAATTTTATGTCATGTATTTTTCTGTATTTATTTTTATCAAGATCTTTAACATTTAAGGCAAGGGCCAACTCCCCTATATCGCCTTTAAATTTCGACTTAAAAACCGTAACAAGTAAGACTGAAAAAATAAAAAATCCAAGTGAAATATTAAGTTCCATAAATTTCTCCTAAAATATTACTTTATTAAATTCTTATCCTTTAAATATTCTCTTGCCACATCTTTTGCTGACTTTCCCTCAACATCTACAAGGTAGTTCATCTTTGTCATCTCCTCTGAAGTGATTTTTCCAGAAAGTTTTTCCAAAATTTCCTTCAATTCTGGGTGATTTTTTATTGTTTCTTCTCTTAAAAGAGGAGCCGCTTGATAAGGTGGGAATAAATTTTTGTCATCTTCTAATACCCTTAATTTGTTAGTGATAATTTGACTGTCGGTTGAATATACGTCTGTTAAATTAATTGATCCATTAGAAATTGCTGTATATCTTAGGGCAGGCTCCATTGTTTTTACATCAAAATTTAAACCATACAAGGATTTTAAGCCCTTATTTCCATCTTCTCTGTCATTGAATTCTAAAGTAAAGCCAGCAATAACATTATTTTCTACCTTTTTTAAATCAGAAATTTTTTCTATATTGTTTTCTTTTGCATAATCTTCCTTTATAGCTAAGGCATAAGTGTTTTGAAATTTGCTAGGCTTTAAATATACTAATTTATCTTGGTCATATATCATATCTCTCGCTTTTTTATAAACTTTTTCAGGATTGTTAGATATTTTACCCACATCTTCCTTTAATAAAGAATTAGTGATTGTACCAGTAAATTCTGGATACATATCTATACTTCCATTTTTCAAAGCCTCATACAAAAAGCTAGTTTTTCCAAAATTTGCCTTAACTTCTACCTTAATATCAGAATTTTCTTCAATTAATTCTTTATACATGTTAATTAAAATTTCTGGTTCAGCTCCTAATTTTCCTGCAATTGTGAGCTTATTATCTTTTTTACCAAAGGAAAACAAGCTCATTATCGTAATAATTATAGTAACAATTAAGGACATCAAAATATTTATTGGCTTTTTATTTACTAATGATTTAATTAAATATCCAAATAAAATTGCAAGTAAGGCTGAAGAAATAGCTCCTATTAAAATTAAGGCCGAATCATTTCTATCAATTCCTAAAAGTATAAAAGAACCTAATCCTCCTGCTCCTACAAGGGCAGCAAGAGTAGCTGTACCAATTATCATTATGGCAGACGTTCTAATTCCTGACATAATTATTGGCATGGCCAAACTTAACTTATATTTTTTTAACTTTTCCCATCTTGTCATACCAAAGGCTGTTGCTGCCTCTTCAAGTGAAGGGTCAATTTCAGAAAACCCTGTAATTGTCGCTTGATATATTGGGAAAAGTGCATAGATTACAAGGGCTGTAATTGCAGGAACTTTTCCAATTCCCATAAAGGGAATAAAAAGACCTAGTAGGGCCAAGGAAGGTATTGTTTGAAAAACTCCTGTAATTTGTAAAACCCACTCATTCAATTTTTTTCTATGAGATAAAAAAATAGCTAGAGGTACTGCAATTAAAATAGATATTATTAGGGAAATCATAGAAATTTGTAAATGTTCAAATAAGG
The DNA here is from genome assembly GCF_002871895.1 of Anaerococcus hydrogenalis. NCBI lineage: Bacteria > Bacillati > Bacillota > Tissierellia > Tissierellales > Peptoniphilaceae > Anaerococcus > Anaerococcus hydrogenalis. The sequence continues at coordinate 305,550 of NZ_PNHP01000001.1, read as the reverse complement.
CCTCAAGCCAGTCTGATTTTCTTTCTATAAAGGTATTAACTAAATTGTTCATCATTTATCCTTTTTTCATTATCAAAAAATTCACTAACAAAATTATTTTCTGGATTATTAATTATTTCTGTTGGACTTGCAATTTGAATAACCTTTCCATCCTTCATTACACAAATCCTATCAGCAAGTTTTAGGGCCTCATCCATATCGTGAGTTACAAAAACTGTTGTAATTTTAAAATCATCATGGATTTTTTTAATCAAATCTTGAAGACTGGTTTTGCTGATTGGATCTAGGGCAGAAAAAGGCTCATCCATTAATAATACTTTTGGACTTGCAGCAATTGCCCTCAAAATTCCTATTCTTTGTTTTTCACCACCAGATAGATCTTCTGGAAGTCTATTTTTGTAATCTTTTGGGTCTAAATCTACACTTTTCAAAAGCCTATCTACAGTTTCTTTTATTTTCTTCTTATCCATCTTTTTCATCTCTGGAATAAGAGAAATATTTTCTCCAACTGTCATATTAGGAAAAAGGGCAATTTGTTGGAGAACATATCCCATATCAAGCCTTAAATCTCTTAAAGGATAATCCTTTAATTTTTTTTCATTAAAATATATATCCCCCTCATTTTGTTCTATTAACCTATTTATCAGTTTTAAAGTAGTTGTTTTCCCACTGCCACTGGGACCAACGATTACAAAAAATTCTCCTTCTTTTATTTCAAAATTTAAATTATCTAATACCTTAACATTTCCTGTATAAGACATAGATACATTTTCATATTTTATCAATTTATCACCTTTCTTTTTATTAATTTTTATAAAATATATAATTTATTATAATTAATTTATACCCATAAGAAGCTTATTATAAATAAAGTTTCAATTAAAAAAACAGCCTAGATATCTCTAAGCTGTTTTCTAATCTATAGACTATTTATAAATCCTTCAAATACATGAATGAAAATCATTGAAGAAGTAGCCACAACTAACCAGGTTAAACCACCTGTGATAATCGGTTTTAGTCCTTTAGTAAATAAATCTTTAAATTTAATTTTAAATCCTACACCTGCCAAGGCAACTGTTACAAAAAACTTGTAAGCTGGTCCAAAAATTGCACCCTTATCTGGTAAAATTTCAAATACTCCCATTGTATTTAAAAGAGCCATAAGTAAAAATCCTACAATAAAAAGTGGGAAAGATCTTTTAAAACTTTCTCCTATAGACATATTTTCTGAATTATGTGAAGATTCTCTAACTTGTAGGGCTGTAATTACCAAAGCTAGTGGTATAAGTACAGTTGTACGAGCAAGTTTTACTGTTATAGCGTTATTTAAATTTACTCCATTTAAGGCATTGTAAGTTGATTCAGCTGCCGCTACTGATGAAGTATCATTGATTGCAGTTCCTGCCAAAAATGCAAATTGATTTTGTGAAAGACCAATTGCTCCTGCAAGGTAAGGGTAAGATAGGGCAGCTATAACATCAAATAAGAAAATAGCTGTCATTGCATAGGCAATCTCTTCTTCTTTTGCCTTTAAAATTCCTGAAAGAGTAGCGATTGCTGTTCCTCCACAAATTGTAGTACCAGATCCAACCAAAATTTTTGTATTTCTTGATAATTCAAATTTTTTACCAACAAAATTTGCAACAAGAAAAGCAAGACATAAGTTTGTCAAAATTAGTGGCATAGCCTTTGCTCCAAATCCTAATACTTGGGCAAAATCTAATGTACCTCCTGCCAAAATAATACCGAAATTTAAAAATTTCTTACCAACAAAACTTGTTCCATCTTTAAATTCAGAATCTATTTTAGGCATAAGATTTACAATAACCATGCCAATTAAAAGACCTATCATAGGTCCTCCAACAAAATTTTGTAATCCAGCTAAAAAAGTTGCAACTATTCCTATAAGAACACATACAATAATTGCACTTGTTTTTTTATTCATATTTCCTCCTATAAAAAATTAGTCTTAATACAAGACACGATAGATATAGTATACCAAATAATTCAATCAAAAGATATAAATGAGTATAAATAAACTAATTAAATTTTTAAGAAAAAATTTATCGATTATATTTTACTATATTTTATACTTAGATTAATATGTTAATAAATAACTTAAAATTATTTTTTTATAATATACTAACAAAGTTTATTAAAATATATAACTATTACTCAACCTAACGTAAAAATTTATTTTCTTAATTTTTCTAGAATAAATAGGCCCTGACTATTTGCCTTTTTGTTATTGTCCTTATAAAAATAGCCCAATTTTAAATAAAAAGATTTGGCAGTTATAGAGGATGGGACTATAATTTTTTTTGACTTAGTGGCATACTCATCATTTTCAAGATTTTCCAAAATTAATCTTCCCACTCCCTTTTTCTGATATTCTGGCAAAACAAAAATAGTATAAAAACAAGATTCATTTTTATCTTCATCATATCCGATAGATCCACAAGCAATAATTTTTTCACCATGGCATACCACATAAAAATGTCTAATCTTAGCTTTTTGTTTTATATTTTCTGAATTTAAAATCCTTACACCCTTTTCGATATAATCTTTTGAATAATCTTTTATATTAGTAGTTCTTAAAGTTTTAATAATAAGCTCAGATACTTCTTTTGCATCTTTTTCTTGAAATCTTCTGATATAAATAGTTTTCTTCATGTATCCATTATATAACTTTATTTGTAATTTTACATTTTTATTCTAATAGTTTTTATGGATATTATTAACTGACGGTAATTTTCTAATATTTTCATTTAGTGCCCAAAGAATTGCAACTAAAAATATAATTAAGGATCCAATAAATATTGCCATTGAACTTGATAAATATTCTCCTAAAAATCCACCAAATAAAGCTCCTAAAGGTGCCATAAAAGTTGAAATTCCTACCATAGCTCCCATTGCAGAACCTAATTTCTCACTTGGAACTATTATTTGAACCATAGTTTGAGCATAAACATTTACAAGACCAACAACAAACCAACCAAATCCATATAAAAAAACTGAAATTTTTATATTATTTTGGAAATAAGAAAGAAAGATCCAAGATAAAGCTACAAATGCCATTCCATAAATATATAATTTACCAAGAGATATTTCCTTTAATTTTGAAAATCCTGTGAATAAAGATCCGAGTAAAATCCCTGCTCCCATACCTGCAAGCATTAAACTATAAAATATTTCATTTTGAGTAAAGGCAGGTAAAACTGCACTTATTGATGTAGCAGCAAAGTTAATAAAAACAATTCCAAAAACTAGGGCAAAAATTCTTGAATCTTTAAATAAATTAAGTCCTTCTTTAAGAGATTTGAAGTGATTTTTTATTAGATTTTCTCTCGATTTATTTTCTCTTTTTTTAGAATGACTAAGTTTTTTTGATAATAAACAAAATAAAATCCCAGTTAATATAAAACTTATGGAATCAGCAAAAAAAGCTGTCATAAAACCACAAATTGAAATTATAAAACCTGCTAAAGTATCAAAAATTGCATTTGATCCTTGATAAGCCATAGTCATAAAAGAATTACCTCTAACAAGTTCTTTTTCAGATAAAATTTTTGGTAGTAGAGATATTTGACCTGGATAAACAAGTTGATTAATCAATGAAATTATTGGCATTATTATCATTATGTGATAGACACTTAATTTTCCAAATTTATACAAAAATGGAATAATTAAAATTAAAACTGCTTGAATCAGTTGTGATAAAATTAAAAATTTTTTCATATTAATCCTATCCAAAATTGGGCTTAGTAGTAATTGTACTATAGCAGTTGATGAAGTAAGAAATAGAGTAATACCAGAATAAATTGTAGATCCAGTCATTTTATAAACTAAAAGAGTTGATGCAATAGCATATAAACTATCTCCAAAATTTGTTATTAGACGTCCTAAAAGCAGGACATAAAAGTCTTTATTTTTAATCATTTTTAACATTTTCCTTATATTTAACGTTTTGTTTATTTTGACAGTTGTACATTTTTTTACCAGTAAGGATTAACTTACTGGTTTTAAGATAATTTATAAATTTGTACTTGAAAACTTTCCTCACTACCTTCATCTTTACTATATTTTTTTATTAATTCATTGAGGTCTTTTTCAAATGCTTCATAAGATTTGCCAGAAATTTTAAAAGAAAATACCTTCTCTTCTAAATTTTTATTAAATATTTCACTATTAGGAATAAAGGCCTTGGCTACTGGCAAAAAATATTTTTGTGTAATTCCATTAATAAGTTCAGTATCAACAACTTCTATAATATTATTTTTTTCTAAAATTTTTAGGTGATAGTGAATCTTTGACCTACTTACACCAAGGGCATCTGATAAATCTTGGGCATTTTTTGGACTAGTTCCCAAAGTCATAATTATTTTAAGTCTTAAAGGATCACTTACAATATTAATCTCTTCCAACGAATTTAAAATGTGAACTTCTTTCAAAATACACCTCCATATCTTTGTTTTCTTTATTGTAACTTAAATTTACTTAACAGTCAAATATTTTTGAACGTTAAATATTTATAATCAAAAACTCTCAAGATTTTTATTCTTGAGAGTTTACAATTGAATCAAAGTAATTTTAATTTACTATAAAAAACAAATAACTACTTATTTTCAAATAAAAATATATCATTTACTGTTTTATCAAAAAATATTGATATTTTAATTGCCAATTCCAAACTTGGATCATACTTATTATTTTCAATTGCAATTATAGTTTGACGAGAAACTCCAAGCTCTTTTGCCAAATCTTCCTGCCTTAAGCCATTTTCTTTTCGAAGTTTTTTTATTATATTATTCATAAAAATTTTTTAAATCACTTTCATTCCTATAAAAATAATAAGAGCAATAATTGAGAGAGTTAAGGCTATTATTTCCATGAATTTATTTGCTCTAACATATTCCTCATCACCTTCAACCATCTTATTTTTTATATAGATTCTTGAAAAATTTTGTACACTTATGGTTAGACACAAAATTAATACAGGAAGTGGATTATATTTAAAATCACTAAATAAGGATTTATAAGAAGAAAAAATAACCCATAAACTCAAAGAAATAACAGCTACCTTGTAAGCCAAACTTTCTGACCTTAATAAAATATTCCTATCCATTTCATCCATCTTTGAAACTTTTTTCATAATAATACCTCCATTACATTTCAAAATGTAAAACTATCTTTACATTAATATATGAAATTTAGATATATATATCAAGAGTTCTTTACATTTTTCTATAAAAAAATATCTGACCTAAGGAAAAATAACATCCCTATCAGATATTTTTTAAAATTAATTTTTTAAATTTAATATTTTTTCTCATAATATCCATTTATAAAAAATGTAATCATTGGATAAAATAGAATAAAATTGCCAAAATACCTCCTGGTAAATATGCTTTTACTGCAAGACAAATTACAGCAACAAGGCCTATTAAGATTATTAAAATATAAGACATTGTGGCATTAACCTTGTCCTTAATTTTTACATTTCTCTCATCATTTACATTTATCCTATAAGATTCATCTTTTTCAATCATTTTATTATGCATTATTTTTACGCTAGAAATAGATGTGCTAATGGCAAAAATAAAAGTCAATAAAATATTTCTTATTTCATTACCTTTAATAGTAAACAACAAAATTAAACTAAAAAAACCTACAAAGTATCCCAAATACCAAATCTTATTATTTTTTATAATCTTCCCCTTCATAAATAAAAATATCTTCAATAGTCAAACCAAAATACCTAGCAATTTTAAAAGCCAAGATAATTGATGGATTGTATCTCCCATTTTCTAAATAGCCAATTGTTTGCCTAGAAACTTCAAGAATTGAAGCTAATTCTTCTTGCGTAATCTTATTTTCTTTTCTAATCAGCTCAGGTCTATTTTTCACATTAAATCACCTCTTTATATGTTAAGCTAGCTTTACATATTTTATAAGAATATTTCACTTATATATCAAGTTTACTTTCCATATTTAAAAATATGATTTAATAAAAAATACCCGACTCGTACTTTATTTTGTACTTATCGGGTAATTTTATTAAATAAATCTATCAGATCTATTAAGAATTTTTAATAGATACTAACCATTTTCTTTTTTCGACAAAGCTTTATTAACTTTATATCCAATTATGAAGTAGAATAGCATTTGCAATACAACTATTATTGTCATAGTTGTATTAGTTAGACTATTACTAAATATTATAATAATGTTTAGTAATATAAAAAATATAGCATATATGCGCAAAAGTTTAGCTGCATACCTATGCGCATAATTCCAGTTTTCTTTAGATTTCATACTTAATTGTGTTCTAAATCCGCTATGCTTACTGATATTTCCATTTGCTTTATACTTATAAAAAAAAGACAAAAACAACCCTGTTATAGGTAATAAATTAATTACAATTTTCTCAAAATTCATACATCCTCCTAAAGATCCTAAAAGCTAATACTTTCAATACTTATATAAGCTATAATCTTATCTTCTTAGCAACAAACTAATTAATTCCACATAGATTGAATAGTCAATAAAGTCAGTGATTAGTATAACTTAATTTATTAGCTTTTTTATTAGAATATAAGCTGAAAATTATAATTAAAATTCCTGACATTGTATTCTTATTTAAAAAATCATCCTTAAAAGCGAAGAAATAAAATAAATTTAAAAATACAATTATAAATCCTATGACCATAATTATTTTAAAAATATCTTTAGATACAATTTTCATTTTACTTTATCCTTTCTATACTTACTTATTGTTAATAATCAAATAATAAGAAACTTTATTAAATACATCTTTTGAATAATTTATTTTCACATTATATGATTAAAACTCTTGCAAAATCTAATTAAATAACTTTATTGATTTATAAAAATTAGATTTTAATCCTTATAATTTTATTATTTCACATAATAGCAATACTGTAAAAACGGCTATAAGAATCATATCAAGTATCTTTATTTGTTTCTAAGCTAAAATTTTCTAAAATCACTTTAAATATCAAGCTAGGATTTATGTTTTGAAAAAAGTGAATAAAAATTATATTATAAATAATTCAAGATAGATTCTAAGATTTTCTTACCTAAAAATTTACTTAGCACATAGATTTTATATTTGAAAATTTAAGTCACTAAAAAAATATTTATTGAAAATTTGTATAACATAGGATAGAAACATACTAAGTCGATTTTAAGCCCTATTATTGATACTATTTCTAATATCTATAAATTGATTCAAGCTTCTAAAAACTTGAAAAATAGATGAACGTATAACAAAATCTTCGTGAGTTTTAGGTAGTTCCATTATTTTAAAATGTTCTTTTAAAAATTCAATTCTTTTTTTAACCTTAACCATGTTTCCATCTTTTGAAAGGTTATTTGCAGTATCAATCATTATATCAGATATCAATTTTCCATCAGCATATTCTGCAGGAATCGCCTTTAAATCATAATACATATCTTTTAAAAGATCCAGCTCTCTTTCCCTGTGGTTTAACCCTACGAGCAAATTCTTACTATTTTCTATACGGTTATCATTTTCAATAATAGCAAGATCAAGGGCCTTATCTATATCATCTTCAAGTTTTTTAATTTTTTTTTCATAAATTTTAACATCTAGGTCATTTACAAGAGTATGACCAAAAAATTTTAACATATCCTTTATATCGTCATCAATATCTTCTATCCAATCTATCAACTCATCCTGACTTTCTGGTGCGTATAAGTTGGTTAACATGGCAAATCCTGTTCCTATGGTGACAAGACCTATCTCATTAATTATTATTGAAGAATTAATTTGTCCATAGCTTAGTAAATGTGTAACTGCCACACTTGATGGACCAAGACCTAGTTCAATTTTTAATAAGAATGATATAGGCACAAACAAGAGTAAATATATGCCAAAAGCCCAAGTTCTGTAGGCAAAAATTTCAAATACCAAAATCCCTAAAACAAGGGCTATGATAGCAGATAGCGCTCTTTTTACTCCACCTTTTACAGTAGCTTTTCTAGTCTCAAATATATCAAGGATGGTAATAATTGCTGCTGAAGATGAGAATTTAAGCCCAAAAGCTTTAGCTACAAGCAAGGAAAGGGTAGCTGCTATGGCTGTTTTTATAGTTGTGCTAAGTAATGTTTTGTTCATAATAATCCTTTTAATGTAAATTTATTAAAGATCTACCTATTTTGATTCTTCTATTGTGTATATTTTTATAATTGCTCGGATTTTAAATCAAAAAAAGATATAAAATCAATACAGCTTCTTATAATAAGTTTGCAACTATATCTCCATGTCTTTTTTCATCTTTTTTTACGCTTTCAATTTCTGGAAATTTTTCAGCAACAGGTGCATAATTGTCGGCTGCCTTATACTCGCCTTTTATTATAAGCGGATATAGATGCTTTTTGCCAATAAGTCTATAAAGGATAGGCATAAAAACTGCCAAAGTTTTCTTAGGTTTTAAATTTTCTTGTGTAAGTCCATGAAAAACAGCTGCGTGATGCCCTTCTTCAGCTGCAAGCTTTATAAAAGTTTCTGCATCATTTTTATCCTTAACTACATCAGCAAGGGCCCTATACATCAACACAACATCTAGTTCTCCTTGCTGAGATTTTAATAAAATTTTCATATCTTTTTTACTTATAGACATTTTTTCTCCTTATCTTATTTGTTATTTTATTATACTTTAATACAATAAATTTTTATTTTGTTTATTTCTTACCCTATTATTATATGAATTTTTATATAAACAACAATAAAAATCCCGACTTAGAATACAATAATTTTTATGTTGAGTAATCTTAGTTATATAATCAATAATTCTACATTTTTTAACTATTGTCTTAAAAACATATATTTACTTTTTCAGAAAGAATCTTTGTTTCTTATTTTCTAGATTTTTTCCTACTTAATATTTAACATAATTAAATTTAAGAAAATTTATAACTCGAAACATTTAAAATATTAGTATAAATAAAAATCAAAATTTTTCTTTAATTTCATAGTAAGATATTTAAAGTATCTTGTTGCTGAAAAAAATAATTTCATTTATTTACTTTTATAGTATAATTTTATTTTTTTGACATAAATACAAGGCATTCCGCAAAAGCATCTTCTTTATCACAATTAAAGGTTTGAAGAAATTCCAAAAAACTAGAAGCATAACATGAATTTCATATTTCTATTTTTTCAGCAGCAGGCTGTCCTTTCCCTCCTGCTTTTACTCTTCTTCCACCTCTGTATGTTCCGTCTTTAGCGATAGTATCACCTCATAATACTTAAATATAAAATCTCCCTTCAATAAACAATATTGTTTACTGTAGGGAGATTTTAGTTTAACTATGTTTGTCTAAAAATAGAAAAGATCCTCAAATTTCTTTTCTAAAGCAATGCAAAGTATCAATGCTAATTTAGCAGTGGGGTTAAATTGACCAGTTTCAATTGAGCTGATTGTATTTCTTGAAACACCCACCTCATCAGCTAACTGTTGTTGTGAATAGCCTTTTTCTTTTCTGACTTCTTTTAAATGATTTTTGAGAACTAGTTTATCATCCATAATCCATCACTACTTCAATGTTATAAGGTTAATTACAAATAAGGCAATACCTATAATCGCCATAAGTATCCCCATTAACAATTGCTTTCTTTCTTTTAGTTTTGCATACTTTACAAGTTCTTTCGTTGCTTCAATACTAAAATAAATACTTAGTATTCCATAATTAAAGGAATTATAGAAAAAAGCTTCAATTCCAAATAGGATGGCAGCAACAGCTAATTCGATTTGGCTGGAAATTTCACCTGCTTTTTTAAAAATATCAACCATCATCTCATCATGATATTTATACTCCTCACGACTTCTTGCTAAAACTTCATCTCTCTTCATATTCATTCTCCTTTATCCTTTTGCCAAGTTCACTTGGTATTTATATTATATTATGCCAAGTTTTATTGTCAATAGCTTAGAATAAATATTTTTCTTTTCGAATGATATTCTTTAATACCCTCATTGAAATCGTTTTTTTAAGTGAGATGGTGTCACCGTTTGTGGGGAAATAAATCATAGAAATTTGATATTCAAATCCCACTAAAACTATCCTCCAAATCTATCTAATCATAGTTTTATTAGTAAATATGAATAAAAGGCAAAACTTTGCAAAATCTACATATGTAAGAATAAGTCAATCAGTAAATGTTTTTATAATTTATTATATCATTCTGGAGAAAAGAAAAAACAGCCCGTATGAGCTGTTTTGATTATTATTTTCTTGTCCTATTTTCATTTATTAGATATCCCTAAAATATTTCTTTACGCATTAATAATATCAAAAGTAGAATTAATACTATAAACAATCTTTCCTTTTCCTTATCCCGATTATTAAACTATTGGGGCTGACAAGAATCCAGTTGGTCTTAGCTTTGTATAGTTTTTAAATATATCGACTGGAAGTAGGAAAGAAATAATAAATATAGAGATTCCAATTACAAATATTTTTTTACCAATTTCTTCTTCAGACTATTCTATTTTTTTGAAATTATATTGTTCGAATTAAATCTATAGTCGGTCTGTCTAATATTCTCTTTAAAGAAAAATGATAGATGATTAGATTAATACCATAGACGACTAATGAAAATCCTAGGAAGCTTTTGTAGTCATAATATTTTATTAAAGTACTCATTCTTAAATCAGAAGCTATTAATGATATTACAAACATAAGACCTAAGCTCACAATAATAGAAATTGTAAAGGACTTTATCTGTTCTCCAATAAATTCTTTTTGATAGATGTTCTTTAACTCATCTACATCCATCCCACAAGAGTAAAGACTCCCGATTTCTTTTTTTCTGCTCATAAGACTTAAATTAATGGATGAGTAGCCGTTGGTGATATTTAGTACAAAGATGATTGATGCAATTCCTATTACAATTTTTATTAGACTTTTCAAATCATTATATTCATTTTTTGCTGTTTCCTCACCTGTTGTGATATTAAAGCGATCTTCTGGTGAGATTTTACTTCTAATCATGGCCTCTACATATTCTTTTACATCTTTGGTATCCGAATCTTTTATCTTCATATTTAATGTATAGGCATAGTTTTTATTTTTTTCATCGCCGGAGTCTTCCATCAGTTTAAAAAATGTTTCAAAATCTGTATAAACTTTTACATCGAATGGTCTTGTTTTCGACTTATATTTTCCCAAATCTGTTATCGTCTTTGCAATTTTAATAGTCTTCTTATAATCATTTTCAAAGTTAATATCTAAAGTCTGTGGATTTTCAAAATATGGAATTCTCTTTGCCTGAGCTATTGGAATAGAAGAATCTTCTTGAATTGAATTGTAGAGGACAAATTCACCCTTCTTTCCTCCAAGTTTTTTTAAATCTTTTTCTTCCAAGGCGATGATAAATCCATCCATACCCTTTGCCTTATATTTTTTTATATTCTTTCTAGCTTCCTCATCTAATCCAGCAGCTTTTGCTTCTTTTGAGAATTCGTTATTGTTTTCCACTTGAACATATTTATCTTTTGAAATATATGACTTCTCGTTAGGAATTTTATCTACAATTTCATTTAATATTTTTGGGACTTGATTCTTTTCACTAAAATAATCAACAGAAAAATTATATCCATTATCGTAACTAGAATAATCTCTGTAGTATGTTGATATGCCTATAGTGATTATAAATACTGAAATAATAATTATCCCTATTGCGGAAATATATCTCTGTGATTTTATTGAAGCTAAGTTGTTGAGTTTTAATTCCTTCCAAAAATCTTTGGCTCTTTTCTTCTTTGATTTTGAAAAATCTATATTCCCTCTTATGCCGTCTATAATGTTTATTTTTGAAATCTTTTTCGCAGGGGATTTAATGGCTAGTGCTACAATCACAAAGGAAACAAAAAGTATTGCTAAACTTAGTAAGGGATTAAATTTTATAACTTCAAAGGCACTAACTCCTTCACCTTTTGTTATGTTTTTATACAAACAATACATAAAGAAAAATCCTGCAATGTGTCCTAAGAGTATTGGAATTGCAGTTATAATAAGTCCTTCCTTTAGAAGTAAGAGATAAATTTGTCCATTGGTAGATCCTATAGACTTATAAATGGAAAGCTCTCTAATCTTCCTAAGCCCCCAAACCCAAAATATGTTTTTTATAAAAAACACAAAGATTACTATACATCCAAGAACTGATAGAACAAGAACAGCCTGGCTCATTATATTTTGTAAGGGTTCGTTTTCCACTCCATAATAGTTTATAAGACCTTTAGAAAATTCTAAATGAACATCTTTACCTAGTATTTTGTTTATTTCACTTTGTATCTTATCTCTATTTTTGTAAGCTTCTTCAAATGAATGAAATTTTACAAAAGTTCTGAACGTAGGCATTTTATCTTGTAGACCTAGAGCAAAACTTAGTTTACTGTACCTGTTGTAGACATCTCCGTAAACACCGACTAAAGTAAAACTTTTAGAACCTTTAATCTCAAATTTTTCCCTGTCAGTATTTGCACTTGTGGGTCCTATCTCTTCTCCGTCTAACAACCTTTTGCCCAAATTAAGTTTGACCTTGTCGCCTATTGTAAGTTTGTTTTTCTTTACTAGACTTTCAGATAGTACAATTTCGTCTTCCTTTTCAGCAAATCTGCCGCGGGTAAGTCTTGAATACTCTCTCATCTTATTGATTGCTTCGTCTTGGTAGTTGATAACTACTAAATCGTCAGCAAGTTTTCCATTATCAGGATTAAGAGACATTTTTCCGACCAAGTCTATATCTTCAATGGATTTTAACTTTTCAACATCTTCATTTGAGAGTTCTTCTTTAATCTCCCCATGATAAAAGCTTGAAGCCATATAATTACCATAGTTGGATCTCAAGCTTCTATATCCAAAATAAAAAATAATGGTGAAAAATAGACTTACAATAAATAAGGAAATAAAAATAGGAAAATTCTTCTTATTCATTTTTTTCATCTCCTACAATTTTTCCATCGACTATTGTAATAATTCGATTTGCTTGTAAGGCTATTTCTTCGTCATGGGTAATTAAGATAATCGTCTGTTTTAAGCTTCTATTGAAGTATTTAAAGATTTCTATAATTTCCTTAGAATTTTTCCTATCCAAATTACCTGTTGGTTCATCTGCTAGTATGATAGATGGATTGTAGATAAGACTTCTGGCTATGGCAACTCTTTGTTGCTGACCTCCTGAAAGTTCACTTGGAAAAGAGTCAAGTTTACTTTCTATACCCAGTTTTTTTACTATATCCGAGAATTCATCTTGATTGATTTTCCTTTTATCAAGTTTTAATGGAAGTTCTATATTGTGACGAACTGTTAAGTTGGGAATCAAATTATAAAATTGATAAATTAGTCCGACTTTCCTTCTCCTAAAAAGTGCTAATTCTTTTGATGTATATTTTGAAATGTCATTGCCGTCTATAAATATTTTTCCAGAACTTGGATTGTCAACTCCACCCAACAAGTGAAGTAGAGTTGACTTGCCTGATCCACTTGGTCCAACAATTGCAATAAATTCTCCTTTTTCTATTTTTAAATTAACATCATCAATTGCCCTTACAACATTTTCTCCACTTCCATAAGTTTTTGATAAGTTTTCAGTTCTAACAATTTCCATATGTACCTCCCTCTTTTTGTCTCAATAATAAAGGGTTAAAATGACTTTTAAGTGACATTGTAAAATTTAATTTTAAAAATCGCACCATCTTTTCCATTTTTTACAGATATATCTCCATTGTTTGCCTCAACAATTGATTTTGCCATGGCAAGTCCTATGCCAAAGCCCTTAGAGTCAGGACTTTTGTAAAATCTTACTAATATTCTTACTCATAAGTCCCTCCTAGTCAAATCCTATTATCAAATCAATGGGATCGATCTTTAAAATATTTTGTAAAGTTGTCTTGTAAATTAAAATATTTATACCATAAATCAAAATTCCAAAAGCAAGGAAATATTTATATTCAAAATAAGACAACAAAATTTTCATATCCAATGTTGGAGATATTTTTGCAATTACAAATAAAGCAGCAAAACTTACTATTAAAACTATTGCCAGTGATTTAATTTCTTCTAATATAAAGTCTCTTGTATATTTATGTTTTAGTTCTTCCTCATCTATTCCACAAGAAATTAAAGATCCAATTTCTTTTTTCCTTGCCATTAAACTCAAATTAATGGAAGAATATCCATTAGTTATATTTAAAATGAAAATTATGCTTGCAATAAAAATTATCATAAGGCCAAAAGTTTTTACATCTTTCATGCGATTTGCCTCTACATCTTTGCTTGTAGTTAAATTATAAGTTTCATTGTAGGCAATGGAAGAATCTAATCTCTCTTTAACTTCATTCTTTATATCGTCTAACTTATTTTCATCAACTTGCATTGATAGTTCATAGGTGTTTCTTCTCAAGTCATTGTTGTTTTTTAAATAATATTTATTCCATTCATCTAATAATTTAAAATATGTTTCAAAATCAACATATAAATTCACATAAAAAGGTAGTCTTCTTTGCCTAAAGTCCTTTGTGCTATCGATTAATTTATCTACTTTGATTGAATAATTGTAATCTTTTTTCTCTGTTATAGAGTAATTTAAACTATTTATGTTTTTAAAATATTTTGTTGTTTCTGATCCATCAATAGGTGCATTTGGATTGACTTGGACCCTATTTAATAGCAAAACCTCTCCCTTTTTGCCACCTATTTTTTCAAAAGTTTGATCATCTAAGGCCGTAATAATTCCATCGAGATAAAAATCTTCGCCATTATCATAATATTTGCGGATTGTTTCATCTAAATCAAGAGACCTAAACTCATCTGAATAATTTTGATCCTTACTAAGGGAAATATATTTTTCAGTTGAAAGGAAGGCTCTGTGATTTTCTGTAGTCTTCATTATATCCTTTAAGACATTTGGAACTTCAGCTTCATTTGAATGAATTAGTATATTAATATTCGTATTGTAAGTGTAAGTATTCTTCACCCTATTGTACTTTGCCATAGAGAAAACTATCAAAAAAATTGATACAATTATCATTCCAATTGCAGAAATATATCTCTGAGAAGAAATAGTTTTTAAATTATTTATCTTTAATTCCTTCCAAATATCTTTATTCCTTTTTAGTTTTATATTTTTGTCACTAAAGTTGCCCTTTATACCATCAATTATATTTATCTTTGCGATTTTTTTAGCTGGAGCAAATATTGATATGAAAATTATAAAAAAGCAAATTAATAGAACTACAAGTGAAAGGCTTGGCGAAAATTCTATATACTTGTACTTTTCCTCTACCTCTACAATCCTTTGAATTCCAAGATTGAGGAGGTTGATTCCTCCATATCCGAAAATATGTCCCAAAACTATTGGTAAAAATGAAATTTTTAATCCATCTTTTAAAAGCAATTTATAAATTTGATAATCTGTTGAACCAATTGATTTGTACATTGAAATTTCTCTTATCTTTCTTAGACCCCAAACTGTAAAAATATTTTTTACAAAAAATATAAAAATGAGGATTGTAGCAAATATTAAAATAGAGTCTACAATCACCTGCCTATTTTGTTGTAAAAGACTTCCATCAACATTATAGTAATCTTTCATTATCTCGCTAAATGCAAGTTCTACTTTATCTTTATTCAAGGCAGATGCTATTTCTTTTTCTAAATTATCTTTATTACTATAGGCTTTTCTAAAATTATCAAATCTTATAAAGCTATTGGTTTTTTGACCCTTTCCTATGACAGTAGAAGCATAAAAAACCTTCATATTTTCATTGTAAAGATTTCTTGTGAGACCACTTATTACATATTCTTTGCTATCTTTTCTTATAAATTCTTCATCCTTAGTAACACTTGAAACTGCTTTTATTTGTTTTCCATCAACCAATCTATTTCCAAATTCTACTTTTATCTTATCGCCAATTTTTAAATTTTCTTTTTTTGCAAGACTTTTTGGTATGGTAATTTCATTATCTTTTGCAGCAAAACTTCCCTCTTTTAACATATTATCTTCTAACATCTTGTTATAACCCTGGTCTATGTAATTTACCACTAAGACATTTTGAGATAGCTTAGCAGAATTATTTTCTACTGCAACTTCTCCCACTTCTTTAATGTTTTTTATTTCTTTTAATTTGCTTGAGTCACCAAAAACTGTATCATGCATAATTTTAGCATCATAAATTGATCTGTTCCTAAAATGTTCATAATCGAACTTATTATTTACATATCCAAAGTAAACACAAAATGTAAAGAAAATTGCAGTTATAAAAAGTGAAAGTGAGATTGAGAGATTCTTCTTATTCATTATTCTCATCTCCCACTATTTTCCCATCGACAATTGTTATTACCCTTTCTGCTTCTAGGGCTATAGACTCATCATGGGTGATTACTATAATTGTCTGTTTTAAAGTCCTGTTAAAATATTTTAAAATTTCAATTATTTCTCTTGAATTCTCCCTGTCTAGGTTTCCCGTTGGTTCATCAGCGAGTACAAGAGACGGAGAATAGATAAGACTCCTTGCTATGGCAACCCTTTGTTGTTGACCACCTGATAGTTCACTTGGAAAAGAGTCAAGTTTACTTTCTATACCCAGTTTTTTTACTATATCTGAAAATTCATCTTGATTTATTTTTCTTTTATCTAGTTTTAGTGGAAGTTCTATGTTATGACGAACTGTTAAGTTGGGAATCAAATTATAAAATTGATAAATTAGTCCGACTTTTCTTCTTCTAAAATAGGCTAGTTCCTTTGAGGAATACTTTGAGATATCGTTACCATCTATGTAAACTTTTCCAGAATTTGGACTATCTACTCCTCCTATAATATGTAGGAGGGTTGATTTACCAGACCCACTCGGTCCTACAATAGCGACAAATTCGCCTCTTTCAATTTCAAGGTTAACACCGTCTAAGGCCACTACCTTGGAGTTACCCTCTCCATATTCTTTTCTTAGGTTTTCTACTTTTAATATTTCCATACTTGCCTCCTTAATTTAAGGTAAGTATATAAAAGTAAAGTGATTTTTAGGTGACATTGTAAAATTTAATTTCAAATCTTGCTCCACCACCATTATTTGAAACAGAAATTTCTCCCTTGTTTTTTTCGACAATTGTCTTCGCCATAGCAAGACCTATTCCAAAGCCATTTGAATCGGGGGTTTTATAAAAGCGCTTAAAGATTTTTTTAATATTTCCTTTTTCTATTCCTCCGCCATTGTCTTCAATGATTAAGCTTGTATATAGGGGGTTTTTGTATGATGAAAGCACAATTTTGTCACAAGTCGGTCTATTATCAGCATTCTTTATAATATTAATGATAGCTTCTGTCAGCCAATAAAAATCCCCAATGATGCTATTTTCCTTTAAACTCTTCTTTATTTCTACATTAGTAGATTTCTTTAAATTCAAACTATCTAAAGCATAATCCACTAATTCATCCAAACGAATTTCATCTTTTTTCATAAGATCTTTGTTTGCATCAAGGCTTGATAGTTTAAGTAAAATATCTGATAGAGAATTTAATCTGATTGTTTGCCTTTTTAAAATCTCTATATCTCTATTATCTGGAAAGTCCATCTCCAAATTTTCTATGGAAAAAAGCATAGATGTAATGGGAATTTTGATTTGATGGGCGATATCTTCTAGGTATTCGATTTGCTTTTCACTATTTCTAGTACTTGTCTCTTTTGCTTCGACTATTTCTATAAAAAGTTTGTAAATCTTATCTTCTAAAATCGAAAAATCATCTTGCTTCATAGGAATTTTATAGTCTTGATTCTTCATTTTTTCTATCAGATCTATAAGCTCATTTATTCTATTTTTCTTTCTTTTTTCCAAAAAATAATAAAGAAGTAAAAGACTTATTATCCAAAATATATATAGCATCTCAATCCATCCTATATCCGATTCCTCTGACAGTAGTAATTACTTCTTTATCAAGTTTTTCTCTTATTCTCTTAATAGTTGATGTGAGAGTATTGTCATTTACAAACTTATCCCTATCTTCCCAAAACATTTCTAAAAGTTGGCTTCTTGTGAAAACCCTGTGGGGATTTTTGATAAATAACAGTAATATTTCATATTCAAGTGGAGTTAGGTCTATTTGATTAGCTTTAAAATAAACTTTTGAATCATTAAAATCTATTTTGATATCCTTGTAAGTAATTATTTTGTCTTGACTTAGAGGGATTGTCCTTAAAACCGCATCGATTCTAGCCCTTAATATTGCAAGGGAAAATGGCTTAGTTAAATAGTCGTCTGCTCCTTGATCTAGGGCAGCAATTATAAAATCTTCATCGTTTTTAACTGTTGTTACAATTACTCTTATGTCCTTATCTTTTAATTTTTCTATCAAATGTTGACCTTCTTTATCTGGTAGATTTATATCAAGTAGTGCCACATCCACATATACATTCATCTTATAGCTTGCTTCGTAAAAAGATGATGCAAGCTCTACTTCATAACCATTATTAAGCAAATACTTTTCCATTTGTAAAGCAATTTCTTTGTTATCCTCTATAATCAAAACACTCTTCATTTTAACCCTCTCATTTATCAACTTAAATCTATTAAATTAATTTGTTCTGTATCATTTGTCTATAAGCAATTTGATGCTAATAACCAATAATTACACTTATACTATACCATTATCACTTATATTAAAAACAGACCCTTCAAGGATCTGTTTGCTTTAAATATTTATTTTATTTTCTCAAGAAGAGAAACTGATTCAACATGCATTGTTTTTGCTTGGGAACATGATTTTTTATCCTCGTCATTCTTGTAGGAGCACAATTTATTAATGTCATTCTCTTTAGCATTTTTTCTTCTATCTTTGAAATCATTAGAATCTTGACTATCTTTAACTCCTGTTTTGAAATAGAATGTTAAGTCATATGGATGAACTGTTCTGTTAAATTCCTCTATAATTTCTCTATTCTCTAAGATCTTTTTAAATTGCTTTAGTCTTTCCTTAATAGAGTTTTCATCTTTTATTGTTGGCTCTAGGGTTTTCTTTTCATCAAGTAATTCTTCTTTTTGTTGTAGGGTCATAGTCGTATCCAAGGCAAGCTTGAAAACCAATAAAACAAACAATTTCTAGCTTAAAACGGATATTTATATTATGCATAACTGTTAAGCCTTTTATGAATACAACTAATATCAATCTGATAGTATTTGGATTAAACGGAACATTCTAAGAAAAAGTAGGCATTATGCAAAGCCTGCGTTTTCAAAGTGTTTCTTGAATAGAGCCTTGCCTATATATGCTCCAATTATTGTTCCTAATAAATAAATTCTTCTGCCATTTTTGTCTTTTCTATTAAATTCTTGTAAACTTTTGATTTTTGTAAAAGCTCTTCACGGTTTCCTTG
Source organism: Anaerococcus hydrogenalis (assembly GCF_002871895.1). Taxonomy (NCBI): domain Bacteria; kingdom Bacillati; phylum Bacillota; class Tissierellia; order Tissierellales; family Peptoniphilaceae; genus Anaerococcus; species Anaerococcus hydrogenalis. Next base: position 286,135 of record NZ_PNHP01000001.1, on the reverse strand, counting down.
GCTTTCTACTCTTCCATTTTCAAGAACTACTATCTTGTCAGCATTTTCTATGGATTTCATCCTGTGTGAAATGATTACAACCGTCTTATCTTTAATCAAATTATTTAAAGACTCTTGAATTTTTTTCTCGTTGTCAACATCAAGGCTTGCTGCTATCTCATCTAAAATCAAGATTGGTGCATCTTTTAAGAAGGCTCTGGCTATTGATAATCTCTGTCTTTCTCCTCCTGATAGCTCAGCACCGTTCTCACCAATAACTGTATCGAAACCCTTATCCATTTTTTCTATAAAATCTGTGCAGTTTGCAAGTTTTGCTGCTCTTTTAACTTCTTCGTCACTTGCATTTTGATTTCCGATTCTAATATTTTCCATAACGCTTTGATTAAAAAGAACCACATCTTGAAAAACTATTGAAACCTTGTCAAAAAGAGATTCTGTTGATATTTCTTTTATATCTTTGCCTTCAATTAAGATTTGTCCCTCGTCATAATCATAAAGTCTTGATATGAGTTTCAAGATAGTTGTTTTACCGCAGCCGCTTGCTCCTACCAAAGCAGTAACCTCACCCTGCTTTGCTTTAAAGCTTAGGCCATTTAAAACTTTTGCGTCTTTATTATAAGCAAATTCAACATCTTTTAGGTCAATATCAAATTTTTGTAGATTATAGTCTTCGCCTTCTTGTAATTCTTGATTTTGAATTTCTTTTAATCTTTCAATTTTTGGTGTTAAATAAAATATCTCCATCATGCCCTCTTTAGATGCATCTAAAGAGTCTTTTATCTTCATAGCCGCTAGTAAATATCCTACAAGGTAGAGAGCGCTTATTTCTTTATTAATAATTAGATTTACGCCAACAAATATTACAACAGCAAGGGATATAAAGCTAAAAATTGAAGATATGGACATAATTAAGATGTTTGCAATTTCTGCCTTTAAGTGCACTTTTTCACTTTTATCCATTTTTTCATATAGGATTTCTTTCATTTCCTCTGCTAAGCCATAGGCTTTGATCTCCATTTGCATCTCAATATTTTCTTGAAAGCTTTCTGAGTTTTCTCTTAAGACCTTATAATATTCTTTCTCCCCCTTAACTGAATGTTTTTTAGATAGTGGTATAAATATAAAGCTCAAAATCGTTGGAATAATTACAGCTAAACCCATCTTGACATTGCCAACTAGCATCATTACAGATATTAGTGGGAAGAAGAGTGCCATGCCGCCTACTTTTGGTATCGAGTGGCTCATTGCATGCTCTATGCCTTCAATGTCAGCCATAATTGTTTGTGCTAGGTCTGAAATATCATGTTTAGAAAAGTATGAGAGAGGTAGTTTTGATAAATTTTCTGCTGTTCTTATTCTTAAATCTGCACTTTCTTGATAGGTTGCCCTATATAATTTATCGTATTCGATAGAAAGCAAAATATACATTGCTATCAAGGTCAAGGCTGAGAATAATATATAAAAGTCCTTGCTTCTACTCATATTTTCCAAAACTTCCTGAGCAAAAATCATTAATAATATGGCAGGAAGCATGTTTATACAATAAACGAAAAATGAAGCCAGTGTTGTTTTAGATAAATTTCTCGCTCCCTTATCTGTAAGAGCAAATCTTTTTTTATAAAACTCCTTCATTTGAAACCCTCCATTCATTTGCACTGTTAAACATCTCTTGCAACCTTTTATACCTTGTATCTTTTGACATTAACTCTCTGTCAGAGCCTCTTTCTATAATTTTTCCACCATCCATGACAAGAATTTCATCAAGGTCTTTAATTGTAGATAGCCTGTGTGCAATCATAATGACCGTTTTATCTTTCATAAGATTTTTGAAAGCTTTTTGTAATTCAAACTCGTTATCTGGGTCAATAGAAGCAGATGCCTCATCCATAATAATAATTTTGGAATCCTTTAAAATTGCTCTAGCAATTGCAATCCTTTGTTTTTCTCCACCAGATAAATAAACCCCTTTTGAGCCTATGACTGTATTTTCTCTTTCTGGGAATTTTTCTAATATCAAATCGCATCCAGCTAATTTTAAGGCTCTCATAACCTCATCTTTGCTTGCTTCTTTATTGGCTAAAGCTACATTGTCATAAATACTTATTTTAAATAATTTCGAATCTTGAAAAACAAAGGATATAGCTTTAATTAAAGCTTCGTCAGAATATTTACTTATTGGAATCCCGCCTATCTTAATCCTTCCTTCATTAACATTGTAAAAACCTGATATAAGTTTTGCTACTGTTGATTTACCTGATCCAGATGAACCGACAAGTGCATAGGACTTTCCCTCTTCTAATTTAAAGGATAAATTTTCAATGACAGCTTTATCGTTATAAGCAAAGCTAACATTCTCAAATTCTATATTGTAGTTTTTAAAATTATTTACATCACCATGGACTAATTTGTCTTTTTGCATATCTTCGTAAAGTTCCTCTAAGGTATCTACTGCATAATTTCCTTGAGAAATGTACATGGAGTACCACATCATTCTCATAAATGAAACAAAGAGAACTCCCGATAAAAATAAAATCATGATAAGCTCAAGTAAAATCACCTTTGCACTGCCTAAGCTAGTCATAAAATAAACTATAGGAATAATTAAAATTGCAATCAGACCAAAAAATAACCATTGGTACAAAACATAAGGCTTTTTACAAGATAGGGAATAATTATAAGCATACTTAGAGTAATCTTTTATAGCCTTGTAAAAACTTTTAAAGGACTCTACATTTGCTCTAAATATTTTTACAACTTGCATCCCTCTAACGTATTCAACAGTTTCAGCACTTAGTTTTGATAGGGCTTCTTGGTATATGATCATAAATTCTTGCTCACCCATCATTGCCCCTAAAATTAAGCCTCCAATTATTGTAAGAGCAAGCAAGGTGATACCAACTCTTATGCTTACTATAAAGCCTAGCACAAGTACAAGTATAGGTGTAACTATTGCCTGAGAACTATCGGGTATCATATGCGCTACCACCTGATGAGTCTGTGCTGCATTGTCATCTATAATCTTTCTTATTTGACCAGATGGATTTAGGTCGAAGAACCTAAAACTAGCTTTTTCCAGACCATCGATTCCCCTTTTCCTCAAATTTGTTTCAAGCCTAAATCCCAAAATGTGTGAAAATGTTCCTGAAACAAAATAAAATATCGCCCCACTTGTTAGTGTAATAACAGATTTTAATGCTATGCTTTCTGCACCAGATAAATTTGAATTAATTATTAACTTATCTAAAAATTTGTAGATTAAATAATATCCATATACTGTAAGTACAGCAGATATAGCAGAAAAAACTATAGCTAAAAAGCCAAGATATTTTTTATCCTGTACATAAGCAAATAGTTTTTTGTAAATCTTCATATTGACATCTCCTTTCTTTGATATCCCTTTTAGATATAAATTCGCTTACTTGATAATAACTATCATTGTATTTTTATTATACATCGGTTATAATTGCTAATACAATAGTTTTAAATTAATAAGGCTAATTGGAATATTGTCTAAAAGGGATAGGTGTAGTATGACTTATTTTGATTTTGTAAAAGATTATATGAAAGTAGATGAATGTAAGAATAATAAGAAGTATTCAAGTGCAGGACACACTTTTTGTTGGAAAAAAGAGGATTCTACTTATGGAGAAGGCCTATATTGGTTTTATGAAGGAGACGTCTTCATTATCGATATACATGATTTTTATATCAGAGAGGAAGTAGTTCAAAATAACACTTATAGTATGGCAGACTATGTTTCAATTTATTCAAGCTACATTGTCAGCGCAAATGGAGAAAAGTTTAGTCCTTATCAAACTTTGACCGCAAACTCCTTATGCACTCTTAATTTTGATAATATAAAAGATGACTTCCTATTTTTATTACACGAGAATTCATATTATCTTTGTGTTTCTATTGGATTTAAAAGAGAACTTTTGGAAAAGCACCTATCATCCATTAATATTGATCCAGAATCATTTTATGGGGCTTTATCAAATAATACTTACAAAGTCTTTAGAAAAAGTAGCAATGGAAATTTTAAATTGCAAGATGGACCCTCCTGCTGCGGATTTTTTCTTTAAAGCCAAAGCAAATGAATGGGTAAGTATAGTAATTGATACCTACTTAAATAGAAGGAAATATAAAATTGAGTCAGACGATAATAAAGCACTTGAAGATGTAGCAAAATTCTTAGATGATCATTTCGCCATGAATGTAAATCAAGAAACCCTTGAAAAAATATCTAAAATGAGCGGAACAAAATTAAAAAATTTGTTCAAAGAAAAATATGGTCAAAGCATTACAGAATACACTCAAAGAAAAAGAATGAATGTGGCTGAAACTCTTCTCTTAAATACTGAACTGCCTATAAAAGAAATTGCTGAGTCTGTTGGATACACATCACATAGCAAATTTTCCATTTATTACAAAAGATACAAAGGAAAACTTCCAAGTGAGGTTCGTAATTTAGTTTGCAATGATCACAAGTTAGAATGTGATTGCAGTGATTAAACTATTTTTTTATTTCTTGTGTTAGTTTAAATAGATATACATAGATATCTGTGTTGGTGTGTATGAATTTGATAAAATATTATCAAAAAAAAATAAAGGCAGTCCGAAGACTGCCGATATTTACCTCTCTGCACCTTTGCTATGGTATTTTTTGTTTGATTTAGTTTTATCGTCTGTATTATGACTTTTTATTTGCATTAATATAGACATTTTATCCTTTAATTGATACATTTTCAAGTATCATTTGTTATTTGATTTTCTTTGTTAAATTTCTTGTTTCAAGCATAATTTCCATATATTATTCCTCCATTTCTTATGTAATCAATTCTAACAATAAAAAATAACCAAATTATAATTACGGTATTTTTTGAAAAAATATATAAACTTTGAAAGGAGCTTTAAAAGAAGCAAGCACAGTAAGTGTACGGACACTTACGAAAAAATTAATGGAGCAGACCTTTACGGAATGCTCCATTAATTTTAACCTTGTTAGGGAGAACCCTAAGACCCTTACACCTCTAGTAAGGATTTTGGGATTCTTGTTAAGCTCTAATATTTATTTTAAAATAGATTGTATAATTGACCTAGAGCGACTTTGTCTACTGGGTCACATGTTATTTTCTTTTCTTCAATTGTTACTTCGTAAGTTTCTGGGTCTACCTTGATATTTGGTGTTTCTAAGTTTAGTTTCATGTCTTTTTTGCCGATGTTTCTACAATTATGAACAGGTAGTACCATTCTTTTTAGGTCTAGTTTTTCTTTTATGCCTGCTTCATAGGCTGCTTTTGAAACAAAGGTCATGCAAGAGTTTCCGATTCCTCCGCCAACGGCTGCATACATTCTTCTATATATAACAGGTTGTGGTGTTGGTATGGATGCGTTAGGATCTCCTGATGGTGCCATTATTATTAGACCATTTTTTAGGATTTGTTTTGGACGAACTCCAAAGAATTTTGGCTCCCAAAGAACAAGATCTGCACGTTTACCGACTTCGATTGAACCAATATATTCAGATACTCCGTGGGCTATGGCTGGATTTATAGTATATTTGGCTACATATCTTTTAGCCCTAAAGTTATCGTTATTATTTCCTTCATCTTCTTTAAGGGCTCCACGTTGGTCCTTCATCTTTGATGCTGTTTGCCATGTTCTCATGACAACTTCTCCTATCCTACCCATGGCTTGAGAGTCTGAAGACATTATTGAGAATACTCCCATGTCTTGGAGGACATCTTCTGCAGCTATTGTTTCCGGTCTAATCCTTGAGTCCGCAAAGGCTACATCTTCTTCTATGGTTTTGTCAAGATTGTGGCAAACCATAACCATATCCAAGTGCTCATCTGATGTATTTATGGTAAAAGGCATAGTTGGATTTGTTGATGCTGGAAAGACATTGTTAAAGCCAGCTGCAACTATTTGATCTGGTGCATGTCCTCCTCCTGCTCCTTCAGTATGGAAGAAATGTATAGCCCTTCCGCCTATGGCATCTAGGGTATCTTCGATTGTACCGCCTTCGTTAAGGGTGTCGGTATGGATTGCAACTGCTATATCGCACTCATCAGCAACTTCAAGGCTGGCATTTATAACGGCTCTTGTTGCTCCCCAGTCTTCATGAATCTTTAGTCCGCAAGCTCCTGCTTTTATTTGTTCATAAAGTGGCTCTTTGCTTGAGCAGTTACCCTTACCTAATAGTCCAACATTTACTGGATATCCTTCTACTGATTTTAGCATAGCTTCTAGGTGGTTAGGGCCTGGAGTACAGGTTGTAGCATTTGTTCCATCAGCAGGGCCTGTTCCGCCTCCGATTAGGGTAGTAGTTCCTCCTGCTAGAGCGGTATTTGCTTGATCGGCTGATATAAAATGAACATGGGTGTCAATTGCTCCAGCGGTTACGATTTTATTTTCGCCTGAGATTATCTCAGTGCTTGCCCCTATTACAAGACCAGGGTTGACATTATCGTTCATATCAGGGTTACCTGACTTGCCTATTCCTGTAATAATACCATCCCTAATTCCTATATCTGCCTTGTAGATACCAGTATAGTCTAGGATAATCGCATTTGTAATTACTGTATCGCAAGTTCCTGAGGCATAGCTTGCAGTTGAAGATTGGTTCATACCATCTCTTACAGTCTTACCACCACCAAAGATTGATTCATCTCCATAAATTGCATAATCTTTTTCTATTTCTATTATAATATTTGTATCTGCTAGTCTAACTTTATCGCCTGTAGTTGGCCCATACATAGACCCGTATTTTTCTCTTGAGATTTTAAATGACATCTATTCCTCTCCATCACTATTAATATTAGCGTAGCCTTTTTGAACTAAGTTTTTCATGGCTTCATCTTTTTTTATATCATGGGCTACACCATTTGTGAGTCCGTTAAAGCCGATCACCCTTCCATTTCCGCCGATATCTACTAATCTAACCCTATGGGTTTGACCTGGTTCAAATCTAATAGCATTTCCTGCAGGAATGTCTAGCTTTTTGCCAAAGGCCATGCTACGATCGAATTTCAAAAATCTATTCACTTCAAAAAAATGAAAATGAGAACCGATTTGTACGGCCCTATCTCCAGTATTTGTTACTTTTATTTCAATAGATTCGAAATCTTCATTTAAAATTAAATCTTCGTCTTTATAAAAAATTTCACCTGGAATCATTTTTGCCTCCTACACTATTGGTTGATGAACTGTTACAAGCTTGGTTCCATCAGGAAATGTGGCTTCTATTTGTACATCCTTAATCATTTCAGGGACACCTTCCATGACATCATCCCTCGTTAGAATCTTCCTGCCTTCTTGCATCAAATCTGAAACAGTCTTGCCATCACGAGCCATTTCATAAAGCTCGGCACTGATTAGAGCGACTGCTTCAGGATAGTTTAATTTAAGTCCACGTTCTTTACGCTTTCTGGCAACTTCTCCAGCTGTAAATATCATCAAGCGTTCAATATCTTTTGGTACTAAATGCATATCCTTCCCCCTTTTTCAATTAAATAATCTATTATTTCTTTTTCACATTCTATTAGATCCTGGCCCATCTTGCCCAAAATCCTAATTTGAATATCATTTCTAAAACTTAAACTTGCCCCACCTTTTAGGCCTCTTTTTTGGCTATTCTTTTCAATTATTTTGCGGATTTCGCCAATGTTATCTTCATTGGAAAAATTTATAGCAACCATGGACAAAAAGTGGTCATAGCCTTCCATCAAACCAAGTTCATTTATATTTTGTTCTCTTGGCCTTATGAGGTTTTTTTCGGTATAGATAAGTTTGCTATCAAGGTTTATATCTAGATTAGTCTTGTAGCTTTTAAATTCAAAGCTTTCTCCCCTTCCAATTCTACCAGATACAAAACAGTTAGAAAAAATAAGCCTGGCATCTTTTTCTAAATCCACCTTGATCTCCTCCCTAAAGTCTGCATCCTTGTAGAGAATCATGGGTAAAAGTTTAAAAATAAAGTCAGATTTTTCTTCTCCACGAATTTCGACCCTACGACTTGCGAAAGAATCCTCGTTCATCTTATAAACTTTTTCATATGATTGAGAAGAAAGCAAGACCTTGCTATTTTTTTTTGCATAAAATCTTTCTTCTTGCCTATCGCCTTCCAGGATACCTGGGCTTGAGCTCATAATCATAGCCTTGGTAAAGTTGCCGTATTTGAAGGTGTGCATGACTAAGAATGGTGGAGAATTGTAAATATCTTTTAGGATTGTTGTGTCATCCTTATTTTCAAACTCTAAATATAATCTGCTTGCTCTTGCATATGTTTTTTTCATTATTTTAAATCTTCTAATAAGACTTGCTTTCTTATCCAGTCATAGACCTCATTTAGGCCATCGCCATTTTTGATATTAGTAAAGATAAATGGACGATCTCCTCTTTGGGCTAGGGTATCCTTTCTCATAGCATCAAGGTCAACGCCAACATAATGAGCTAAATCTTTTTTGTTTATGATAAGAAGATCTGATCTTAAAATTCCTGGGCCTCCTTTTCGCGGTATATCCCCACCTGCAGCTACATCTATTACAAAGATGGTGGCATCTGCAAGGTCAGGACTAAAGGTTGCTGATAGATTATCTCCACCACTTTCGATAAAGATTATTTCTATATCCTTAAAATTTCTGACTAAATCCTCACAAGCTTCAAGGTTCATAGAAACATCATCTCTTATAGCTGTATGAGGACATCCTCCAGTTTCTACTCCTCTTATCCTATCTCTTTCAAGAATCCCCTGATCTTTTAGGTAGTTTGCATCTTCTTCTGTATATATATCATTAGTAACTACTGCTACCTTGTAATCTTTTTTGAATTCTTCTACTAGTTTTTCTATCAAATGTGTCTTTCCGCAGCCAACAGGGCCTGCGACACCGATTTTTACGTAATCCATAAGCCTCCCTAAGACATATAAAGTCTTGAATATAATACTTCATGTTGCATTGAAGCAACTTCTACACCTGGATATGAAGTAAAATAATACTCCTCATCCAATTTATCTATCTTTGTAACTAAATCTATTATCAAGTCATAGATTTCATATAAGATTTTCTGCCCATCAAACTGGCTGATAGGAATAGTCTTAACCGCTGTAATAACTAGATTCTGTGCCATATTGAAAGCAAAACTCAAAAGAGATGCGGTCAAATCAATATCAAGACTTGCTGTAATTAGAGCATAGGCGACTGAATGATGGATGATAATGTCATTTTTCTTATGATAATCTAGGTAGTCATAGTATTGTTCTGACATAGCTATGTCCATCTTATGAACTGTCGATATAAGTCTTGAGCCTAACTTCTCTGAAGCTTCCCTTAACTCTTTTTGGCTTTTTTGAGCCTGTAATCTTATATTTAAATCTAAAAGCTCATCTTTTTTTCCTTCTATAAAATAATTGTAAGCTAGATATACAGCTAAAAGGTCATTATAATAGAAGCTAGTTTTTAAATAGTTAATTAAATATTTTTTTATGTCTTTCGAATCTTTAATCAAATTCTTTAGGATATAATTTTCGAGTCCATAAGAATGAGAATAAGAACCTATAGGAAATTGACTATCATTTAATTGAAGGAGGATGAGCTCTTCTTCATATTTTTTTCTATTCATGGTGATGGTGGTCATGATTGTGGTCGTGATGGTGACTATGGTGATCTACTACTTGACCTTGAGGTAGAATTGCCATCAAGTTGTTTTTTGGCAATAATTTAGCCATGACCTTATCAATCTTTATCCCTTCTACAGTCTTTAGCATATCTTCAAGGGTCTTCTCATATGGTGTAATTAAAGATTCGCCATCTTCTGACCAGTATAATTTTGCATGACGATTGCCAATAATATATGCCAAGTTAACAAAGAACTTAGCATCATCTATGGAGAGCTTTAAGCATTCTAGCTCTTCGATATTGATAGCATAAATTACATTAGCTTCTCGATAAATTATATCTCCATGCTTTAGACCTCTTTGTCTATCTTCTTCAGAAAGCTTTAGACCCAAATCCAGACCCTCATATTCAAATCTTTGAATTTTCTTGTGGGCATGGTCGTAAGGCATATTAAGCCAGTTGATTATTAAATTTTCTTCATTTATATCAAAAACATTTCCAATAATTTTTTCTATTATCACTTTATTCACCCCTTTTTTACAAACTTAATAGTACCCCTTAAAACAAAAAAAACAATGATTTTGCATTTTATTAAGTGTAATTTTCTTTATTATACTTTTTGAAGACAAGCTTAGTAAAATTCCCACTTAACTAGGTGGGTGCAAAGTGGGTGGACATTTTAACGTTAACATCCTGTGCACTCGACCCTAGAGCATTGATATCTTCCCCCATACATCCAAAATACGCTCAAAAAGCGCACCGAGCCAGCTTACAACCGCCAATCATTAAACCTTTTAACGATAACTCTCGCTAAGCCCTACTACACAAGGGCAAATTTGCACTCACCTAATCAGCCTTTGACATCAATACGACACTCTCAACGGAACTATCATTGTCCAAACTTAAATTGATATCCTCATCTATCAATGTAAGCTTGAAAGTAAGCGATTTAACCCATCTACCCGATTCATTCTTTTCTCCATATATTTCTATTTTTTCTATCAATTGATTGAATAATCTCTTCTTGTCGACGTCTGAAAGCACTGAATATAGCTTATGAAAATTAATCAAAATCTTATAAATATTATCAGAAGTTATCTTTTCTTCTAAGATAGCTTCTTTTCTTTTTCTGCTGTCTGAAATCTGTAATTCTACATAATCTAATTGATCATAGATTGCATCTAACCTTAGATTTAAATCTTCAAATTTTCTTTCATAATGTTTATCTTCAAAATCTAAAGAATCAATTTGATTTATCAAAGATGCTTTTGTTCCCAATAATTGTCTTTCTTTAGCCATGTGCTTGTCAATGATTTTATCAATTTCATCAGTATCTATTTGTATATTAATTTTTTCTTCTAATTTTTTTGCGAAACTTGGATTACTAATTATTTTTGTTATTATTGTTGCAACTTCACTATCGATTGCATCCGCCTTAATTTGTTTACTGAAGTTACACTTATATCCATTCATCAATTGTCGATGCTTACATGAGTAATAGTAATAATCCTTGTAGTGTTCTCCATTATTCTTGCGTTTACGACTTTTATTTCCATATAAACCTGCACCACAAACTGGGCATTTTATAAGGCTTGACAATAGATAAGTTTTCTCATCATTTCCTCTATTTATCTTTTCATATTTCTTAGCTTGTGACTTTCTCTTTTTCTGCGTTAATTCCCAAAGTTCATCGTCAATAATAGATTCATGTATTCCTTTACTTATAATATAATTATCAGCTTTTTCTTGCGAAATTTTCCCTGTAATTTTATTCTTTTTTGTCTTTCTTCTACCATAGGCAATTTTCCCATTATATACAGGATTATCTAAAATTTGGCGAATTAATGAAGCAGAAAAATATAGTGATTTTCCATTTTGTCTGATAGGTTTTCTTATGTCTAATGATGCTAAATATTTTGCAACTCCATTTGCTCCCATATCTGAATTAGTGTATAAATCAAAAATCATTTTTATTGCTTTAGCTTCGTCTTCATTAATTATCAATTCTCCATCTTGAAGCTTATACCCAATTGGAGCAAAACCACCATTCCATTTTCCTTCTCTTGCTTTTTGTTTTCTGCCTTCCATGGTTTGAGCGATGATGTACTCTCTTTCCATCTCAGCTACTGCCGATAGTATAGTTATGACTAATTTTCCTGCATCTTTTGAACTATCAAGGCCATCATCAACTGATATCAAATATACCCCATGCTCTTCCATTACTTGCAAAGAATTTAATGTATCAGCTGCATTTCTACCAAATCTAGATAATTTGAATACTAAAACACAATCAACGTTGTCTTTTTCTTCTTTGATATCATCTAACATAGTTATAAAATTGTTTCTACCAATTATTGATGTCCCTGATTTTCCAGCATCTTTATAAACATCTACTATCTCTATATCATAAGCTTTAGCATATTGTTTTATTCTTTCTTCCTGAGCATCTAGGGAATAGCCATCAATTTGCATAGAAGTAGACACTCTAGTATAAACATAGGCTCTTTTCTTTTTCATGGAAACACCTCCTTTAAATAAGTTTGGACAAAATAGCAAGTTCTTTTATACACTATATTTTACTATATTCCAATTTAAAAACCAACAAATAAACTAATTTGTTGGCTTTAAGTCCTCATTATTATTTTCATCATTTTTCTTATCAAAATCTAAATTAGATTCTAAAATTTCTGGTGGCATATCTAGGCTTTTAAAATCTGTTTGATCTGCATATTTCTCTATAAATTCTTGTAGTAGACGAGCAAGCCCGTCTAACTCATCAGCCATGATAACCACCTCCTTAAAAAATTTCTTCACTTTTTATATGCCATAATTTTTTTAGAAAGGTGTTTTTTTAGTTTTTAATATTCATATTCTACTCTTTTTTTTATCCAAATGACTTTATTACATATTAAAAATAGAAGATTGAAGAAATGGAGATGAAAAAGGAGGAAACACAATTTGACATTCGTAAAGGAAAAAAGAGATGATATAACTCTATTATCTCACCAGATAAAAAACGGTAGTCCTACTTGCTAGGCTCAACTATTTTCAAAGTAATAAGGTCCGGCTACGGTAACTTTATTATTTCAAAATAGTCGAAGGTCTTGAATTGATGCCATTAAAATTCATGATCTCAAGGGTTCTTCCATATGTATTTATTAGAAGAACCTAAATGGTAATTTTAAAAGAGTCATCTTTGAAAATTAACTGTTTAATCAAATGGCAAAATCTAAAAGTTATATCAAGACGGTATCTGCTGAATTGAAATAACAATAATATTTAAGCCTATATTATTTAGATTTTTTAGAGCATCTTAAGCTCGTAAAAAAAGGAGGAGGCTAATTAACAATAATATAGAAACCAAATTTATTTAGGAGGATTCCAGAATGTCAAGAAATAAAAATATCTTACAATTTGAACTATTTAAGAGAGCATCTGAAGGATTAAAAGGAAATACAACCAGAAAGCAATATAAATATGCCTGTAAGAAATTTGCAAGCTTGTGCAAAGAACAAGGAATTAAACAAATAGAAAAAGTAGATAAAGATTTAATACAAAAATACTCAAACCATTTACAGGAAGATCATTTTAAGTTTTCTGCTGGTACTATTCATACCTACCTTGCCCCTATTTGCAAGGCTTGTGGAGTAAATATGAGAGATATTAATAAGCCTAGGAGGAAATCTAATACCATAACCAAAGGTAGACAAGAAGCAGAAAATCCTTTTGGAAAATTACAAGAAACTTCACCTGAATTTAAAAGGCTAATTACCTTACAAAAAGCTGTTGGTATAAGAAGAAATGAACTTGAAAATCTAAAAAGAGAGGATTTTATTAAGGGAGAATATGGCATATATTATGTCCATGTAAGAAAAGGAAAAGGCGGAAAAGAAACTTTTCAAATGATTCTCCCTAAAGATGTACCTATAGTTAAAAATATATTCGAAGAAGTTCCTACAGGTCATAATGTATTCTCTAAAGATGAGATGAATAATAAAATAAATCTTCATGCCCTAAGAAGAGAACACGCTAATGATGTTTACCAATTCTTTGAAAATATAATATTAACAGTTAATGGATTCGCTAGATCATTAAGAGAAAGACTTATTAAAATGTTTGAAAGAGGAAATTATGATTTATATAAAGCAAATCCCCAAAAATATGAAGCTAAATTAAAACGATTTATTGATGATATGAATGATACTCCCTATGAACTCAGAGGAGAAAATAAAAAAAGAGCTATCCAAAATGGGAAACCCGTTATCTATAATCGTCTAGCCCTTATGGCTGTTTCTGTACTGGCTTTAAGTCATTGGAGATTAGATGTTACTGTAGTAAATTATATTGTATAAATCGAGTAGGATGTAAATGATTAATTCATCTACCGACCTCTCACACCACCGTACGTACGGTTCCGTATACGGCGGTTCTACCGTTTAATTTGAACTTTATTGTAATAGCTGACTAGGGATATATAGCCCCTTTCAGCTATTCTTTTGTTGTTAAGAGCTCTGCTCAGTATTGGGCTTTTTGCTATTCTCCAATAGGATTTGCGTGTATTTGCCCATTGCCAAGCTTGATATTTAGCTGTACCTAATTTTACTAAGTTTTTAAATTTGGTTTTTATTTTCTTCCAGCCTTTCCACGCACACATTCTGATTCTTCTTCTTAACCATTCGTCTAAAATTTGAAGATGTTTTCTCATATTTGCAAGTTTGAAATATTGTATCCATCCTCTTACGATTTGGTTGATTTTTATTCTTCTTTGCCTATAGCCTAGTGCATTACTTCTGCTTGTTACCGCTTTTAGTTTTGCCTTTAGTTTCTTTAGGCTTTCTTTGTGTGCTTTTAATTGGGTTCCATTGTTATGGTAAAATCCATATCCTAGATATTTTGTTTGGCTTAATTTTCTTATTGAGGTCTTTTCCTCGTTTACTTTAAGTTTTAATTTTCCTTCTAACAGATTTTTGACTCTTTTATAGTATCTTTCGGCTGCTTTCCTATTTCTTGCGAATATTAGCATGTCGTCTGCATATCTTACAAATTTGTATCCCCATTTTTCAAGTTCTTGGTCAGCTTCATTTAGGTAGATGTTTGCGAGTAATTGACTTAGGGGTCCACCTTGTGGTACTCCTTTGTATGATTTTACTTTTATCCCATCTATCATTATTCCTGATTTTAGATATTTGTGTATTAAGGATATTACATCTCCATCTTTTATTTCTTCTGATAGGATTTGTATGAGTTTGGATTGATTTACTGTGTCGAAGTATTTTTCTAGGTCTAAATCTACTACCCATGTGTATCCTTCATCTGCTATTTCTTTTATCCTTTTTAAGGCATCGTGTGCACTTCTTTTTGGTCTAAATCCATAGCTGTTTTCTGAAAATTTCTTTTCATAGATGGGGCTTAGTATTTGTGCTATTGCTTGTTGTATCACCCTATCTGTTGTTGTGGGTATTCCTAGATTTCGTTTCTTACCATTTGATTTTGGTATTTGTACCCTTTTTACTGGTTTGGGTTTGTATTTCCTTGCTCTTATTTGTCCTAGTATTTTATATTTGTTTTCTTTTAGATGTTTTAGGAGTTCTTCTGTTGATATTCCATCTACTCATGCTGAACCTTTGCTGGATTTTACTCTTCTAAAGGCTTCGTTTAGGTTGTTTCTATGGAGTATCTTTTCAATTAGTTCATTTTTGGTATTTTCTTCTTTTGAGTTAATCTTATCATGACTGTGTATAGCTAATTTATTTTCACTTTCCGAGTTATCTTTGATTTGTCTGGTTAATTCTCTACAGTCTTTGTCATGATTAGTTTCTTTCATAAATTTATACCTCCTGTAGTTCGGTCCTTCCTAGTTTTAACTAGTACTATGACTTTTGCTGACTTCTCATAGTTCGTTGTTACTACTAAGTCGCCTATGAGACCTCCTCGGGTAAGGGCATATTCTTTCCTCTCATCTATCTGCCACATTTACATTTACGTATTCCGTGTAGTTATTGGACTTTACTTTGTTTTGCAAGCTTATCCTACGTAACTGCCTTATGTGATTTCTGTTCGTCAGACCAAGAGTTTGCCTAGGGCTTCCTTCAGATTCCACCTCACGATGGACACCCTTGCCTTTGGCTATATGTTTCCCACTACCGGGCACACTTAGGACTTACACCTGTTAGAATATGCTCATGCCGAGCACACAAAAATACCAGAGCAAGCCTAAAGCTAACTCTGGCATAAGGTCTAATATTTGCTTAGCTTATACTAGGTCTTTTTATTTTCTTTTTTTAGTCTTGAATAAGGCAAGGCTTGCTGCAAATAGTCCCATAACTACTGATGATAGGCTCTCTACTCCTGTTTTAACATTTGTACTTGTTGGAGCTTTATCATTGTTTGCTTGTGATTTGTCATCACTTCTTTGGTTCTTATTTTCCCTTGCTTCTTCTTTATCCTTATCTTCCCTTGGAATTTGAACTAAGTTATCGTCTTTTGAAGGATCTCCTTTAAGCTTTTTAGTCTCTGAGCTTGCCTCTACTACTAATCCTTGATTGTCTTTTGGATTTTCACTCTTATGAGCTATATTTGTTTCTGGAATTTGTGGATTTTCTGAAGGTACTTCTGATGGTTCTTCGCAAGGATTGTCTGAAGGTTTTTCTGTATCACTTGGGCAAGTTATATTCCAAATCTTTGAATAATCCTCATCTTTTTTCTTTGTTTCATCAAAAGTTTGTTTATTTTCTTCTTTAACTTCTTTATGAAGCTCGTAGAAGTCTGGTTCAACACTTAGATCAGACTCAGCAAATAGGAAGGAACCTTGTGCTTTGATTTTTTCTTTTCCATCTTTGTCTTTGACTTTCCAACCCTTAAAGCCTTTACCTTCTGGAAGTTCTCCCTTGTATTCTGGTAATTGGAAGTCCTCTCCCTTTACAAGTTCATTTTCCTTATTACCTATTGTAATCTTGACTTTTTCGGGATCTACAGGAGTTAATGAGCCAGTTTTTTTGTCAAAGCTAAATTCTTTTACCCTAGTATTGTTTGCAAAGTCTTTTACTACAAACTTAATTGTTAGCTTATCATCATTGATATCTTTGATATCATCTAAGGACTTGTATTCTTTACCATTTACAAAGATTTGTTTATCTTGGATTTCTCCAGCCTTATCCCCATCTCTCTTGTCTGTAACATTGAATTTGATGAATTTATCTTTATCATATTCAATAGCTGTGTTACCATCATCTTTTTGTTCGATTTCTGGTTTTATAGTATCATAGAGGAATTGATAGTGAACACCTACAGCCTTGGCATTGAGATTACTATAACCAGTTTGTAGGTAGACATTGCCATCCATATCTTTAACCCTATCTGGGAAGCCATTAGCCTTGTAGTCCTTCATTCCCCAATCCATGATGTCTCCATCTTTTACATCAAGCTTAATATTAAAGTCTCTTGTATTATCAATGTGTAAATCACCATAGATTAGGTAGTTGTCAACAACTGACTCGTTAACTCTCATTTCCCAGTTGAAACCACCCTTATCTCCTATCTTTCCTCTAAGATAGAATTCTGGTTTTCTTACATAGATTTTATTGTCCTTTGTTGGATTGAAATAGTTTCTATCCATAGTCAAATCTACTGGTTTTGCATCTATAAATAGCATTGCTCCGTCTTCTTTGATGGCTTCTACGTTGGATTTATCATCTCCAAGGTATTCCTTGCCATCTTTGCCAAGAAGAACTAGTTTAGAAGGATCATCTACAAGATTTCCATCTTTATCTATAGCTTCTCCCTTTTCATTAGTTTTGAATTTAAAGACTTGATATCTAACTATATTAAATCCGTCCAAGGCTGACATGAGAACTGATTGAGTGCTTCTACCATCTTCAACATTTCTACTATCACAGTAGATTGTTTTTTGTGATAGGGCCTTGATGTTAGGGGCAGTATTTTGGATTTTTTCTATAACTTCCTTGCTATAAACTCCATTACCATCAAGCATATCAGTTTTTCCTGGGTTAAATGTCGTAACTCTTAGGGCATATCCCTTTCTTACAATCATATTATCATTTAATACATATTGACCCTTTTCATTATCGAAGAACATCTTGTTTGTATCCATCTTGCTTGGATCTTTTGGTTTTTGTTTAGTTAGTTCACCTTCACCTAGTTCGATAATATTTCCATAGCTTGAAGCATATGGTGAAGCTTCCTCGGCTTCATCCTTCTTTTCTGACATTCTTATTATAGTTTTAGCTTTTGTTTGACCCTTATCTTTTACGATAATATTCATATCTCCAGTAAAGGATAGACCATCGACTACATCATTTGTGTTTGCAAATAAGTCAAAGGTTAGAGTTTTTGTTTGTGGGTCGTATTTACTTGCCTTGATTTCTATTAGTTTAAAGTCATTACCATAGTAGGCCTTAGCATCTTTTGATACATTATTTACTTCTCCAAGAATTTCAAAATGGCCATCCTTTGATGGACTTAACACTCCACCAAGCCTTGATTTAACATCATCAAGTTTCTCAGTTTCATATTCTAGATCACTTCCATCTTCGTAGGATTTTACATTTCCTTTTTCATCATATAGATAATCAAGCTCTACTGTTTTCATTCCACCAGTTGTAAAGTCTTCTATTTCCTTATATTTCTTTTTAATTAGTTTCTTTAGGTCTTTATTTTCAAATTCTCTAATTGTTGAAATATTTTTATCTATTTCAAGGCTAGCTTCTCCCTCAACTGAACTTTCTTCAGCTGGTTTTGAGTCTTCATCCTTAGCTTTATTATTATTGGTATTTTCCTCTGAGCTTATTGCATTTTTGAGTTTTTCTTCAGAAATTTCTCCAAGTTTTTTGTAAGAAGAAGAATCTTTGTCAGGATCTACTAGGTAATAAGAAATCATTCCCTTTGCATCAGCTTTACTATCAAATTTTATCCTATGGATTTTGGTGAAGTTGCTTGCACCATCTAGGGCGATTACTTCGATAATTTTTCCTCTTAAATCTCCAGCTCCTTTAATTTCGTAGATAGTATTTCCTTTAGCATCAAGCTTTCTATGTCTACCTTCGCCTTCTCCTGCATATTTTACATCAAGGTTTCTTTCAACATCACCATACTCGTCAACTATAGCTGCACCTGCATACCATACTTCGTTGGCTACTTCTTCAAATTTCTCTGGATGGTCTTTTTGATCTCTTACAAACAAGGTTTCGTTTTTGTACTTATCTTTTGCCTTGTGGTAAGTATCTTTTGCTATTAATTTGATTTTGTTTGGATCAGAGAAATCAACATCGACAATTGTTGGAGCTGTATTGTCAACTTTTACTGGTATATAAGAAACTTGCCATGGATAATCCTTAGTTAATCTGTATTTGAACTTGTAGAAGTATTGACCCTCAGCTATTGGTTCAAATTGACCCCTAAGTTTTGTTTCCAAGTCTTGGTTATTATTATCATCATTAGCGCCTTCTTCTCTTCCTCTAGGATTGTAAATAAGGCCATCCCATTTCAAATCTCCCATAACTTTTAACTTGGATGACTTAATACCCTTAGCATCGTTTCTCTTTGAGTTTAGGATTCCTTTGATGAAGTGCTCTCTTGATACAACCTTGAGGTCTTTTTGTCCTTCGCCCTCTTTGTCTGTATTTACAATTGAGATTAAGCCTTCTTCTGCACTTCTTAGAACGAGTGGGGAAGGTGTTAGCCCTCTTTCTATTTGAACTTCTTGTGTTTCTCCCTTATTATCAAGTGGATAAATTCTTGCGACTTTTGATTCGCTTTGTGATGGATCAAATAATCCTTGGTTGTTATTTAGTGCAAATAAATCAGGATCTTGATCAAGTGATTTTGTATTTCCATCTTTTCTGTTTTGGATAACGGCAGCTGGATTGAATTTATCGATGTCATGTTCTCCACCTATACCCTTGTTCAAGGTTCCAGGTATTTTTGGTTTACCATCATCGTCATAACCTTCCATGGTTTTTGATTTAGAGCCTTCTTCCCAAGCCCACTTGTCAAGGATTGGCTCCTTGTTCCAGTTTCCAGCAAAGCCCATAAGTGGCATTGATAGAGATGGTTGGAATACTGTCTTGTTTTCCCCACCACACATTGCCTCAAGTTCTTCTTTAGATTCAAGTCTAATGAAAGATTCTACAAATTGGTTTTTATCTTTTGCTTCTCCTACATTTATTACAGCCTTCAATTCATATGAAGAGTTTGGAGCAATTGTAAATACATCGTGTTCGAAAGTAATATTTGCACCCTTAATCTTTGCTGGATGAATTTCTGGAACAATTTGTTTGCCATCTAATGATTTCTTATCCTTGTAAGTTTCATCAAGTTTTAGCCTATTGGTAAGGGAATCTGTGGTGATTGCAGATGATGAAGCCTTAAATGTAAGAGGCCTATCTGATGTATTAATCAACTTGATTGTGAAATATTTCTTGTCTCCCTTAATTTCTCTAAGTGATATAGATCCATATGAGTTTACTAGACCTGCGGAGTCAACATTTTTAAAGCTTGCTATAACATCACTTCTTAGTGCATTAGCAACGTTAATTAGACCTGCACCTTGTTGTCTTGGCGAAGCATAATATAGTGATTTTTCCTTCCAAGCTGTTGGATCCATCATTGGTCTTGCTGTGTTTTGTAGGGCAATCTTTGTAAGAGTAGTTAAGTCGATTTTATCCTCACCTTCTAGGTTTTTGAGGACAGATTTTTCGAGCATCTCTTTTAGTTTTGGTCTAATCAATACTGTTGATGCTGCGACCACTGGTGTTGCCATACTTGTTCCTGACATATAACCATAAGTTGATTTGCCATCAATTACATTTAGGGTTGATTTGATGTTCTTTCCTGGTGCTGATACATCTGGTTTTAGTAGGAGGTCAACCCTTGGACCCCATGATGTAGAAGCTGCTGGCACGATTACTTCTTCTTTATAAAGTTCCTTGTCTGTATCAGGAGCAAAGTTAAAGTCTAGCTCTTTCTCATCACCAAGCTTTGGACGGTTTTTGTTGAAGCTTTCCATATCAATTGGATAGTATTGGTCAAGCTTATCTTTGAAGTCTTCTTTCTTGTTTCTCTTAACCTCAGTTTTATTGGCTGGAGCAATCATATTCCAAATTTTAAGTCCATCATCACCAGATACTGAAAATACTTGGCAAGTTGTTCCTTCATCTTCTTCGTAGCCCATGGCTGGAAGCTCTGTCCAGTTATCCCTGTTATAGTAGTTAACAGTATTTACAACCATGATTGCGCGAGCACCTTTATCGGCAGCTCTTTTGAAGGCATATTTTAAATCCTTTGTATATATTCTATCCATAACGGCAATTTTGCCTTTAAGATCAAGCCCAACTAGATCTTCATCTTGACCCTTGCCTATATAAACAAATTTCATTTTGTCTGCTGCTTTGCTTCCGTCTTCATTTCTAATAATCTTATTTTTATCGAAGAAGGTACCGATATTTCTATACTTAAAGCTTTCGCCACCAATATTTACCTTATCAAACTCTACTATTTGATTTTTAGCTGATGCAACAGCTATGGCATCTTCATGGGCAGCAGTTCTAGTTACATTTCCTGTATCGGTCATCTTTAGTTGGTTATTAGCAGCCAAGTCCCATGATGAGCTTGAAGCAGATGTTGCATAATTACCAGTAGCAACTACCATAGGAATCCCCGCTTTTCTTAAAGCCCTAACTGCTTGCCAATATTTCTCACCTATAAGACCTGTTCCTGTAAATCCAGAAGATACAGATACTACATCAACTTTATGTTTGATTGCATCTTCAATAGCGTGAAACATTGTTTCATCACCAGCAAAGCCATCACCTGAATCTGAGTACATCTTGTAAGAAAAGATTTGAGCATTTGGTGCTATTCCGTCTATTCCATTGTACTTAGCTATATCCTTATCAGTATCATTACCAGCAAGGATTCCCGCTATATGCATACCATGTGGATCATGATAGTCAGAACCATCGTCATATTTTTCGACAGTGATTTTGCCACCGTTATAATAGTTAAAGGCATGAGGAATTTTATCACTCAACCAAAAGTCCTTGTCAGTTCCCTTCATGTCCTCTTTTTTATATCTCATATAAGGCTTAGCATCATCGTCAATTCTCATAGCCTTGTGCCTATAATCAGTCCCAGTATCGATATTTGCAATTACCATGCCCCTACCATCAAACTTCATTATCATGTCTTTGTTGATAGCTTTTAGGTAGTCGATAGCTTCGTTGACACCAATTTCTTCCCTAGCGTGATTCATCATTGGCTCAACTTTTTGGGATCTTTCTACAGATGAGATTCCTTCGATGTGTTTAATCAAATCAAGATTATCTTGTTTTGTTTCAATTGCACAACCATTAAAAATTGTGTTATAGGCATACAAAACTTTTGTAGAAGAAAGTTTTGATATTTCCTTCATTGCCCTTTCCCCAGCCTCTTTATCTTTAAATTCGGCTATGTATATGAGCCTTCCCTCGTCTTTCTTTTCTACAGCTATATCATCTTTCTTTTCTTCAGTAGATAAATCCTTATTAAGGTCAGCTTTATGTGTAACTTCTGTTGCTTTCCCTTCTTTTTCAACAGACTTATCTTCTTTGAGGGAAGTTTCCAAAGCAGGAGCTTTGTCCTTGTTTGCATCTTCTTTATTTTGTTCACTTTCTTTATCAGAAGCTTCTTCTTTTTTTGCTTCTTCTTTTTTTTGTTCACTTTCTTTATCAGAAGCTTCTTCTTTTTTTGCTTCTTCTTTTTTTGCTTCTTCCTTTTTTTCTACAGTTGCTTCATTTTCTTCAAAAAGACCTTGGTTATTTGCTTCTAGCGGTTTTTCTTCTTCGCTACTGGCAAAGGAAGGCTCGTTAAATAAGAATGAAATAGACAAGGCGGCAATTAATGTCGCCTTAATAATTCTTTTATTATTCATTTATTCCCCATATCCTCTACTAAATATTTTTTTAACATGTTAAATATTAATTCATATGAATATACAAAATATAAAAATGTGATAGCGATTTTCAGTATCACAAAAGCATAATAACACTTTTATATCAGCTTGTCAATATAATCATTAAATATTTTAACACTTTTTCAAGATTTATCGCACTCGCTAGATTAAGCTTATATAGCCATTTATTTTGTGGTTAGCAAATAATTTAAGCATATATGAATACAAAACTTTAGCTTCAATAGAAATACTCTCAAAAATTTCATCTTTCATTAATACCATAGGTAACCTAATGAAGTAATACATCTCAGATTGCCTATTATAAAAATAATCAAAATTCATTCTTACCTCCTTTCTTTGAAATAAAAAAAGACGACAGAATTATTACTTTCTATCGTCTGAGATTCACATATTAAATTTTCATCATTAGATAACCTTAAAAACTCTTTTTCATCCACTAATATTGTCTTTAATATATATTTTCCCTTTTATAATTTCAGGTATATGTTTTGATGTAATCTCATATTCTATTGATTCTGGAAGGTTTTTAAACATTAAAATAGAAGGAAATGCCATTGAAGAGTTGTGTTTTAAATACTTTATATCGAAAATCAAAATATCAGAATCTGAGTTTTCAAATTGCTTATATGAAAATATTTCATCTAATAAATCTCGATAATCATATTTGTTATCTTCATATTCATCCTTAATGCTTTTTGTTAAAATTGGACTAAGTCTATTAACATGTCTAAAATTTAAATTATCCACTTTTGAATCTTCATATCTATTAACAGTATCACTCTCTTGAATTGAAAATATGAAATCAAAAAGTTTCATTTCAAGTAAGTCTTCTATAATATTCATGCCTGGATCAGGTGAATCTTTATGTTTAAGAATGTATCCTTTTGGTATAATCAATTTAATATCAATATCTTCATCAAATGTATTACCTAAATTTGAAATCATTAATTTAATAACTTTAACATTATCTATATATCCAAAATACTCGTTATATTCATTATATTCTTTTATACTAATATAAAGTTTTTTTAACAACGAATAGCGTTTTTTCTCCTCATCAGTTCCATAATACGAAGGTCCACTACTCCCAAATGGAAGCTGTAGCTGAGAACTATAACTCTTTAAGTTTCCCAAATTCCAAAAATTTTCTTCAATGTTAATTTGATTTTTATTAGCAAAATCATTAATAGCTTTTATCTATTCGTCACTAATTTTTACATAATTATTTATCCCACTAAGTTTACTAATTTGTCCATATGATTTGGTAATATTAGTTAATTCGTTAAAATTATATTTTTCTGAACTTATATCTTTACTACGTTCTGGCAAAATAAAATTATTTAAAGTTTCAATACTCTCTATTATTTTATCTTTTTGATTGTTAATAAATTTTGACTCTAACAACTTATTCATACTTATTGAACAATATTCTTCTGAAAATGTATTTAAATCTCTTATTTTTAACATAGGATTTAATATTTCACTTTTCGAGTTTCCTGAATCCCAAATTAATGATAAAAAATATAATGATAAATGATTGGTAAATTGTAGCTGAAAATCAAATTTATCATGAACTATTGCGTATATTCCTTTATCCTTATATTTTCCTCTAAATTCTAACACTTTTTGATATTGTTCTTGATTGAATTCGGAAGGATTAATAGGAGCATTCAAAAAATACATAAATACTTGCTTATTAGCTAAAAGCATCTCTTCTATTTCCTCTTCTGTACCAGATCCATACTTATCAGTTGGTGTACCAAATCTTGTCCAAAAAACTGCAACTGCAGCATCACAATTTCTAACAAATTGTTTATTTAATAATTCTTGTGGTTTATCACCTGATTCAGGATAACTATTGTAGACCAGTGTTTAGTAACTACTTCGATATTATTTAAATCACCAAAAGTTCTATTAAAGCTTTCAACACTTTCTTTTATTATTTCTAAAAAATCTGTAACATCGCCTGGACAAGATATTAATAAATCATATATGGTTACCCCTTTTCTTGGCATCTAACTACCTCCTTATGTTGATGTACTCTTTACAATAATTATTATATAATAATTACTCTAAGCAGCACACCAACTATTTATTTTTTGAGTTTTAAAATTTGGTAGAAGTTTTGAACTCCTTATATTTACATAACTATTTGCCTCTATCGCTATTATGACACGAAACCCACAAGCAAGTTCAAGCACCCCCATATCTTTATTCAAATGAGGACTAAGATATTCACAAACTTTTTCATAAACCTCTTTATCTTTTTTCATAAAAGGGGCATACAACTTAGAAAATTTATCCCAAAATTTTTTGTTGATTTTATCAATCATTTCAACGCTCCTTTAAATATAAAAATGATCCTATCAATCTTTATATTGAGCTTGTTCTCTCACTGATACCTTGTAAGAAAGGAATAATAGCTGTTCCTATACCGAGCATGAATGTCTTAAATGCTGAGAGTCATAGGCAGTCATTCCTTTCTATTCAATCATTTTGAAGTGTCTCAAGGCATCCGTGATGGCTTCTTCTTTTTCAGGTGTACACTGTGGAATATTTTGTTTATCCTTTTTAGACTTATTGTAATGTTCTCGTAATTCTATTCCATATTTCCTTTTTATCTGTGCAATATATAATGTTGAAACTTTTAATTGAAATTTATTCCAAACATATTCTTTGATTTGAGTATATGTTGCTTTGCTCTCCGCACTTGTCAAATCCATCTCATCCAGCTCAATTTCAACACTTATGTGCTTATCGACATCGAGTTTGGACAAAAGTGCTACCGTCTCTACATGCATAGTCTGAGAAAACATATCACAAGCTTTTATTTTTTCTAATTTATAACCCTTGTTTTGAAATCTATTTATGTCCCTAGCTAGTGTTTGTGGGTTACAGGATATGTAGACTATTTTTTTTATTTTTGTTTTTGCTATAGTTTTTATTATTTCTTTATCAAGACCAGCTCTTGGTGGATCTACTACTATGGCGTCTATTTTTTCTTTTTTTATAAATTTATGGTCTATATAGTTTGCATTTTTTGCTATAAATTTATAATCTGTTAACCCATTTAAATCAGCATTTTCTTTTGCATCTTTTATGGCGTTTTTATTTATTTCTATTCCTACTACATGGTCATCATTTATGGCAATGGAGCTTGTCGCTGATCCACAAAATAAGTCTAGGACTTTTTGATTTTCTCCCAAAAATTCTTTGGCAGTTTTGTATAATTTTTCTGTCATATAGTCATTTACTTGGTAAAAATCGTTCATAGATATTTTGAATTTTTTGTCTAAAAGATTGTAAATTAAATAGTCTTTTCCTGAAATATTTAATTTTTCTTTTTTATTTATTAGGTTAATGTTATAAGATGAATTTTTATATTGCTTTTTTATATATGGGATTATTTTATCGTCTTTTATTTTTATATTTAAAAGAATTTCTTTGTCGTTTGCCCTTATTGTTATTTCTTCAAGGCTATTTGGATAGTTTTTTGAAATTTCTTTTGTTATGGTTTCAATTTGTCCTAAATTTTTTCTAATTAAGTTTTTTGCCAGAATACAATCTTTTATTTCTACATGATCATTGGAATATTTTTTATTATATGCAAGTTTTCCATCTTTTGTAATTTGTAGTCTTATTTTATTTCTATAGTAAAATTCTTTACTATTAAGAACTTCTATATCCTCTAACTGTATTTTAGCAGATTTAAGTAGAGCATTTTTTATTAGGTTTTCTTTTAATTTTATTTGACTTTTATAATTTATATCCATAATAGAACAACCACCACATTCATAATAATATGGACATGGTGGTTGTTTATAATGGCAGCTTTGTTTAATTGTTTTTATTTTTTTTGCTTCTATGAAATTTTTCTTTTCATTTGTTATTTCTATATCACAAATTTCGCCGAAACTAGCATTTTCTATAAAATAAACTTTAGAATCGGCTTTTCCAACTCCCCTGCCATCTTGTAGGATATCAACTATTTTGATATCTTTTATTTGCATTATAGTACCTTTGCTTCTCCCTTGTAGATTATTCCTCCAAGTGGATCGATTGTTACTACATCTCCATCTTTTAATGAACTTGTTGCATCTTTTACACCTAAGATTGCAGGTATTCCAAAGTGGATTGATACTACTGCTGTATGACTTGTTAATCCTCCGTTTTCAGCTATTACTCCAGAAGATCTTTCCATAAATTCATTGATATCTTTGTCTGTGTATTTTGCAACAATTATATCTCCGTCTTCAAATTTTCCTTCAAGTTCTTCTTTTGTAGATCCAACTACAACTTTTGCTGAAACTGATTTGTTTCCTACACCAGTTCCATTTGCAATTATATCTCCTATTACATGAACTTTGATAAGGTTAGATGTTCCTGATACTCCTAGTGGAATTCCAGCTGTTAGTACAGTGATATCTCCTTCTTGTACATAGTTTTCTTTTAAAGCACCAACTATAGCTCTTTCGATTAGTTCGTCTGTTTCATGTGCTTTTTCTACTATTACTGGATATACACCCCATGAAACTGAAAGTCTTCTTGCAACTTTTTCATCAATTGTACATGCTATAATATTTGTTTTTGGTCTAAATTTAGAAACTGCTTTTGCTGTATTTCCTGATGCTGTACAGGTAATAATTGCTTTTGCATTTAATTGACTAGCTATTGTACATGTTGATTTTGAAATAGCATTTGTTGTTGTAATTTTTCTATCAATTTCTGCTTGGTAGATATTTTCTTCGAAGTCATCAGAAAGTTCTGTTGTTATACAGATATCTCTCATTGTTTTTACAGCTTCTACTGGATATTTTCCTGCTGCTGTTTCTCCTGAAAGCATAACACAGTCTGTTCCATCTATAATTGCGTTTGCTACGTCAGTTGTTTCTGCCCTTGTTGGTCTTGGGTTTCTTTGCATTGAATCAAGCATTTGTGTAGCTGTAATTACTGGTTTTGCAGCCTTATTACATTTCCTTATTACTTCTTTTTGTACTAATGGAATTAGCTCTGTTCTAATTTCTACACCAAGGTCTCCCCTAGCAACCATGATTCCATCACTTGCTTCGATAATTTCATCAATATTATCAACACCTTCTTGTGATTCTATTTTTGATAAAATTAAAATATCTTCTCCACCGTGATCTTCTAGTACTTTTCTTATATCATAAATGTCTTCTTTTTTTCTTATAAATGATGCTGCTATCATATCGATACCGTTTTCGATACCAAATTTTATATCATCAACATCTTTTGGAGTAATTGCTGGAAGATTTGTAACTCTACCTGGAAGGTTTACTCCTTTGTTGTTTGAAATTACACCATTATTTTGAACTCTACATACAATTTCTGTACCGTCTTTTATTTCCATAACTTCAAGTTGAATTAAACCGTCATCTACAGAAATAATTGATCCTTTTTCAACATCATTTGGAAGTCCTGAGTAAGAAACTGAAACTATATCCTTATTACCAATTATATCCCTAGTTGTGATTGTAAAAATATCATCTGGTTTTAAAAAATATTCTTTTTCTTCAAATCTACCAATTCTAATTTCTGGTCCTTTTGTATCAAGCATTAGTCCCAATGGTACATTTAATTTTCTTCTTAATTTTTTAATTGTTTTGATTTTTTCAAGATGTTCTTCATGAGATCCATGAGAGAAGTTTAATCTTGCTACGTTCATTCCGTTTTTTACTAATTGTTCCAAAACTTCTGGTGATTCTGAAGCTGGACCTATTGTACATACAATTTTTGTTTTCTTTAAAATATCTGGTTTCATAATAATCCTCCACTGATTTCTATTTTGACAATTTATTTGCTAATGCGTATAGACCTTCGTTAAAGTCGCCTTTTATTGAAACAGCTTCATCTAGGCTTACTTGAGTAATTTTACCACCTGTATATCCTAGTGCAATATTTGTTTTTTCTTCTTTTAATAATTCAACAGCCTTTGCACCCATAATTGATCCTAATAGCCTATCAGTTGCTGATGGTGATCCACCCCTTTGAACGTGACCTAAAACTGTTACTTTTGTTTCAACACCACTTCTTTCTTCAACTTCTTTTGCTACTGTATATGGATTACCTACACCTTCTGCAAGAACTATTAGGTGGTGTAATTTTCCTCTTTTTCTTCCATGGTTTACTTTTTCAACTATTTCATCAATTGAAAATTTATGCTCAGGAACTATTATTGATTCTGCTCCACCAGCAAGTCCTGAAAATAGGGCCAAATCTCCACAGTTACGTCCCATAACTTCAATTACAACTGCTCTACCGTGAGATGATGAAGTATCTCTTAATTTTCCAATTGCATCTGTAACTGTTTCAATTGCAGTAAAAAATCCAATTGTAAAATCAGTATATCCCATATCATTATCAATAGTTCCCGGAATACCTATAGCTTTAATTCCCAAATCACTAAGGGCTTTCGCTCCCTTATATGATCCATCTCCACCGATTACAATAAGTCCTTCAATTCCATAATCTCTAAGAATTTGAGCACCTCTTTTTTGACCTTCTGCATGCTTAAATTCTGTCGATCTTGCTGTTCCTAGAATTGTACCACCCTTATGTATGATGTCTGCAACTGATGATACATTCATTTCGTATATATCACCTTTCATTAGTCCATCATAACCATTTCTAATTCCTTTAATTCTCATCCCATTGTTTAGGGCTGTTCTTACTGCAGCTCTAATCGCTGAATTCATTCCTGGTGCATCTCCACCACTAGTAAGTATACCTATTGTCTTCATAGTATCTCCTTTAATTTAATTTAACATTATCCTTTCCAATCTTTAACTTTAGATAATTTATTATATCTGAATTTTGATCAATCCACAAACTTTCATCAAGCTTGACTGTCTTTTTCTTGTCAGTAAAATAAATTATCACAGGCGTTGTGCCATGATTGTCTAATAAATCTTTTCGTATCTTATTATACCTTATATAATCCATTTTTATATATAAATTTTTAAAAGAATTTTCATCTATTTCTTTTATATTTGATACAATCAATTTCAATTCATCATCACTTGATTGAAGATTTCCCTTAACCATAACTAGTGTATCATTTTCAACAACATTTCTAAAATCTTTATAGATGTTTGGAAAAATTATCATCTCTATTGATCCATACATATCCTCAAGCGTAGAAAAAGCCATTAAGGTATTTTTTTTAGTCATAGTTTCAGATTTGTTAGTGATAACTCCAGCCATTACTACTTCTTTATTGTCATATTTATCAAGATCAATTGGCCTTAATTCACTTAAAATTTCTGTTGAAAAATTTGTATATTTTTTTACCCTATCACCAAGTGAGTTTAGAGGATGGTCCGATATATAAAAACCTAAAACCTCCTTTTCAAGACTAAGTTTTTGCTTATTTTTGTATTCATTTACAGGAGGAAATTTTATATCATCTTCCTCATTTTGATCTTTTTGGTCGAAATCAAGCAGGTTCATTTGTCCTTTTAAATTCACTTTTTCATTGTCATGGATTGATTGAAGGGCTGTCTCATGGACTGCTATTAGTTCTGATCTTTTGTAGCCAAGTGAATCAAAGGCACCTGATTTTATTAAAGATTCTAAGGCTTTTTTATTTAAGGCTGTAGGATCGTTTGATTCAATTCTTTCTAGAAAATCTTTAAAGGTCTTATATTTTTTCTCATACCTAAGTTTTACTATCAAATCTATCAGATTATCACCAACATTTTTTATAGCCGACATTCCAAAAATTATTTTATTTTTTTCAGCTATAAACCTTCTTTCAGATTTATTTATATCTGGAGGAACAATTTCTATCCCCAATCTTTTTGCCTCTGATATATAAAGATATACCTTGGAGCTATCTCCCATTATAGATGTTAATAAATTTGCCATATATTCTTCCTTAAAATAGCATTTTAAATATGCAGTTTGGATGGCAACCAAAGAATATGCAGCAGAGTGTGATTTGTTAAAGGCATATTTGGCAAAAGATATCATTTCGTCATAAATCTTATTGGCATTTTTTTCTGAAATTCCATTATTTACACAACCTAATACTTCATAATTTCCCTTTGCATCTTTTTTTCCGTAGACAAATATTTCTCTATTTGCCTCCATTACGCTCATTTTCTTCTTACTCATAGCTCGTCTTAAATTATCAGCTTCTCCTAGAGAAAAACCTGCAAGTTGTTGAACTATTTGCATAACTTGCTCCTGGTAGACAATTATTCCATAAGTAACTTCAAGGATTGGCTTTAAGGATTGGTCAATATAGGATATATTTTGTGGGTGCATTTTATTTTTTATATAATTTGGTATTTGGTCCATTGGCCCTGGCCTAAAAAGTGAATTTGCTGCAACTAAATCATCAAACCTTGTTGGCTTTAAGTTTTTTAAAAAATTTCTCATCCCTGCAGATTCAAACTGAAATATACCAATAGTTTCTGCCTTTCTAAATTGTTCAAGAACTTTAGGATCATTTTCATCAATTTCATCCAAATTTATATCTATATTTTTATATTTTTTAACATCTTTTATGGTATCTTGAATTACTGTAAGGTTTCTAAGTCCCAAAAAATCCATTTTTAATAGTCCCAATTCTTCTATTTCAGTCATATTAAATTGAGTAACTATTTGGTCATTTGAAAGGGCGAGTGGGACAATGTCAGTCAATATTTCTTTACTAATTACAACTCCTGCAGCATGAATTGAGGTATGTCTTGGAAGATTTTCTATATTTCTTGCCGTATCAATCATTCTTTTCGTCTCTACGTCATTTTCATATTCGTAGGCTAATTTTTCTGTATTTTCTAGAGCCTTATCAATGGTCATTCCTATAGCTTGAGGAATTAATTTGGCTATTTTGTCGACTTTTTTAAAGGAAATATCCATAACTCTTCCCACATCTCTTATAGCATTTCTTGCCTTCATCCTTCCAAAGGTTACAATTTGAGAAACGTGGTCTTTTCCATAAAGATCATATACATAGTCCACAACCCTGTCCCTATTTTCATAGCAAAAATCTATATCTATATCGGGCATGGACACTCTTTCAGGATTTAAAAATCTTTCAAAAAGTAAATTATATTTGATTGGGTCAATTTGTGTAATATCTAGAGCATATGAAATTATAGATCCTGCAGCAGAACCTCTTCCTGGTCCTACTGCAATTTTATTATCCTTTGCATATCTTACAAAATCCCAAACTATCAAAAAATAATCGACATAGCCCATATTATTTATTACAGATATTTCTTTTTCATATCTTTTTTTAATTTTTTCATCAACTTTTCCGTATTTTTTTGAAAGTCCCTCATTTACCAAATATTTTAAATAGTCTAAATTTGTCATATTTTCTGGAACTTTTGTAAAATATGGAAGATGGGGATTGTGAAATTCTAATTTCACATTGCACATATCTGCTATTTTTTGACTATTTTCGTAGGCTCTTGGAAAATCTTTAAAAATTTCTCTCATCATTTCCTGATCTTTTAAATAAAATTCATCGCAAGGCATTTTCATCCTTTTTTCATCTTCCAAAAGAGAGCCTGTTTGTATACACGATAAAACGTCTTGGTAGAAGGCATCATTTTTTTCTACATAGTGGACATCATTTGTACAGACCATTTCAATTTTCAAATCTTCATGAATTTTTAGTAAGCTTTGATTTACTATTTTTTGCTCTTTAAGTCCATGGTTTTGAATTTCTAAGTAAAAATTTTCCCTTCCAAATAAGTCTAAATATTTTTGGGCTGTTTGGTAGGCTTTTTCTATATCATTTTCTAAAATTCTTTGGTTTATTTCTCCATTTAAGCAGGCAGAAAGGGCGATTATATCATCCTTATATTCTTCTAAAACTTCAAAGTCAATTCTTGGTTTATAGTAAAACCCTTCTGTGTAGGCCTTTGACACTATTTTTATTAGATTTTGATAGCCCCTATTGTTTTTTGCCAATAGTATTAAGTGATAATATCTTTTATTTTGAGGATTTTTTATCTTATGATCATTTTCACTTACATAAACTTCACATCCTATTATGGGTTTTATCCCATTATCTTGACATTTTTTATAAAATTCTATAACCCCATACATATTTCCATGATCTGTTATGGCACAAGAATTCATCTTATATTCTTTTAATTTTTCCATTAATTTATCTATCTTGGTAAAGCCATCCAAAAGAGAATATTCGGTATGAAGGTGGAGGTGGGTAAAATTATTTGTCATTAATCCTCACTTTCTGCAAGTTTTATAAGTTTTTGTAGCCTATAATTCACCTTTGCCTTGGAAAGGGCTGGTGTCATCATTTTTCCTAATTCTTCTAGGGAAATGTAGGGATAAGTTAGTCTAAGTTCTGATATTTCTTGTAAGTCTTCAGATAAATTTTCTAAAATATTTTTATCTTTTAATTTATTTATGGCATCAATCTGCCTAAAGGCTGCCTTTACAGTCCTATCTATATTTGCCTTATCAAAATTCGTCTGCCTATTTATGTCATTTCTTATTGATTTCATTGCTCTAACATTTTCAAGGTCAAAAAGAGACTTATTAGCCCCAATAATAGCCAAAAAATCCGATATTTTATCTGAATCTTTTATATAAACACAATATAAATCATTTCTTAAGTTTAATTTAGGATTTATATAAAAATCTTCCATAATTTTTCCAATCAAAAGAGCCTCTTCTTTTTGTTGAAGATTTATTTCAAGATTATAGCCCCTGTAGGGATCGTTTATTGAGCCTTTTAATAAAAAAGCTAGCTTTAAAATTATCTTTTTTTGCTCCCTTGTTTTCAAATTTTCATAAAATTTTTCCATTTCATAAAGATTATAAGTATCTGCAAGTTTTAAAATCTTATCAGAAACAAGGCTATCTTCTACTAAAACTATAAACGACCTTTCCTTTGAAAATTTTCTCTTATTTTGTATCTCCATAGCCGGAGAATACTTATATTTTTCTTTTATTATTTTATAAATATATCTCGCCTCTATATTTTCACTAGCCTTAAATAAAATTTGGTAAGAATTTTTAACAATCCTAATAGAGCCTTGAAAATAAAAGTAGGCTAATAGTTCCATATCAATCTCTTTATATTCAGGCTCTTTTTTTAATATTTCTTTTTTACATCTTTTTGAAAAAGACATCAAATCACTCTCTATTCAATCATTTTTTCTTTTAATTTCTTAAATGTTTTTTCATCAATTCCAACTTTTTTTAGGTAGGTTTCTATATTTTTATATTTTTTTTCAAGATAGTCCATGGCTTCCTTCATATTATATGGACTTGTAATTCTAAAAATTGATTCTGCCTCATCAGCTTCAAACCTATCAATATAGCCTAAATTTGCAGATGAAATTTCATAATCTGCCATAATGTTTTCTCTTGAAGTTCCTGCTATTAAAAGAAGAATCATAGAAATTATTCCAGTCCTATCCTTTCCTTCTTGGCAATGATACAAGACACGTCCATCAGAACTTGCCATTATTTCAAGAATTTCTTTGATAGCTGGGAAATTATCTATCAAGGATATATATGAATTTCCTATAGAAATTTTTCTTTCAATAATATTTTGTATATCTTCTTGTTTCATAGGCCAAGGCATAAGGGAGATTTGCTTATAGGTAAAATTATTTTTTATAATTTCAATTTTCTCACCCTTGTTTTTTGTCTCTTCTTCTCTTCTTAAATCAATTATTGTAGATACTTTTAAATCTTTTAGCAAATCCATATCCTTTTCTGTAAGACTATCTAGATTTGCACTTCTTATAAAAGAATCCCAGGAAGTAATATTTCCATCATAAGTTGGATATCCTCCCAAACTCCTGGCATTTTTTATATTTTCAAAGGGTAAGATTTTTAAATACTTTATTTTTTCCATTTTTCCCTATCCCTATGTTTTTTTACCACAATATAATTGCTATCTTTTAAAAGCTCATATATTTTCTCGCACATATAAACTGACCTATGCTGGCCGCCAGTACAACCAAATCCTATAGAAATAGAATTTTTGCCTTCTTTTACAAAATAAGGTATTAATTTGGTCAAATTTTCATAAACTGTGTTTTTAAAATCATTTGCAATTTCAAATTTATCAAGATATTCCTGTAATTTTTTATCACTACCATTTAGGTGTTTTAATTCTTTTATATAAAAAGGGTTTGGTAAAAATCTCAAATCAAATACAACATCAACATCCAGGCTTAGACCGTTTTTGTAACCAAAAGAAAATAAATTTATGATGAAATTTTCCTTTTTTTCAGAAACATCTAAGATTACCTTTCTAAGGTCTTTATTATTATAGTTACTAGTATCTATTATTAAATCTGCTAATTTTTCGACACTCTTTAATTCTTTTTTCTCTTTTTTAAGCCCATCTTCTACATCACCAAAAGATCCTAAAGGGTGAGGACGCCTAAGCTCATTATATCTTTTCATTATTATTTCATCTTGGCTTGTAAGATAAATTATTTTGGTATCCTCATTTATTTTTTTAAGATTTTCAAGATTTTTAACTAAGTTTTTATCTACTTCCATAGACCTAAAATCAACTACACAAGCAAGTTTATCAATAGGATTATCCTGGGACATATTTAATTTAATAAAAGATTCAATCAGGCTTGATGGGACATTATCCATGGCATAATAATCAAGGTCTTCAAAAATTCTAAGGGCAGTAGTTTTTCCAGAACCACTAAGACCTGTTATAATTTTTACCTTCATTATTTCTCACCTATAACCTTAACTTCTCTTTCAAGTTTAAAACCTGTTTTTTCAAAGACGATGCTTGCAACTTCTTCAATAAAATCAATCATTTCATTGTAAGTTGCATCCCCATTATTTATCAAAAATCCACAGTGTTTTTCACTTACTTGGCAATCTCCTTTTTTATATCCCCTAAGTCCACATTCATCAATTAACTTTGATGCATAGGAGCCCACTGGTCTTTTAAAAGTTGATCCAGCTGATTTTTTTTCTAAAGGTTGTTTTGTAACCCTTCTATTTGTAAAATCATTATATTTTTCATTAATTTCTTCTTGATTTCCCTCTTTAAGTTCAAAAATAGCTTCAGAAACAATTAAGTCATCATCAAAGACTTTTGAATGTCTATAAGAAAAATCCATATCTTGGTTAGAAAGTTCAATTATTTGACCATCTCTTGAAATTAATTTAACAGTTTTTATAATATCTTTCATCTCTACCCCATAAGCTCCAGCATTCATTGCAACAGCTCCGCCTACAGTACCTGGAATTCCTGATACTTCTTCCATTCCTGTCAAAAAATTTTTGAAAGAAAATTTACTAGCTTCAGATAAGAGAGCACCAGCACTAACCTTTAAAAGATTTCCATCTACTGAAATCCTATTATAATTTTTAGAAATTATTATAACACAGCCCCTAATCCCCTTATCGGTGACCAAAATATTTGTACCATTTCCTATAATTGTAGTTTTTATATTATTTTCCTTATTAAATTTAATCAAATCTACAAGTTGATATTCCTCTTCAACCTCAACCAAAACATCGGCACATCCCCCAATGCCAAAATTTGTATAATTTTTTAGTTTTTCATTAAATCTAATAATTCCAAAATCTTTTCCTTCATACAATGATTTATAATCCATAAACACTCCTTCTAACTTACTAAAATCTAATCTTATTATACTCTTATTTGATTTTTTGTCCGTTTTTCTATATAATAGCAAGTAGCGATTATATTTGTAAATTTTTAATAAATTTGGTATAATAACTAAGATAAAATTAAGACTTGGAGGTGTAAAGTATGGCAAGAGAATGTGATATCTGTGGAAAAGGTACAAAATTTGGAAATAAAGTAACTTTCTCACACAGAAGACTAAATAGAAACTTTAAACCAAACGTTCATAAATTAAGAGCTAAAATTAATGGAAGCGTAAAAACAATCAACGTTTGTACAAAATGTATAAAAAGCGGTAAAGTAGAAAAAGCTTAATAGAAATTTTATAGTGCGATAAGCACTATTTTTTCATTAAAAAAAGAAAGTAGCCTTGAACTACTTTCTTTTTTTAATTTCTTTTATTCATTTATTATCTCATAATATTTATTTACTTGATCAATTATAGAATTTTCCTTATGGGAGAAAATATCTGATCCACTAACAACGACATCCACTCCTGCATCTATAACTTTTTTCAAATTATGATCTTTAATTCCACCATCAACTTCAATTAAGCATGATAGATTATTATCATCAATATAAGACCTTAATTTTTGAATTTTTCCAATAGAATCTTCAATAAAACTTTGTCCACCAAAACCTGGTTCTACACTCATTACCAAACATAAGTCAATTTTTTCAAGATAAGGAATAATTTTTTCTATGTCGGTTTTTGGTTTAAAACTTAGGCCTACTTTTAGACCAGAATTTTTAATTTTTTCAATAGTTTCATCCAAATTTGAACATGCTTCATAGTGAACAGTTATAAGGTCAGCTCCGCTTTTTTTAAACTGATCAATATATCTAATTGGTTCATCAATCATAAGGTGGGTATCAAAAATAAAATCATTATCTTCACGAATCGACTTGATAATTGGAAAACCGAAAGAAATATTTGGAACGAATTTTCCATCCATAATATCAAGGTGTAAATATTTTACCTTTGTCTTTTTCAATTGGTCTAA
This sequence comes from Anaerococcus hydrogenalis, assembly GCF_002871895.1. Lineage (NCBI taxonomy): Bacteria > Bacillati > Bacillota > Tissierellia > Tissierellales > Peptoniphilaceae > Anaerococcus > Anaerococcus hydrogenalis. The sequence goes on along the minus strand of NZ_PNHP01000001.1, from coordinate 248,899 downwards.
ATCATTTTGTAAATTAGCAAAATTTGCCGATAAAACTGATGGAGATATTTCTACCATTTTTGTCTCCTTTTTTTTATTTCTTCAAATAAAGTTAAATAATTCTCATATCTTGTTTTTTCAATTATATTTTTAGATAAGTCATCTTTAACCTTACATTTAGGTTCATTAATATGGTTACAATCCTTGAACTTGCAAGAATTGTTATCAAATTCTCTAAAACAATATTTCAAATCTTTTTCATCATCGATAAAGTCTATATCAAAACTATCAAATCCAGGTGTATCAAAAATATTTGTATTTTTTTCTAGATTAAATATCTCAACATGTCTTGTTGTATTTTTACCTCTTTTTGATTTTTCCGAAATTGAGCCAATTTCAATATCTTTTTCAACTAAGTTAGATAAAAATGTAGACTTGCCAACACCGGAAGATCCAGAAACAGCTGAAGTTTTTCCTCTTAATATTTCTAAAATCTCAGATTCAGGAAAATCCTTATAATTGTCTATAAAAATTAATTTATAACCAATTTTTTCATACATTTTTATAAAATCTAAATCTTTTTTATCAGCCAAATCTTTTTTCGAAACAATAATTATAACATCTATATTTATATATTCACACATAGCTAGATACTTATCGATATTAAAAAGATTTAAACTGGGATTTTTTATAGTTATAAAATACAAAATTTGGTCAATATTTGCAATATTAGGTCTTTTAATCTGATTTTTTCTATCTAAAATTTTCGTTATATAACCTTTAGAATCTTCAGTAACATCAAATTCAACATTATCACCAACCAGGGGCTTTATATTTTTATTTCTAAAAACACCCCTAGCCTTACACATATAGCTTTTTTCATCACTTAACACATAATATATTTCTTTTTGAGATTTTATAATTTTACCAATCATCTATTTACTTCATATACTCCCTGTGACTTATCATCTATAAGTATATTTACCTTTGTTCCTACTACAGATTTAAAATCTAAATTTAAATTTCCATTAGAGTCTAGTTCATCTTTTGTATGGTTTTGATTATATAAGAGATCTGAATTTTTGTTATTATCTCCTAGCTTATAAACTTTTACATTAAATGAATCCTTATCAGTAGGAACTGAAATAGTAAATTTAACATTCACTTGTTGTGATTTATTTTCATCATCTGTACCCTCATCACTAGAATCATTAGGATTTTTTCCTCTTGATACAACAAAATCTATACTAGAGTGTTCTGCTACTTGAGTTTTAGCTGCTATTGATTGGCTAATTACAACTCCTTTTTCATATTTATCAGAGTATTTGTATGTTATATTACCTACAGTAAGACCATTTTCATTTGCCAAACTTATTGCATCTTCTTCGTAATTTCCTACAAAATTTGGAACTTTTACATTTTTTACATCGTCTTCTTCTTTACCCAAACTTACTGTAACATCTATTTCACTTCCAGCTTGAACCTTTTCATTTTTCCTTGGATCTTGGTCTATTATTTTATCTTTTTTTACACTTTCACTGAAATCTGTACTGGTTTTTCCAAGTTCTAAATCCAATTCTTTTAATTTTTCCTCAGCTTGTTCTAAAGTTAGACCTGAAAGATCTGGAACTTTTACTTCTCTTCCTTGACTTACAACTAAGTTTACTGTTGAATTTTTCCTAACTTTAGTCTTTGGTGTTGGATCTTGTTCCATTACTTTGCCAGCTTCATAGTTATTGCTTTGAGCATAACGAGAAATATTAGCTTTAAGATTTTTTTCTTCTAGAATCTTTACTGCTTCTTCTTCGCTTAAATTTAACACTGTTGGAACTTGAACCATATTAGAATTACTTGATTTTACATAATAAAGTCCTCCAGCAAGAACAGCTATTAAAAGTAAAATAAAAGGCCACAATTTTCTCTTTTTCTTTTTTTCCTTAGGATTTTTTTCATCCTTATCTGTAGGAGTTACATAAACTGCTTCATTTTCTAATTCTTCTTTTTTTCCTTCTTCTTTATCTTTTTTCTTTTTATTTTCAACGACAGGAATAAAAGTTGTTTCTGTAATTTCTTTTGGTTTTTCTATCTTTGCAGTATCTTCCTTTTTTATAAGTCCTATATCATAAGAGTTATCTTCCAAAGCTCTTATCAATTCATTTGCATTTTTAAATCTTTTTTGAGGATCTTTTTCAAGAAGTTTCATTATTATATCGTTTAATCTTGGTGATAAATTCTCATTTAATTTTATTGGACTTTCTGGTTCATCTTGAATATGCATAACAGCAATTCCAACAGAGTTATCAGCATCGAAAGGAACTTTGCCTGTAGCCATTTCATACATTACAACTCCAAGAGAATATAAATCTGATTTTTCGTCAACAAATTTACCCTTGGCCTGCTCTGGTGAAATATAATGAACAGTTCCTAAAATCGATGAAGTATAAGTTATAGTTGCATTTGTTGAGACTCTTGCTATTCCAAAATCCGTTACTTTTAATAAACCATACTTATCCATCAAAATATTTTGTGGTTTAATATCTCTATGGATAATATTTGATGAATGCGCTTGGTTTAAAGCTTGAGCAATTTGTATTGAATAATCAACTATATCATGGTTCGATATAATTTTTTCCCTATCAATAAGATCCTTTAAGGTTTCTCCATCCACATATTCCATAACTATATAATGGATTTTTTTGCCTTCTATCAAATCTTCACCAATATCATAAACACTTACTATATTTACATGCGTAAGTCTTGCAGCAGATAAGGCTTCATTTGAAAACTTTTTTACAAATTCATCATCTTCTGCATATTGGTCCTTTAAAATTTTAATTGCAACATCTCTTTGTAAGAGTCTGTCCGTCGCCTTATAAACTTTAGCCATTCCTCCTACACCAATGAGATCTTGCAATTGATATCTATTACCTAAAATAATATTGTCCATATTTACCTCAAATCAAAATTGTAGTTACAGTGATATTATCGTGTCCACCATTTCTTATAGCTAAATCAACTAGGCTAGATGATATTTTATCAGCTGTTGAGTTATTAGCAATGATTGACTCAATTTCTACATCACTGACTTCATTTGTCAACCCATCTGTCACCATTAGTAATATATCACTATCTTTCATATCAAGTGACCTTGACTCTGGTTTAATTTTACTAGCTACTCCAACTGCTCTTGTAATAGTAGACTTATTAGCAAAATTTTGGGCTTCATCCTCTGTTATTGAACCTGAATCGATTAAATCATTAACCAAGGAATGATCTCTGGTTATTCTTTGTAATTTTTTATCAGAATAAATATAAGCCCTTGAATCTCCAATGTGGCTTATATGATAAGATTTTTTTTCATAATCAATACAAACACAAACAGCAGTCGTGCCCATATTAGAATATTGTTCATAAGATTTTGATAGTGAATAAATTTTATTATTTGCATCCCTTAAGGCTTCTTCTTGTAAATCGATAATTGATGGAAAGTCCTCAATATTTGCATCTTTAATAAAATCTATGTAATATTTAGCAGCTAGTTTTGAAGCTATCTCACCACCATTGTATCCACCCATACCATCAGCAACTATAAAAAAGCAATACTTATCTAATTCTAAATTACCATAATAATCCTGGTTTTCGCTTCTTACCTTGCCGATATTTGAAATAGTACTAAATTTCATTTTTACCTCGCATAGTTATTTCTCAACTGACCACATGATGCATCAATATCAGAACCCATCGATCTTCTAATAGTAGCATTTAGGCCTTTTTTTGTAAGTTTTTGTTGAAATTGATCCATTACATTGTTTTTAGTTTTTGAATGTTTAAACTCTTCTATTGGATTTAAGGGGATCAAATTTATATGAATATTTTTCCCCTTAAAAAGATTTTCTAATTGGTCAATGTCTTCTCTTAAATTATTTACCCCATCAATTACAACATATTCATATGAGACTCTTCTTTTGGTTTTTTCAAGATAATAGTCACAAGCTTTTATAATATCTTTTATTTTATATTTTTTCCCACTTGGCATATAAGTCATTCTTTTTTCATCGAAAGCATAGTGTAGGGAAACTGCCAAATTAATATCATAACCTAAATTTGCTAAATCATATATCTTATCAACTAGGCCAACAGTAGATACAGTTATAGAACGATGGGATAAATTTCTACCCTTTTGATCTGTTATAATTTTAATAAATTTTTCAATATTTGAAAAATTATCTAAAGGTTCTCCTATTCCCATAACTACAATATTGCTTATATCAGAATTTTCTCTTTCCAAAAGATAAATTTCTTCAATTATTTCTGCTGCTGAAAGAGATCTTTCAAGGCCATTTTTTGTAGATGCACAAAATTTGCACCCCATCCTACAACCTACTTGTGATGAAATACAAATAGTATTTCTATTATTATATTCCATAAAAACAGCTTCTATTATATTTTTATCATCAAGTTCAAATAAATATTTTTTAGTTTTATCAAGATTGGATTTAAATTCTTTTACTACCTTTATTTTTGGAAAATAGAAATACTTATCTAAATCTTCACGCATCTTTTTTGATAAATCTGTCATTTTAGAAAAATCATTTATTTTATTTACATGAATTTGCCTGAAAACTTGTTTTGCCCTAAACTTTTTAAATCCTAAGTCCAAAAATATTTTTTCTAACTCTTCTATTGTCTTATCATTTATAGTTTGTTTCATAATCATATCTTTTCAAATTTTGTAAGGAAAAATCCATCGGTTTCATCTTCAAAAGTATTATATTCCAAATACTCCTCACCATTAATTTTTATATTCTTAAGACTTTTTTTCTTGCTTAAATAGGTAAAATTATCTTTATTTTCAATATTTCCAATAGTGCAAGTTGAAAATACCATAATGCCACCCTTCTTAAGGTATAAAAAAGCTCTATCCAAAATATTTTTTTGAAGTTTTGAAAGATTTATCACATCTTCCATAGTCCTATTATATCTTATCTCTGGTTTTCTATCCATAACACCAAGACCTGAACATGGCAAATCACACAAAATATAATCAAATTTTTCTTTAAACTCGTCTTTTACTATACTAGCATCAAAATTTGTAATTTCTATATTTTTAAGGCCAAGTCTTTTTATATTTTCATTTATCTTAGAAAGTTTATTAAATGATATATCATTGGCTACAATTCGAGATGAATTTTCGCAAAGCTCTGCCAAAAAAGAAGTTTTAGTTCCTGGAGCCGCACACAAGTCAAGTATTTGAGAATTTTTTTTAGGATTTAATACTTCACAAACCTTAATTGATGCCTCTGATTGGATAGTAAATAAGCCTTCTTTAAATTCTTTCGTATCTGCCAAGGAGCTTGGGTTTTTAACTATCAAACTTCTAGAAGAAATTTTAGATTCTGCAAGTTGATATCCCTTATCTTCTAGAAGATTTTTTAATTTATTTTTATCAATCTTATTTTCATTTACCCTAATTGACAATTTTCTTTCTTTATTTAAGGAATTTAAAAATTTTTCTGTGTAGTCATATCCATAAGATTCATTCAAATAATTAATAATCCATAAAGGGATAGAGTATTTTATAGATTGAAACTGCTCTTTATTTTTTGCCTTTATTTTTGATAGGTTTTCTTCATCTCTAATGTATGACCTTAAAATAGCATTCACAAAAGACTTAGACTTATAAGAAACTTTTTTTGTTAAATTTACAAGTTCATTTACTATGGCGTAGTTCTTTCTATCTAAAAAATGAATATTATATATTCCAATTTCTAAAATTAGTAAAACTTTTTTATCTATTCTTTTTATTTTTATTTTAGATAATTTCCCAATAATATATTCAAGATAAAGCTTATTTTCCAAAACACCATAGATATTTTTTGTAATATAAGATATATCACTAACTTCTCTTGCTATATCATTTATAATATCTGTAGATTTTTCATTTTTATAGCATATCCTATAAAGTCCATCTAATATTAATTTGAAATCTTGCATATTATTCTAAATAAATTCCTTCTTCAAAATCATTTCCTAATAAAAATGACTTCGTATCCATGGCTTTTTTCCCAGGAAATTGAATTTTTTCTATTTTTATCCCACCATTTTTGCAGCCTATAATAATCTTATCTTCCTTATTTGCCTTATATACAAAAGATATTTTTGGATTTTCTATTTGAACAGGACTTGCCTTTAAAATTTTTACGTTTTCTCCCTTATAAGTAAAATAAGCCTTAGGAAATTCTACAAGAGCCCTTATTTTATTGATTATATCTTCTTTATCATTAGAAAAATCGATTTTTCCCATATCTTTTGATATTTTTTTGGTAAATGTAGCCTTTTCATCATCTTGTTTTATACTTTTTTCAATTAAATCATTGTAATTTAATAAGGAATATAAAATTGCCTGGCTTCCAATTTTAGATAATTTTTCACTCAATGATGTAAAATCATCTTCATCTTGTATTTCCAATTCTTTTTGATATAAAATATCTCCAGAATCCATTCCTTTTTCTATAAGCATGGCTGATGCATGAGTTGTTTTATCACCATTTAATAAGCTAAATTGGACAGGACTTGGTCCCCTATATTTTGGTAAGGATGAAGGATGTAGGTTTATAATTTTATTTTCAAATTCTTTCAATAAATTTTCTTTTATTAGTTGACCGAAGGCAACCACAACAATAAAATCTATCTCTTTTTCTTTCAAAATACTAATAAATTCGTCTGTATTGACACTATCTGGTGTAAGTACTTCCAAATTATTATCCAAAGCATATTGTTTGATTACAGTTGGTTTGAATTTATTCCTATTTCTTTTTTTATCTTTTCCACTTACTACTAAACTTACATTTATATTTTCATTTTTATTAAGAATATCCAAAGTTTCTAGTGAAAACTTTGGACTTCCCATAAAACATATATTTATTTTTTTAGTCAAATTTAACTTCCTCTTCATAATTATCTATAAATAAAACACCATTTAAGTGATCAATTTCATGGCAAAGAGCAACAGCCTTTAATCCTTCAGCTTCAATTTTTTTCTCTTCTCCATTTTCATCTAAATATTTTACTATTACATGGGCAGGTCTTTTTACATTTGCATTAAAGTTTGGAACTGAAAGACATCCTTCAACTCCAACTTGCTCTCCATCTTTTTCAATAATTTCTGGATTTACAAGTTTTATTAGCCCATCTTCATCTCTAATATCTACAACTATTACTCTTTTTAAAAGACCTACTTGGGGAGCTGCAAGTCCAACTCCGTCAGCCTTATACATAGTCTCAGCCATATCATCTAACAAAATTTTAATTCTATCATTAACTTCTTTAACTTCTTTTGAAGTTTTTCTTAAAATTGGATCTCCTACTTGTCTTATATTTCTAATTGCCATAACTTCTCCTTTATTTATTTTGTTCAAAATCAATTGAGTAAATTTTTGATATCCCACCATCTCCAATTGTTACTCCATGTATTTTTTCTGCAAGTTGCATGGTTGTTTGCCTGTGAGTTATCATTATAAATTGAGTATTATTTGATAAGGATTTTAGATAGTCTATATATCTTTTTATATTTGATTCATCCATAGCTGCATCAATTTCATCTAATAGTGAAAATGGTGCAGGATTTGTTTCAAATATTGCAAATAAAAGTGCTACTGCTGTAAGTGATTTCTCTCCACCAGATAAAAGTGAAATATTCTTAGTACTTTTTCCTGGAGGACAAGCAGAAATATCAATTCCAGCATCTAATAATTCATTAGAATCTAAACTTAATTTTGCATTTCCACCCATAAATAATTCTTTAAATATTCTTTGAAACTTTCTATCTATTATATTGAAATTTTTGATAAATTCATCTTTCATGTCATTTTCTAATTTTTTTATCATTTTTTCAATATCTTTTTTAGCTAATTCTAAGTCTATTTTTTGTTTGTCTAAAAACTCAAATTCTTCATTGATTTTCTTGAAATTTTCCTTTGAATTTTCATCAAAAAATCCTATCTTTCCAAGTTTTTTTTGAAGATCGAACAAGTCTTCTTTTTTTATAGAAAGCTCTTTTTCCTCATAATTATTTTCTTTTAACTTATCCAAGGGTTTTGAAATAAATGGTCTGATTTCATCTTCTAAATTTTTCAAATCCTTACTAATAGCTTCCAATTTGTAATTAAACTGAACTATTTTCATAGAATATTCATTTAATTCATTTTCTATATTTTTGGATAAGGATAAAAGTTCATGGTTAGCCTTTTTCTTATCATCGATTTCTTTATTTAGATCAAGCTTTGTTTGTTCAAATTTATCTAGATTATTTTTAGATTTTTCAATTTTTTCCTTACTCAAAGAAATTTCATTTTCTAAATTCTCCAAAGTTTTATCTAAGCTTATTTTTAATTTTTGATTAAATTTAATATTTTCTTCTAAATTTATTAGGCTATTTTGATCTTCACCAATCCTATTTTCTAAAATATTTAAGTCTCTTGTATTTATTTCAATACTATTTTTATTTTTAAATATTTGGTTAGATAAATCATTTATTAAGTTATTTTTTTCATCAGCTTGATTTTCTAAGTTTTTAATTTTTTTAATAATATCTTCTAAATCTAATTTTATTTTCTCAATATCTTTAAATTCTTCATCTTCCGAAGACTCTCTTAGAGATTCTTTTAACTCCTTAATTCTTTGAAGGAAAGTTTCCTCTTGATAAGTCTTCCTATCAAGCTCTAAATTTTTATTGGAATATTTTTCCTTTAAATCAAGTGATACTTGCTCATTTTCAACTAATATTTCTTTATTTTTTTCGATTTCTATTTTTATATTATTAAAAGAATCCAATAATTCATTTCTTTCATTTCTAAGATTATTTATTCTAGCTTTAATTTCATTGATTTTTTTATTTCTATTTAAGATATTAATATTTGATTTTCTCGATTTATTTACACCTGCAGCCATAGAACCCCATGTATTTATGAGGTCAAGTTGTAGGGAGATTATCCTATAACCCTTTATTTTATTTGAAAGACTAATAGCATCATCAATATTTTTTACTACAACAGTATTAGATAAAAAATGATTTATAATATTTTCAAGCCTATCATCATAGCTTACTAGATCATAAGCCATAGCTATGACTTCTTTCTCATCAACTCTTGGTTTTTTATTTTGTTTAATTGAATCAAGAGGTAAGAAGGTTATTCTTCCAAGTTTATTCTTATTTACAAAGTTAATAATTTCTCTAGTATCATTTTTTGACCAAGTAACTATATTTTGAAGGCCCTGTCCAATAAGATTTTCAATTATTTCTTCATAGCCTGACTTTACTGTAATAAGATTTGCCAGAGTATTTATATAGTATTTTTCAATTTCTGTATTTTTTGTTTTTTTCAAAAAATCTGAAACAGAATAAAAATATCCATCATTTCTTTCAATCATTGATTTTTGAATCTTATATTTAGAAATTTCTTCCTTACATGATAAATTATTTTGATTGATTTCTTTTTCTAATAAATCTTTTTGATTGTTATCACTTAAGATTTTTTCTTTTATTTTATTAATGTTTTCATCTGTATCATTAATTTTTTTTGATAAAGTATTTTTTTCTTCTTCAAAAACAGATAAATCTTTTTTTATATCAGTAAGTTCTTTTTCAAAATCACTTATCTTTTCTTTTATTTCTTTATTATTTTTATCTCTTCTCTCTTTTAAAATTAACCTTGTTTTTTGGTCTATATCATAATCATATATTAATTTATTTAGTTTTTTCTCCGAGTCTTTTAAACTTAAAAGGTCATTTTTTATATTTGATAAAGTAGATAAATTTTGCTTTTTCTTTTTTAAAAAATCTTCATTTTCAATTTCTAGATTTTTAATAAGGTTTTTAGTTTGATCTAATTTACTTTTTTGATCATCTAGGGAAATTTTATATTTTTTTATTTTTTCATCATAAGATTCGAAATCTTTTTTATTTCTTTCTAAATCTTTTTGATTGTAAGATAATTTTTGCTCATCTAATTGAATTTTATTAGTAAGCCTATCTATATTTTTTTCCTTATTTAAAATATCCTGGCAAATTTTTTCATAATTTTTTTCAAGATTTCTAATTGAATCTGCTATTGGAAGTAAAGACTCATTTACCTTATCAAATTCTCTTGTTTTCTCTTCTTGAACTTTTTTTATATTTTTTATATCTTCAATTAATTCTTTATTTTTTTCTTCTAAAGATTTGGACCTTCTAATATAAAAATAATAAGATTTTTTATCAAGTAAATCTTCAATTTCGTGATACTTGTCAAAATTTTTAGCTTCTATTTCTAACTTATTTTTATCTTTATTTTTATATTCCCATTCCCTTTGAATTATTTCTAGATCATCATCAACTTTTGATAATTTTTTTAAGGATTCTTCCCTTCTATATTTATGAGTTGCAATTCCACTTGCCTCTTCAAAAATATTTCTTCTTTCTTGGTTAGAAGAATTCAATATTTCATCAATTCTTCCTTGACCAATCACAGAATATCCTTCTTTACCAATTCCAGTATCCAAAAACAATTCTTTTACATCTTTAAGCCTTACTCTTTTTCCATTTAACCTATATTCATTGTCACCATTTCTATAAATTCTTCTAGAAATTTTCACCAAGTCATAGTCACTTGATAAGGCCCTATCTTTATTATCGAAAGACAAGTTTACTTCTGCCATATTCATAGGTTTTTTTCGGTCAGAGCCTTGAAATATAACATCATCCATCTTTTTTCCTCTCAAAGATTTTACAGATTGTTCTCCCAAAACCCATTTTATGGCATCAGCTATATTAGATTTTCCAGATCCATTCGGTCCTACTACAGCAGTTATTTGGTTATTAAATTTTATTTTCGTTCTTTCAGCAAAGGACTTAAATCCTTTAAGTTCTACACTTTCTAATCTAATATAAATCACCACCGTAAGTTTTTTCTACAAATTTTTTTATAAATCCATCAATATCATAAGGGATTTTTTTGTCTTTACATTCAATAAATTCTTCACTATCATTTTTAAAATTTATTATTAAACCATATTTTTTGTAAAAATAATCTTTATTTGATTTTTTATTTCCAGAAATTATAGAAATTTCCCTATTTCCTACATGAATTATTATATTATCTTTAAAATCAAAGTTTTTGATTAGTTCTTCTAAATAAATTTTGTGTATATTTGATTCTACTAATTGTCTTATTGATGGATGAAATGGACCAGCCACAACATCTTCTTTGTCATTTATATTTTCTGTTGGTTGAAGTCCTATTCTTATAACTGGAATATTTTTATAAGAATAAATCATATAAAGCTTACTAGAAATGTCAATTGCTTCATCTAATGTCAAAGGCTTATATAAATTTTCTTTATATAATTTCTCAAGTTTTGTATCTTTAATAACCAAGGTAGGATATATTCTTACCATATCCGGATTCATTTTTATAGATTCTAGTCCTGTATTTATTGCTGAATCATAAGTATCCTTGTAAAGACCTGGCATAATTTGATGGCCTAATTTAAAGCCATATTCTTTTATCAATTTACTTGCCCTAATTGAATCTTCCCTACTGTGTCCTCTCTCATTAGCATTCAATATTTCATTATCAAGAGATTGAATACCAAGTTCTATTACATCAACCTCATATTCTTTTAATATATCAAGAATAGAATTATTTATATAATCAGGCCTTGTAGATAATCTGATTCTATCAATAATTCCCTTCTTTTTATAAGCTAAAGCAATTTCAAGATAAGAAATCATGACATCTGTTTCAAGACCTGTAAATGATCCACCAAAAAATGCAATTTCTTTTGGATTATCATTATTCGGAAAATAGGATAAGTATTGGTCAATTTGCTTTATGGTATTTTCTTTATTTATACTATCTTTATAATTCGTAATTTTCACCTGATTGCAAAAAGCACAATCATGGGGACAACCTAAAAACGGTATAAAGATTGGTATTATATATTCTTTTTTACTCATAGTTTAACTTCTTATAAGCCTTCATCGCAGCCATTTGTTCTGCTTCTTTTTTATTTTTTCCTTTTCCTGTGCTTAATTTTTTGTTTTTAGCATAAACATCCATATAAAATGTCTTGTTATGTTCAGGGCCTTCTTCTTTTGCAAGTTTATATTTTAAAATTGTCCTATTTGTTTTATTAAAATATTCTTGTAATTTTGTCTTATAATCAATAAAAAGTAGGTCATTTTCTAAAAGTTCTTTTACAGTTTGATAATAATTTTCCATCAAAAAGTTTTTCAAAAAAGCATATCCTGCATCAAGATAAATCGCAGCACAAAAAGCTTCAAAGGTATCAGCCTTTACAGACTTTTTCTCCCTACCATTATGGCTAATTTCACCTTTTCCAAATAACAAATAAGAAGAAAGATTAAATTTCTCGCTTGCCTTTGAAAAAGAAGATGTACAAACAATTCTTGACCTAATTTTTGTAAGTTTTCCTTCTGGATATGACTTGTGATTTTTATATAATTCTTCGCTAACCACCAAATCCAAAATGCTGTCTCCCAAAAATTCTAACCTTTCATTAGAAGATCTATTTTTATCTTTACTTTCGTTTATATAAGAAGAATGAGTAAGGGCTACATCAATTAAATTTTTGTTTTTAAAGCTGTAGCCAATACTTTCTTCAAGTTTTTCTAATTCTTCTTTTCTTTCTTTGCTTATTGTCATTAATTTTTGCTTTCTATTAAGGATACTACATCTGAAAATTTTTCAATTTCATCTAGTTCGTCATCAGAAAATTCTATATCATATTTGTCTTCAATAGCCATGATAAAATCTAACATATCTATTGAATCAATATCATAATCTGAAATAGCCTTATCAAAATCTACTTCATCCACATCTATATCTAAATTTTCCCTTACTAATTCTAATAATTCATCTCTTATCATTTTAATTCTCCTTTAATTTTTTCTATTGTATCTGTATTTATATAATCTATTAAACCAAGAATTGCTGAGGCAAATGCTCTTTTGTTTGAATTTCCATGGGCCTTGTATACATATTGTTTTACCCCCAAAAGTGGTGCTCCACCAATACCATCAGAATTATATTTTGATAAATTCTCTTTTAAGCTATCTTTTATTAATGCTCCACCAATTTTTGTTTTAACCGACTTATAAATCGCATCTTTTATTTCTTTACTAAAAAGACTTATTACTCCTTCAGCTGTTTTTATAGCTATATTTCCATCAAAGCCATCAGCTATAATTATATTAGTTTTTCCTGTAAATAAATCTCTTGCTTCAATATTTCCAACGAAATTAAGGGAAGATTCCTTTAATAATTTATAAGTTTCCTTAGATAATTTATTTCCCTTATGTTCTTCAATTCCTACATTTAATAAAGATACTGAAGGATTTTCTATATTTAAAACATTTTTAGCAAATACATGGCCCATAATTGCAAATTCTCTTAAAAATTCTGCCTTACAATCCATATTAGCTCCTGTATCTAACAAAAGACTTGTATTTTCATAAGTTGGAAGACTTGTTGCTATGCAGGCTCTTTTAATACCTTCTATTCTTCCAGAAATAAAAAGTCCACTAGCAAGAATTGCTCCAGTAGAACCAGAAGAAACTAAGCCATCATAACCGTCTTCGTTTAATTTATTAAATCCTTTGACAAGACTTGATTCTTTTTTCTTTCTAATAGCCCTTACCGGGTCTTCATTATTTTCTATTTTTTCTTTAGCATCAATTATCTCATAAGATTTTATTCTACCATCAATTATTTTTTCTATTTTTTCTTTTTCACCAGAAAAACATGGTATAAATTCTTTAGTTTTTAGAGCTTCAATTGCACCTTCTATAGGAATTCCAATCCCATCATCTGCTCCAAAAGTATCTATAATTATTTTCATAATTTCCCCTTATTTTTGATAATAAAAAAAGATAGTGTTACCACTATCTTAATTTAACTCAAGAACTTCTTTGCCTTTATGATAACCACAGCTTGGACAAACTCTATGTGGTAACATTGGTTCATGACAATTTGGACACTCTACATAAGATGATTTATTTAATCTGTAAGCTGAAGCTCTTCTTTTATTTTTTCTTGTTTTTGATGTTCTTCTCTTAGGTACTGCCATTCTAACACCTCCTAGTTATGAGTTTTAGCAATCTTAAACATTATATAAGTAAATGTTAAAATTGTCAAGTTAAACTAGTTTTTTAGTGTCTCTTGCAATCATTAATTCTTCGTTAGTTGCTATAACAAATACCTTAACTTTAGAATCATCTGTAGAAACTAAATGACATCCGCCACGAACATTATTTTTTTCTGGATCAATTTTAATACCAAATTGTTCGAAACCTTCCATTATACTTTCTCTCATTGTTATAGAATTTTCTCCAATTCCACCTGTAAATACAATAGCTTCTACATTTCCAACTTCTGCCATGTATCCTGCTATATATCTTTTTGCTCTGTTAGCAAACATTTTTAAGGCTATATCTGCTCTTTTATTTCCATCATTTGCTGCATTTTCAAGATCTCTAAAATCTGATGAAACTCCTGATACTCCTAAAACTCCAGATTCTTTGTTTAATACATTATCCATTTTTTTAGTATCGTAACCATATTCATTCATTAAAAATGTTACAACAGTTGGGTCTAAGTCACCACTTCTTGTTCCCATTACAAGTCCTTCTAGTGGAGTAAGTCCCATTGTTGTATCAAAAGATTTTCCTTCTTTAATCGCGCAAATTGAAGATCCATTTCCTAAGTGGCAAGAAATCATATTTAAATCTTTTTGATCTTTTTCTAAAACTTGAGCTGTTTTTTGTGTTATGAAATCATGGCTTGTTCCATGGAAACCATATTTTCTAACTGCTTGATCTTCATAATATTTATAATCAATTCCGTATAGGAAGTTTTCTTCTGGCATTGATTGGTGGAATGCTGTATCAAATACTGCAACATTTTTTACATTTGGAAGAAGTTTCTCACATGCTTCAAGTCCCATCATATTTGCTGGGTTGTGTAATGGTGCAAATTTTGAATATTCTTTTACAGCTTCTCTTACATTTTCATCAATTACAACTGATTTTGTAATTTTTTCTCCACCGTGAACAAACCTATGTCCTACTGCATCAATTTCTGATAGGTCTGATATTACACCATTTTCTTTATCAGTTATTGCATCAAATACATGTTTTACAGCTTCAGTATGGTCTTTCATATCTTCTTCGATAATATATTCGTCTTCGCCTTTTTCTTGTTTAAGCCTTGATCCGTCAATTCCAATTCTTTCTACAAGCCCCTTTACTAAAACTTCTTCATTGTCCATATCAAATAATTGATATTTTAAGGATGAAGACCCACAGTTGATAACTAATATTTTCATTTATTCCTCCATTAAAATACTTTTTTCGATTTAATTTCTATATATTTTGGATTTTCTATGTCATTTATATAATTTAAAGCTTTATCCTTATCGTATGAATATTTTACTAAATTAGAATAATCATTTTCTGATATTATTTGTCCATTTATGGTAAGCTTACTTTTATTTTTTGAAATAATATCACCTTTTATTATAAGTAAACCATCCAAAATCAAATCATTTTCCAAAATTAAATCATTTCCAATTATTACTATACCACTAATTCTTATCGGTGCTTTACTTTTTTTGGAATAATTTTCCTCTTTGTTTTTTAAGTTACTCTCATTTTTTTCTTGATTTTTTTCATCAGATATTTCATTTGATTTTTCTTTTTTATCTTTTATATTTAAGTTTTTATTAATCTTTAAAAAAGTATTTTCACTATCATTTTTTATCTGATAATTTTCGTATTCTTTAAATTTTTTTGTCTTAAATTTTATATTTTTATAAAACTCATCGAATTTATCAGCTAAAATAATTTTTTCTTCTTCTTTTAATTCATATTTTTCTTTTAAGTATAATAACACTTGTAATTCAGCTCTTGAATCACCTATTTCATTTACACTATTTATAGAGAAATATGTATCAGATATTTTTTTACACCTAAATTTCTCAATTTGATTAAAATATTTTATATTGTAAGGATGCCATGAATGATCATTGATTTTATCAACTTCTTCTAATGTTTTTATTAAATTTTCCTTATCATCAAAAATTATTGAGTAGATAGATTCTTCTTTGTAGATTGCTTTTTTTCTATTGTATATGTCCTTGTTTGAATCTTGATTATTTACTGCTTGGTTGTAGATAAAACTTAGGCTAATTGATAGTAAAACAAGGATTAAAAGTACATATACTGATAAAAATCCTCTTTTTTTCATTCTAGCCTCCTAATATAAGTTCTATATTTTGAATTTTTATCTTTTTCATAAAAATCTATAGCTATAGTAAAGGCCTTGTCTTTTTTATCATAGGATATTTTAGATGATTTACAAAATCCTATAGGAATTTTTGCTTCATTAAGACTTGATGAATTTATATTATTTATGTATACATAAAGCGTATTTTCTTCTTGGCCAAACCTATATGTAGATGTCTTATCGCCATCATTAATTTCTAATTTAAAATTTTCTTCATCTTTTATATCTATAATTTTGTCTGCTTTTCTTATAATATTTTCTATATAAAGTATACAATTGGTCGAATTTTTGTAGGATAATTCTTCTTCATAAGTTTTTTTACTTATAGACAAGTTGGTTTTTACTATATTATCTATTAAAAGAATAAGAATAGAGGAAATTGCAAGAACACATATTAATTCTATAAGGGTAAATCCTCTTTTTCTCATTTTTTGACCACCACTTCTAGTTTATATTTAGAATTATTCACCTCTACAATTTTCAAATTTTTGCTATAAGGACTTATTTCTGTATAAATTTTAATTCCATCTATTTCATCTTCATATTGGCCTATTTCTCTTTCTTTTGATCTTTCCAATACTTCTTGCATTATAAATAATGATTTAGAATCATCCTTTATCTTTTTAGAATTTTTATAGACAGAAAAAATAGAAGGAAGTATATATAGGCTTATAATTCCTATTAAGGCAAGACTTATTATGATTTCAATTAGGGTAAATCCTTTTTTCTTTTTCACTTCTTATCCTCCCCGCTATTGGCGAAACTATTATCCTATATTTATAATACTTTGAATAAAAGGCTAAAGTTTTTGCTTTTTCAACACTTCCTGTCGGCTTGAAAATCAAACTATAAGAGTTAAATGGACTAATATATTTTAAGTCAACTTCTTTTACCAGGCTATTGTCTGCATATTTTATAATTTTGTATTTATCATCCTTAATTTGGATTTCAAAATTATTCCCACTTGCTAAAGATTTCTCCCTACAATAATTAAAATCGGATATTAGATTTTCTATTTCTTTTTTCTCTTCAAATTTTGATATTATCCCTGTTTTTATCATTATTAGGCTTGCTATCGTTGAAATTATAGCTAGTGTAATTATAAGTTCTATTAGGGTGAAAGCTCTTTTTTTCATATCTTCCTCACAAAAGTGCTATTATGTAGGCTAAAAATATATAAGGGCAAAAAGGCATTATTATTTTGGTACTTTTATTTTTTATAGCAAGAAAAATTGCAGGTATGGCCCCTATCCAAACCGATACTAATAATAAGTATATTATTTTTTCATTTTCTAAAAATAAAAATAAAGATATATAGAAAAAATAATCCCCATCTCCTATATTTTTCTTCGATAAAAAATATATTATTAGAAATAAAAGGCTAAATATAAGAAATATTTTTATAAGTCCTAAATAATTTTTAATATAAAATATCCTATAAATTAGCCCTATAAATCCTAGAATATAAAGATAGACCATATGTATTTCTAATGTTTTAAAATCTATAATTGAAACTATTAATCCAATTAGTAGGGATAAAAATATAAAAACTCCTTGAATCCCACAATTTTTTTTAAATGCAAATATAAATAAAAGACCCCCTACTATTTCACAAATTAGATATGAAATCGGGATCTTTTTGTGGCAAAACCTACATCTTCCTCTTAAAAATAAATAAGAAATTATAGGGATTAAGTCTCTTTTTAATATTTTTTTATTACAATATGTACAATGACTTGGTGGAAAGGCAATATTTTCTCCTTTTATTGACCTTTGACATGCAAGATGGGCAAATGATCCAAAAATACTTCCTATAAAAAAATAAAATAAATAAATCATTCTATAGGACCTGGATTTATGATTATTGATGAATCTTTCGGATTTATTGTAACTGTATATTTGTCAGCTTTTATATCTTTTAATCCTTTAGGAACTTTTGGCCATTTATCTATATAATTTTTATAATCACCTTTCCCATCTGACCATTCTATAGTTTCATCACTCGAACTAGATTCATTTAATTTTAAACTAGCTGCTGTTTTTAGCATTGAAATATTTGCATTATGGGCAGTAATTGCAGCTTTTTCTTTTGACATTTTGTATTTTGGTATAGCAATTGCAGCAAGTAAGGCTATAATTGCAATTACTATAATAAGTTCAATTAATGTGAAAGCTTTCTTTTTACTTTTTAATTTTTTTACCATAGACTGCTCCTTAAAAATTAACATTATTAACTGAATCAAACATGGGAATAGCAACCGAAAAAACAACAAAACCTACAAGCAAAGCCATAAATAAAATCAAAAATGGTTCAGCCATACTTGAAAGTCTTTTTAACCTATATATGTATTCGTTGGCATAATAGTCTGCTGCCTTTTTTAGAGATCCAACCATATCTCCACTATCTTCCCCAACTTTTATCATAGCTATAAATAATTTTGTAAAAACATTTTCATTTTCAAGTGAATCTGACAAGGAATTTCCTAATTCTAGACTGTATTGAACATTATCTAAAATATATCTAAGATATAAATTCTTAAAAGATTTTTTTATTATATTTATACTCTCAATTATATCTATATCACCTTTTTTTAAAATAAATAACAAGGATGTAATCTTATATTCTATATTTATCATCCTAAACTTATTAAAAAATATACTATTAAACAAAAATTTATCGATTTTAAACCTATAATCTTCTCTTTGCCTAAGTAAGAAAATTAAAAATACAAAAATCAATACAAATAAAAGTATGTATAGGCCATTTTCACTTATAAATGATGAGCTTTCTAAAAGAATTTTTGTAGACTTAGGAAGCTTTGTCCCATTATCCTCAAAAACTTCTATAAAAGTAGGCAAAACTTTTATAAGTATAATAATAACTACAACAATTGTAACAACTAATAAAATTATAGGATAAATTAGCGCTTCTATAATTTTATTTTTATATTTGCTTTCTTCGGTCAAATATCCTGATAACTCATCGAGTATTTCAGGCATTTTACCACTTGCATCTCCACTTTTAATAAAGGCTGTAATAATTGGACCAAAAGATTTTTCCTCTTTTAAGAAAGCTTCATAAGCTCCATGTCCATCTTTTAATGCTAAGGATACTTTGACCAAAGCCTTGTTTAATTTTTTGTCAAGACTTTGGTCAATTATAATCATTAGACTATCGTATATAGATACCGATGAGTCAATAAGTAGGCTTAATTGCTTTAAAAATAAGGATAATATATTTGAATTAATCTTTCTTATGCCTATATCTTTATTTAAAAAAGCCCTTAACTTATCAAATTTATTCACTTATACTTCTAGTAATTCTTTGTTTTTATTTTCTGCTATTTTTTCAATATTATCTATATATTTTTTAGTGATTTTTTGAATATCTTCTTCTATTGAGAATAAATCATCTTCTGTTAAGTCAGCTGATTTTTCTCCTTTTTTTGCAACATCCAAAGAATCTCTTCTTATATTTCTAATTTGAATCTTACTATCTTCAGAATAATCATTAACTTGTTTTGTTAAATCTTTTCTTCTTTCCTCAGTCAAAGCTGGAAATGGAAGTCTTATTACTTCTCCATCATTTTGTGGATTAATACCGATATCAGACTTATTAATAGCCTTTTCAATTTCTTTAATATTTGACTTATCCCAAGGTTTGATAACTAAAAGTCTTGGTTCTGGTGTAGAAATTGTAGCAGCTTGATTAATAGGTGTTTGAGATCCATAATATGAAAATGTTAATCCATCCAAAATTGAATCATTGGCTCTTCCTGCTCTAATTTTAGAAATTCTAATTTCAAAAGACTCGCAAGCCTTTTTCATAGCACTTTCTGTATCTTTAATAATTTTATCGTACATCAAAACTCTCCTTTACAATTGTTCCAATATCTTTTCCTTCAACTATCCTAACCAAATTTTCTGGATTATCGATTCCAAAAGCAAGAATTGGCATTTCATTATCCATACACAAACTAGTAGCTGTAGAATCCATAATTGTTAATCTTTTTTGTAAAATTTCACTATAGGTTAATTTTTCATATTTGATGGCATCATCGAATTTATTAGGATCTTTATCATAAATTCCGTCAGTACCTTTTTTACCTAATAAAATCATGTCAGCGCCAATTTCCAAAGCTCTAAGAGATGCTGTTGTATCAGTTGAAAAATATGGTAATCCTGTTCCTGCAGAAAAAATAACAATTCTTCCCTTTTCAAGATGTCTTACAGCCCTTCTTCTTATATAAGGCTCTGCAACTTCTTGCATATTAATAGCTGTCATAAGCCTTGTTTCAATTCCCATTTTTTCTAAAGTATCTTGAAGTCTTAAACCATTCATTACAGTTCCTAGCATACCTATAGTATCGCTAGTTGCTCTTTCAATATGTTTTCCGCTTCTTCCTCTCCAGAAATTTCCACCACCAACAACTATGGCAATTTCTAACCCCTTGTCCTTGGCTCTTTTAATATTTTCACAGATAAGATCAATAGTTTCGTCATCAAAACCAAATCCCTTATCCTTTGCAAGTGCTTCACCACTTAATTTTAAAACTACTCTTTTAATATCTCGCAAAACTTTTCCTCCTATTAGTAAAATTATATACTATTTTTAAATATTGATAAAGTTATATGCTATTAAAATTTATTAGATAGTTTACTATATTAATAAATACCCAAATTTAAACAAATAAATCCTCTTAGGAAATTTATAAATTTTTAGACCTATCAAAAATTAAAAACTTATCTAATATTAAACTTATTATAGAAAAAATTATAGCGAAACCAACAAGGACAAGGATATTATTAAAAAACATTTCTTTTGTAAAATCATTTGCTATCATATTACTATTTGCTACATAATAAAAGCTTGGAAATATTTGTCCTAATAAAAGAGCATTTTTACTTAAAATCTCTTGAGGAACAAAAACACCTGTTAAAAACGATGAGCCAAGAGAAAAAATATTCATTACAGCCATCATGATATTAGTATTATTTATTAGTTTAGATATAAAAGAAGCAATACTAACTGTGGATAGGGCAAAGACCAAGGAATTTATCATTAAATACAATATTCTATTTGATAAGTCTACTTTTCTATTTAAAATGAAAAAAGCTAGCATATAAAGAAACCACGAAAAAAGTGCAAAAGAAATATTTGCCAAAAGTATTTGAAAATTTATTTTCGTCTTACTCATAGGAGAAATCATATTTCTCTGTTTAATATTTTTATTTTTATATGTTAGACTTACTAAGGATACTACCAAAATTATTTGACTTAAAAACACGTAGGATAAAAAATTAAAGAAAAATAAAGTCCTTTCTGGCAATACTGGTCCTTTATCTTTTTTTAAGGAAATTTTTACTTTCTTTTGAAAATCTTTTTTCGTATTTTTTATTGCATCTTTCGTAGTAAAACCTGCTTTTTCATAGGCTGAAATTTGATCCAAATATAAATTTACTGATTCTTTTACATATTGATAATGCTTAGCACTTTGACTCTTTTTTATCTCAACCTTTTTTTCTTTATCAAAATTTTCTGGAATTTTTATATAAGCTGTTACTATTTCATAAAATAAATTATCGTCAATATTTTTTCCTTTAAGATCAACAATTTTATTTTCTTTTTCCATATAGGTAATAAAAGATTTTGATAAATCACTTTGACATAAATCTTCTATATAAATTTTTGCCTTTTCTTTTTTATAAACATTGGTATTGGTATTAGTAGAATTAGAAAATATAAGTAAGGACATGAAAATTATTGTGTATAAGGCTATAGCCTTAGTATGGCCTCTTATTATTTTGAAATAATTTTTAAATACTGTCATATTGCCTACCCCTTGTTAACAAATAAGAAATTAATCCAAATAGCAAAGTTAAAAATAATAAATATTTAATATTTTCCCAATACCTGTCCAAATTATCATAATAATAAAGACTGTAAATACCATCATTAATTAAAGATGCTGGGTTAAGTTTGTTTATTATTGGATAATTTTCTTGAACCATTATTTTCATGTCCGAATTCATCATTCCAGCAAAATATGAAAAAACCATACTTATAGCTATTCCTATACCATTTTTAACTTCTATGCTCGATTTATTTGATAAAGCAATCAAAGCACCAACCAAAACACCAAATAAACTAGCAAGTCCAATAAGAAAAATTAATGGAATAAGCTTACTAGAAAAATCTATTTTATAAATTTTATTAAAAAATAAAATTGTAAATAAAACTATGGAAAAATTTATTATAAATCCTGCTAAAATTGAAGCTAAAAGGCTTACGGATTTTTTTATAGGAGCTATGGCATTTCTTTTTGCAAGACTTGATAGGTTTGCTTCATACCTATAAATAATCAAAAGTCCAAAACTAAAGCCATACAAAGCTTGCATACCTATTAGGCAATAGAAAAATGTATTAACAATATCAATATTTTTCTTTGAATTATCTATTATATAGTTTGAACTTTCAGTTAAAATCTTAGAATTAAAATTAGGATTTTTTCTAAAAATTTTTTCTGCCATCATGCCTTTTCTTAAATAAGCATTCATTACGCTTTCTACGATAGATTCATATAGACCAGATTTTTTTAACTCGACTTTATCATAATCTTTTATGTAAGCAATTATTTTTTCATCATCCATATTTTTTTCATCATGCAGCTTAAATATTTTTTCTTTCTCTAATTTATTTAAGAAATCATCAAAATATTTATCATCTCTTAAACCATCTTTTACACTAACATTTATAGGCTCAAATTTCATAGAATTTTTTATATTTCCAAGAGCAATATTAAAGAAAAACCCCAAGATTAGAGGAAAGATTAAAGACCAAAAAATAAGAGTCTTATCCCTAATTAAAATTTTAAAAGTATTTTTAAAACTATGTAAGAACATACTAATCCCTCAATTCTTTTCCAGTTAATTCTAGAAATACATCATTTAAACTAGGTCTACTTGAACTTAAATGGTCATATTTTGTATTGCATGAATTTAATATATCAACAAGATTTAAAATATTTGAATCTTTAGAAAAACTTAATTTGCAATTTCTCCCCTTTATAGAAAAATCAATCAAAGAATCCATAGCTTTTATTTTTTCAATCAAGTCATCTGATAAATCATCAGATTCAAAAGAAATTTTTTCCTTTAAATCAATGATATCTTTTAAACTCTCAGCATCACCTTTTGCTATTATTTTCCCCTTATCAAGAATAACTATATAATCACAGATACTTTCAACCTCATCCATATAATGAGAAGTATAGATAATGCTAGCCCCTTCCTTATTTAATTTTTTTATTCCTTCCAAAATATTATTTCTAGATTGAGGATCAACTGCAACAGTAGGCTCATCAAAAATAATTAAATCAGGTTTGTGAGAAATTCCACAAGCTATATTTAGCCTTCTTATAAGCCCACCAGATAATTGCTTAGGTTTAAATTTAACAAAATCACCAAGACCAACAAGATCTATTGTATTTTTTACGAGAATTTTTCTTTTATTTTTATCTTTTATGTATAAAGCGCAAAAATAATCTATATTTTCATAAACACTTAGCTCATCATAAACACCAACATCTTGAAAAACAACACCAATTTTTTCCTTAATATCAAAAGAATCAGGAGTCATTTCTTCTCCAAAAATTTTAATAGATCCCCCATTATTGCTAAGCAAAGAAAGAATACAAGAAATAGTAGTAGATTTTCCAGATCCATTAGGACCCAAAAGTCCCAAAATTTCTCCCTTATACAAATCCAAATCTAAATTATCAACAGCAAGAAAATTTTTGTATCTTTTAACCAAAGACCTAACTTCAATAACTTTATCAACCATAGTCTTCTCCTTTTAATAATTCTAGCATAGGATAAGTAATAAAATCGTTATAAAAAAGTAAAAAATTTGTAAAAATGAGCACAAAAAAAGACGTTGTTTCCAACGTCTAAAAATTTCTGGTGCGGGATAAAGGAGTTGAACCTTCACGAGAAAATCTCACTAGATCCTAAGTCTAGCGCGTCTGCCAATTCCGCCAATCCCGCATATGGGGTGAGTAGAGAGATTCGAACTCTCGATCTCCTGGGCCACAACCAGGTGTCTTAACCAACTGGACCATACCCACCAAATAATAACTTACTATATAAGTATACATCCAATTGAATCACTTGTCAAGTAAATTTAAAAATAATTTTGAAAATTTTTTATATTTACTATGGCCTGTCTCTTTCGACTTAAATATAATACCATAAACAAAAATTTTTTTCAAATTTTTTTTTGATATTTTTTTAAGTTTTACAAAAAATTAGACTTATAGTAAAATACTGTTAAGAAAGAGAGATTTAGAGGTGATTTAATGAAAAAGAAATCTAAAAGTAAAGTAATTCTAAGAATTTTTGCTGTAGTTGTTGCCCTATCAATGGTAATTCCTATTGTTATGAATGCTATTGAGTCTTTATGATTGTTGAAAATATTGAGTATTCTGATAAGTATAATCTGGTAAAACTTACCATATCTAGGGAATTTTTTTATATTTCTTATGATTTTTTTAATGATTTAAATATTACAAAAGATGAGGATTTAGATTTTGATCTTTATAAGAAAATTTTAAGTGAGGATGATTTTAATAGATGCAAGAATGAAGCTTTAAGGCAAATTTCTTATAGGCCTAAGACTTCTTATGACCTTATTTATAAGTTAAAGAAAAAAAATTATTCTTCTGAGTCAATTGATAGGGTTATTGATTTTTTGAATGAATACAAATTGATTGATGATGAAAATTATGTAAAGTCTTATATTAACGATAAATCATCTATAGCAAATTGGTCTAAAGGCAAGATAAGGTATAAGTTAAAGGCCAAATTTATTGATGACAAACTTATTGATAAGTATTTAAATCAAATTTCCTATGATGAGGAATATGGAAAAGCCTATAATTTTGCTCTTAGAAAAAAAGAAAGTACCGATGACAAGAATAAGCTTTATAGATTTTTGGCATCTAAGGGATTTTCTTACGATATTATTAAAAATGTTTTGGGTGATTTGTTTTAATGGATGACGCATACGTTTATATATTAAGATGTTCTGATAATAGCCTATATACTGGTTGGACCAATGATATTAAAAATAGGTTAGATAAACACAATAAAGGAAAAGGAGCAAAATATACTAGAGCAAGAAGGCCTTGCAAGCTTGTTTTCTATAAAAAAGTAAATAACAAAAATAAGGCCATGCAGATTGAGTATAGAATTAAAAGATTAAATAAAAAGTATAAGGAAAACATAGTAGATAATTTTGATAGAAAAAAATTAGAGCTTATCGATTAGATAAGCTCTTTTTCTTTAAGTTTTTTTATAAGGCTTTCGCCTTCTCTTTTTATAGATATTTCAAATAATCCCATATTGGTAAAGCCGTAAATAGTATATATTTTGAAGTATTTTTTTAAACATTCATTTATTTTTTCTACTAATTTTTCATTTAAAGAAGACTTTAAGAAATCTATTACAATCATCCCCCCAATATTTCTAAGTTTTAAATTGTAAAAAATGAAATCAATCAAGCCCTCATTTACCTTATAATAAAAGTCATCCTTATCCATTGTAGATCTTTTCTTTGAGGAATTTACATCTACAAAACATAAGGTTTCTAATTTATTTATTATTATTGATAGGTCATCCTTATATATTTTTTCATCACCAATAGTTTTTAGACAATCATAAATTATTTTATTATTTCTTATATCAACTTCTTTGCAGTCGTAAGCTTCGTTCTCTTCTAAATATAAGTCAAATTCATTATAGGTTTTTAATAATTTTGGAGAAGGTGTAAAATTTTCCTCATCAATAAGTGAATTTTTAATATCTAAAAGGTCTTTATAAGTCTTAGGATTTTTCTTTCTTCCTTTTTTTAAGATTGGATAGCCCTTATTTTTAAACCTATATAAAAAATAATCTTGGTTTTCAATCCTAAAGTTAGCACTAAAAGTGGCAAGCTTGTCGTCAAATTCTTCTTTTACGATTTGCCCTATTAGGCTATCTCCAATTTTAAATTTTTTATTAGATTTTAAAAAAGCCTTTTTGTCCTTATCATATAATAAAAAATAAGCATTTATAGAATCAATTTTACCCACAACCTTAGCCCTATAAATATTATATAGGTATGGTGAATAAAATTTAAATTCGTATAATTTATTATCAATAATTTTTCCAAAGGCTTTTTCTTTGTAATCTATGAATACGAAAGACTTCATTGGGCAAGTTTCTTCTTTAATTTTTCAAAAAATCCGATTTTATCAATTTCTTCTTTCTTATCTTCTAATAAATTAGAAATTATCTTGTCATAAGAATTATTTTTTGTTTTTAGGCCGATAAATTTCGAAGATTTTCCAAGTATTAAGTCTCTTTTTTCTCTGATATCAAAATATTTATCATCACTTTCTATACAAAAATAATCTGAATTTATTTCCCTTTCCAATTCTTCTTCATTTAATATCTGAATTTCTTTTTTATCATCTAATAATTTTGAATCCAGACTATAGATTATCAAATAATCATATTTTGAAACTTCCTTTAACAACTTATCAATATCTTCTTTTTTTATATCATATTTTCCTTGAACTAAGGGTGATATTGCAAAATCTAAGTTCCCCTTATATTTTTTGATAATCTTATCAAGTCCAACAATATCAAGGAAATAATCACATATATCATATGTGATCATCCCTCCCATATCGAATAAATCTTCTATATTTTCATCTTTTTGTCTTTGAAAAGAAAGAAGTAATAAGGATTTATCTTTAGATAGTTTATCAGAAAGTTCTTTTATAAATTTACCTTCATTATGATTTTTCGAATTTATTAAAAATACCTTCATACTATTCTCCATTTGTATTTTCATTATTTTCTATATTATCTTGATTTTCTATATTGTTTTGATCCTGCTTATTTGTGTTTTCATCTTTATTGTCATCTTTTTTATCAACAACAATACTTTGCTCTTCAGGATTTATTTTTATATCAAAATATTTACAAACTATATCTCTGAATACTGGTGAAACATTTGATGAAATAATACCTTGAGTTAAAATTATAGAAATAGCTATTTCTGGATCATCATACGGAGCAAATCCAACCATCCATGCATATGGCTCATAAT
The DNA here is from genome assembly GCF_002871895.1 of Anaerococcus hydrogenalis. Taxonomy (NCBI): domain Bacteria; kingdom Bacillati; phylum Bacillota; class Tissierellia; order Tissierellales; family Peptoniphilaceae; genus Anaerococcus; species Anaerococcus hydrogenalis. The sequence goes on along the minus strand of NZ_PNHP01000001.1, from coordinate 221,422 downwards.
CACTACCATCTGGATTTTTACCCTCTACTTCTGCTGTTCCAGTTTTCACTCCAACCTCTAATGGCATCTTATTCAAAATAGCATTATTTTGTGCAACTAATAATGTTCCATGTTTAATATCTTCTAAATATCTAAAATTTTTAATATTTATTTTTTTATTTTTAACCTGATTTTTAAATAAAGTATTTTTAGAGTTATGGTCTTTAACCTGATTGATTAAAGTATATTTATTTAAATATCCACCATTTGATATTGTTGAAATCACCCTATTCATTTGTAATGGTGTATATGAATTTTGTCCCTGTCCAATTACAATATTTAACATATCAGTAATATCCCATTTAGCTTGATTTAAAAAAGTATATTTTAATGTATCTACTAGCCCTGCTGTATCACCATTTTTGATTTTGAATGGCTCATATCCCATTCCATCAACTATTTCCGCTAATCTCACTCTATCTACAGCCTTAGGATTGTCAGCTAATTTAATTAGCTTAGATATATCATTTTCAATATCTTTTTTTGATTTTTTAGTATTTCCCTTAATATAATTAGCCAAATCTTTTTCAAGATATTTTTTCATCATAGACTTGGTTACTTCAAGTTTTTTTTCGGTTGAAGGTATATTGCCAACTGTCTCTTGTGGGATATTTATTTCAATCCCAGTAGTTTTATTTAAACCTAGTATTTCAGCAGCTTTTTTTATATCATTTAATTCTAATTTCACTCCTAAACTTTTATGTGTTGATGGATTCTCACCTAATGCTAAACAATAAAAATAATAGTTACATGAATCTCTTATTGCACCATATAAATTTTCCTCACCATGAGTCTGACCTGTAGTCGACCAAATCAAGCAAGAAAATCTCTTGTTCCCAATATCCATAAAGCCATTACAGTAGTTTAATCTTTGTGGGTCTAAGCCTTTTTCTAAAGCTGCAAGGGATGTTACTAGCTTAAATGTAGAACCTGGCATCACCGCAGTTTGACTAGCCAAGTTCATCATAGGCCTAGCTTCTATTACTGAAGAATTATCTGGAACTTGTAAGCTATCCCAATCAGTTTCTGATATACCTGTAGAAAATAAATTTGGATCATAATTCGGATATGATGCCATTGCTAATACTTCCCCAGTTTTTACATTACTTACAACTACAGCCCCACTTGTTGCATATGATGCTGATTTTTCAGGTGTAAAATCACCATATTCAGAAGTATAAGCCTTTCCAGTTCTTATTGATTCTAATATTTTTGCTAGTGACTTTTCTGCTTGATTTTGCAAATTCGCATCAATAGTTAGGTAAACATCATTTCCAGGTTCTGATGGGATTTGTGATAAAGTTTGGATTCTATTTCCAGATGAATCCACAGTAACTATACTTTTTCCATTTTTCCCCCTTAGGGTATCTTGATATGATTCTTCTATTCCGGTTTTTCCTACAATTTCATCTCTTAAATAAGAATCCTGATTTACATATCTTTCTACTTCATCATCTGTAGCAATTGGTCCCATGTATCCTAAGACGTGACTTGCGAGATTTCTGTTTGGATAAGATCTAATAGGAATAGTTGCAACATTTATTCCCTTAGCCTTATCGATATTTTCTTCTATCCTTAGAACTGTAGACTCATCAAGGTTATAAACTAAATTTATTGGCCTAAATCCATATGAGCCTTGCCTGTTAATTATATTGTCGATTGTTAAAATCCCACAGGCTTCATATTTATTATTATTTTTAATATTTGAGACTTTTTTGATGTAATCTAAAATTTCTTTTGCATCTTTAGCCTTTGATAATTTTTTTATAGCCTTATCTCTCGATTGATTTTTATCCAGACTTGCATAATGTTCAAAGAAATCTTTTTTACCGACATTAAAGGTGTAGTCCCATTTTTCTATTTTGTCATCACTTATATCTATTGAAGGATATACACTATTTTTAACATTTGCATTTTGTGCTAAATATTTAAAATCCTTATCTAGAACAACATCTTTTAGCAAGTGATGTTTATCTGCAAGATTAGCTAATTCTTCGGCAGGGTCTCCTGCTTGAGAGTTTTTGAAATTTAAGTCAACAGAGTAAATATTTTTATCATCCTTAGTCTCTGTCTTTACTTCTGTGGTAAAATTTGCATAGACACCTTTATTTTCTAGCTTTTCTATCAAAACATCTGCTGGTATCTTGTAAGAACCGTCATCTTCGTTTAAGGATGCTGATTTTAAAAATTCTTTAATAGAAGTTTTTTTGACTATATTATAAAAATCATCGCTTGCCTTTGTATTTAATTTTATTTCTGGATATCCGTGATGTAAGCTAGCCTTTTTTTGGATAAATTTTTCATCAGCAGCAAGGGTATAATCTTTTAAAATAACATTAGACTCTAAATTTTTATCTTTTAATATATTATAAGCTAGAATTCTTGCTTGATTATTTTCAAGAATATTCCTTATTACTGATTTATCTTCTCCAATTTCGCTAACTACAACATCTACTGGATCTTCGTTTATTGTGTGATTTATAGACTTTAATTTACTTTTTGCATTATCTTTATAGCTTAGCTTTATCTCGCTATCTTTTTGGCTGACTAAAAGTGGTATATCTATTCCTCTTTTTTTCAAGGCAAGAAGAGCTGTTTTCATGGTTTCATATTTTATACCATTCTTATTACTAGTAGATTCTACTAATTCTCTTATTAAATTATTATCTATTATAGTATCTACTATTTTATCCTCTGGAGATTTTTCTTCTTTAAAATAATCATCTGTTGTTTTATATTGAAAAGAATTTAATCTAATATCAAAATCATTTTGATAATTAACTCCAGCTTCTTCTAATATATTAACTAAGGTAGTTACAGCATCAATTCTTTCTTTATCATCTAAATTTGTTAATTGATCTTTGTATAATTGCACAGCAAATGAAGGAACAGTTGTAGCAAGGATATTTCCATTTCTATCTAAAATATCTCCCCTACTTGCTATTTCGTCCACTTCTTGAACTTTTCTATTATCAGATAGGTCCCTATAATGATCACCTTGGTTTATCATTAGTATAAATAATTTTATAAATACTGCCACAAACATCAAGGCAAAAACAATTTGTAATAGGGTAATCCTACTTTCTTTTTGTTTTTTCAAAACTTACACCCCTATATTCTATATGTTGGAATATACATTAATTTTTTCACTATAAAATGATAAACTAGATAAATTATAGTGTTTAATACTGCTTCTACCAATAGTGGTAAAAATAGATAATTTTTTATAACAATCATATCTGACTTAAATAAGTAAGTGATTAGGCTTACAAAAATAAAATTAGCTATGGTAAAGGCAAAACTTAAAATTAATCCAGTATTTTTGTCACTATTAAATCTAAATCTTTCATCTCCTACAATATAGCCAATCAAAAAATATGATAAGGCCCTAATTCCAATTATTTTAGAAAACATCAAATCTTCCAATAATCCAATTATAAGACCGGCATAAGCCCCGCTTTTTGATCCTAAGATAAGAGAAAGTGAAATAACTAGTCCAATAATTATATTTATATTAGCGCCAAATATATCTATCTTTGAAAAAACAGTTATTTGTAAGATAAAAGATATTAATGAAACTATAAATGTTTTTAATTTATTCATATAAGCACCTTACCTTCTTAAAACCAAAACCCTATACAAATGAGTGAAATCAACAGGAGAATCTATATTTACATTTTTTCTCAAAGAATCCTTGCTCATATAAACATTTGAAATTTCTCCCAAATATAAGCCTTTAGGATAAACTCCACCTATTCCACTTGTTAGAAGAATATCTGATTTTTTAGCATCGCTTGAAACTTCTAACATATAGCCTGATATGGTTTTATTTTTAAAATCATCAATTACCCCATAATCTCCACTTCTAGAATTTATAAATGATACATCATTTGATGAATTTTTGATAGTTTCAACCTTACTTGTAGTAGCATTGACTTTTACAACCTTTCCAATAACAGCTGAAGAATATTCGCTATCACCTATAGCCTGTAAAATTACATCATTAACCTTTAAGCCATCTTTCTTTCCCTTATCAATAAAAAATGATTCTTGCATACTTTTTACATCAGAGCTGATTATTTGAGCCTTAATATAATCATATTTTTCATTTTTCATAGCCTTTTTTTCAGCCTTAAGAAAATCTTTTCTATTGATGATTTCATTTAAATTTGCATTTTCTTTTAAGAGATTTTTATTTTCAATTTTCAACTTTTCGATTTCAGACCTTGTTTGCTTAGATCCTATTGTATCTTCTACAGCCTTAATCAACTCAGATGAAATTGAATACGAAATTTTATTTACTGGCATAAATATAGTATTAACCGCATTATTACCAGCTTTAACCAAACCATCAGAAATGCTTGATACAAAGATTAATAAAACCAATAAAATTATTGTGATAATAAAAGATTTGTTACTTTTCTTTTTTCTTCTATATGACATACTTACCTACTTTGATATTTTAAAAACCTATCTGGATTTTCCATGATAAGTCCTGCACCTTTTATAGCATCAAGTTCAGGATTTTCTGATATTTTTGACTTTAAATTAATTTTCTTTTCAATATATTCTCCAAGACCCTTAACCTTTGCCATTCCACCTGTTAGAATAAAACCATCATTTTTAATATCACTCGATAACTCTGGTGGAGTTTTTTCTAAAACGAGATATATCATTTCAACCAAAGAATCTGCAAATTCACTCAAACAAGCTGCAATTTCTTCACTTTTTAATTTAATTCTTTTTGGTTTAGCATCTGATAAATCTCTTCCTTCAACATCCATAGATAAATTTTTATCCTTGATTCTAAGAGATAGTATTTCTTTTTTGATTTTTTCAGCAGTGTTTAAACCTATTTCTATTTTTTTATTTTCCTTTAAAAAAGTTTGGATATTTTTATCAATATCATCTCCACCTATTTTTAAGGTCTTACTAGCCACAATTCCATTTAAACTAACTACACAAACCTCGCTATTTCCAGCACCAAGATTTATAACCAAAATTCCCCTTGGATCTTCTGGGCTTAGGCCTATTCCAAAACAAGATGCAAGAGATTCATCAACCATGATTACATCCCTACTTCCTGCATGTAAAGCCGCATCTTCAACAGCCCTTTGTTCTATATCAGTAATTCCACTAGGAACACAAACGACTGCCCTTGATTGTAACAAAGAAAAACCTGGGTTTATCTGTTGAAAATAATGATTAAGCATAGCTTCAGTCAAATTAAAATCAGAAATTACCCCCTTTTCAATCGGTCTTTGAATTATAATTTCATCAGGAGTCTTTCCAATCATATCTTTCGCCTCTTGGCCAATTGCTTTTATTTGCCTATTTTGATGGTCCAAAACCAAAACGCTTGGTTCATTGATTATAACACCATCCTCTTTTTTAAAAACCTTTATACTGCTAGTACCTAAATCTATAGCTAGATCTTCAGCCTTAATTCTAAACTTCATCTTCTTCTCCTACATTAAACACTCTTTTTTAAAGCTAAAATATTTACCATTTCCAATAACAATATGGTCTAATACACTAATATCTAAAATTTTTCCAGCTTGAACAAGTCTATCTGTAATTATTTTATCATTTCTAGAAGGATTACAATTTCCACTTGGATGATTATGTACAAAAATTATAGCATTAGCACTCTTTCTAACTGCAGCTATAAAACATTCCCTAGGATTTACAATAGAAGAATTCAAATCTCCTGTAGATATTAATTCCTTACTTATAATAACATTTTTTGTATCTAATAATATAGCATAGAAATGTTCTTTTTTTGTGTCTAAAAATTTATTTTTCATAAGTTCATAAACATCGTCACCACAAGTTATTTGCCTAATTTTCTTATTAGCCATCTTTTCACTAAGCCTTTTACCAAGCTGAATTGATGCTACAATCTTACTAGCCTTAGCTAGTTTAATTCCTTCTACTGTCGAAAGCTCCTCAATAGAAATTGACAAGAGCTCGTCAGTAGTAAATTTTGAGAAAATTTCTCTGCTAAGCTCAATGGCATTTTTCTTTTTAGACCCAGTCCCTATTAAAATAGCCAATAATTCCTCGTCACTTAGACAATCAAATCCTTCACTTTTAAGTTTTTCTCTTGGTCTTTGACTTATATCTAAATCTTTAATCTTCTTATTCATTAAAAACACCAATTTTTTCCAAATGCTTTATCATAAAGTCTGTACTTAAACCAACAAAAAATCCAGTAAATATACCAATAAATACTAAAATCGGGAAATAATAAAACATTTTAATATTTTGCATGAAAAATATAGCTACTATAATTTGACCTAAATTATGGGAAAATGCCCCTATTTCACTAACTCCTATTAGAGAAAAATCATCATCTAATTTTTTAATAGCAAAATACATAGCACTTGTCGAAAAAATCGCACCTACAATCGAATAAAAAAAGCTCATTACTGAACCTGTAATCAAAACCAATAAAAATGATTTTAAAATACTAACAGTCAAAGCTTTTTTATAATCATAAAAATAAATAGCAATTAATATTATTATATTAGAAAATCCCAATCTCGCACCAGGAATTGGCACTGGCATTGGGACCATAGATTCAATCAAAGAAATAGCAAGAGATAAAGCTGTTAAAAGTGCTAAATTCATATAAATTTTCAAATATTTTTTATTCATTTAACCACCTTATCAATTTCATCATCATTTGTATCATCATTGACAATTTCTAAGATAAGTCTATGAGGTAGACAAACTATAGTCTCCCCAACCTTACTAATTTTTGGCATATGAGTACAAATCAAATCCCTACAATTTGCCTCTATCATCTTAACCTTTCCATTTTTTATCTCAACTACATTATATTCATCATTATCAACTTTAATCTTAAAAGTTTTATTTTTATTTAGAGGATATTTGCCATATTCTTTTCCATTAAGTTCTACTCTCAAATAGCTTCCATTTTGATCAGATTTAAATTTTTGCACAAAAAAAGCCATAAATATACTTAAAACTAAAAGTAATACAACAACTATTATATCTTTTCTTTTAACTTTCATAAACACCTCTTATTAGAGTTTATCATTTAAAATATATCGATGTCAATTTAATAAAAAAAGACCACCGAAAATAATCGGTGATCATAATTTTATTCTACATCTATACATTTAGCTGGACATTTTTCAGCAGCTTGTTTTAATAGTTCAATATCTAAATTATCTGAAATTTTTTCTTTAGATAAGAAATTGTCCATTGCAAATCCTTCAGGATAAGTCCTTGCACAAATTGAACAACCAATACATCCAACTTTACAATTTCCTCTAACATCTTTTCCTTTATCATGTGATGAGCATTTTACAATTGCTTTTTGTGAATAAGGAACAAGGTCTATTATATTTTTCGGACAAATTTTAACACAAGCTCCACAAGCTACACATTTCTCTTTATCAACTACACTTACCCCATTAACCATATGTATAGCATCAAACTCACAAGCTTTAACACAAGAACCGCATCCAACACAACCATAATTGCAGGCTTTTTTTCCGCCGAAAAGTGCAATTTGTGCTCTACAATCTTCAAGACCAGCATAATCATATAAGTCTTTTGCATTTTCGCATGTACCATTACATTTTACAACTGCAACTTTCTTTTCACCAGCACCTGCAGATTCTACTCCCATAGCACTAGCAACAGCATCTGTTACAGATTGTCCACCAATTACACAAGCAGAAACAGCAGCTTCCCCTTTTGCAATTGCATTTGCACATCCATCACATCCAGGATATCCACAAGCTCCACAGTTTGCCCCTGGAAGAGCTTCTCTTACCCTTTCCACAATTGGATCAGTTTCAACTTCAAATTTTTTACTTATAACACCCAATAAGCTTGCTAGAACAAAACCTAAAACAGCTAATACAAGTGTTGGAATTAATATATTATTCATTATTTTCTCCCTCTATGCTAATCCTGCAAAGCCCATAAAGGCAATTGACATTAGACCTAGAGTTATTAATGTAATAGGTCCACCCTTGAAAGCTTCTGGCAAGTCGTTATCTTCGATTTTTTCTCTTATAGAAGCTAGTATTACTAAAGCTATTAAAAATCCTACTGCAGCTGCAGCTGAATTTATAGTTGTTTCTAATAAATTATAATTTTCATTTATATTTTTAATAGCAACACCAAGAACAATACAGTTAGTAGTAATTAATGGTAAATATACACCAAGAGCCTCATAAAGATTTGGCATAGATTTTTTCATTATCATTTCTACAGTTTGAACTAATGAAGCAATTACCAAAATAAATACTACTGTTTGCAAATATCCAATTTTTAAAGGATCTAGTATGTAGTATTGGATAACCCAAGTGATAATTGATGATAAGGTAACTACAAAAATTACTGCAGCTCCCATTCCCTTGGCAGTTTCTACCTTGCTTGTTACACCAAGAGTTGGACAAATTCCCAAAAATTGTCCTAATACATAGTTATTAACAAAAATTGATGCAATAATTATTGAAAATAAATTTGACATAATTCCCTCCTACTTATTATTTTTCTTCTTGTTTGAAATAGCATTAGCTACTGCAAACATGATTCCTAGGATAATAAATGAAGATGCTGGTTGAATTAAAAATCCAATTGTAAAATCTTCAGGAATTATTCTATTATCTAGTAAAGTACCATTTCCAAACAATTCTCTAATAGCTGCAAGAATTGAAATGGCAACAGTATAACCCAAACCTTGTCCAAGTCCGTCAATTATTGATGCAATTGGTCCATTTTGTGATGCAAAACCTTCAGCTCTTGCAAGAATAATACAGTTTACAACTATAAGTGGAATAAAAATTCCCAGTGATTGGTCAAGTGCTGGTAAGTAGGCTTTTATTATCATTTGAACCATTGTTACGAATGATGCAATAACAACAATAAAGGCTGGTATTCTTACTTCATCAGGTATAAAATTTCTCAAAACAGATATTACCAAGTTTGAAAGTGTAAGTACAAATATTACTGCAGCTCCCATTCCAATCGCATTTGAAAGTGATGATGAAATAGCAAGTACAGAACACATACCTACCATTTGTACAAATACAGGGTTATTTGAAAATATACCGTCTTTAAAAACTTTTAATAAATTAGGAGATTTTTTCTTTCTTTTTTCTTTTTCTTTTTGAACATCAATTGGTTTTCCCGTTTGTCTTTCCATTTTTAACCTCCTACTTAATTTCCTTTAAAACATCACGAGCTGTATTTATTCCGCTTAAAATAGCATTTGTTGAATATGTAGCTCCTGAAATTCCAACAATTTCATTTTCAGATCCAGATTCAGATGCTCCAACTTTTTTATCCATGCTTACACCCTTAACTCCTTTTTTGAACCAATCTTCTTCCATTTGAAGACCAAATCCAGCAGATTCTGAATGTTTTAAAGGACTGAATCCTGTTAATTTGTTATCTTTATCAACACCAACGATAAATTCAATATCTCCACCGTATCCACCCTTGGCATTTACATCAAATACATAGCCCTTATCTCCGTCAGCCTTATAAACTCCTTTTACTGAATCAGGAAATTTTCCTTTTACTTCTTCAAAGCTTTTGCCATCTGGAAATGCTATTTTTAATGATTCATTTAGTTTTTCTTTTTCAGCTTTTTTAATAATTGGATCTGTAACTGAATTTGTAAAGGCCAATACCAAAGCTGATACAGCTGTAATTATTAATAATTTAATTCCTAATTTTAATGCTTTATTCATCTTTTACCCCTTTATTAGCTACACCAAATACCTTAGGCATTGTTCTACTATCTATAAGAGGAACTAATAAGTTCATTAATAAAATTGAATATGAAACACCTTCTGGATATCCTCCATAAACTCTTATAAGTGAAGTTATAAGTCCACATCCAAAGGCAAATATTATCTCTCCTTTTTTAGTTACTGGACTTGTTGTATAGTCAGTTGCCATGAAAAATGCTCCAAGCATAAGTCCACCTGATAATAATTGCTCAAGTATTCCATCTACAGACTTATTGAAAATTATCAATAAAACTGCTGTTGTTATTATGTATACTGCAGGTATTCTTAATGAAATAACTTTTCTAAATACTAGGTATGCTGCTCCTAATAATATAGCAAGGGTTGAAACTTCTCCAATACATCCTCCCATATTACCTATAAACATATCTAGTAGGGCTGGTTTATCTCCACCTGATAAAACAGTTGCTGCTGAAACTGCAGAAACTTTTCCAGGAGCTACGTAATTTGACATATTCTTTGACCAAGATGCAAGTAAAAATGCCCTTGCTCCAAGTGCTGGGTTTACAATATTTTGACCTATTCCACCGAAAAATTGCTTACAAATTACTATAGCAAATACAGCTCCTATAACTGTTTGCCAAATTGGCATTGTTACTGGAATATTGTAGGCTAAAAGTAAGCCTGTAACTACTGCTGATAAATCATTTATTGATGAATCTCTTTTCATAACCTTGTTAGAAATAAATTCTGCTATTACACAGCTTATTACTGATGCTAGGATTAAAGCTAGTGCTTTTGTTCCAAAAAAGTAAACTCCTACGAGTCCTGTTGGAATAAGAGCAATTATTACATCTAACATTTCTTTAGTAACAGTTCTCTCGCTTCTCATATGAGGAGAGGATGATACTAATAATTTTTTTGCTTCCATTTAATTCTCCTCTACTTTCCTGCTTGACGAATTTGTCTTTTACCAAACCTAATAGCTTCAACTAATGGTCTTTTGGATGGACAAATGTATGAACATGAACCACATTCTATACAATCTAAAATATGTAAATCTTGTGCCTTATCAAATTTTTCTTTTAATGAAAATTTATGAATTAGAAGTGGCATTAGTCCAACTGGACAAACATTTACACATTTTGCACATCTTATACATGGATTTGTAACTGGTGCTTTTGATTCTTCTTTGTTTAATACTAGTATACAGTTACTAGCTTTTTCAACTGGTTGATTGATATTTGGTTGGGCAATTCCCATCATAGGTCCACCATTTATAACTTTTCCAGCATCTTCTGTCATTCCACCAGCTTCTTCAATCATATGATCAAAGCTTGTTCCAAGTCTTACTAAAAAATTAGAAGGATTTTTGATTCCATGACCTGTTACTGTCATATATCTTTCTATTAGTGGTTTTCCATAATAAACTGCTTCATAAACTGCGTTTGCTGAAGAAACATTTGATACTATAACTCCAACATCCATTGGAAGACCACCTGATGGTACTTCTCTATGTAATACTGCATTTATTATTCTTTTTTCATCCCCTTGTGGGTATTTGGTAACCATTGTAGCAAGTTCTAACTTTGGCGAATTTTTATCTGTTATTGCTTTTCTTACTTTTTCTATGGCTTCTTGTTTATTATCTTCTATTGCTATAATTCCTTTTTTAGCATCTACTGCTTTTACAAGAAGTTCCAAAGCATCTACAATTATTTCAGGCTTTGTTTTTAAAATATAATCATCGCAAGTAACATAAGGTTCACACTCTGCACCATTTATAATTACAGTATCTACTGCTTTATTTGGTGAATATTTTATATGTGCAGGAAATGCTGCCCCTCCCATACCTACAAGACCATTTTCTTTCATAGCCTCAACAATTTTTTCTTTAGTAAGGTTAGTAACATCTTTTCTTTCATAGTTAATTTCTTGGTCGTAGCCTTCTGTATCGATTACAACAGCTTTTGCATTTTTACCAGACGCTGTTTGGATATCGATTACACTAGTAACTTTACCGCTTACTGATGAGTGAATGTTACAAGAAAAATTACCTACAGCCTCACCTATAAGCTCTCCTACTTTCACTTCATCGTTTTTCTTAACTAAACATTTGCTTGGAGCTCCGATATGTTGAGTAAGTGGAATTGTTACAGTTTTTGGGACCTTTGCAACTATTAAGCCTTTATTTTCGCTTAATTCCTTATACTCTGGAATCTTAACTCCATTGTCAAATGACAAATTTTCTAGAGCCATACTCTCTCCTTTCATTTAATACGTATATAAGCATTATAAATTATTTCAAAATATTATTCAATGTCTATAGGACATCAAATAATATTTTTTTAACAAATTTCTTATAATTTTTTATCGATAAGTCTTTTCTATTTTTTAATTCTTTTTCACTAGGAAGGCCATCATCATAAAAAACTTTCATCAAATCATAGTTTGAATTTATTTTTATAACATATTGTCTTGTTTCTTCTACGGGTATTTTTGTAGGGTCTGGGTCATGTTTGTCAATTTTTTTCTCTTGAATCCACTTATCTACATTACCTATTCCACCATTGTAAGCAGCTAATGCCAAATCAACATCATTATAATATTTATATAGGTAGTTAAAATATCCAACTCCCAAATTTAAATTGTAATCTACATCTTTTAGCTTATCTGGATAATATTCTTCCCCAATTAATTCAGCACTATGTTTTGCTGATGTGTCTAATAATTGCATCAAACCTTTGGCATTTTGGTTAGAGTGGGCTTCATTGTCATAATCACTTTCAACCTTTATTATTGATGCTATCAACAATGGATCCATATTATATTTTTTAGAATATTTTTTTATTTGATCTTGGTAGGCGATTTTTTGCCTTGATGTTTGGTAGGCAACTATTGAAAAACTTATTATTATCGCCATAACTACGCTTATTATTATTAATCCTATAATTTTAAAAATACTTTTTAAAGCTTTCATTTTTACTCCAAATTATCTAAAGCTACTTCTACTTTTTTTTCTAAATCATAAAGACTTGTACTATTATCAAAAATCAGGTCTGATTTTTCTTTCATTTCTGAAAAATTTTGACTATTTATTTTTTTTAAGGCAAAATCCTCATCAATTTTATCCCTTTGCATAAGCCTTTGGACTTGTACATCCTTATTTGCTACAACCAACCAGACATAATCACAGGGAAATTTTTCTTTCATTTGAAAAAATAAGGGTATTTCTATAAAAATATTTTTTTCATTCGATTTTTCTATTATTTTATTAATATATGAAATTATATTTTTATGAGTGATTTTATTTATTAATTCTCTTTTTTTAGTATCATTAAAGATAATCTTTCCTAAAGTTTTTTTGTTTATAATTCCATCTTCAAAGGCCTCATCAAATGCCCCTGATGATAGAATTTCTCTGTAATTAATTTGATCTTTTTCCAAAAGTTTCGAGTTAATCTTGTCACTATCTATTACCTCATATCCCTTATTTTTCAAAATTTCTGATAAGGAAGACTTGCCACTTGCTATAGTTCCTGTTATTACAATTTTATTTTGATTCATACATGCTATCTCCACTGTCAATATCTACTAGAAGTGGAACCTTTAAATTGACTGCTTCTTCCATAGATGATTTCAATATTTCTTTTGCCTTTTGTAAATCTTTTTTACTTGCCTCTATGATTATTTCATCATGGATTTGTAGGACAATTTTTGCATCTACTTTTGCTTTTTTTAGATTTTCATATGAATTTATCATAGCAAATTTTATGATATCTGCAGCAGATCCTTGGATTGGAGTATTTAAGGCAACTCTTTCACCAAAACTTCTTACGTTGAAATTTTTAGAATTTATTTCTGGAACATACCTTCTTCTATTAAATATGGTGTTTACGAAGCCATCTTCCTTGGCTTTTTTTACAATATCTTTCATATATTTTTTTATTTGAGGATAGGTATCCAAGTAATTTTCAATGTATTCTTTAGCTTTTTTTCTAGGAATATTTAAATTTTGGCTTAGACCGTAATCACTTATGCCATAAATTATTCCAAAATTCACAGCCTTTGCTTCACTTCTTTGTAATTTTGTAACCTCATCAATTGGTGTATCAAAGACTTCTGATGCTGTTTTTGTATGAATGTCTATATCATGAGAAAAAGCTTCTTGCATTTTTTTATCATTTGCAAGGTGAGCTAAAACTCTTAACTCTATTTGTGAATAGTCTGCATCTATTAGGACTTTATACTTATCTGCCTTGAAGGCCTTTCTGATTTTTCTTCCCTCTTCTGTTCTAATTGGAAGATTTTGTAGGTTTGGCTCAGTTGATGAAAGTCTACCTGTAGCTGTTACATTTTGCTTGAAAGTTGATCTTATTCTTCCATCCTTATCAATACATTCTTCCAAACTTTCAAGATAGGTAGATTTTAACTTATACATCTCCCTATATCTTTCAATTTTTCCTATAATAGGGTGTTTATCCCTTAATTTTTCCAAAACTTTTGCATCTGTTGAATAACCAGTCTTAGTTTTTTTGATAATTGGAAGTTCTAAGTCTTCAAATAAAATTATTGAAAGCTGCTTTGGTGAATTTATATTAAATTCAGACCCAGCAAGCTCATAAATTATTTTTTCTAATCCTTCAAGTTCTACTGAAACTTCATCTTTTATCTTTTCTAGTTCATTTTTATCACATACAAAACCTGTTATTTCCATATCTGCCAAAACTTTGGATAATTTTATTTCACAATCTTTGTAAAGCTCATACATTGAAAGCTCTTTTAACTTGTCGGTTAATATATCTAGACTATCCTCTATTGCATTTATAATTGATGATAAATATTTTCCAAGTTCTTTTTCACTTAAATCCTTATAGGATTTTTTGTTCCTTCCCTTGCCCAACAAGTCTTCTTCATTTAAAACTTCATATTTCAAAAATGCTTGACTAAAAGTTTTTAAATCATAGGAAGACCTGGAAGGGTCGATAAGATAGTGCATAAGCATAATATCATCATAAGGAAAATTTATTTCTATTCCCAACTTATTAAAAAGTACTATATCTTCTTTTATATCAAAAGAAACCTTATTAATATTTTCATCTTCAAAATATTTTTTGAAATTTTCTACAAATTTTTGGTCTGGATTATAGATAAAAGTTTTTGATGATGGTGATTTGATTGCAATTTTAAAAGCTTTTGAATGTATATAATTATCATTTTCAAAAATAGTCTTAAAATAAAAAATATTTTCTTTTTCAATATCTTCTATTATTGAAAAATCATCATCTGTAAAGGAATAAGAAAAGTCTAATTCTTCTCTTTGCTCTTTACTTCCATCTTCAAATTTTTCCAAAAACTTATTGAAATTATATTTTGAAAATTTCTTCTTCAAGGATTCCATATCTGGATTTTCGACCCTCAAATCGCTAATCTCATAATCGACTGGTGCATTTGTTACTATAGTTCCAATTTTTTTAGACAAAAAGGCAATTTGTCTTGAATTTTCAAGATTTTCCTTGGTTTTTTTACCACTAATATCATCTAAATTTTCATACAAGGCTTCCATTGACCCGTATTTTTTTATATATTTAAGGGCAGTTTTTTCCCCAATTCCATCAACGCCTGGAATATTATCAGACTTATCACCCATAAGGCCCTTAACATCAATTAATTGTTTTGGACTTAGGCCATAATCATCCTTGATTTTTTCTTCAGTAATTTCTTCCATTTGAGAAATTCCCTTTCTTGTAAGATAAACAATAACATCATCATTTACAAGTTGAAAATAATCCTTATCTCCAGTTATTATTACAGTTTCAAGGCCCTCATCTCTTGCGATTTTTGAATAAGTCCCAACAATATCATCAGCCTCAAAGCCATCTATATCTAAATACTTGACATTTAGTGAGTCAAGAATATCTTTTAAAATTCCAAATTGATAATTTAACTCGCTTGGAGCCTTATCCCTATTTGCCTTATAATCTTCAAACTCCTTGTGCCTAAAAGTTTTTGTTTTTTTATCAAAGGCAACCAAAATATAGTCAGGTTTATATTCCTCAACAGCCCTAAAATACATGGTTAAGAATCCATAAACACCATTGGTCATAACCCCATCAGCATTGGTAAGATTAGGAAGGGCAAAAAAAGCTCTAAAAATCAAACTAGACCCATCAATCAGCATTACTTTTTTACTCATATAAATCTCCTTTCTATTAGTATAACATATTTTATTTTTCACAAAAAAAGTAAGTAGAAAAATCTACTTACTTAAATCTATAAAGTAATCATAGTCATTTTTATTTATTTTTTCTTCATCATCAATATATGTTATTTTAACCTTATTGGTCTTAAAAATATATTGTCCCATATATGCATAGTAATACGACCCATCTTTTTCTTTCATTTTTACTAAAATATTTTTATTTGCACCTATATGATTTTCATCCCTATATTTTTCTAACATTTTTTTATTGATTTGGGCAGTTTTATCTGTATTTTTGTTCATAAGTGCTTTTAATGGATTAAGTGTTAAATAAATCATTAGACCCCATATCATAATTTTACTGCAAAATGTCTTATAGTTTAAAAATATAATATATGACACAACTAAAATTAGGTAAAATCTTATCGTTTTTAAATATCTTCCATATCCAGCTAATTGGAGTGCTTCTCCCTTTGGCATAGAAAATATATACATAAAGTAATTTCCAAGTTGATACAAAGCGTATGAAACAACAGTAAAAATCAGCAATTTTTTTAAAATAGTGGATCTTTTATTGCAAAAATAAGCAACAATTATTATAAGTAATAAAATAAAAATTATTTTATCATCAAAAACAGCTTTAATAAAATTTTTTGTTATATTAATAATATCACTTTTATTTTTTTCACCAAATACATTCCTATACTCTGTTAGATTCATACTATGTTTTCCCAAGCTATCAAATGTATGTTTTACATGGTTAGACCATATTTTTTGACTAAATAGAGTAGTTAAAAAACAAGATATTGCTATCTTAATATTATCTTTCCTATTTCTTATACATAAATAAGCTATTGCAATCATAGAAAAGTAGATACTAGAATTTTTTATCAAGGTAACAAAAATAAACATTGGAAATAATAAATAATAATTTTTATCTTTTTTATTAAAAGTGTATTCATATATGAAAGAAAATAGTGCAAAGGAACTTGTTGAAATTAAAGTATCAACTAATAAAGTATCTATTGATATATTATCAAAAAATATATAAATAGAAAAAATACAAAACATTAGAGTATTTAAAATACTTTTCTTACAAGCTTTATAAAAAACAAAGTATCCACTAAAAATCGCTAGTGCGTTGGCAATTAAGTTATAATTTTCTGAAAAACCAAGTGGTCTTGTAAGTCCATAGATAAAGTATGCACTCATTTGTGGATAGGAATTAAATGAAATTATTGTATCCCTTGAATCATTTATCCTATCATTTTCAATTAAAAACCTACTTATACGACCCCAATGACTGAAATTATCATAGTGGATAAATTCTTTATTGTATAAATAAAAAGTAAGTAATAGACCTATTATAAAAAACAAATATAAGTCTTTAAAAATAATCGCAATATCTTTTTTCTTATATATATAGTAGAAGAAAATAACAAAAAAAGATATATGAAATATATAAACTCCTTCTTTCATCATTGACAACATAGCAAGTATATATACTAAACTAGACAATGTTGATACATATATAAATGGTATGAAAACCGTATCGACAGAAAATTTTTCTTTTATAAATAATGAAAAGCCTAAAAAAGCTAAGAGTAAAAATATTATTTTTATAAATATCATATAAATATCCTAATTAAAAATATACCTATCTTGTATCCTATAAGATAACAAGAAAATCAAACAATCTACAAATATTTTTATCAATGATGAATCAAGACCCAAAGATAAAAATAGCCTATCCACTAAAAACGCTGATAAAATCATTTGGCATAGCCATAAAATAATATATTTGTAAAAAACACTTTTAGAATCAGATTCATCCTTAAAGACTATGTTTTTATTCACATTATAATTGAAAAGTCCAGAAATTATCCTAGCACCTATTGTAGATATCCAAATTATTATGGACTGACTTTTTACAATATTTATCAAAGTTTTAGTAAATAACCTAAAAAATCCTATGTCAACTAGCCAAGAAGAAAGTGATGATAAGATAAATTTAAAGAAGGTTTTAAACATTACTGAATATATTTTTATAGAATCCTTAACTGGATTAAAGTGGGTTTCGCTGTTATTATCAAAATAAACTGTCTCTATTGGGATTTCTTTGATTTTCTTTCCACTTTTAGAACAATTTATAAGCATATTAATTTCATACTCAAATCTTTCACCATCAAGATCTAGAAAGTCTTCCATATGACTTTTACAAATTGCCCTAAGCCCTGTCTGGGTATCCCTTATCTTATCCTTAAACATCAACTTATAGATAAAACTGGTTAACTTATTTCCAAAAGAACTTTTGAAGGGTACATTTTCTTCATTAAAGTCCCTAGAACCCAAAAATAAAATATTTTCTTTTGACCTACTTGCTATCTTTGCAATATTAAAAAGATCTTCAGCCCTATGTTGACCATCAGAATCTGCAGTAATTACATAGGAAAAGTCAGAGTAATTATTTAATATGTAATTAAAAGAATTTTTTAAGGCCCTTCCCTTACCAAAATTTTTATAATGGTCAAAAACATCTATACCTTGATTTTTTAAGCTAGCAAAATATTCTTTATATTCATTCCTACTTCCATCATTTACCAGAATAATCCTTTCAAATCCTTTTTCTCTCAACTCTTTAAGATAATTAGTTAAGATATGTCTGGGAGGATTTAAGGCTGGTATTAAAACTATAATATCTTTCATTTTTTATCCTTATATAATCCTTGAATTTCAAATAAATTCTAACACACTAATATTTTTTTGTAAAATAAAGAAATTTAAAAAATTTCATTAAAAAAAGACAGGCTACAATGACCTGTCTAAATATGAAAAAAATAAAAAAATTAATGGTGCTGGTGGTGGGACTTGAACCCACACGTTCCGGAGAACAACAGAGTTTGAGTCTGTCTCGTCTGCCAATTCCGACACACCAGCATTAACACTACCTGTATATTATAACACCATAATTTTATATTTGCAAATTTTTTTACATTTTTCTCAATCTTTTAAAATCTACATAAATTTCTCTTAGGCTTTTTATTAATTTCTTTCCTTTGTCCGAATAAATAAATTTTAAAGTTCCAAGAGCTGAAAGTATGCCTATAAGTATTCCACAAATTACATCTGATGGAAAATGTACATATAAGTATAGCCTAGAAAAAGCAATTAAAATTGCAAGTATAGTGGACATTATCTTGATAGTTTTTGACTTTGAAAAAAATAATATTACTGTTAGCATGCAAAATGAAATTGCTGAATGTCCTGATGGAAAGGATGGGTCTTGCGGTTTTAAAACTAATAATTTTATCCCATCAACAAGTTCAAAGGGTCTTGTTCTTCCAACAGCAGGTTTTAATATTAAATTTACAATAATAGTATTAACCAAAAGACAAAGAACCATTAGCTTTGCCATTTTTTTATATTCTTTTGTTGTAAGAAAAATCAAAATTAATAATATCCAAAAAATCCCCATATTACCAAGGGCAGTTACTGTTGTCATCATCTTGTCCATCAAGGGACTTTTCAAGCCTTGTATAAAATTTAAAATAGAAATATCTATTTTTGTTATAAAATTCATATTTTCCCCTTTATATCTTTTGAATAATTTTATCATAAAGAAAGAAAATAAAAAAGACTGCCCTTGCAGTCTCAGAGCATAGACAAAGTACGAATGTAGATAATATTTTATTTTAAAATAAAAATCAAGCTACGTACCATCTCGACTAGATGATTGTGCCTTGATTTGGCACAATCATCCCTAAAACTAAGTGCGAAAGCAAGAGTAAGTTTGAGAATCAAACTTGTTTTAGTGTGAGTAAAACGAACGCATGGAGAGATCTCATGAGATTTCTCCGCTCGTTGCACTCGGTCGAAATGGGTAAGTTTTTTACTTTGCCAACATACTGAGACTGCTCTTGCAGTCTTTTTATTCTACTTTTGTATTTACAGTTTTTCTTATCATTTCATCACATTTTCTGATTCTTTCTCTTTGGGCCTCATTTACTTTATCATAATATTTGCCACCCTCAAGAAAGTCTTCTGTCATAAAATCTTTTGCCAAATATCCATTTTCATCACGCATATGGCCATTCCAAATTGGATGTATTTTGACATCTCCAAGTTTTATTTTTCCTGTTTTATTATTTCTAAGAATATTTATATCATAAAGAACTGATTGCTCAGTTCTTATATCTCCCAATACATCGTAAGATTGGCAAGCTATAAAATTTCCACAAGAATAAGCATGTATCCTTCTTTTCCATCTTTAGTCTTATACCTTTCAGCAGGTTGAGTAACGTGAGGATGGTTTCCTATTACAAGGTCTGCTCCCCAATCTATCATATCTCTTCCAAGCTTTATTTGCTCATCTGTTGGATAAGATTGATATTCAACTCCCCAGTGAGGATAAACAATTATTAAATCTGCCTTATTTTTCTTAGCCTCTTTTATATCAGCTTTTATTTTTTCTGGCTCTAAATAATTGATTACATCTTCGGGTTTATTTTCTGTAACTAGACTATCAAGTCCATTTACTCCATAAGTATAAGACATAAAGGCAACTTTTAATCCTTTAACATTTCTATAAATAAACCTATCTTCTCCTGGTTTTCTTGTACCAGTATGTGCTACTTTATATTCATCCATAGCATCAATTGTATCAAAAATACCCTCTTCAAAAGAATCTACTGAGTTGTTGTTGGCTGTTGATAGCATATCAAAACCAGCATTCTTTATATCTCTAATATATTCTTTTGGTGTTGTAAATTGAGGATATCCGGAAGGTTCTCTAGTTTTACTTACACTTGTTTCAAAATTTCCAATAGTAAGGTCTGAATCTGATAGAAAATCTTTTACATATTCAAATTGATTTGAAAAATCATATTTACCATTTCCATAATTTCTAGCATAGTCAACTTGGCCCATATGAGCCATCAAATCTCCACCAGCTTTTATATTAATTATTTCATCCTTACTTTTCTCATCAAATTTTTTAGGCCTTTTCTTATCAATTTTTACAATGCCCTTGTTCTTATCATTTTCTTTTTTTACTTCCTTATTTGAAACAGAAATATCTGAAGAAATATTAGATTTTCCATCCTGTTTTTTACAAGAAGATAAAGAAAATGCCATTAAAAAAACTAATAAAAGACTTAAAATTTTCCTATATTTTTTCATTTCTACTCCTTTATTTATAAAATCAATATATTTTCTTTATTATATATTATTTTATAAATAATGTAATATTAAAATGAAATTTGATATCTGATTGCAATTATACAAAGAATTACTGCAAGTGGGACATAAAAGTATCTTCCCAAATTATACCAGCCATCTCCATGTTTATATTTTGCATTTTTATTAATTTCTTCTAACAAATCTTCTTTTTTCATAACCCAAAACCATGATATAGCTCCCATAATAGCAGAAATAGGTAGGATATAAATTGTTACAAAGTTCATCCAAGTACCCCATTTTGCTATTGGGTGTAAAAACAATCCACAAACAAATACTATTGTCATTAGG
Organism: Anaerococcus hydrogenalis; assembly: GCF_002871895.1. Lineage (NCBI taxonomy): Bacteria > Bacillati > Bacillota > Tissierellia > Tissierellales > Peptoniphilaceae > Anaerococcus > Anaerococcus hydrogenalis. The sequence continues at coordinate 199,915 of NZ_PNHP01000001.1, read as the reverse complement.
GCAATTAAAACATGAAGCCTGTTTAATTTTTCAAATTTTGATGTTATTGCTTCGGCAACTGTTTCAATCATTGATTGAACAGATAAAACTCCTGCAAATACAATTGCAATGTATAAAATTATTGCAAAAATTCTTCCTCCTGCTATTTCTTGTAAAACTTTTGGTAATACAACAAAAATTAATTTTGGTCCTTCTGATTGGGAAAAGCCAAAGGCGAAAGTTGCAGGAAGCATTACAAATGTTGAAAGCATGGCTGCTGTTGTGTCAAGACTTGATGTTATTGTTGATGAATGAACTATATCTTCACTATCAGGAAGGTATGACCCATAAACAACCATTACCGTTGATACAATTGATAGGGAAAAGAAGGCTTGTCCCATTGCAGCAATCCATAATCTTATATCAAGTAATTTTCTAGGATCCATTGTAAAAATAAACTTGTACCCTTCAATAGCCTTATTTAAAAATGCAATTCTTATTGCCAAAATTATAAATAAAATAAAGAATAATGGCATCATAAAAGAATTTGTTTTTTCAATTCCCTTTGTTCCATAGGCAAGCGTGAAAAATACTATAATTATTAATAAGAAATGCTCTTTTGCTAAAACAAAATCTTTTGAAGAAATTGATTCAAACCAAAGATTAGGATCTTGAGTTAACAAAGTTCCTGTTATCGAATCAATCAAAGCTTTAAGAACATAAGTAATTACAACAGTATATCCAATAGCTAGAAGAACAACTCCAACCAAGGGAATCCATCTTAAAACTCTTCCAACTCCTTCCTTGTTTCTAGATTTCCAAACTTCTCTAAAAACTCCCATAGGACCTGACTTATATTTTCTTCCAACTGCACTTTCTGCAGAAAGTCCCACACGACCAAATAAAAATACAAAGAACAAATAAGGTAATAAAAAAGATAGTCCCCCATTCATTCCTATTTTGTAGGGAAATGCCCATACGTTGGCAAGTCCTACTGCACTTCCAACGCATGCCATAATAAATCCCCATTTGTTAGTAAATTTCGAATTATTTTCCATTATTAATCTCCATAAATTTTAAAAAGTAACCTTAAATACTAAGGCAAGTATTGATAGGCCAATAGCTATTGGAACATATACAAATTTTCCAAGCTTGTGCCATTTTTCTCCAACTTTTTTCTTAGCTCCCATATTGACTTCTTCCAAATGTTCTTCTTTTTTCCAAAAATAAAACCAAGTTATAGCTCCAATTGATGCTCCTATTGGAATAATGTAAATTGACACAAGATCCATCCATGGGCCCCATTTTCCTATTGTTTCCATATTCATACCAACCAAAAATGTAATAAGACCAATAATAAGTAAAGCATAAACTCTCTTTATTTTTTTGTATCTATGCATCAATGATTCAACAATTACTTCGAACATATTTTGTAGAGAAGAAATTCCTGCAAAAACAACTGCTGTATAAAGAATTATAGCAAAAATTCTTCCACCCCTAATATTTTGTAAAATTGTTGGCAAGACCTCAAACAAAAGACCAGGACCACCAGCTTGTGAAAGTCCAAAAACTAAAATAGATGGAACAATAACACAAGATGATAAAAGGGCCGCCAAGGTATCAAAAATTGCTGTTGATTTTGCTGCTGATAAAATATCTTCCTTTTTATCTAGATAAGATCCACAAACAATCATCCCACTTCCAGTAACAGAAAGAGAAAAGAAAGCTTGACCCATAGCATTTATCACTGTATTTAAAGATAGTTTATCATAATCAAACCTAAACATATACTTGTAACCATCAATAGCATTTGGCAAAGTCAAAATAAAAATTGCAATAATTAAAAACAAAATGAAAAATGATGGCATCATGATCTTATTAGATTTTTCAATAGTATGAGCTCCCTTAAGACATGTTAGAAGTGTAGCTAAAATTATAATAAAATGATAAAAAACTACAGAATAATCTTTATTAGCAAAAGACTCAAACCAAGTTTTGGTATTAACAACCATAAGCTCACCAGTAATAGAATCCACCAAGGCCTTCAAGACATAAGAAACTATAACAGCATATCCTATAGCTATAAATAAAGACCCTATCAAAGGTAAAATCCCTATATTTTTACTAAAAAAAGAATGAATTTTATTATTATTTTTTGAATTTAAGGCATATTCATAAGAGCCCAATGTTCCAGTTTCAGCTCTTCTACCTATTGCAAATTCACTTGATAAACCTACATAAGCAAAAAGAGAAACAAAAACTAAATAAAATAATAAGAAAAACATCCCACCTTCTTGAAATTTGTAAGGAAATCCCCAAACATTTGCCATGCCCACGGCACTTCCTACTGCTGTTAGGATAAAACCTAACCTAGATGAAAATTTTTTTTCCTTGTTCATATTTAACTCCTTTTTACTTTAGTACACCAAGGTGTTGGTGTCCTATTGAACTTGTTTCATTATATCATACATTTCAAATTTGTAAAATAAATTTAAAAAAGAATTAAATACAACATTTTCCTACAATTTCATAAAAGTAAACCTGCCAATAGCAATCACTTTTCTCCTATCATCAAAAACATCACAATCAATATTAATTAGCCTACTACCAACTTTTTTTGCCATACATTTTGCATACAAAAATTCAGTATCCTTACCTGCCCTTAAAAAATTAACATAGCCGTCGCTAGTCACAAATTCTCCATCAAAATATTTAGAAGCTTCTTTGCCACAAGCCGTATCAATCAAGGTCATAGTTACGCCCCCATGGATAATGCCGTTAATATTCATACAATAATCCTTGATTGGAATTTTTGTAATTATAGATCCATCATCGCCTTTTACATATTCCATTTCTAAAAAATCAACAAAATTCATAAAACTTCCTTTCTATTCAATAGGGCAATTATATCATTTTTTGTAAAAAATATAAAAATGGTATAATTTATAGGCAAAGGAAATTTTATGAGAAAAATCTTATTTATTTTATCGTCTAAGGCTGGAAAAACCGAGTTCGATATAAAAAAACATGATATAGAAAAAATATATAATAAAAAAGACCTAGAAGAAAATGTAGAAATTATTCACACTTCTTATAAAGACCATGGGAAAATTGCTGCCAAAAATTTTATTTATAAATACAAAAACTTAAAAAAAACAATAATAGTTGCAGGTGGAGATGGGTCTTTAAATGAAATTGCAAATGTAATATACGAAAATGATTTAGAAAATACTAGTCTAGGCCTTATACCGATGGGAACAGGAAACGACTTTTCCAAAAACTTTTCCTACAAAAATTTTAAAGTGGAAAATCTTTTAAATTTGAAAGATAGAAAAATCGACCTAATAAAAGTAAACAATAAAATCGGTATAAATGTTCTCTCCATAGGATTTGATACCCTAGTATTAGAAAAAGCTTATGAATTTTTGAATAAAAATCCACATTTAGGAAAAAAAGCCTACCTTCTTGGAGTTATAAAAGCTCTAAAACATTTATCCTACAAGGACCTATCTTTTAAAATTTATGATAAGGATAATAAGGCTATAGAATTTGAAGATAAATTTTTACTATCTGCTATCTGCAATGGTGGCTATTATGGGTCTGGTTTTAATCCTGCCCCAAGTGCAAAGATTGATGATGGACTTTTAAACTTAGTTTATGCCAAAAAACTACCAAATCTTTTGTTGCCTTCCCTTATTATTAGGTACAAGTTTGGTTTATTGGAAAAATCAAAATATTTAGACGAAATAAAAATTAAAAAGGGTCAAATAAGGTCAAGTGAAAAAATACTCGCCAATATTGACGGTGAAATATTTGAAAGTAAGAAAATAAATTTTCAAATACTAGAAAATTCCTTGACTTGGACTTATTTTGATAAGACACAAAAAAATGTTAGACTAAAAATCTAACATTTTTTTATTGTTCTTATTTATTTTTTCTTTTTTTCTTTGAAAAGCCCAAAGCTGACAATGAAATTCCTAGACTTGATAAAACTGTTGATAAGCTTGCAACTCCAGTACTTGGATTTTTATTAGTATTATCCTTATTTATTACTGTTTTTGTTTTCTCCAATTTTCTTGATGGATTAATTTGCTTATCTTTACTTTCATTTACATTTTTATCTTCAGGTTTTTTAGGATTTTCAGGTCTTTGTCCAGATTTATTTGGTTTTTCTGGTGTTTCACCTGGTGTGCCTGGTTCATTTGGTTTTTCAGGTGTTTCGCCTGTTGTGCCTGGTTCTTTTGGTTTTTCTTCGCCTGGATTTCCTGGATCTTTTGGATCTTCTTCACCTGGGTTTCCTGGTTTATTTGGTTCACCTGGCTTTTCTGGTGTTTCACCTGGTGTGCCTGGTTCTTTTGGTTTTTCTTCGCCTGGATTTCCTGGATCTTTCGGATCTTCTTTACCTGGTTTTTCTGGATCTTTCGGATCTTCTTCGCCTGGTTTTTCTGGATCTTTTGGATCTTCCTCGCCTGGTTTTTCTGGATCTTTTGGATTTTCTTCACCTGGTTTATTTGGATCTTCTGGATCTTTTTCGCCTGGTTTATTTGGATCTTCTGGATCTTTTTCGTCTGGTTTTGTTGGATCTTCTGGTTTTACTGGTGGAATTTCGCAGACATTTTTAGTTCCGATTTCTATAATCTTATCTTGTTTTTCTGTGATTGTCTTAGTATCCCTTGACACTTCCTCGCTGTTTTCTATCTTAACAGTGGTTTCTGTCTTACCTGGTTTTCCTTCTTGAATGACCTTAGTTTTTCCAGCTTCAAGATTTGGGTTTTCTCTAATGATGATATCGTAAGCTTTTTCGCTTTCGTAAGTGAATTCGCCATCAGTCTTAGAACCATATTCTACAACTCTATTCTTTGGCTCAGTTCTTTCTTCTTTTACTTCAAGCTTACCAGTTTCCTTATTGAAGGTTGTTGTATATTTCACAGATCCCTTAGAGCCTTCTTCGATAACTTTTTCTTCACCAGCTTTAAGCTCTGGGTTGTGTCTATACTCAGTGTTGTTACCAAGTTCAGTTTCCTTAACAACTGGCTTAACACCGATTCTAACTACCCTATCTTCTTTTTCTATGATAGTCTTTGTAGTTTCTGTTGCTTCTCCAACTGGCTTAGAATCTTTTATCTTTTGGGTAATTGTAACTTCTTCCTTGCCTGCTTTTCCTTCATTTTCGATTTTTTGGAATCCAGCTTCAAGGTTTTCATCATAGATTACTTTTGTTTCATAAGGAATTTCTCTTTCGATAGTCTTTGTAGTTTCACCTTCAGATGGTTTCTTACCTACTCTTACAATTCTCTTTTCTGGAGCTTTTGTTTGTACTGGTTTACTTTCTTCTGATTTAGTTACTTTTCCATTTACTATAGTATGAGTTACAGTTATTTCTTCTTCACCAAGTTTTCCTTCTTTATCGACTACTGTTTTACCTGGTTCTAGAGTTTCATCTACGATATATTCAGTTTCAAATTCAACTGCTTTAGTTTTCTTAGTTTCAAAAGTACCTGTAAAGTCATCACTACCCACTTCGATAATTTCTTTAACTGGTGCTTTTGTTTCTTTTGGTTCTGAAGTTTTTGTTACTTTAGAGTTTTCGATAGTTACTGTAAATTCTTCTTCACCTTCAACACCTTTTTGAACTACCTTGTGTTCACCCTTCTTAAGTTCAGGGTTTACCCTTACTTCTACTTCAAATGGTTTCTTATTGGTGTAAGTGTGAGTTCCATCAGATTTTGCACCAACTCTAATCTTTCTTTTAACTGGTTCTTTTGTTCGTTTTGTTTCTCCACGAACTTCTTCACCAGCTGTACCATTTTTAATTTCTCTTGTTAGCTCGGTTTCTTGTTCGCCTAGCTCTCCCTTTTGATCTTCTACAATTTCACCTGGTTTTAGGCTAGGATCAACTGTTACCTCAGTTTCAAATGGAATTGGGTCTTTGTCAACAGATTTAATCTTGCCTGTGAAGTCTTCATCACCAACTAAGATTACTGCCTTCTTAGCCTTCTTTGTTACTATTGGTTCAGATGTTTCTGTTACCTTTGAATTAACGATAGTTAGGTTTTTTTCTTGTTCTCCCTTTTCTCCCTTTAATTCATTTCCTTCATCATCAGTAGCATATTTCCATTCGCCCTTCTTAAGTGATGGGTCTTTTCTAACTTCTACTTCAAAAGGAATTTCTTCTTTGATTTTTTCAGTACCATTAGTCTTACCACCGATTTTAACAACTCTGTTTTGACCTTCTTCTTCTGTTTCAGAAGTTACGACCTTCTTTTGGTCCTTATCATAAGTTGTTGTAATAGTTACCTTGCCATTTTTACCTGGAGTCACTTCTTCAGTCTTTCCAGATTCGAGGTTTTCGTCATAAACATATTCTGTGTTGAATGGTTTTTCTACAACTTTTGTTACTGGTTTTGTACCAACTTTTACAACTCTATCAGTTGCTTCTTTAGTTGTTTTAAATTCGCCTTCTTTAGTTTCAGAAACTTTTCCATCCTTGATAACAAGTGTGTTTGTTCTTTCTTGTTCTCCTGGATTTCCTTCCTTAACAACTTCTTGTTGATCAGCATCTAGGTTCTCATCGTATTCGATTACGGTCTTGTAATCTATGTTTTTCTTTTCAACTATTTCGTGAGTACCTTCATTTGTTCCCTTACCTACTTGGATTAGGGCATCTTCTGCAGGGTCTTCTGTGACGGTTGGCTCGCCATCGACTTTGGAGTTTTTGATTGTCCAAGTTGTTGTTTTTGTACCAACCTTACCTGGTTTTACGATCTTGTATTCACCTTTTTTAAGTGTATCTACTTCTTCAACCTTATATTTAAATGGTAATTCTTCCTTGTGTTCTACCTTGCCTTCGGTATTTCTACCTACTTTTATAATTCTCTTTGTAGGAGCCTTTGTTTCAGTAAATTCTCCTGTTTCAGTCTTTGTTACATTGCCATCTTCGATTGTAAGAGTGATATCCCTCTTCTTTTCTCCGGCTTCACCTTTTTGAATTTCTTTGGTTTCCCCTGGAGCAAGACTGTCGTCAAATTGGATTTCAGTTTCAAAACCTACTTCAACTTTTTCTTCAATCTTGTGAGTACCGTCATTTACACCTTCACCAACGTGGATTAGACGTTCTTGAGGTGCTTCTAGTTCTTGCTCATCTTCTTTTGTAATTTTTGAATCTTCGATTGTATAGGTTACTTTCTTAGATCCTTTTTTACCTTCGGTGATGACTTTGATTTCGCCTTTTTTAAGATTTCGATCTTTTTCTACTTTTGTTTCAAAAGGAATCTCTTCAGTTTTTTCAACTTTTCCGTTAGTCCCATAAGCCATAAATTGAGCTTCTGTCTTCTTTGTGCCTACTTCTAGCTTGCCATCTTCTTCATAATAATGAGCTGTTACTGGTACATTTAGGAGAGCTCCGTCTACTGTCCTGCCTTCTTCAGCATTTGGTACTGTAGCAGTTATCTTACCAGTTTTTTCATCGATACTTACATTCCAAACATTACCCTTATCATCTGTGTAGGTTGGTGAATCAATGGTAAACTTACCTGGTCTTCTGTTGTAATGATCTTCTGTATTTAGGATTACATCTGAAGAAAGCTTATCTCCTGATTTACCAGCTTTTGCATTATAACGAGCGGTCATGTTTGCTCTTTCTTCGATTACGAAGTAGGCGTATGATTCTTCGGTTATGTCCTCTCCTGGTTTTTGTTCATCTACATAGTGAGCAACTACAGGTACTGTAAGTTTTTCTCCACCGTCAAAGGCTGTAGGGTCCACTGGCTTAGCAGAAACTTTACCTGTTTTTTCATCAACTTTTACAGTCCATTTATTTCCCTTATCATCTGTAGCTAGTTTATTGCCGGCTTCATCAGTTTCTAGGGTGTCTGGAAGAGTGTAGTGTTCTGGTGTTAATCTCTTACCATCTTCTGTTACTTTTGCCTCAGATGTTTGCTCATTAACTGGGAAGTTAACTTGGGCATCGTATTCTGGCTTGATATAAGTTGATTCTTGGACTACAAAGTGGAACCAGTGTACGTCCTTTGACCCGTTTGTGTAGGTGTATTCTATAGGGATAGCTACAAAGTCTCCTGCCTTGGCAGACTTTGGAGGTGTGATTGTAAAGTTTGCAATGTCACCCTTGCCTAATTCAACTTTCCATTGGTCTTCTGGTGCCTTGCCTTTATTTTCTTTGTTTATAAAGTCCATGATAAGCCTACCTGAAGCTTCTCCCCTGCCTTCAGCTGCATTCATTTCAGCTGCCGACTTATCAGTCTCTTTTGGTTTTTCTGGTTTTACCATACCTACCTTAAATGGTTCGCCTGGTTTTACTTCTGATGATGTCACCTTAGATGTATCCTTACCATTGCCATCTTCAAATGATTGGTCATAGTATCTTGTATCATCTAGGTTTAGCTTGAAGCCACCAATTAGGTTGTAGTGGTCGTAGCGGTCGATGCCTTGCTTGTCAATTGTGACATTAGTTCCCTTATGATTGATGTCGGAAGTACCTGCCTCTGATCCTGTGTAGGTTCCTGTGTAACCAAATTCGTCTGGTGTTTCTGCTATCTTTTTAAATTCTTCTGCTGTTCTTGGACGGGCAAAGAATTTGACATCAAGGTTTTGAAGGGCCTTGTAGTCAGGTGTATTGAAGATTGAGTCTTCATTGATGATAGTTTTACCAGATTCATCCTTCTTTAGGGCACCTTCCGGCATCTTGATGTGGATATTGCCATTATCTCCAATATAGGCACTTGCTCCGGGAACAATATCTCCTGTAATTGGGTTATAAACTTGGCCTACTAGTCTTTCTTTGGCATTTTCATCAATATTATCTACCTTGATTCCGGTATCTATATCTTGGCCTTGGACAAAAACCTTTTTGTTGTAGGACCCATTTAATTTTAATAGCTCAAGCTTATCATTTTCATTTGGCCATGGATTTACCTTGTAACCTAAGGCGAAGTTACCAGCAAAAAACTTAACTCCTGGGTTATCTTGAGTGTAATTATCCTTCATACCAAAGGAGGTGGAAGAATTTTCTTTGTTATTAATGTGCTTTAGGGTTTCTTCGCTGGCTTCGTAGTTTAAATTTCTTTGTGGTCCAGCACTGTCCATCGTACTATTCTCTGTTGGTTGGTATGTTACATCAGGAGATTCAGGAGTAAGTTTTTCTCCTTGGCCCATCATAGGTTTTTCACCTGTTGGTACAGATACCTTTCCACCGTCTGTAACAGTAATACTGGTATAGGTTCTTTGACCAGTTTTCTTGTCTATGGTAATTTGGTAACCATATTCAGTCTTACTTGGTGATGTAGAAGATGGGTTTTTAAATTCGAATTTAAAACCGTCTTTTACTTTCTTCTCATCAGTTTTATATTGAGTCTGATTTGGATCTCCCGGTTGGAGGTCTGTTTGTTTATAACGTTCAGATCCATCGTAGTCTTTGATTTTTCCTTCATCTTCACCATAGTTTGGATCATCTGCTTTTTGAAGGTTTTTATCTTCTTGAGCTTGACTTCCAGATTCTCCAGCTCCTTGAGCTTCAGGTGTTTTTTCTTCTGATAGAAGAAGATTTTCTTCTTTTGTGTCAGAATTATTTACTTCTGTAATATTTTTATCATCATTTCCAAGATTTTGAACAGATGGTTCATCTTCTCTTTGTTGATTTTCACTTATATAGCTTGGGTTATCTGGATTTATTTCATCTGCTTGGGCTATACTTGCGCCTCCCATTACAAATGAAACAGATAAGGCCAATGCTATAATATCTTTTTTCTTGTTCATTTTTTTACCTTTCTTACTTTATTTTCAATTTAGTACAAACTTGGTATCATTATACCATGACAAAAAATTATGTCATAGGTTTTTCCATTTTTATTTATTATTATTTTTTTGTTATCTTTTTTTAAAAAAACTAAGGCATTTAAAAAGTTTTATAAATTAAAAATTCCCTCCTTATATGTACGGAGGGAAAATTTTATATGAATTTTTTTATTAATTCTTGTCTTGTTTCTTTTAATAGATATTTTGGAGCTATGTCTAATACTGTAAAGGCTCCTTTTTTATTTTCTTTTTTTAGCTTGTAGGCTGCCCTTGCGTAGGCTATGTTTACTGCTGCTGTAAAGTCTGGATTATTTTCTAAGACTAGGGACAATTCTATGGTTGATTGGTTTTGGTTTGGACTTTGTCCTACCCTAATTACTTTTCCCCCATGAGGCATGCCCTTATGATTTTTATTTAGTTCTTCTTGGCTTATGAAGTGGACTATGGTGTGGTATTTGTCAAAATAATTTGGTATTGATTTTATTTTTTCTTCTAGGTCTTTTTTGTCATAGCCTTCTTCTGCCACTGCAAAAACTTCTCTAATGTGGGCTGCTTCTGGAGTAAATTTTGGATTTTCTCCATTTTTTATTTTTTCAATAAATTCTTCTTTTGGAATTGTGTATTGGCTTGCATCTTTTATTCCTTCAATATTTCTTACTGCTGCAGAGTGACCTTGGCTTATGCCCTTACCCCAAAAAGTGTAAGTTTTTCCTTCTTCTAGAATGGCCTCTGAGTATGTTCTAATTATTGAAAATAAACCTGGATCCCAGCCTGTAGATATTATTGCTATTTTTTCATTTTCTTCTGCAAGCTTTCCCATTTTCTCTTCATATGACGGGATATTTTTGTGGGTATCAAAGCTATCTACTGTATTAAAATTTTTGATTAAGAGTGGAGCTTGGACTCTTATGTCCTTATCTGAGGATCCACAAAGAATCAAAACATCAATGTCATCTTTGAATTTTTCTATATTTTCTATTTTGTAAAAGCCGTCTTTTTTTATTTCTCTTCTTGAAAATATTCCTACAAGTTTCATATCTTCAGTTTTTTCTACTAATTTCTCACAAGATTTTCCTAAATTTCCGTAACCAACTATTCCTATTCTTATCATCTTATTCTCCTATATTTAATACATCTTTTATATCAATTAAGCCCTTTTTTTCTTTTATTATATATTTCGCAGCTTTTAATGATCCTAGGGCAAATATTTTTTTGCTTTGGGCATGGTGGGAAAGTTTTATGACTTCATCTTGACCTGCAAAAATAATTTCATGGTCTCCGTTTATTGTTCCTGCTCTTAGGGCATGGATGCCAACCTCGTTTGGATCTTTATTTTCTGTAAAGCCACTTCTTCCATAAATTTTTTCTAAATTTCCTCCCTTTGCTTGGTTTACTGCATCAAAAATCATATTTGCTGTACCACTTGGGGCATCTTTTTTCTTATTGTGGTGGGCTTCTATTATTTCTATATCAAATCCTTCTAATAGGTTTGCCAAAATTTTTGATACATAGACTATAACATTTACACCCAAGGAGTAATTTCCTGTTTGAATTATTGGGATTTTTTCACTGGCTTTTTTTATATTTCCTAGGTCTTTTTCATCATAACCTGTTGAAGCAAGGACTAGGGGAATTTTATTTTTTGTGGCATAGGTCAAAAGTTGATTTAGGCTATCTTTTGATGAGAAATCAATAATTACATCTGATTTTTCTTGAATTTTTTCAACGCTTATATCAACAATTTTTAATTTTTCTTCTTCTGTTAGGCAAGCGGCTTCTGCTGTTGTGCCAAGGGCAATTATTGCATCTGTATTATTTTTTAAATGAAAGTCTAATAAATTTTCATAAGACTTTTAATCTACGCTTTTATCATCGTTAAATGGGGTAATTATGGCAACCCCACTACCTTCGAATAACATTTATACTTCCAATAAAATTTCCGCATTTTCCACTGCATTTGTAGCTGCTCCTTTTCTTATATTATCAGCCACACACCATAAATTTATTCCATAACCAAGAGAATAGTCTCTTCTGATTCTTCCTACATAAACCTCATCATGGCCTGTAGCCTTTGTTGGTAGGGGATAAATTTCCTTTTCTATATCATCCATAAGAACTACGCCTTCTTGATTTTTTATTAAATTTTTAATCTCATCTAGGTCGAAATCCCTATCTAATTCTATATTTATTGAAATAGCGTGAGAATTTTCTACTGGAACTCTGGCTGTAGTTGCTGTAATTTTTAAATTTTCATCTCCAAGAATTTTTCTTGTTTCATTTATCATTTTTAGCTCTTCTTTTGTGTAGCCATTTTCTGTAAAATCATCTATTTGTGGGAGGACATTGTTGTAAATTTTGTACTTCCATTTTTTGTTTGTTTTATTGTACAAATCTTCCAAGGCCTTTTCTCCACCACCAGATACTGCTTGGTAAGTGTTATAGACAATTCTTTTTATTGAAAAATTGTCAAAAATAGGCTTAATTGCAAGAACTGATTGGATTGTTGAACAGTTTGGGTTTGCAATAAGCATGGTGTCCTTATTTATCTCATTTTTATTTATTTCTGGCACAACCAAGGGAGTATTTTTATCCATCCTGAAAAATGATGAATTGTCTACACATTTCACCTTATTTTCTATTGCTATTGGTATGTATTTTTCTGAAACTGATCCTCCAGCAGAAAAGATTGCTATATCAATGTCACCATCTGAGAATGAATTTTCATCTAATTTTTCTACTGTAATTTTTTCATTTTTAAAATCAAGCTTTTTTCCTGCACTTTTTTCACTTGCAAAGGCCCTTAAATTTTTGATTGGGAAATTTCTTTCTTCTAAAATTTCAAGAATCTTTCTTCCTACAAGTCCTGTTGCTCCAACTACTGCTACATTTAAATTTTCCATTATTGATCTCCTTTTTTATATTTCAAATCTCTTTTTATCAAATCTTCTAAACTTTGTCTTTTTACTGCACAATAATCTTTCCCATCTTCCACAAAAACAACTGCTGGTTTAAGGAGTTTATTATAATTAGAACTCATGGAATAGGTATAGGCTCCTGCAAAGAGAACTAATAATAAATCATCCCTTTCTACTTTTGCAAGCTTAACTTTTTCTATCAATATATCTCCCGATTCGCAAAGTTTTCCACCAACCCTATAGGTTTGATTTTTTTCATTATCTAGTTTGTTGGCAAGGATAGCAGAATATCTTGCCCCATAAAGGCTTGGTCTAATATTATCTGATATTCCTCCATCAACAAAAATCAAGGGATAGCCTTCCATTGTGACTTTTGTTGAACCAACCCTATAAAGAATTGAGCCTGCTTTTGAAATCAAAGATCTTCCTGGTTCTATGGAAAGATTTGTAATAGAAAGTTTATTTTTTTCAAACAAGTCTTCCATAAAAACAATCAAACCTTTAAGAAATTTTTCCAAATCAAGGTCCTCATCTTGAAGATTTTCCCTAGTTCCAAATCCTCCTCCCAAGTTTAAGTGGGAAAAACATTTCTTAAATTTATCTTGGATATTTTTTGTAAAATCAGCCATAATTTTTGCTTCTTCCTTGAAAAATTCCAAGTTTTTAACCTTACTTCCAATGTGGGCATGAAAGCCTAGAAGATTGATGTTTGGGTTTTCTATTATCTTTTCTATAATTTTTTCTGTATTTTCATCTCTAATATTTAGTCCAAATTTTGAATCTGCATTTGAAGTTTGGATAAATTTGTGGGTGTCTGTTTTTTCATCTGGGTTTATCCTTAATAGGCAAGATGTTTTTTTCTTTTTCTCTTTTAAAATTTTATCTAATAAATAATATTCATCTTCTGAATCAATAATTATTAGGCTAATATCATTATCTATTGCATATATCAATTCTTCTTTTGTCTTATTATTTCCATGAAAATGAATATTTGCTCCTTTGATGCCAGCCTTTAAGGCTACAAAAATTTCTTCTTTGGATACGCAATCAAAAACAAGTTTATATTCATTTAAAAGTCCTAAGACATAAAGGTTTGAAAAGGCCTTGGTCGCATAAATTATTTCTGTATCAAATTTTTCTTATTTAAAATTTTCTACAAAAGATGATGCCGTATCTTTTATGAGTTTTTGATCGTATATGTAAAGGGGCGTCTTGTATTTTTGGGCAAGTTTTTCTACACTTACTCCCCCAATTTCTAATAAGCCCTTATTATTTTTAAAGTTGTTTTCTAACATAAATCCTCCATCAGATTTAATAAATTAAATCTTTAAAGCAAATTTTTAAAAAAATCGTGAGCAAAAGGCCCACGATTCCTTTCGCCGCAACATAGTAAGTCCTCCAATAAGATTTGGCATATTCTTATTGACAGTTGTATCCATATTTTGAATACAACCAACGCCATGGGCATTTCGGCGGTTATGCCTTTCAATCTTTACTAATCATAACCGCAACCTCTTGACTATATTGTTAAGTTGTTATGTAATAATTTATCATTAATATTCACATTCGTCAAATAAATCATGGATTTTATTTAAAAAAATTCATAATTATATTTTAATCTTGCATATTTAGGGAAATGTAAGGATTATTTTTTATAAAAAATCTATAGGACAAGTCCCTAGCTTCTTTTGCATAATCAATTCCAACCCTCCTGTCGACGGAAATTTCAAATGAAGAATCTGCATCTTCTATATATAAATTTTTTCCAAAAATATCTTTTCCATTAAGGCTCTTATCAATTAAAAGGGCCTTGGTAAGTTTGGCAGGGCCATTTGTTAAATTCTTTTTTTGATATGATGATAAATCCTTGTAATCTTTCTTAAACCTATTTTGGCTAAAAATATTTAAATCTGATAAGGGTTCGACTGCCCTTATCAAAACTCCCTCTGGAATATTTTCTCCAACACTTGAAATATTTAATAAAAAATGAATTCCATAAGTTTGGTAAACATATAAGGTCCCACAATCCATATATAAAATTTTATTTCTCTCAGTTTTATTATTATTAAAAGTGTGGCAGGCCCTGTCCTTTATTCCAAGATAAGCCTCAGTTTCAACAATTTTGGCCTTCATTATTTTATCATTAACCCTCCTAACCATTATTTTTCCTAATAAATCTTTGGCAAGAGATAGGGTATCTTTTTTATAAAAATTTTTTTCTAACATACTTCCTCCTCTATCAATTTTATAATAAAATTAAAAAATAATCAGAAATATTTTTAAAATTGTGTTATATTAGAAATATCATGTATAATAATTTTAAAAATTTAATAAATAATTAGAAAGGAATAAGTATGAAAAAATGTGCAAATTTGGGGGCTCATCTGTGGCCAACGCCGAACAAATAAAAAAAGTTTGTAATATAGTTTTGTCTGATGAAAGCATAAGGGCAGTAACTGTTTCTGCTCCAGGAAAAAGATTTGATGAAGACATAAAAGTTACCGATATGTTGATAGACTTATATGAAAAATTTAGAAATAAGGATCCAAAATACAAGGATAGCCTAGAAGCAGTTATAAAAAGATACCAAGAAATTGTAAATGATTTAAAGCTTGATGAAAAAATTTTACAAGATTATAGGGATATTTTAAATTCTTATTTGGAAAACATAGAGGATTCTTTTTATTTAGAAAATGCAATCAAGGCTTGTGGGGAAGATTTTAATGCTAGACTAATTGCAAAATACATAAAATCTTTAGGAATAAATTGTGCTTATCTTTCTCCAAAAGATGCTGGGATATTAGTTGAACACACCCTAAGTGAGCCTGTAATTTTAGAAAAAACTTATGAAAATTTAAATAAATTTAAGGATAGGGATGAGCTTTTTATTATACCAGGATTTTTTGCCTATACTCCTCAGGGAAAAATTATAACCTTCCAAAGGGGTGGATCTGATATAACAGGTTCTATAATTGCAAGGGGCCTTGACTGTGACATTTATGAAAATTATACAGATATGTCCTATATTTATACTGCCCACCCAAAATTAATTGAAAATCCAAAAGAGATTACAAATATTACCTATAAGGAGATGAGAGAGCTATCCTACAATGGTTTTGAGATTTTCCAAGAAGATGCTGTTGCTCCCTTACTTTCTCACAATATAAAAATCCATGTAAAAAATACAAATGATCCTAATAATGGTGGGACAATTATTGAGACAAAAAGAGAAGACGTCGGTCAAAATCCAATAATAGGAATTTCAAATGTTGGTGACTTTATTGCCTTTAATATTACTGAATATTTGATGAATAAAAAGATTGGATATATTAATAAACTTTTGGATATTTTCGAATACCAACATATACCAGTTGAGCATATTCCAACAGGAATAGACTCTCTTGCAATTTTGGTTAGGAAAAAATATATAAGCTCTGAATTTCAAATGCAAAATATATTAAATACAATAAAGGCAAACTTCTCCTTTGATGAATTTGAAATTATAGATGATATTTCTGCAATTGCTATAGTTGGAGAAGGCCTAAGCCAAAGGGTAGGAAATACCCTTTATAAAATTTCAAAAGTTTTGTATGAAGAAGATATAAAACTTGAGTCTATAATTCAAGGAGCAAGCAAAAATTCTGTCTTTGTCTTTATAAACAAAAAATATGAAAAAATTGCCATAGAAAAACTATACAAGGAATTTTTTCAATAAAAAAATCTTGTAAAAACAAGATTTCAGACTTTTGACAAAGTAAACAAATCCTCACGCTAAGAATAGCATACGGAAAAAATTGATTTGATTTCAAATTTAAAAATTCGTCAAAAATCGCACTCTAAAATTTAAAGCTATGATTATTTATTAAATAAATTAAATTCAATTAGATTTTAATTCTTAGTTTTATTCCGAGGGATAAATATTAAAATCGTGCCACTGGCACAATTTTAAGCTATTTATCTGTCCTCGCCTTAGCGAGTTTGCGATTTTAGAATTTTAAAATTTAGAAATCAATAATTTTGGGAGTTAGATATTCGTGCTTGAGGGTTTGTCTACGCTATGAATCTTTTATAAAACAAGATTTTAAATATTTTTAATTATAGTTTCTATATCAGATGGAGAATCTGCAATAAAACTTGCATTTTTATATTCTTCATCTTTTCCATATCCATAAGATGCTGCAATAGTTTTAATACCTAAATCAAAACCAGCATCTATATCATAAGACCTATCACCTATCATAAGGGATTGGTCTTTTTTTAACTTATTTCCTATTATTATATTTTCCAATACTTTTTTCTTAGTATTTAAGATATCTGTAGATCCTTCTACATAGGAAAAATATTGTAAAATTCCATAAGATTCTAAAACTTCAAGACTTGAATTTCTGCCCTTGCTTGTAGCTAGATAAATTTTATAATCCTTATCATATAAGTTTTTAATCACATCTTTCATACCATCATAAATAGATGCCTGGTATTTTCCTTTTTCAAAATAATATGACCTATAAAATTCTACCCCATCATCTGCCAAGTCTTCCCCTAATTCCTTTACAAAAGAATCTCTCAAAGGAGGACCAATATATTTAAATAATTCATCCCTATCATAAGCCTTACCCATCTTGTCCAAGGCATATTCAAAAGCATTCAAAATCCCATCAGCTGACTTTGAAATTGTACCATCAAGGTCAAAAATAATATTTTTTATCATAAATAATCCTTTCTATCTAGTATTTATCTTACGATATTTTTTAATTTATAAAAGCACTAAAAATTTTTACAAAAAAAGAAGTAGTAAAACTACTTCTCAGAGCGTAGACAAAGTATGAATTCAGCTAATATTTTATTTCGAAATAAAAATTAAGCTAAGTACCATCTCGACTAAGTGAGTGAAACGAACGCATGGAGAGATCTCATGAGATTTCTCGACTCACTACGTTCGCTCGAAATGGCTGAAAATTTAGTTTGTCAACAGTATGAGAATTAGTAAAACTACTTCTTAAAGTTTATTAATAAATTTTTGCTCCAGCTGGAATATTATTTTTCAAAATTATTAGGTTTAGTTTTTCTTCCCCATCTTTTTCATGGATAGCTGATAAAATCATTCCACATGAATCTATTCCCATCATTTTTCTTGGAGGAAGATTTGTAATTGCTAGAAGTGTTTTTCCAACTAATTCTTCAGGACTATAGTAAGCCTTTATGCCTGATAAGATAGTTCTATTTTTTCCACTTCCATCATCAAGAGTAAATTCTAACAATTTTTTAGATTTTGGAACTTCTTTACAATCTAAAACTTTTACAGCCCTAAAATCTGATTTTGAAAATGTTTCAAAATCTACTTGATCTTCAAATAAATCTTCTACAACAACATTAGTAAAATCTATTTCTTCTGCTGCTTCTTCAATTGAATGTTGATTTTTCTCTATTGCTTTTTTCTCTTCACCTATTGGCTTCATTGTTGGGAAAAGTAGGACGTCTCTGATTGAATGTTGACCTGTAAGAATCATAATTAACCTATCAATTCCGATTCCAAGTCCACCTGTTGGAGGCATACCAACTTCAAGAGCATTTACAAAGTCATAATCCATCATTTGAGCTTCGTCATCGCCTGCTTCTCTTTTTGCTACTTGATCTAAGAATCTTTCTTTTTGATCAACAGCATCATTTAATTCTGAGAAGGCATTTGCAATTTCTGAACCATTTATAAAGGCTTCAAACCTATAAGTTAAGCTAGGATCATCATTTTTTCTTTTTGCAAGTGGAGAAATTTCTACAGGATAATCAACTATAAATGTAGGTTGGATAAGTTTTTCTTCAACAAATTCATCGAAAAATTCTGCAATGATTTCTCCTCTTGAATCCTTAACTTCTATATTTTTTTCTTTAGCAATCTTTACTGCATCTTCGTATTCTGTAATTTCGTTAAAGTCTACTCCAGAGAATTCTTTTACGGCATCAATCATAGAAACTCTTCTCCAAGGAGCCTTAAGTTCTATTTCATTTCCGTCAAATTCAACAACTGTTGATCCCTTAACTTTATTTGCTACATATTCTACCATAGTTTCTGTGATTTCCATCATATCTTCAAAATCACCATAGGCTTGGTATAATTCCATAGTTGTAAATTCTGGGTTATGGGTAGCATCCATTCCTTCGTTTCTAAACATTCTGCCTATTTCATAAACCTTATCAAATCCACCAACTATCAATCTTTTTAGATAAAGCTCTGATGCAATTCTTAAATACATACCTATATCTAAACTATTGTGGTGAGTTATAAATGGTCTTGCTGTAGCTCCACCTGCTATGGTATTTAAAATTGGAGTTTCTACTTCCAAGAAGCCTCTGTTTTCTAAAAATCTTCTGATTTCAGAAATTATTTTACTTCTAAGAACAAATACATCTTTTACTTCTGGATTTACAATTAAATCAACATATCTTTGCCTATATCTAATGTCAGGGTCTTTTAATCCGTGCCATTTTTCTGGTAAAATTTGTAAAGATTTAGTCAATAAATCTGCATGTTCTGTTTCAATTGAAACTTCCCCTTGGTTAGTTTTAAAAACTTTACCTTCAATTCCAATCAAATCTCCAATGTCATAGCCCTTTGTTTCTTTAAAATTATCACCCATAACATTTTTACGATTTACAACTTGAATTTGACCAAGAGAATCTTGTACATCCATAAAGCTCATATTACCATGACCACGTCTAGCCATAATTCTACCAGCTACTCTTACAACTTTTCCTTCAAATTCTTCAAAATTATCTTTAATTTCTTTTGATAGGGTTCTATTTCTAAAATTTACAATTGCGTGAGGATTTTTGCCGTCAGCTTTTAATTTTTCTAGCTTTTCTCTTCTTATTTGAAGCATTTCATTTAGGTCTTGATTTTTATTTGCCATATTCACTCCTATCTTATTTCTTTAATTGTGTAATAGCACTTTCCGTTTGGTGTAGCTACTTCTACCTTATCCCCTTTTTTCTTTCCAATCAAGGCTTCACCAACTGGTGATTCATTAGAAATAAATCCTTCAAGTGGGTTAGATTCTGCAGTTCCTACAATTTTATATTCAAAATCTTCGTCAAATTCTTCATCGTGAATTAATACTTTACTTCCTACACTTACTTCATCTTTATTTGTAGAATCTTCAAAAGTTTTTGCATGTCTTATCATATCCTCAACTTTTGCAATTCTTGATTCTACTTCACCTTGTTCATTTTTCGCTTCGTCATAATCAGCATTTTCAGAAAGGTCTCCAAATGATCTTGCTTCTTTAATTTTTTCAGCAATTTCTGGTCTTCTTTTTGTTTTTAAATATTCTAATTCGTCTTGTAGTTTTTGTAAATATTCTTTTGATAGAATTACTTCTTTTTGTTCTGTCATTTTCTCATCCTTTCAGTGTGGATTTATAATTTTCAAGCTCATCCATCACTTCATCTATTGTTTTTAATTTATTAACCAAATCACGTATTTTACTAGAATTTTCAAGTCCTTTTATATACCATGATAGGTGTTTTCTCATTTGTGTGACTACTAATTTTTCTTCTTTATATTTTAATTCCAACTTGTATTGGTCTATAAGTTGATCAACTATTTCTATGGGGCTTGGCTTATTATAATTTCCTGTTTTTATATAATCTTTTATCTCTTTAAACAAGAAAGGATTACCCATAGCTCCTCTTGCAAGCATAACTCCATCAGCTTTTGTAAGATCAATTACCTTTATAAAGTCTTCTACTGAAAAAATATCCCCATTAGCTATAACTGGAATTTGTAGATTTTCTTTTAATTTTCTTATATGATCCCAGTTTGCATGTCCAGAGTACATTTGATCTTTTGTTCTTGCGTGCAAAATTACATAATCAATTCCTGTATCTTGGGCAATTTTCCCTATGTCTAGGTAATTTATATGTTTATCGTCAATTCCTAGCCTAAATTTTATATTTAATTTTTTGTCAGTAGATTTTCTCAAAGTTTTACAAATTTCCTCAACTAATTTTGGATTTGCCATAAGTTGACTTCCCTCACCATTTTTTGTGATTTTTGCAACGGGACAACCCATATTAAAGGAAATTTCTTTGGAACTGTCTATATAATTTATTTTGTCTTTAATTACTTTTTCTATTACTTCAGGTTTTGATCCAAATAATTGTATGTTACAATTTTTTTCATTTTCTGAAATAAAAAGAAGATCATTAGTCTTCTTGTTATCATAATATAGGGCGTTTACTGATACCATTTCTGTAAATGTTTTGTCTGCCCCATATTTTTCTGAGATCAACCTAAAACCAACATCTGAAACTCCAGCCAAGGGAGCAAGCATTATTTGTTTATTTTTTAATTGTTCTCTCATATATTAATCTTAAGCCTTCTAAAGTAAGATCATTTTCTACTATTTCTATATATCTTGATTCTGATGCCAGAAGTTCTGAATAGCCTCCTGTTGAAACTATTTTTATTTCTTCTTTTGATATCTTCTCTTTTTTTATAATTTCTTTTATTAGTTGTTCGATTATTCCATCTATTAGACCAATATATCCAAAAATCATTCCAGCATTAATAGCCTCTGTTGTGCTTTTTGCAATGGCTGTTTTTGGATCATGAAGTTCAATTCTTGGAAGTTGAGCTGTTCTATTTATCAAAGCATCAAGACTTGTTTTAAGTCCCGGAGCAATTGATCCTCCCAAGTATTGGCCTTTTTTATTTACAACATCAAAGGTTGATGCCGTTCCAAGATCTACTACTATAGTAGGTCCACCATACATTTCATAAGCTGCAACAGCATCTACAATCCTATCAGCTCCAACTTCTCTTGGATTATCATATTTTATATCAATTCCAGTTTTTGTTCCTATTCCTACAATTATTGCTTCTCTGCCAAAAAATTTCCTATTTGCAGATTGCCATGAATATAAAACATCTGGAGCTACTGATGAGATGATTGTATCTTCTATATTATCCTTATCAATTTTGTGGATTGCAAGAATATTATATAAAATTTGCACTAATTCATCGCTAGTTACAACTTGATTTGTAGTTATCCTAAATTTTGTTTTTAATTTCTTTTTATTGTAAACGCCAATTACTGTATTTGTATTGCCGACATCTACTACTAGTAGCATATTTTCTCCTAAATTTCTATAATCTAAACATTAACTCTTTTATGATACATCATCTTGCCCATTATTTCAAGATTACTTGCCTAGTTTGTATTTTCTAATTAGATTATTTATTTCATTTATATCTTCTTTTTTAACTTGGGTTGATTCTTGACTTTCTTGATGGTCTTTTTTTGTTAGAATAACTAAATTTCCACGTTCTTTGTCAAAGCCCCATCTTTTTAATTGTTTATAAGTAAAGAAAGAATCATTTAATAAAATTCCGTTTTCAGCAATATATATTTTTGTCTTTGTATTTAGGAAAAATACAAGGCCCATAACTATCATTACAGATGCTGTCATCAAGGCTGATTTATTATTTGTTTTTATACCTTGGTATAGGTTTATTGCACCTGTTAAAATTAAAAGTCCAAATAAAATATACTCCATTGTACTTGATCTTTTACCAAAACTACTTACCTGACCTTCTAAATTTTTCTTGGATTTAATGCTTTTAAAAAATTTATATCCAAGCCAAGCTATAAGTCCTAAATAAATTAATATTATGAATCTGTCAAATTGATTGTTCATATTTCCTCCTATTTTTTATTTTAACTTAAAAAATAAGGCTTTTTTCAAAAATGAAATAAAGCCAATTTTTTTAAAATTTCTAATCTTTATCTTACTCGTAAACTTCTCTTTTCAAAACTCCAATAAAAGGTAAGTTTCTATATTTTTGTTGGTAATCAAGTCCATATCCTACTACAAATTCGTTTGGAATTTTAAAACCTGTCCAATCTGGTTTTATCTCTATAACCCTTCTTTCAGGTTTATCCAATAGGGTAATAATTTTTACAGAATTTGCTCCTCTTTTTATTAGAGAATGTCTTAGGGCATCAAGAGTTCTTCCTGTATCAATTATATCTTCTACTATCAAAACTTCTTTTCCAGAAATATCAGTGTCCAAATCTTTTATTATTTTTACATTACCAGATGATTCTGTCCCATCTGCATATGAAGATACATCCATAAATTCTAAGGTACAATTGATTTTAATACTTTTGGCAAGTTGGGCCATAAACATAATTGAGCCTTTCAAAATTCCTACAAGTACCAATTCGTTTTTGTCCTCGTAATATTCATTTACCTGATTTGCAAGTTTTTTTATCCTTTTATTTAAGCTTTCCTCATCAATTAGCACTTGGTCTATAATTTCTTCTAAATCGGTTTTCATAACTCCTCCACACTTACCATTAAAATTTTTTTACTTTTTTCACTTACCTTAAAATCCTCACTTCGTCTTTTACCCACAATAAGACAAAGCTTATCATTAATAAATAAAAGTGGAATCTTATCTCTCAAATTTTTATCAACTTTTTCATCTATAAAATAATTTTTGAGCTTTTTTCTCTTACCATCTTTAAGGTAGGTAAAATAATCTCCATTTATCCTATACCTTACCTTAATTGAAATATCATCCAAATCATCAAGAGCAAAAAATTCTCTTTTCCCCTTTTCAATTTTTTTATATATTTCATAAGATATTATACTTGTTTTAAACTTAAAAGAGTTGAAAATTTTATCATCATTAATTGTCAAATATATTTCTTTTTGATTTTTCTCTTTATTTTCTTTTTCTTTTATAAAAAAGTCATAAGTCTTATAATTTTTTTGTAAGGTTAAATTGTTTTTTATTATTTTTTTACCAGTATCAAGATCTGTAATTTTAAGTAACTCTTCTATATTTATCTTTGAAAAATCTTTAATATTTCCATATAAAACAAAAATAGCCCTTCTTATAAGTCTCATTTTTAAAGGATCTGATAGGTTCTCAAATTTTATTTTATCAAAACTTAATTTGTTTTTTACTTTTTTTACAAGAATTTTTTCAAAAA
This sequence comes from Anaerococcus hydrogenalis, assembly GCF_002871895.1. Taxonomy (NCBI): domain Bacteria; kingdom Bacillati; phylum Bacillota; class Tissierellia; order Tissierellales; family Peptoniphilaceae; genus Anaerococcus; species Anaerococcus hydrogenalis. The sequence goes on along the minus strand of NZ_PNHP01000001.1, from coordinate 176,214 downwards.
TATCATCTTCTATATCTTTTAAGATTTCATAGTCATTTTTTGAAACTTCCGATAAATTAACCAAGGACTTTTTGAAATTAGGATTTATTTTTTCAATTTGTGGTATTATATCAAGTCTTATCTTATTTCTTGTGTAGTCTCTTTGTAAATTTGTGTAGTCTATATGGTAGTCTATCTTATTATAGTCCAAAAATTTTAGAATTTGGCTTTTTTTAAAATCCATTATAGGCCTTATTATAGGGCCATTTTTATAATACATAGCCTTTAGCCCATCAAGGCCTGAACCTCTAATAATTCTCATTAGAACAGTCTCAGCTTGGTCATCCATATTATGGGCTACCGCAATTTTTGCATTTTTATAATTTTTTTTAAGAGAATTAAAAAATTCATACCTTAATATTCTACCAGCATTTTCTGATGAAATTTTTTTCTCTTTAGCATAATCATCCATAGATTTGTGGGAAACATAAGTTTTAAGAGATAATTTTTTCCCAGTTTCTATTACCAAATTCTCATCATCAATCGCATCTTGTCTATGCATATGGTTTAAGTGAGCAAGGATGATATCAATCTTATAAAAATCTTTTAACTCATTTAACAAATAGATTAAAAATTGGCTATCAGGTCCCCCACTTGCCCCAACAATTATGGTATCATTTTCTTCAATAAGCCTATGTTTTTCTACAGTATTTTTAAAGCTACTTATTATTTTCGTCTTTGTACACATACTCGTCTTTCTTAATCATTCCAAGCTTTTCTCTAGCTATTTTTTCCTTAAAGTCATCTGTGTTTCTATTTTCATAGTCTTTTTTTATAGTATCTATTTCTTTTTTAACCTTGGAAATTTTTGTATTTGTCTCGGTAATATTTTCTTTTAAACTAAGTCTTTGCCTGTTCATATTCTTATTAAAGGCTCTTGTTAGAAAAAATGTTAAAATAAATACAAGAAAAACCATGATTAAAAATCTGGTATTTTTTTTAGACCTATTTTTTATATATCTTTCGTACTTATTCATCTATAACCTCAAACATCTCACCAGCATCGTTTTTCTTAGCCCCATCAATTAGGTCTAAAACCTTAACCTTGAGATTTCTTTTTCCAAAGCTTACTTCTATAATATCACCAGGATTTACATTTGTACCCGCCTTGGCAATATCACCATTGATTTTTACTCTTTCATTTAGGCAGGCATTCTTTGCAACTTGTCTTCTTTTAATTATTCTTGAATTTTTTAAAAACTTATCTATTCTCATTTAATCACCTTAGCTTATTATAACAAATATTAACCCTTTTAGTCCATTATAAAACAATTTCACAAATTATTAATTATAGTATAATGACAATGGTGATATCATGAATAAAATTTTACATATAGACTGTGATGCCTTTTATGCATCGTGTGAAGAGCTAAGAAATCCAAAATTAAAAAATCATCCCATGGCTGTGGGAGGACTTTCCAATAAATCAATAATTACAACTGCAAATTATAAGGCAAGAGAATACGGAATCCATTCTGCTATGCCAGTTTTTATTGCAAGGCAACTTTGCCCAAACTTAATTATTATAAAGGTAGATAGGACTTATTATAAGGAAAAATCAAAAGAAGTTTTTGACATTATAGAATCTTATTCTCATATTAAAGAACAAGTTTCAATTGATGAAGCCTATATTTTTATTGATAATAATGAAGATAAAAAAATCATTGCAAAAAAAATTCAAAATCAAGTTTTAAAACAAACGGGTATTGGGGTTTCTATAGGAATTTCCTACAACAAGTTTTTGGCAAAACTTGCAAGTGACTGGAACAAACCCTTTGGAATTAAAGAAATTAATGAAGATGATATACCTAATATACTAGAAGACTTAGATATAAAAAAAGTCCACGGACTTGGAAATAAATCAGTTGAAAAATTAAAGGATATAGGAATCTATAAAATAAGAGATTTATTAAAATTAGACCAAGAATTTCTAGAATCTCTTTTTGGAAAACAGGGCAGATACATTTATAAGGTTATAAGGGGTGAAGATAAGAGAAAAGTTGAAACATATTCAAAAAGAAAATCTATTGGAAGAGAATTCACCTTTAGAAAAAATACCAAGGATATGAAAATCTTATATTCCTATATAGATGAGATTTCAGAAAAAATTGAAGATGACTTGAGAGCAAAAGATATAAAAGCCTACACAATAAATTTAAAAATAAAAACAGAATACTTTAAAACCCACACCAAATCTTTGACCCTTTCATCACCTATTTCAAAAAAAGAAGAAATTTCTGAAATTGGAAAAGACTTATTAGATCAAATTATTTCTAATGAAAAATTAAGACTTCTTGGAATTTCTTTATCAAATTTATCCCAAAAAGACCACAAACAATTAAGCCTATTTGACAAATAAAAAAACACGAACAATAGAATTTCTATTAATTCGTGTTTATTTTTTTATTCTTCATCCTCTTGGATTTCTTCTTCTTTTTTTTCTTCTTTATTAGAGTCTGGATTTATACTTTCTCTTAATTTGTTTTCAATTTCATTTAAGATATCTTCATTTTCCTCAAGATATTGTTTTACATTTTCCCTACCTTGACCTAGTTTTTCTCCATTATAAGAATACCAAGAACCTGCTTTTTCTACTATATCTTTATCAACGGCAGAATCTAAAATCACACCTGATTTAGAAATTCCTGTTCCATACATGATATCAAATTCTACGACTTTAAATGGCGGAGCCACCTTATTTTTTACAACCTTTACCCTAGTTCTATTTCCAACCATGTTATCGCCTTGTTGGATAGTTTTTATTCTTCTAATATCAAGTCTTACTGAAGAATAAAATTTAAGGGCCCTACCACCTGTTGTTGTTTCAGGATTTCCAAACATAACACCAATTTTTTCTCTTAATTGGTTGATAAAAATTACAGTTGTATTTGATTTTGAAATAATTCCTGTTAATCTTCTTAAGGCTTGACTCATAAGTCTTGCTTGAAGACCCATGTGGCTATCTCCCATTTCACCTTCAATTTCTGCTCTTGGTACAAGGGCAGCAACTGAATCGACAACAATAAGATCAACTGCAGCAGATCTTACCAAAGATTCTGCAATATCAAGTGCTTGTTCACCTGTATCTGGTTGAGCCAAAATTAATTCATCAATATTTACTCCCAATCTTTTTGCATACTCAGCATCCATTGCGTGTTCTGCATCTATAAAGGCACAAGTATTTCCTAATTTTTGATCTTCAGCTATACAGTGAAGAGTAAGGGTTGTTTTACCTGATGATTCTGGTCCAAATATTTCTATAACTCTTCCTCTTGGAAGTCCACCAACTCCAAGTGCCATATCAAGATTAATAGCTCCTGTAGGAATTACTGTAACATCTACTTTTGGAGCCTCGCCCATTTTCATTATGGCACCCTTACCATATTTTTTTTCAATATTTTTGAAAGCTTGACTTAGGGCCTTTTCTTTTTCTTTATCTTTTTCGCCTGCCATATCTTTTCCTTTCTTATTTAAAATCTATATATCATCTAAATTTAATACTTTTTTATTTTTAACCAAATAATCAATTCCTGAAAATACTGTCAAAATCACTGCTACATAAAATAATACAAGTCCTATTGTATTTAGGCTAGGATTATTTACAAGTAACAAAACTGTTGATACACATTGGCTCATTGTTTTTGCTTTTCCGCCCTTGCTTGCTGCGATTGTAATGTTATTGCTTGCTGCAAGAGTTCTAAGACCTGTAATAATTAATTCTCTTGCAATTATCAAAATTACAGCCCAACTTGGAATTATATTTGTGGAAGTTAAAAGCACAAATCCTGCCATGGTCAAAATCTTATCTACCAAAGGATCCATAAATTTTCCAAAAGTTGTAACCAAATTTCTACTTCTTGCAAGGTGACCGTCAAGGGCATCTGTTAAAGAAGCAACTGCATATAAGATAGCAGCAACATTATACATTCTACCAAAAATTAAATATAATACCACAAAAACTGGTACCAAAATCATTCTTACTGTTGTAACTTTGTTTGCTATATTCATTTTACTCTCCTTCTAAATAGCTATGATCTACCAAAACTTTTCTAGGCTTACTTCCTTCATATCCACCAACAACTCCACGGGCTTCTAGCTGATCAATAATTCTTCCAGCCCTAGCATAACCAACCTTTAATTTTCTTTGCAAAAGTGAAACTGAAGCAGTGTTTTCATTAATAATAATTTCTATAGCCTCGTTTATTAGTTCATCTTCATCATCATTTTCAACTACTTTAGTTTTTTCTTCCACAGTTTCCATAGCCTCTTTGTCATATTCTTCTTCTCGAGTTTGTTTTATATAATTTACAACTCTCAAAACTTCAGAATCTGATACAAAAGCTCCTTGGATACGCATAGGCTTCATTGCATCTGACGGAGAAAATAACATATCTCCTTTTCCTAAAAGGGTCTCTGCCCCGCTCATATCAAGAATTGTTCTTGAATCAATTTGACTTGTTACTGCAAAGGCAATTCTTGATGGAATATTTGCTTTTATTGTACCAGTTATTACATCAACTGTTGGCCTTTGGGTTGCTATAATTAAATGTATTCCACAGGCTCTTGATTTTTGGGCAAGTCTTGTAATATAATCTTCAACTTCTCCTGCAGCTGTCATCATCAAATCAGAAAGCTCGTCAATTATTATGACCACATAAGGTAATTTCTCTATTTTTTCATCAATTTCTGTTAGATCTCTGTAGGATGAAATATCCCTTACATGATTTTCTTCAAATAATTTGTAACGTCTTTCCATTTCCCTAATAGCCCAAAACAATGATGATGAGGCTTTTTTAGGATCTGTTATTACTGGCATAATCAAATGTGGAATTCCATTATAAATTGAAAGTTCTACAATTTTAGGATCTATTAAAAGTAATTTCACCTCGTCCGGAGAATGTTTATATAAAATTGACATAATAATTGTATTTATACAAACACTTTTTCCAGATCCTGTAGCTCCCGATACAAGAAGGTGGGGCATCTTTTCTATTGCAGAAACTTTTGGTGATCCCGATATAGATTTACCCAAAACAAAGGGTAATTCTTTATTATTTTTTATAAATTCTTCGCTTGCTATCATTTCCTTTAAGCCAACAACTTCTTTTACTGAGTTTGGAACTTCTATTCCTACATGACTTTTTCCAGGAATTGGAGCTTCTATTCTAATATCGCTTGTTGCTAGAGCAAGAGATAAGTCATCAGATAAATTTAAAATTTTTGAAACCTTGACTCCTCTTTGAGGTTTTAGCTCAAAACAAGTTACAGTAGGCCCAATATTAATTTGAACAACCTTTGATTTTATTCCAAAAGAATCAAGACACTCTTCAATTCTTTTTGCCTTATCTTTAATATCAACTTGATCAACCTCACCTTCATGGTCCCTATCATCCAAAAGGTCAAGTTTGGGAAACTTATAATTTAGGGTGTATTCTTCTTTAAAAGTTTGGTCAAAATCTGATAGGTCAACTTGTTTTGACTTATAAGAATTTATCTTAGCTCTTTCAAATCTTTGGTCAAAATCATCATTTATATCTTCTTCAACATCTTCTTTTTCTACTATTTTTTTTGTAGAATTTAGATTTTCAACTTTTGGATTTGATTTTTTTCTACTTTCTTTTTTACTTTTTATTTTTTTAAGTTTTTTTTCTTTAAAATAAGTTTTAATTTTATTGGAAATTTTCATATATGATTTCCAAAGAATATTTCCAATAATTTGAGATTTTTCCTTTATTTTTGACAAAAAATCCTTATAGGATAAGCCTAGCATATTTTTTACTAAGGCTATCCACATAAGTATATAAAAAATAATTATTCCAGCACTTCCTATAAAAGATTCCAAGTAAAATCCAATATAAGTACCTACAAATCCACCTGATTTTTTAAGTGAAGTCTGGGTATTTTTTATAGAAACATTTAAATTTTTGCCTAGATATTTTAGAGAAAGTATTGCCATTGTAAGAATGATTAGGATAAAAATTATATTAAATACCCTAAGATTTTCTTTAAACTTATCCCTAAAGGCAAATAGAAAGCTTGTAAAAATAAAAGCAAAAACAAAATAGGACATAAATCCAAAAATTTTGAAATTTGTATATGTAATAAAATCTCCAAGACTTCCAGTATTTGGTAGGATTAAAAAAATAAATCCTAACAAGGATATAAACATACAAAAAATAGAAAATGATTTCTTGTTGAATTTAGGATTTGGAGATTTTTTTGCATACTTTGATTTTTTTCTTTTCCTGTTATTATTTGTATTTGCCATATTCACCTCATATAAATTATATAACAAGAAGGAAAATAAATAAACTGCCTATAATTTGGCAGCCTTCTTTTTAACTTCTACAAAATTTCATTTTTGGTATAAGGTAAATTTAAAAATTCACCTTATACCTTTTTTGTAGTTAGTTTATATAATCTAAAAATTAGTCTTCTTTAGATTGTTTTTTCTCTTCTTCTATTAATAGGGCTTTTCTTGAAAGATTAATTCTTCCTTGCCTATCAATTTCTGTTACCTTTACCCTTACCTTATCTCCAATTTTTAATACATCTTCAACTTTTTCTGTTCTTTTTGTATCAATTTGTGATATGTGTAAAAGTCCTTCTTTTCCAATAGCAATTTCTACGAAGGCACCAAAGTTCATTATTCTTTTTACTTCACCTTCGTAAATATCTCCAGCTTTTGGATCTGTTACAATTGATTTAATCATTTGGATAGCTTTTTTCCCACTATCTCCATCATTGCTTGCAACAGTTATATGTCCATCATCTTCTGTTTCAATTTTTACACCAGTTTCATCAATTATTTTATTAATTGTTTTTCCACCAGCACCAATTACATCCCTAACTTTTTCTGGATCTACGTCTATGGAAAAAATTCTTGGAGCATATTTTGATAAATCTTCTCTTGGTTTATCAATTGCTGATGTTATTACATCAAGAATTTTAAGTCTAGCTTCATGGGCATCTGCTAAGGCTTCTTGTAAGACTTCTTTATTAATTCCAGAAATTTTCATATCCATTTGTAGGGCTGTTATACCATCTTTTGTTCCTGCAACTTTAAAGTCCATATCTCCAAGGTGATCTTCTAGTCCTTGAATATCTGTAAGAATTGAAATTGAATCTTCTTCTTTTATTAATCCCATAGCAATTCCTGCAACAGGTTTTTTAATTGGAACACCAGCATCCATCAATGATAAGGTTGATCCACAAATTGATGCTTGTGAAGATGATCCGTTTGATGATAAAACTTCACTTACAACTCTAATTGTGTAAGGAAAATCTTTTGTATCAGGCAAAACTGGAATCAAAGCTCTCTCTGCCAAGTGTCCATGTCCTACTTCACGTCTTCCAGGTCCTCTTAAAGGTCTAATATCTCCAACGCAAAATGGTGGGAAGTTATATTGGTGAATATATCTTTTTGTAATTTCTTCCCTATTCATTGAATCAATTACTTGCTCTTCTCCAGGTGAACCTAAAGTTAGAACTGATAAAACTTGAGTTTGTCCTCTTTGGAATAATCCTGACCCGTGAGCTCTTGGTAAAAGTCCAGCTTCTGCAGATAAAGGACGAATTTCTGTCATTTTACGTCCATCAGGTCTAATTTTATCAATAGAAATCATTCTTCTAACTTCTTTTTTCATAATAGAATCTACAGTTTTGTGAATTTCATCTTCACTTTCTGGAAATTCTTCTAAGAAGTCTTCCCTACATTTTTCTTCAATTGCATTGATATCATCTTCTCTTTGAACCTTATCTGTTGTTCTAATAGAATTTTTAATATCTTCTGTGTATTTATCTTTTATTTTTCTTTGAAGTTCAGTTTCAACTTCTTCTGCTACTTCCATTTTTTCTTTTCCAATATCATCGATAATTGTTTGGATAAAAGAGCAAATTTCTTTAATTTCTGCGTGGGCTACCATCATAGCCTCAAGCATTTCATCTTCTGATAATTCATTTGCACCAGCTTCAACCATGTTGATTGCATCAGCTGTTCCTGCAACCGTTAAATTTAAAGAAGTTTTTTCTCTTTGTTCCTTATTTGGATTTACAATAAATTTTCCATCAACATATCCAACAGAAACTGCTGCAACTGGTCCATAAAAAGGAATATCAGAAATTCCAAGGGCAATTGAAGCTCCAATTGTTGTCATGCAATCTGGTTCATTATCTTCATCTACTGAAAATGGTGTAGCAATTACTTGAACATCATTGTAAAAATTTTCTGGGAAAAGTGGTCTTAAAGGTCTATCCATTTGACGTGAAATCAAAATAGCCTTATCAGATGCCTTTCCTTCTCTTTTAATAAATCCACCAGGGATTTTTCCAACTGCATAAAGTTTTTCTTGGTAGTCACAAATAAGTGGGAAAAAATCTATTCCCTCTCTTGGCTTATCACTTGCTACAGCTGTAACTAATAAAATTGTATCTCCACTTCTAATGAGACATTCTCCATTAGTTTGCTCAGCAACCTTTCCAATTGTTATAGAAAGATCAGAGCCATTTTGTGACTTATATTCATAAGTTTTTTCCATTTTTTCTCCTAACTACAAAAAAGACGGGATAATTCCCGTCATATTTAACTATTTTCTTAAACCAAGTTTTTCAATGATTTCACGATATCTTTCAATATCATTATCCATTAAATAATTTAAAAGACCTTTTCTACGTCTAATCATTTTGAAAAGTCCTCTTCTTGAAGAGTGGTCTTTTTTGTTAACTTTTAAGTGTTCTGTAAGTTCTTTGATTCTTTGAGTAAGAATAGCTATTTGAACTTCTGGTGAACCTGTGTCTTTTTCGTCTTTTTGAAATTCTTTAATAATTTGTGTTTTTTGATCTTTATTTAACATAAAATCCTCCTAAAATTTATTCGCCATAACCATGAAATAGTCTGAGGAAGCTTAGTTCATAGTTAAGGTATCTTTGATATTATACCAAATATCTTTATATTTGCAAAGAAAAATAATATTTAAATTTTATCTAGAATTAATTTTCGTACTTTAAAAATTTATTAGAAAAATATAAAAATAATATTAATTCTCCTATTGCAAAAAAAGCTAGTATAAGAAAATCATCTATACTTATTAATCTGAAGTTATTAGATTCAATTGCTAGAAAGCTAAGTCCTATTATTTTTAAAGATTTAAATGCTGTTATAAATCCTACAATAGTAAAAATACTTGATAGAAAAACTGTTATTCCAAAAGATTTAACTCTTATAGCAATAGCTCCAAAAATGGCAATTATTGGCAGTGCCAAAAATATGCTAAGACTTATATAGTAAAAATATATGTCAAAATTTATAGAAGAAAAATTTCCTATAAATTTTCCACCAAGATAAAAAAGAGCTAAAAAATATAATTGACAAAGACTTATTATTATAAAGGCTAATATCAATTTTCCTATTACAAAGGACATATTTTTCTTTGGGCTTAATCTTATAAATTTAAGTCCAGCCTTATGTTCTGTTGACCATAGACTTGCTATTATTATTGCTATTAAAGGTATATAAAAAAATGAAAAGTAAAATAAACTTACTTGGGTCCACAAACTTTGCCACTGATGGCTTAAAGTCCCCCTATTTCCCATATAATTTATTAATCCAAAAATATTGGCAAGTAAGGGGATGATTAGGCTTACCATGAAAATATTTATAAATTTTATTTTTTTTAATTCTAATTTTAACATTTTTCCTCCTAGTCTTTGTATAAGTTGTAAGATTTCATTGTTTTTAGATAGATAAGGCTTAGTATTAAAAATACAAGAGCTATAATTAGGGTATAAAAATTTATTGGATTTAATACTTGAACAAATTTATCTCCTTCTTTTACATAGGAAATATTCAAAAGACTTGCCATCCAAGCAAAAGGATTTATAAAAGATAAAACTTCAGATGTAAGCATTGTTATTACACCAGTAAGACCTCCTACTAATGAAATAAAGGATAGGGTGTAGACCTTTTTTGTTTTCATTTCTATTATCATAAAAAATCCTAAGAAGAATAAATTTATTATAAAAGAAGATAAATTTACAAGTACAAATCTCAAAATCACATCATTATTCATAATAAATTTATCTGAAGAAATTCCTAGTTTAATAAAAATGAAAGCTTCAATTATTTGTAATAAAAATAATTTTAAAGATAAGTTTTTAAATTTTTCTAATAAAATAGAATTTACATTTTCACCAAGGCTTATTTGCAACTGCCACATCTTATTTTTTTCTTCAATTTCAATTACTTTTTTTACAAGTGATGAAATTAATATAGGATTTATTAGTAAAGATATAAATAAGTATGTGTCAAGAATGTAAAATAGGGGATATTCGGCCTTTAAGAAAGTATTAGAATGGCTAAGACCTGCCACAATAAATATTTGTCCAATAAATACCATTACTATCAAAAAGTTTATTCCAAGTTTTTTGAATTTTTTTCTTTCTAAATTTCTCATTTAGGACCTACTTTCTTCTATAAATAGTTTTTCTAGACTTTCTTTTTCTTCCTCTATCCTATAAATATCTACCTTACCATGTAAAAAGTTTACAATTTCACCGATTTCTTGGTTTGATTTTTTTCCTAAAATAATCTTTTTTCCCTTTAGATTATCTTCGTTAAGGTCTATTAATTCCAAGGCTTTTTTGTTATCGGATGTAATCATTGATATAAATGGAGGATGAAGCCTTCTATATTCTTCTAAACTTCCATTGTAGGTCAATTTTCCTTCTTTAAGTATTCCTATGTGAGTTGAAATTTTTTCGATTTCATCTAGGATATGTGAAGAGATTAAAATACTTGTAGAAGTATTTTTTACAATATTTTTAAATAAATTTCTCATCTCTTCTATCCCTTGAGGGTCTAGACCATTTATCGGCTCATCTAAAATCAAAAGTTTAGGACTTCCTATCAGGGCAATGGCAATTCCTAGTCTTTGCTTCATGCCCAAAGAATATTCTCTAGCTTTCTTTTTCTCTACATTTTTAAGTCCTACAAGGTCTAAAGTTTTTGAGATTTCTTTTTTATCTACCCCCTTTAGGCTTGATATTATTTCTAGGTTTTCATATCCTGTTAAATGATCATAAAAAGAAGGATTTTCAATTAGGGCACCCAAATTTTTATTTAATTTTTTTTGATTTTTTCCATTTACTTCTTGGTTAAAAACTTTGACCATACCTTCATCTTTTTTTACAAGACCTAGTACAATTTTCATTAGGGTCGACTTACCTGCACCGTTTTTTCCTATTAAACCATAGATTGATTTTTCTTTAATTTCTAAACAATCTATATCCAAGACCCTTTTATTGTTGTAAGATTTTTTTAAGTTTTTTATTTCCAATATTTTTTCCATAATTTCCTCCTAAATATAAACTAACAGAAAAAGATAAAAATAAACTTTAAACAAGCTCACTTTTACATCACAATGATAAATTTATTAAATATCTGTTGTATAATTAGCTTGTTAGGAGTTTAAAATGGATAATAAAAGAGATTTTAATATTTTGATAGTTGATGATGAAAAAATTTTACTAGAAAATTTATATGATTTTTTAAAAAATAAGGGTTTTAAAAAAGTTTATACTGCAAAAAATTTAAAGGAGTCCAGGTTTAAATTAGAAAATTTAAAAATTGATTTACTTGTTTTAGACTTAATGCTTGCTGATGGGAGTGGTTTCGATTTATTAAAAGAGCTTAGAAAAAGTTCTGATATTCCTGTTATAATCTTATCTGCCCTTGATGGAATAGATGATAGGAAGGAAGGTTTTAAAAACAAGGCCGATGACTATCTTGTCAAACCTTTTTTCCCTGATGAGCTTTTATGGAGGATAGATGCTGTTTTAAGAAGAAGTAAAAAAATTAAGGGTAATCAAAAGATAAATTTGGGAGGAGTTATTTTTGATAAAGATAAGGGAATTCTTATAAAAAACGGAAAAGAAATTTCTCTAACTGCCACCCAATTTAAAATTCTTTCTTACTTATGTGAAAATATAAATATGATTGTTTCAATTGATAGGATTTTAGAACATATTTGGGAAAATTCTTACGGTTATGAAAATACCCTGATAACCCACATATATAGACTTCGTGAAAAGCTTGAGGATAATCCAAGAGATCCAAAAATTCTCATAACTATAAAGGGACTTGGTTATAAGCTAGTTGATAAGGGGTAGAAATGTTTAATTATATTTTAAAAAGGTTTAAAAAAATAGTTTTTAGGATCTTATTTTTGATGTTTTTTCTTATTTTTTTATTTATGACCTTTCTTTATTTAAACTACAGGCTAAATAATAAGTATGAAAATCCTAATGACCTTTATTCTTATGTAAAAGCAAATAAAGGAAAAACTTATCTAAATGATAAAAATAAAAAATATTTAGAAGAAAAAAACATTTGGTCTATAAGGCTTGATAAGGATGGAAAAATTATAGAAAGTTTTAATAAACCAAAAGAAGTTAAGAATAAGTTTAATATTACGGATGTGGCAAAATTTACTAGGTTTTATTTGGCAGATTATCCTGTTTTTACCTACATAGCAGGAGATGGGTTGATTTTATTTGCCTATCCTAAAGATTCTTTGGATAAGTTTCCTTTCAATTATTACAATTACAAAAATTTCATTTTTAATTTACAACTATTTGCCTTATTTGTACTTTTATTTTTCGTATTTGTTTATATATTTTATAGGATTGATATTAAAAATATTTTTAAAAATATCCTACCATTTCAAAAAGCGATTGACAGCCTATACGAGAATGACTATGAAGGCTTAGATGAATATGGAGAATTAAAAGACTTGGCTATTTCTATTAATAGGGCCAATGAAAAGTATAATAATTTAAAAAATTCTCAAGAAAAATGGATTAGAGGCTTAAGCCATGACGTAAGAACTCCCCTAGCAAAAATTTCTTGGGAAATAAGCAAGGATAATAGGGAAAATATTGACTTAAAAAATATACAAGACCAAGTTTTAAAAATTTCAAATATTTTAGAGGGTTTAAATCTCACCTTGTCACTTTCTAACATAGATAGAGAAAATTTTTCTAAGGAAAGCCCTATAAAAATAATTAGAAAACTTATTGTAGATAAATTAAATGAAAATCCAAAAAAAGAAATTATTTTTGATAACAGGATGAAAAACCAAGATATAAAAATCAAAATGGACCCTATTTTATTTTATAGAATGCTAGAAAATATTTTAAAAAATTCTCTTACCTATACTAATGGAAAAATCATGCTTATTATTTCCGATTCTAATCAAATGATAAATATTACTATATTAGATGAAGGAAATGGATTAGATGAAGATATTATAGAAAAAATTTATAAGGAAGATTTGACCAATATAAGAAGGCACGGTTTAGGTATACTTATATCCAAACAAATTGCACAATTACATGAGGGAAAATTTATTATAAAAAATAAAAACCCAGGCCTTGAAATAAGCTTTATTTTTGCTTATCAGGATTAAATATAATTTAAAACACTAAAAAATACCAGATCTAGCATTAAATCTAGGTCTGGTATTTTTAACTTTCTAGCTAAGCTTTATTATTATATTTTTCCATTAACTTTCTGCCAGTTTCTTTGTCTTTTTCCATTTGCTCTATTAACTCATCAGCTGAATTAAATTTATAATCAGATCTTAAATATTCTAAAAACTCTATACTTATATTTTTACCGTAAATATTTTTTGAAAAATCCATAATATAGGTTTCAATTTTTACTTCTTTATTTTCAAAAGTTGGATTTGTTCCAATATCTGTTAGGGCATAATAAAAATCCCTATCAATATTTACCTTGGTAAAATAAACCCCAGATTTTGCCGTAGTATATTTAAAAGATGGCTTAAGGTTTGCTGTTGGAAAATTTAAAAGTCTTCCTCTTTGGGCTCCTTTTATAACTTTTCCTTGCATTTTAAAAGGGTGACCCAAGTCCTTGTTTGCTTTTTCAATTTCCCCATCTCTTACCATCTGTCTTATATCGGTTGAATTAATAATTTTTCCATCATCCAATTCAAAATCTACAACTTTTGTTTTGTAGGCAAAATCTTCTTCATATTTTTTTAGAGTTTTTATATCTCCTTTTGCCATTTTCCCAAACCTATAATTATCACCAACAATGACATATTTGGTATTTAATTTCTTATATAAAATTTCTTCAATAAATTCATAAGGAGACAAGTTTTTAAACTCATCAGAAAATTCTAAAAGGCAAAAACATTCTATACCTATATTTTTTAAAATTTCTATCTTATCTTCAAGGCTTGTTAGGTATTCTTTTTCTCCATTTAGGATATTTTTAGTGTTTTCTTTAAATAATAATACTGAAGGTGTTAAATTTTTTTCTTTTGAAATTTCTATATTTTCTTTCATAAGTTTTTGGTGGCCCCTATGGACTCCATCAAAATTTCCAAGGCTTACAGCCTTTGGAGAAAGGTCAAATTCATTAAAATCTAAATCAAAAATTTTTATATTATCTTTCATAAAACACCTTCTTTATCTTCAAAGTCTTGTTTTCATTCTTATACTCTCCAAGACCTATAAATAAATCACCAACATATACTCTTAAATAATTATCAACATTTTTCCCATAATCTACTTTCATGGTCATCCCATTTGTAGCTTGTTTATAATAAGATTTATCCAAAACTATTTTTTCGTACTGACAAAGAGCCTTATCAATTGGAATTAAATTTTTTATAATTTGATCAGCTTGCATTTTTTCAAAATCTTCCATTTTAATGGCATCTTCTACATCAAAATCTCCAACTTTTATCCTTCTAAGCTCCTTGACTGTAGCAAAAGTTTGTAAAATTTCACCCAAATCATTTACAAGAGTTCTTATATAAGTTCCCTTTGAGCATCTTATCCTAAGTCTTGCATAAGGAAAATTGAAGTCTAGAATTTCAAAATCATAAATTTTTATTTTTCTTTTTTTTCTTTCAATTGACTTTCCTTCTCTTGCAAGCTCATATAGTTTTTTACCCTTGTGTTTTAGGGCTGAATACATGGGTGGTGTTTGAAGAATTTCTCCAACAAAATTTTCATCAATCGCTTTTTTTAAATCATCAAATTCAAAAGTTTTCGATGATTTTTCTAAAATTTCTCCCGTTATATCCTGGCTATCTGTTTTTTGACCAAAAAATGCAAGAGTTTCATAAATTTTAACCTCATCCATTAAAAAGTCTGAAACTCTTGTAGCTTTGTTGATTAAAAGTGGCAAAAGGCCAGTTGCAAGAGGATCAAGAGTTCCTGCATGGCCTATTTTTTTTATGCCTAGTTTCTTTCTTGCTTGATATACAATTTTTCCGGATGATGCTCCGGTATTCTTATCAATTAATAATATTCCACTAGTCATTTAATGCCTCTTTTAAAATATCTTTCATTTTACAAATTGCCCTATCCATTGTTTTTTCATTAAGGGTAAAACCAGCAGCCCTTATATGGCCACCACCCCCATTATTTCTTGCAATCTCAGATACATCAAGATAGTCCTTGCTTCTTAGAGAAATTTTAAATTCATTTTCTCCATATTCTTTTACAAGACAGGCTACTTCAATTCCTTTCAAATCCCTAAGCATATTTACAACAGATTCGCTATCACCCATTTGCATATTATAATCTTGGCACATTTTTTGGCTAACCCCAACAAGGGCATAAGGTTTATTAAATTCCACCTTGTTTAGAATATAATTTTCAAATTGTAATTTTGAAATTTCCTTATTTTGATAGAGATTTTTATAAATCATTTCAAAATTTGCACCTTTTTTATAAAGATCTGCTGCTGTATAAAAAGTTAGTTCACTTATATTTGAATATAAAAACCTTCCTGTATCTGTAACTAAGCCTACATACAATAAAGTTGCAATTTCCTCATCTATTGGAAGATTTAACCTATTTATAATTTCATAAACAAGCTCACAACTTGCAGGTGAATCTGAGTGAATTATATTTAAATCTGTTTTAATTGATCCACCTTCATGATGATCAATCACTAAAACTTTTTTAGAATTTTTGCAAATTTCAATTGCCTTATCAATCCTATCAAATTCTGAACAATCTACAATTATAAATAAATCATATTCCTCTTGACTAGGCTCTTTATAATTTTTAAGTTGAGGTAGAAATTTTAAATAATCATCTACCTCACTTATTTTAATTACTTCAGCTTTTTTGCCGTAAAGTTCTAAAGATTTTCTTAGAGAAAGAGAGGAGCCAAGAGCATCTCCATCTGGATTTATATGGGCTGAAATTGCAATTGATTGGGCTTGGTCTATAAAATTTTTAAATTTTTCTAAATCTTTTTGACTAATCTTCTCGATTTTTGGCATTTTTTTCATCCTTTTTTATGGTTTCAGCTATAAGCTTATCCATATATACGCCATGTTCGATAGAATTATCATACTTAAACCTAAATTCTGGCATAGACCTTAATCTCATTCTCTCGCCAATTAATTTTTTCATGTAGCCTTTTGCTTGTTCAAGTGCTTCTATTACAGATTCTTTTTTACTATCATCGCCCAAAACTGATACAAAAATATCAGCATAGGACAAATCATTTGTTACTTCAACATCTGTTATAGAAACTATAACATTATCAGATAATCTTGGATCATTGATATCTTCTGCCAAAATTTTTGATAATTCTTTTTGCATTTGTGAAGATATTTTTAAGGTTCTTCTCTTATCCATAATTAAACTCTTTCTTTTTCTACCATTTCATATGCTTCAAGCTCGTCGCCTTCTTTGATGTCATTGAATTTTTCAAGACCAATTCCACCTTCGTATCCATTATTTAATACTTTGGCATCATCTTTAAATCTTTTCATTGATTCAATTTCTCCATCAAAGATTACAACATTATCTCTTAACAATCTTATTTTTGCACTTCTTGGTATTGATCCGTTTGTTACAAGAACACCTGCAATTGTTCCGGCACTTGGAATTTTGAAAGTTTCTTGAACCTTTGCACGTCCTAGAATTTTTTCTTCGAATTCTGGATCAAGCATTCCCTTTAGTGCTTTTTCTACATCTTCAATTGCTTCATATATTATTGAGTATGTTCTAATTTCTATATTATTTTCTTCTGCCATTTGTAGGGCACCTTGAGTTGGACGAACATTAAATCCAATTATTATAGCATTTGATGCTTGAGCTAGTAGAACATCTGATTCAGAAATTCCACCTACAGCTCCTGCAATTACATTTACAAAAACTTCTTCATTTGATAATTTTGAAAATGAGCTTGCAACTGCATCTACAGTTCCTTTTACATCAGTTTTTACTATAATATTTAATTCTTTTAATTCACCTTCTTCAATGCCTTCGTACATATCTTCTAGGTTGGTGTTAGATTTTTGAATTAGTCTTTCTTCTCTTTTTTGCTCTTTTGCACGATCAGCATAGGCTCTTGCTATTTTTTCATCTTCAACAGCAAAAATTTTATCTCCAGCTTCTGCAACATCGCTTAGACCTAAAATTTGTACGGGTGTTGATGGACCAGCTTCAGAAATTGCTTGCCCTTTTGAATTAAACATTGCCCTTATTCTTCCTGATGATGATCCTGTCACTACATAATCTTTATCATGAAGGGTTCCTTTTTGAACAAGAACAGTTGCAACAGCACCTCTTGCCTTATCAAGTTGAGCTTCAATAATAATTCCTACAGCATCTCTATTTGGATTAGCTTTTAATTCTCTCATTTCAGCAACAAGTAAAACCATCTCCAATAATTCTTTAATTCCATCACCAGTTCTTGCAGATACTTCTACCATAATAGTATCTCCACCCCAGTCTTCAGAAACTAAACCATATTCTGTTAATTCTTGTTTTACTCTATTTGGATCACTTTCTTCCTTATCCATTTTATTTATAGCTACAATTATTGGAATACCTGCTGCTTTTGCGTGGTTAATAGCCTCAATTGTTTGTGGCATTACACCATCATCACCTGCTACTACCAAGATTGCTATATCTGTTGATTGAGCCCCTCTCATTCTCATTTGAGTGAAGGCTTCGTGGCCTGGTGTATCCAAAAATACAATTTCTTTATCATTTACATCTACAGTTGAAGCACCAATATGTTGAGTAATTCCTCCAGCTTCTCCAGATGCAAATTGTGTATTTCTAATAGCATCAAGAATTGAGGTTTTACCATGGTCAACGTGACCCATTACAGAAACAACTGGTGGACGAGATTGTAAATCTTTTTCATCATCTTCATAATCTAGATCTTTTTCTTGGATTTCAACTTCATCTAGTTTAACTTCTTTTGAAATTTCTTTATTAAATTCAAGAGCCACAAGTTCTGCTTGTTTAAAATCTATTTGATCATTAAGACCTGCCATTACTCCAAGTCCCATTAACTTCATTATTACTTGGTTGGCATTTTCATCAATTTTTTCTGCAAAAGATTTTACTGAAATTGATTCTGGAATGTAGATATTTCCATCATCATTATTATCAGCTTTTATGTCTCTTTTTGTTGATTTTTTTGATCTTTTATTTTGTTTTTTATTTTTTTTCTTATCTTTTTTGTTTGATGACTTCTTATTTTTTTTATTTTTTGAAGATTTATTTTCTGAAATTTTTTCTTCTTTTTTATCTTTATTTTCTATTTTTTTATCGTCCTTTTTCTCTTTTATTTGATTTTTATTTTTATCTTCATTTTTATTATCACTAAAGTATTCTTCTACTATAGCTAAATCATCTCCACCAAGTACAGACATGTGTGATTTTATTTCAAGTCCAAACTCTTCTTTTAGTAGTTTGAGCATTTCCTTAGTTGTTTTGTTGTAGTTTTTTGCTAATTCATATATTCTTAATTTGTTAGCCATCTAATCACCTCTTTTATTTCATAGCAATTATCTCCTCATAAAGATCATCACTAATTTCAGTTTTAAAAACTTTTTCTAATTTTCTTTTCTTCTTTGCTTCATTTATGCATTTTTCATCTTTGCATATATAAGCTCCCCTACCATTTTTTTTGCCAGTAGGATCTAGGATAATTCCTTCTTCTTTGTTCTTAACTATCCTAATTAAATCATTTTTATCTTTGTTTTCTCCACATACTATACATTTTCTTTGTGGTACTTTTCTTTGTTTCATTTTTTCACCATTATTAATAAGTTATTCTTCACTTTTTTCAATATCTTCTTTAATAATTTGGTCAAGATCTTCTGATAGATTTTCTATATCATCTTCTATAAAATCAGTTTCATCTTCAACTTGGTCTAAGCTATTTTCTATTTCACCATCTATATTTTCTATTATTTCGTCTTCTTCTTCATTAAGGCCAAGTATTTCATCAATTTCTTCTTGGTCTAATTTATCAAATTCTTCTTGACTTTTTATATCAATTTTCCAGCCTGTAAGTCTTGCTGCAAGTCTTGCATTTTGTCCTTCCTTACCAATTGCTAGTGAAAGTTGATCTTCTCTTACAACAACCAATGATTGTTTTTTCATATCATTGATATAAACTTCATTGATTTCTGCAGGTGATAGGGAATTTTTTATAAAAGTTTTTATATCTTTATCATAATTGATTATATCAATTTTTTCGCCTTGTAATTCTTCTACAATTGAATTTACACGACTTCCCTTAAAACCAATGCATGCTCCAATAGAATCTATTTCTGGATCATTTGAAAATACAGCTATTTTTGTCCTAGAACCTGCTTCCCTATCAATTCCATAAATTTCTATAATTCCATTAGTTATTTCTGGAACTTCAAGTTCAAACAATCTTACAACTAAATCCTTATCTTTTCTTGATAAGATAATTTGTGGTTCCTTTGTTGTATTTTTTACATCTTTAATTAATACTTTTATTCTTTGGTTTGGTATATATTTTTCATTTTCAACTTGTTCTTTTAAAGGAATTATTCCTTCAATTTTATCAAGATTTATATATACATTATACTTATCTTCTCTTTGTACAACACCTGTAATAATCTCATTTGCCCTGTCCAAATATTCAGAATAAACTGAATCTCTTTGGGCATCTCTAATTTTTTGTAGGACAATATTTCTTGCAGTTTGAGCTGCAACTCTACCAAAATTCTTAGGGGCAATTTTCACCCTACAAATATCTCCCAAATCAAGTTTTGAATCAATTTCTCTAGCCTTTGTCTTAGAAATTTCAGCTATTGGATCATTAACCTCATCTACTACATTTTTAAGAGAATATACTTCGATTTCTCCTGTTTCTTCATCGATATTTACATCGACATTTTCATTGTTTTCATAGTTTTTTTGATAAGATTTTACCAAGGCTTTTTCCAATGCCTCAAGAATTATTTTCTTATCGACATTTTTACTTTTTTCAAGTTCCTCTAAGGCAATTATAAATTCTTTATTCATCTTTCCCCCTAGAAGACTATCTCAATTTTAATAGTCTTAATTTCATTTTTGTCTACTTCTTTTTGTCCGTCTTCACACTTAAATACTAAGGAATCTTCTTTTATTTCCTCAATATTTGCTAAAAACTTCTCACCATTTTTAAGCTTTACTTCTAAAAGCTCATCTTTGTTTCTTTCTAAATCTCTATCAGTTTTAAGTGGTCTTGAAAGATCAGGAGAAGATACTTCTAAATAATAGAAGGATTTTATAAGATCAATTTCATCTAATCTTTCGCTTAATAAGTTAGATGTTTTTTCGCAATCATCAATTGTGATTCCCCCATCTTTGTAGATAAAAAATCTCAATATTTTATTCTTGCCTTCAGTAACAAATTCAATATCAACAAGCTCATATCCAAGATTGTTAATATCACTTTCTAAATTTTCTTTTAATTTACTAATTAAATCCATAACCTTCCCCTTTACATATTAAAAGAGTGGATTTGTCCACTCTTTGCCTAAAATAATTATACTCTTTAATGATCAAGTTTCAATTTTTATAGGTCATATAAAAAAAGTTTGGGATATTTTTAAAACTATCCCAAACTTTTTTTACTTTATTTTTAATATTTTTTTAATTAAAGAATCAGGAATTTGAGATAAAATTATTGCCATAAACATAAGAATTGCACCAAAAATTTCCCTACCAACCGGAACTTCCTTTAAAAATAAAAATCCAAAAAATGCAGCGAAAACTGCCTCAAGTGACAAGATTAAACTTGAAATTGTAGGATCTGTATCTTTTTGAGCAATAATTTGTAAAGTATAACCAAGTCCCGAAGAAAAAATTCCCAAATATAAGATTGCAAGGATTCCCTTTAAAATCAAATTTATATCTGGCTTTTCAAATAAAATCATTAAACAAAAGGATATAAAGCTTGCTATAAAAAATTGCAACATGGACATTTTTACACTGTCAGACTTTGGTGAGTAATAATCTATAAATAAGATATGGAAGGCAAAAAATAAAGACCCTACAAAAATTAAAATATCTCCCTTATTTACAGAAAATCCATCTTCAACCTTAACTGTAAGTAAATAAAGTCCTATAAGAGCTAATATTATAGAAATTCCAGTTTTTTTTGAGACTTTTTTCCCCATAAAAATTGCAAAAATTGGAACTATAACAACATAAAGGGAGGTTATAAATCCTGCCTTACCACTTGTTGTATAATAGACCCCAATTTGTTGAAAACTTACAGCAATTGCCATTACTATACCTGTAGCTATAGCTCCCCTAATAGTTTCTGTTTTTGTGTAGGCATCCATTTTTTTATTACTTTTCTTTCTTCTAAAAATTAAATAAAAAAATAAAAAAATACCTGCAACTAGGTTTCTTAAAAAATTAAAGGTAAAGGGTGGTATGTAATCACTTCCTAATTTTTGTGCAATAAAAGCAAAGCCCCAAATAAAGGAAGTTAAAAATAAAAGCAATTCTCCTCTATGTTTGTTTTTCATATTTACTCCTACATTTATAAAATCTTTGCTTTATTATATCAAAAATTTAAACATTTGTAATATTATTTTAATAAAAATAATAAAAATTCTAACAAAATCGCTTGACTTTGATAATTAATTGCTTTTATTTGTTATATATATGCATTTTTTATTTTCTCAAAAAGTAAAATAAAAAAACTCTAATAAAGATTTAATCCCTATTAGAGTTTTAATTTACAAATCAAACAAAGACATTTGATTTTCTTCTTGCAAATTATTTATTATATCTAAATTCTTCAAAGAATTTAGGGCATTTTTATTTAATGAAGTTCTTTTTTTCAAATCTTCAATAGAAATAAATTTTGCTTTTTCCCTTTCTTCTACCACATCTTTTGCCATAGCTTCTGACACATCATCAACTGCAGAAAGGGGTGGTAAAATTTCCCCGTCTTCATCCAAAATAAATTTAACAGCCTCTGACTTATATAAGTCTGCTTTTTTTATTTTAATATCTCTTGCAGCCATCTCTTCAGCAACTTCCAACAAGGACCTAAGGTTTTTTTCCCTTTGAGTTGGTTTTTCCAATTGATTAATTTCATTTAAAGCATATTGGATTGATTTTAATCCTTTTACAATAACTGAATATTGAAAATCATTTAGTTTTGTTGAAAAATATGTTGCATAAAATGCTTTTGGATAATAAACCTTGTAGTAGGCAATCCTATAGCTCATCAAACAATAAGCAACGGCATGGGCTTTTGGGAAAAGATATTTTATTTTAAGACATGAATCGATATACCAATCTGGAACCTTATTTTCTCTCATATAGTTTAAAGTTTCTTCAGAAAGTTCTTTTCCCTTCCTAACTTTTTCCATTATTTGGAAAGATTTTTTCTTATCAAGTCCAAGATTAATTAGTGAATTCATAATATCATCACGGGTTGAAATTATTTGGTCAAAACCTGCTGTCTTTGACTTTACCAAGTCTTGGGCATTATTTAACCACACGTCAGTACCATGTGAAAGTCCAGAAATTCTTGTCATTTCTGAAAATTTAGTTGGAAAAGTATCCTTTAACATTCCCCTTACAAAAGATGTACCAAATTCAGGAATTCCCAAAGTTCCTATTTCATTATTTGAAAAATCATATTTTATATTTAGGGGTTTGGTTGAAGAGAAAATATTCATTACATTTTCATCATCCATTTGAAGTTTCAAAGGATCTGTATTTGTTAAATCTTGAAGACTTCTAATAATTGTAGGTACATCATGGCCCAATAAATCCAGTTTTAAAATTACTCCGTGCATCATATTGTAGGTAAAGTGTGTTGTTTTTATATCATCTTTTCCATCATCTGCTGGATATTGAACAGGGGAAAAATCATAAATTTCCTTATCATTTGGAACTATCATTAGTCCACCTGGGTGTTGGCCAGTTGTCCTTTTTACATCAAAAAGTCCCCTTTGATATTTTCGAATTTGTGCATTACTTAATGTGAGCTCATTATCTTCCATATATTTTTTAATATAACCAAAAGCAGTATTGTCTTTTATAGTTCCAATAGTTCCTGCCCTAAAAACTTTTCCTTCACCAAATAATTCTTCAGTATATTTGTGAATTGTTGGTTGGTATTCACCTGCAAAATTTAAATCTATATCAGGTTCCTTATCTCCTTCAAAACCCAAGAAAACTTCAAATGGAATATCATGACCGTCCTTATTCATCTCTGTCCCACATTTTGGACAAGTTTTATCTGGCAAATCTATTCCAGCTCCAATAGATCCATCAGTTATAAATTCTGAATGTTTACAATTAGGACAAATATAATGAGGGGCTAGCGGATTTACTTCTGTAATATTTGCCATGGTTGCTGCAAAAGATGAACCAACAGAACCTCTTGATCCAACCAAGTATCCATCCCTATTTGATTTTTCTACAAGCTCTTTTGCAATTATATATAAGACAGCGTAACCATTTGAAATTATAGAATCAAGTTCCTTATCAAGTCTGGTTTTTACAAGCTGAGGAAGAGGATCTCCATAAATTGATATTGCCTTTTCATAAGTTGTATCTTTTAATCTCTTATCAGATCCTTCAATTTTTGGTGGAAAAGTCTCATGAGGAATTGGCATAATACTTTTAATTTGATCAGAAATTTTTATGGTATTATCAATTACAACTTCCATTTTTGTTTGATCGTCTAGATAATAAAATTCATCAAGCATCTCATTAGTTGTTTTTAAATAATAAAGAGGATTATTTTCCCTGTAATGGAAAAATTGTCCCTTGTGAAGAATATTTCTAAGAACATAATCTTTCTTTTCCATATATCTTACAGAACCTGTTGCCACAACCAATTTATTATGTTTTTTTCCAAGCTCAATGATTTTTTTATTTATTTCAATAATTTGCTCTTTATTTCTTATAGACCCATTTTCTAAATCATCTGCAAATACACCCAGTGCCTCTATTTGGAAAAAATCAAAAAATTCACAGATTTCATCTATTTTTTCTTCGGAGTAGTCATCTCTTATGGCCTTAAATAAGAGCCCATCTTTGCCCCCAGACCCAATTATAAGGCCCTCTTTATTTTCACTTACCAAATCAAAAGGTGTTTTTGCTTCCAAATTAAAATATTTCATCCTAGAATCTGAAATTATTTTATACAGATTTTTAAGGCCCTGATAATTTTTAGCAAAAATTATTGATGAGAAATTTTCGTGACGGGAAATAGGCCATTTTGTCTTTATAGAATTAATTTTAGAAAGACTTAAATCCTTATTTTTATCCTTAATTTTTTCAAATAATTTTATAAAGACTTTTGCAGTAGTCATAGCATCATCGCTCGCCCTGTGGTGGTTAAATGGTCCAACTGCTAATTTTTTTGCAAGTTTATCTAAAGAAAATCTTCCCATAGATGGAAAAACTGCCCTTGCCATTGGCAAGGTATCCAAATAAACAGGTTCAAATTGGTAGGATAAATTGTCACAAGCTTCTTTTATAAAACCAATATCAAAGTCTGTATTTTGTCCTACAAAATAAGCATCTTTTGAAAATTCCAAAAATTTTGGCAAAATCTCATCAATTTTTGGCTTATCCATAACCATTTCATTTGTAATTCCAGTAAGTTCAACAACTTTTTCAGGAATCATTTTTTCAGGATTTACAAGCTCATTAAAAACTTCTGTAATTTCCCCATTTTCAACCTTAACAGCACCAATTTCTGTTATTTTATCAGAATATTTATAAAGACCTGTTGTTTCCAAATCGAAGACAATAAATCTTTGATCTTTTAAATCACTTATGTCATTTATTTTTTTATTGTAATTATTGGTTAAAATTCTTAAATTTTTATCAACTAACAAGAGCTCTGCCCCTGCTAGCATTTTTATGTCATTTTTTCCAAGTTTATCATACATATCCGGAAGGGCTTGAAGAGTTTCTGTATCTGTAATTCCACAAGCTGTATGACCCCAAGTTTTCAATCTTTTAGCAAGCTCATCCATATCAACAAAGCCATCAAGGTTGGTCATTTTTGTATGAATTTCAAGTTCAACCCTTTTTTTAGGATATGTGTCAAGTCTCTCTTTTTTCTCACATTCTTCCATAGAATTTACTGTAAATACATCTTCGTGAGAGTAACCATCATAATTTAAAACACCTTGAACTTTTACAACCATATTTTCTTTTAACTTATCAAGTTTTTCCTTATTTCTTGGTTGAACAAACATCTTACAAGCTATGGCATCCGTTTCATCTTCAAGGTCAAAAGAATAGATAAAATTTCCTCTTTTTGATTCAAAAATATCTATTCCAAAAATTTCACCCTTTAGTGATAAATTCATTCCCTTTTTATCATAAATTTCTTCAATTTTAAATTCATCAGCCTTTATATTTCTTCCATATTTTAAAATTTCTGAGGGATTTTTCTCTTTTTTATCTGATTCTTTTTTGTTATTTCTAGCATTTTGAATCATATTTTCAAGCTCTAGTTTTTTTAAATCTCTAAGACTTGATGGCTTGTCATCTTTTGTATTCTCTTCTTTTTTATTTTCAATATTTGGCAGATCAAAAATATCTTTGTTTTCTTTATCTTCTTTAGCTTTATCTTTTTTTTCATCTACAATTTCTTCTACTTGGTCTTCATATCCTGTTTCATAAAAATCTGGAAGAGGTTGATTTTCATAAAATTCTTCAATTGGATTTACTTTTTCTTCTTTTTTTATTATATCTTCGTATTTTAAAGCTAAATTTACATAGGAAAAAAATTTTTCTAATTTTTCTTCAATTTCTTTTTCTTTTTTTCCTACAATTATTAATTTTAATTTATTTAATTTTTTTGAATATATAGCATTTTTTATATAGTAATCTTTGTCTGTATCTATGAGTGATTTTAGACTAATTTTCATTTTTCTCATCTTTCAAAATTTCTTCAATTAGACTGTCTACTATTTCTTCTTGTTTTACTTTTTTTATAGTAATGCCTTTTTTAAATAAAAATCCGTACCCTTTGGCACAAGCAATTCCATAATCTGCTTCTTTTGCTTCACCTGGTCCATTAACAGGGCATCCCATTATGGCAACTTTTAAATTTAAATTTAACTTATCAAGCCTATCACTTGCCTCATTTACAATTTCATCTAAATTTACGCTTGTTCTTGAGCAAGTTGGGCATGAAACCAAATCAATTCCATCACGTCTAAGTCCCAAAGATTTTAAAATAGTTTTTCCAGCTTTTACTTCTTGAAGAGGATCTCCAGTTATTGAAACCCTTATTGTATCACCAATTCCATCTTTTAAAAGTGATCCCATTCCTATTGATGATTTTACCAAGGCTTGATAAAGAGGTCCTGCTTCTGTAACTCCCAAATGAAGTGGATAATCGCAAAGAGATGAAATTTTTCTATTTACATCAATCATAGTATTAACATCTGATGATTTAATTGAAATAACAATGTCGTGAAAGTCCAAATCTTCTAAAACTTTTACTTCTTCAAGGGCAGAATAAACTAGGCTATCTACATTTACTCCATGATATTTTTCAATCATATCCTTATGAACAGATCCTGAGTTTACTCCAATTCTTATAGGAATATTTTTCTCCTTACATTTTTCAACTAAAATCTTAACCTTATCAGCCCCACCAATATTTCCTGGATTTATTCTTAGACAATCACAGCCATTTTCAACGGCAGATATGGCAAGCTTATAATCAAATTGTATGTCTGCTACAAAAGGAAGATTTGTTCTTTTTTTGATTTCAGAAATTGCCCTTGCATCTTCAAGAGAATTTATGGCAGATCTTGAAATATCACAGCCTGCCTTTTCAAAATCGTTAATTTGTTTTACAACTTCTTTAATATTTTTTGTTTCTTTTGTTGTCATTGATTGGATAGAAATAGGAGATCCTCCTCCTATGGCTACATCTCCTACATATACTTTTCTAGTTTTTTTCAATTTTTACTCCTTAAAATAAATTAATTAAATCTTTAATTGTAACTAAAAGGATTAATCCCAATAAGATAATAAATCCTCCAATTGTAAATTTCTCTTCAATTTTTTTGTTCACTCTTTTTTTTGTAATCATTTCAAATAATGATGTGAAAATCTTTGAACCATCAAGGGCAGGTATTGGAAGTAGGTTGAAAAATCCTAAATTTACACTAATATAGCCCAAAAAGAAAATCAGGTTCATAATTCCAAGATTTGCTTGCCTTCCCATTTCTTTTACAACACCAACAGGACCTGAAAGGGCTGAAAAACCTAACTGGCCTGTAAATAAACTTTTTAAAACAAGGACCATCATAGAAATCATAGAGCCTACTTGTTTAATTCCAATCACAATTGCTTCAAAAAATCCTACCTTTTGATTTTTTGGAATAAAACCAAGTATAGGCCTTTTTCCTTCAAATTTTACCCTCACATTTTTTTCAACTTCCTTATTATTTCTTTTAACCGTAAGGGAAATTTCATCGTTTTTATTGTGATTTTTATAAAAATCTTCCAAACTTTTTGAAATATCTGAAAATTCTTTTATCTCTTTATTATTAATTTTTAAAATTTCATCATTAACCTTAAATCCTTGACTTTTAATTGGTGAATTTTCAGTAAATTCTCCAACTATCTTTGATGGTTTTCCTGTATTAAATGCTACCAAAGCAAATAAAAGCCCTGCAAAAATCAAATTTGTCAAAGGTCCTGCAAGAATTGTTAAAAATCTTTTGTAGGCAGGTGCCTTGTCAAATGATCTTTCATCATCACTTTCATCATCTTCGCCTTCCATAGCACAATATCCACCAATAGGAAATAAGTTTATAGAGTACAAGGTTTCACCCTTTTGTTTTGAAAAAATTTTAGGACCCATACCTATGGCAAATTCATTTACCTTTATTCCACTTTTTTTTGCAACAATAAAATGTCCAAATTCATGAATTAAAATCAAAAATAAGAACATTATTATAGATATAATAACTGACTTCATCTTTCTCCTTTATATAATTGTAAATAAAAACATACAAGGACTAATAAATAATATTGAATCAAACCTATCCAAAATTCCTCCGTGTCCAGGAATTAAGTCCCCATAGTCTTTAATACCGCATTTTCTTTTTATAAATGATGCAACCAAATCTCCAGTTTCTGATAAAATAGCAGAAATTACAGTGAAAATTATTACAATAATAATATTTTTATCAAGACCTGAAAAGTTTACATAAATCAAATTCAATAAAACTGCACCACAAACTCCCCCAACAAATCCTTCTATGGTTTTATTAGGAGAAATTTCTTCTAAAGATTTTATCTTGTGTTTTCCAATGCTAACTCCTGTAAGATAGGCAAAAGTATCTGATCCCCATGCTATAATATAAAGCATGTATAAATATCTCTTATCAACAATCATTACAGCATTTGACATAAAAATTGAAATATAAGTTATGACAAATAACAAGGCAAAAAAGTCTTGCATTTGAAATTTCTTATTAAAGATCATAAATACAAAAATTGAAATTAATATAGTAACAATTCCAATAATAAATATTTTATCCTCACCAAAATATGCATTAAACATCAAAAAGGCATTTACAACAAGGGCAAATCTTTTTGGAACATTGTAGGAAATATTTCTTAAGGCCCTAATTAGCTCAATACAAGCAATACTTGAAAAGATTGTAAAACCAATAGCAAATGTAGGTCTTCCAAAATAAGTAATTAAGATTAGGACAATTAAAATAAGACTTCCACCAAATAATCTTTTAGCTAGGTTCATTTAATCCACCATACCTTCTATCTCTTCCATAAAAAGAGTCAACAGCCTTATCCAAATCTTTTTTGGAAAAATCAGGCCATAAAACATCAGTAAAATAATATTCTGTATAAGCCATTTGATAAATCAAAAAATTAGAAATTCTAAGATCTCCTCCTGTTCTAATTAAAAGATCTGGATCTGGCATATTTTTTGTATAAAGATAGTTTGAAATATCATCTTCGTCAATTTTTTCAAAATCTATACCATCTTTTGCCATATCCTTAAAAGCTTTAACAATTTCACTACGGCCACCATAATTTATGGCCATATTCAAAACAAGTTGGTCATTGTTTTTTGTTAGTTCACAAACATCAAGACAAGCACTCATTGTTTTTTCTGGAAGTTTTGATATATCTCCAATTATATTTAATTTTACTTCATTTTCCATAAGTAATTTTGTCTTATCTTTTATAAATTTTGCCAATAATTTCATCAAATAATTGACTTCAATCTTTGGTCTTTTCCAATTTTCTGTAGAAAATGCGTAAAGTGTTAAATATTTTATACCTTTTTCCTTTGCATAAAGGGCAATATCAACTACATTTTCAGAACCTTCCTTGTGTCCCATAGATCTTGGCATATTTTTATTTTTTGCCCACCTACCATTTCCATCAAGAATAATAGCAAGGTGGTTTAATTCTTTTTCTTTCATAAGCCTTCCTTCTAAAATAATCTCTATAAGATTATACCACAAGTCAAGATATTGAAATAAAAAAGCTATCTACAAATATTTTTACATTTTGTATATATCTTTTTCAAATGCTATAATTTAAATATGAATATTAAAGCAAATAAAGAAATAAGACTTGATAAATATTTATCTGATATTTTTGAAGAAATTCCTAGAGAAAAAATAAAAGATTTTATCAAGGATAAAAAAATAAAAGTAAATAATAAAAAAATAAAACCTTCCTATAAATTAATTTTGGAAGATGATATTGAGATTTCAGATGACTTATTTGAAAGGGCAAAAATTGAAGCTGAAAAAATGGATTTAAAAATTGTTTATGAAAATGAAGACTATGCAATTATTGATAAGGATGAAAATGTAATTGTCCATCCTGCAGGATCAATAGTAAGTGGAACTTTGGTAAATGGACTTTTATATCATTTTGGCTACAATAATTTATCCCATATAGGAGGCGATGACAGACCAGGCATTGTCCACAGGCTTGATAAGGATACAACAGGCCTTATGGTAATTGCAAAAAGTAATTCATCTTACAAATTTTTAAAAAATCTTTTTGAAACAAGAAAAATTGACAAAGAATATTTAGCAATTTGTAATGGAATTTTCAAAAAAAAATCTGGAGAAATTCATACCTTTATGGACAGAGACCCCAATAACAGAAGAAAAATGGCAGTGAGAAATAGTGGAAGGGATGCTATAAGTAAATATGAAGTTTTAAGTGAAAATGATGGTTATTCCCTTGTAAAAATAAAAATTCTTACAGGAAGAACTCACCAAATAAGAGTCCACATGACCCATATTAACCATCCCCTTCTCGGAGATCCAGTTTATGGAAATGTTAAACATAAATTTAATCTTGACCACCAACTACTTCATTGTCACAAATTGGGATTTACCGATAAAGATGGAGTTTATAGAGAATTTGAAGCTGATGTTCATGAAGATTTTAAAAAATATCAAAAAGTTTTAGGATTAGGAGAATAAAATGTATTCAAAAACAAATACAGTCACTCTTTTGGGCCTTGATGGAAAGGCAATCGAAGTTGAATCTGATATAACATCAGGGAT
The DNA here is from genome assembly GCF_002871895.1 of Anaerococcus hydrogenalis. NCBI lineage: Bacteria > Bacillati > Bacillota > Tissierellia > Tissierellales > Peptoniphilaceae > Anaerococcus > Anaerococcus hydrogenalis. The sequence goes on along the minus strand of NZ_PNHP01000001.1, from coordinate 145,279 downwards.
GCCAGCATTTAATATAGTTGGCCTTCCCGATTCAGCTATAAAAGAATCCAAAGACAGGATTAGAGTTGCCCTAATTAATTCTGGTTTTAAATTTCCCCAAGGAAGAATTACCATAAATTTATCCCCTGCTGATATAAAAAAAGAAGGAACCCAGCTTGATTTACCAATTGCTATTTCTCTTTTAAAAAGTATGGGAGTGATTGAAAATTCAAAAGATGATTTTATTTTTATAGGAGAACTATCCCTAGATGGGAGAATTGTACCAGTAAAAGGTGCCCTCGCCATGGTAATTTCTATGAGAGAAAAGGGCTTTAAAAATTTTATAATTTCAGATTCTAATAAGGATGAATGTGCAATAATTAAAGATTGTAATATTTTTCCATTTATAAATTTGGAAGAATTAGTTTCATTTCTTAATGAAAATACAAAAAAATCTCCCTATAAAATAAAATTATCAAATATAAGCGAAAATATTACATATCCTTATGATTTTTCTGACATAAAGGGTCAAGATTCCTTAAAAAGAGCCCTACAAATTGCAGCAGCCGGCGGTCATAACTTATTGATGATTGGTCCACCTGGAAGTGGAAAAACTTTTTCTGCTAAACATTTGCCTTCAATCTTACCAGATATGGATTTTGAAGAAAAAGTTGAGGTTACAAAAATTTATTCAGTAATGGGACTTCTTGAAAGTGGAAAATTAATAAATAATAGACCTTTCAGGTCTCCCCACCATTCGGCAAGCGAAGTTTCTTTGATTGGAGGAGGAGCAAATATTCCAAAGGCAGGAGAGATTACCCTTGCCCACAAGGGAGTTTTGTTTTTAGATGAATTTCCAGAATTTTCCAAAAAAACCATAGAAGCTTTGAGAGAGCCCTTGGAAAATAAGGAGATAAATATTTCAAGATCAATGGCTAGCATAAAATATCCAGCAGATTTTATTTTAATTGCTGCTATGAATCCTTGTCCATGTGGAAATTATGGAAATCCTTTGAAGGAATGTACCTGCTCTCAAAATGAAATTAGGAGGTATTTATCAAAATTATCTTCTCCAATTTTAGATAGGATTGATATTCACATAGAAATAAAACCTGTAAAGTATAAAGATTTGGATGATAATATAAAAACAAAATCATCAAAAGAAATGAAAGATGAGGTTCAAAGAGCAAGAGAAATTCAAAATAAAAGATATGAAGATGAAGAAATTTCTACCAATGGAGCCTTATCGACAAGGCTTATGAAAAAATATATAAAACTTGATAAAAATGTAAAGGCTCTTGGGCAAAAAGCTTTTGATAAATATAACTTTTCTGTAAGATCTTACAATAAAATTATAAAAATGAGTAGAACAATTGCAGACCTTGAAAATAGTGAAAATATAGAGCCTAAACATTTATTAGAGGCTATAAGATATAGGTCTTTGGATGATAAATATTGGAGTGTGTGATGGATAATAATTTGATAAATTCCAACATTGACTTATATATTAATAATCTTGTTACAAAAGCTCTAACTTTAAACGCTAGTGACATCCACCTTGAGCCTATGGATAAAAATTTTTCAAGAATCAGATTTAGAATTGACGGAAAACTTAGAAATATCACCGAGATGGATTATCCTTCTTATATTAAACTTTTGACAAGGATAAAATTATCTTCAAAACTTGATATATCAGAAAAAAGAAGACCCCAAGATGGATATTTAAAATTAGAAAAATTTCCTCATATAGATTTTAGAATATCAACTTTAAATACAGTTGTTGGTGAAAAATTGGTTTTAAGAATTCTTTCCATAGAAAATTTTAAAAAGTCTCAAAATTTATTGGGTTTTTCTGATAGATCAAAGGAGATTTTACAAAAAGCTATTAAAAATAAATCGGGCATGATAATTTTTTCAGGCCCAACCGGTTCTGGAAAATCTACTTCCCTTTATTCCTTATTAAATAAATTAAACGATGAAAAAAGTAATATTATTAGTATTGAAGATCCTGTAGAGATAAATATCTTGGGCATAAATCAAATAACAGTCAATGAAAAAATTGGTCTAAGTTTTCAAAATGCTCTAAGGTCAATTTTAAGGCAAGATCCAGATATTATTATGCTTGGAGAAATTAGAGATAATGAAACAGCAAAAATGGCTATAAGAGCTTCAATTACTGGTCATTTAGTTTTGACAACCCTTCATACCAATAATAGTTTTGCCTCAATAAATAGGCTTCGTGATTTAGGAGTTGAAGATTATCTTATTAGACAAGCTGTAAATACTCTAGCAAGCCAAAGACTAGTTAGAAAACTTTGCTCATGCAAGAAAAAAAGAAAAATTTCAAACAAAGAATATAATTTTATTAAAAATTATTTCGATATAGATGAAGACACTTATATTTATGAGCCATCAACTTGTGATAAATGTCACGATGGGTATTTAGGAAGGGAGGCGGTTGAAGAGATAGTAGATTTTGACCAAGATTATAAGGAGCTTTTTTTCGAAAATAAAAATTTTAGCAAAAATGATTTGGATTTATTAAATAAGAAAAAGAATTTTAGGTCTATGACTTATAATGGGATAAAAAAAGTTCTGGAAGGAATCACAAGTTTAGAGGAAGTTTTAGATTCAATTTATTATTTTAATTAGGAGGAAATATGGATCACAAAAAAGTAGCCCAAGAAGTAATAAATGCAATTGGTGCTGATAATATTAAGTCAATTGCCCATTGTGCGACAAGACTTAGGGTTGAAGTTAAAGATAAGGACAAAATCGATGAGAAAGCCATAGAAAATATTGACGGAATGAAGGGAGCATTTTTTAATTCTGGTCAATATCAAATGGTTTTTGGGACAGGAACTGTAAATAAGGTTTATGAACAAGCAGATAAAATTTTAAAAAATACAGAATCTTTACCTGGTAATGAAGAAAATAAAGATACTTCATTTAAAAAGAAAGATACAAATAAAAATGCCTTTCAAAGAGCGATTAGGACATTTGGAGATGTTTTTGTTCCAATAATTCCAGTTTTAGTAGCAACTGGTTTATTTATGGGACTAAGGGGACTAATTACTCAACCAGAAATATTAGGACTTTTTGGCCTAAGTCCAGAAGATATTAGTCAAAACTTTTTGACATGGACACAAATTTTAACAGATACTGCTTTTGCATTTTTACCAGCCTTAGTATGTTGGTCAACATTTAAAGTTTTTGGAGGAAGCCCAGTTTTAGGAATTGTTTTGGGATTGATGCTTGTAAATCCTGCCCTACCAAATGCTTACCAAATTGCAAGTGGAGATGTTAAACCTATAATTATGTTTGGATTTATTCCAGTTGTTGGATATCAAGGAACAGTTTTACCAGCCTTTATTTCTGGTTTAATTGGTGCTAATTTAGAAAAGAAAATCAGATCTTTCATGCCTGATTCTTTGGATTTATTATTTACACCATTTTTAACCTTAATGATTATGTCAATTTTATCCCTATTTGGAATTGGACCAGTTTTCCATTCCTTAGAAAATATAGTTTTGTACGCAACTGAATGGGTTTTGGGACTTCCATTTGGCCTTGCTGGAATTATTATTGGAGGTTTCCATCAATTAATAGTAGTTACAGGAATTCACCACATTTTTAATTTCTTGGAAGTACAATTATTAGCAAATACCGGAAGAAATGCTTTTAATGCAATCTTATCAGCAGCAACTGTTGCCCAAGCTGGAGCAAGTCTTGCTGTAGGAATTAAAACAAAAGATAAAAAATTAAAACAAATTGCCCTTCCATCTGCTTTTTCTGCAACACTTGGAATAACAGAGCCTGCAATCTTTGGTGTAAATTTAAGATTTGTAAAACCATTTATTTGTGCCATGATTGGTGGAGCCGCTGGTGGATTTTTCGCATCAATTTTTAAATTATCAGGTACAGGAATGTCAGTTACTGTTTTACCAGGTACACTTTTATATTTAGATAATATTTTAATGTATTTAATCATGCTTTTAATTGGTGGATCTGTGTCATTTATCTTAACCTATATGTTTGGATTTTCTGATTCAATGTTAAAGGATAAGTAATGATTGATGATAAAAAAAGATTAATAAAAAAAGATGATGAAAAAGAATTAAAAAATCTTCATTCTTCACTTAAAGATTCAGTTTACAGGGACTATTTTCATATTAGTCCCTTAACTGGACTTTTAAATGATCCAAATGGACTTTTTTTTAAAGAAAATAAATTTCATATTTTTTACCAATGGTATCCTTTTAAAGGAATCCATGGTCTAAAACATTGGTATGAGGTTCAAAGTCCTGATTTAATTAACTTTAAAAATATAGGACTTTTCTTAAAACCTGATAAAATTTATAAAAACAGAGGAGCTTATTCTGGGTCAGCCTTTGTAGAAAATGATGATGTTTATATAGTTTATAGTGGAAATCAAAAAGATGAAAATGAAAATAGGATTCCAAACACAGTTTTAGGAAAGTACGAGAATGGAAAAATTATTGATGAGAAAGTAATAATTTCTCCAAATAAAAATTATAAAGAAGATCAAAGAGACCCTAGAATTTTTAAGAAAAATGAATTCTATTATTTAACACTTGGTGCAAGAGATAAAAATGATTGTGGATGTATTTTAATTTATAGGTCAAAGAATATAAATAAAGATTGGGAATTTTTTGGAGAGCTTGAAATTAAGGATTTTGATAACAAGGCCTACATGTGGGAATGTCCAGATATTTTAAAGGTTGACGAAAAAGATGTATTATTATTTTCTCCCCAAGGAATGAAAGCATGTGGAGAATTTTTCAATAATATTTACCAAAACGGATATATAATCGGAAAGTTGGATATTGAAAATAAAATATTTTATCCTGAAAGTGAATTTATAGAACTTGATAGGGGGTTTGACTTTTATGCAGCTCAAAGCTTTAGCAATACGGAAAAATCTTACTTAATCGGCTGGATTGGGCTTCCTGATACAATTTATCCAAATGACAAGGAATTTTCTGGAAATCTTTCTCTAGTACGTGAGCTTAAAATAAAATACAATAAACTTTTTATAAATCCTGTAAAAAATATAGATGATTTAAGGTTAGAAAAAATTGAATTTAATAAAATAGTAAAAAGTATTGAACCTTTAGAAATTTCTCTTGATAATATAGAAAATTCTTTACAAATAAAAGTCTATTCCCAAGAAAAAAATGGTGGATTTATTATTTCTTATGACAAAAATAAAAAAGAATTTAAAATAGATAGGTCAAAATTAGAAAATAAAATTTCTCAAGATTTTGGCTTTGAAAGAAAAATTTCCGATGTAGATTTAAAATCTATGAAAATTTACGTAGACAAGTCTACAATTGAAATTTTTATAAACCAAGGAGAATATGCCCTCACTTCAAAAGTTTTTCCAAAAAATAAAGAAAAAGACCTATACATAAAAGGTCTTTCAAAGGAAAATACACAAATTTATACATTAAAAAAATCCTATATAGATAATTTTTCTTTAAATATGTAAAAAATCGGAGAATTTCTCTCCGATTTTTTATACTTTTAATCTTTTTTCTCCATTATAAACTTCATCTATAATGCAAGATCCTAAGCAGACTTCCCCGTCATAAAATACTGCAGCTTGGCCTGGGGTTACTGCTTTTGTTTTATCATATGTGATTTCTACTTTTCCATCATCTAAAATTTTTACGTGAGAATTTATATCTTTTTGCCTGTACCTAAATTTACATGTACAATCAAATTCTTTTTTTAGTCCCTCAGCTGAAATTGAAGATAAATTTGATCCTATTAGCCTATTTGAAAATAATTTTTCATTATTTTTTCCTTGGCAAACTATAAGTTCGTTTTTTTCTAAATCTTTACCACAAACAAACCAAGCTTCACCTTCTCCACCAATGCCAAGTCCCCTTCTTTGTCCAATTGTGTGATACATTAATCCATAGTGTTTTCCCATGATATTTCCATCAGTATCAACTATATTTCCCTCTTTTGCCGGAAGATAATTGGACAAAAATTCATTGAAATTTCTTTCTCCAATAAAACAGATTCCTGTTGAATCTTTTTTGTCAGCTGTTGCCAAATTATTTTCTTTGGCAATTTTTCTTACTTCTTTTTTATCAAGATTTCCTACTGGAAATAGAACATCCTTTATTTGATCTTGTGATAATTGGGAAAGAAAATATGTTTGGTCCTTATTTGAATCAAGGCCTCTAAGCATTTTAGTTTCACCATCTGACCTATCAACTCTTGCATAATGACCTGTTGCAAGATAGTCTGCGCCCAAATCTTTTGCATAATCCAAAAAAGCCTTAAATTTTATTTCCTTGTTGCACATTATATCAGGATTTGGAGTTCTTCCTTTTTTATATTCATCAAGAAAATATGAAAATACCCTATCATAATATTCTTTTTCAAAATTTATTGAATAATATGGGATTCCTATTTGGTTACAAACTTTTACTGCATCTTCATAATCAACTTCTGCAGTACAAACTCCATTTTCATCTTCCTCATCCCAATTTTTCATAAAAATTCCACTAACATCGTAGCCTTCTTCTTTTAATAAAAGGGCGGCAACAGATGAATCAACTCCACCACTTACACCAACGATAACTTTTATATCTTTCTTATCTTTATTTTCCATCTATCCCCCTTAATTTTTTCAAAACTTCAAATGTATAGTCAATATCTTCTTTTGTATTTGTAAAACCAAAAGAAAATCTTACAGAATGTCTTGCCCTATCTTCATCGTACATATTTTTTATAACATTACTTGCCTCAACACTACCAGCCCTACAAGCAGATCCTACAGAAATGCAAATTCCATTCATATCTAAATATGTAAGAAGAAGTTCATTTTTTACCTTTGGAAAATATAAATTTAATATATGATCAGTAGAATTTTCCAAGCTTCCATTTATTTCATATAAGAAATTTGATTCTTTTAATTTTTCTACAAAATAAGATTTTAATTCTTTAATTTTTTCTCTTTCACTATATGCTTTTGGGAAGGCTTTTGCCATAGAATAGGCCCCCATTGTAAAGGAAGTTCCAGCTCGCCTATCTTTTTCTTGCTCCCCACCTTTAATAAATGGTTCTATTTTTTTATTGCAATAAAGAACACCAAAAGAATTTATCCCACCAATTTTATGGCCAGAAAGAGAAAGTGAATTGCAATGAAGTTTTTCTACATCAATATCAATATGAGAATAAGCTTGAACGCAATCTACATGAAAAAATACATCCTTGTCTTTTAAAAATTCACCAATTTCATAAACAGGTTCAATTGCCCCTATTTCATTATTTACAAACATCAAAGAAACCAATTTTACCTCATCTGTAAGTTTTTCTTTCAATTCATCTAGAGAAAAAAATCCATCCTTATCAACACTAAGAAAAATTGTCTTATCCTTATTTACAGTATTTAAAATAGAATCGTGCTCTATTTTTGAAGTAATAACAAGGTCATCTTTAAAATTTGACAAAATTGTATTATTAGCCTCACTTGCAGATGCTGTAAAAATTATATTATTTGGATTTGCATTAATAGATTTTGCAATTTCCACCCTAGAATCTTCCAAAACTTTTTTTCCAGCCCTTCCCAAGGCGTGCAAAGAATCAGGATTTCCATCAAAATTTTCCATATTATTAAAAATATCTTCTAAAATTTCTTTTCTTTTTATGGATGTAGCTGCATAATCAAAATATATCATAAAACTTCCTTACAATTTATAAAAGACCTAAAATTTTAGGTCTTAGTCGTCAAATTCTTCTTTTAAAACTTCTTTTAAAACTTCTGCTTCTTCCTTAGTAAAAGTAATTCCTTTACTCATTCTAGTATGATCTTCATTCCAATCTCTCAAGTCATATTTTGGATCTCTTTCATTCCAAGAAACAAGGTTTAATTCCTTTGTCCATCCCTTGGCATTTGTTGAAAGAACACCCAAATTTTCTACTATATCAAATTTAATCGCCATAAAAACTCCTAACTATAATAATTTCTTGGCAAAGAGCTTAGCAAAACATTCTCAATTTCACTAGCTGCCAACTCCATTTTTCTAATTCTTCTTTTTATTCTACCCTTTTGTTTTAGAATTTCTTCATCATCAAGATTTTTAATATCATCCAAACTTTTCAAAAGGTTTTTAATTTTAATATCATCGGTTTTATAAGATAAGCTCAAATCACTAAACCTATCAATTTTTTCTATAAAATCATAAGGATTATGGTCCATCAATGAAATATAAGAATCCATAAAAATCCTATTAAGCTTATTTTTATCATTATAAATTTGGCTTAAATTTTCATATCCTGTTAAATAAAAATTCAATTCAAACTCAGCCTTAATCAAACGAATCTTTAAATCCATCAATTTTTTTTGATTTTTAGTTAAATTTTTTTCATCAATAAGTCCCATATTATCCTCTCCTTTGAGTATAATATCATAGAATAATTTCCTCTACAAGGATTGTATTATAAAGTTTTAAAATATCAATTTTTATGTATTATAAATTTTCCAAATAAAAAACCTAGACTAAGCTAGGTTTGGTTTATCTAATAAATTTATATGGCAGTAGCCATTTGGATTTTTATCTAAATAATCTTGATGGTAATCTTCTGCTTTTACGAAATTTTCTAATTTTTCTACCCTTATTTGTATTTTTCTATCTTCATTTTTTTGTTTTTGGTCTAAAAATCTTCTAGCAAATTCTAAATCTTTTTCATCTTTTGAAAATATCCCACTCCTATATTGAAGACCAATATCATTTCCTTGTTTGTTTATTGAAAATGGATCAATAATATAATAAAAATATTCTAAAATTCTTTTTAAAGATTCTTCTTTTCCATCATATTTTATCTCTACAGTTTCTGCGTGATTTGTTTTATATAACTTTTCATAGGATGTATCTTTTGTATTTCCATTAGCATATCCTACAAGGGTCGATTCTACTCCCTCTATATCTTTAAAGTATGCTTCTACTCCCCAAAAACATCCTCCAGCTAGGTATATTTTTTTCATTTTTTCTTTTTTCTCCAATCATATCTTTTACTTGGTTTTCTAAATTTAAACTTTCTTAATGATTTTGATAGGGCTGATGCTAGTAATATTCCAAAGGAAATTGCTGATGCAACAGCCAAGGTGTCAAATAAGTTTATAAAGGCTAAAGATTTTTTACCATCTACAAAATAATACAAAGTATTATATATTCCCTTTCCTGGTACTAGATTTATTATTCCAGGGACTATAAATAAAATGGCTGGCATGTGGCATTTTCTTGCAAAAATTTCTCCCATAATTCCTGTTATATAGGCACCTGCCAAGGCCTTTAAAAAAACTCCTCCTCCAATTATATCTCCAACTATTTGATATATAAGAAATCCTATCGCACCTGCAAGGGATGATAATTTTATAGAACTTTTTGGACAAGAAAATAACATAGCAAAGCCAAGAGCTGAAATATATGAAAATATAAATCCTAATAGTAAATGCATATATCCTCCTTATAAAAAAGTCATAGGTACAGCAACGCCAATTGCAAGGGCTAAGGAAATAAATAAAGACATGGTAAGACCAACAAGACCGCTAGTTGCATCTCCACTCATCAAATCTCTTATAGAATTTGTCAAAATAAATCCTGGTACATAGGGCATCATTGATGAAATTATTACATTAGCCATATTAAAACCACCAACAAATTTTCCAATCATTATAGTCAAAAATGATACCATTATTCCAGCTACAAAATTTTCTATGAAATATCCAAACATTTTTTCTTCTACCCTTCTAAATATAAGAAAAGTTAAAAAAGAAACTATAAGGGTTATGGGTAAATCTAAAAAAATTGGTGCTTTGGGATTTACCAAAATTGGAAAGGCAGTTGATGCAAGAACTGCACCAATTATTGTAACTTTAGGATCTATTTTTGTAGTTTTTCTAATATTATCAAGCTCTATCAAAGCCTCATCTAAGGTCAATTCGTGATTACAAAATCTTCTTGAAAAAGAATTTACCCTATCTACAATTATTAAATTATTTCCCCTATTTTTTACTCTTTTAACGTTGGCATAGGTTTTTCCATCAACATTAAAAGAATACATCATAGCATTGAAGGTAGCAAAAACATCTATGTCGCTAGCATTATAAATTGACCTAATGATTCTTTCGACGGTATCTTCAACCCTATAAATCTCTGCTCCGTTTTTTAACATCATGGCCCCTGCTCTTGATGTTATTTCTAATAATTTATTTATATCGTCTTCGTTGTATTTCATCAATAAATTCCTTTTTAAATACAAAAGTAACTTTCCAAAATTGAAGGAAAGTTACCTTAAGAAAAAATTTACATATTTTTATATTTATTTATATTTTCAGAAGATAGAAAGTCATAAGCATCATTTATTTTTTGAAATTTTTCTGTGGCATTTGGATCTGTACTTATATCTGGGTGAAATTTTTTAGCAAGTTTTCTATAGGCAAGTTTTATTTCATATTGGTCACTTGTATAAGAAACTCCCAAAGTATCACAGGCTTTTTGGTATTTTTCCTTAAAGCCAAGATCATTTACAAAACCACCATTTTGATATGATCCTGTATTATAACCACCATTAAAATTTCCTTGGTCAAAATCAAATCCTGAAAAATTAAATCCTTGAAAAAATTCTTCAAATCTTTGATTCATTTCCTCTTGTCTTCTTTGTCTTTCTTCTTCAGCTTGTCTTCTTCTTTCTCTTTCTTGGTCTAGCCTATATTTTTTTGCATAGTCTGATAAGTTATCATAGCCTTTCATTTGTCCAGATATCAAAGTATCTGCCTTATCATACATCCATTCTATCAAGGTGTAATTTCCATATCTTAATAAAGAAATAAATGATTTTCCTAAAAATGGAACTACAGCAATTATTAAAAATATAGATAAAATTCTTGGCGGTATTGCTATAAAAAATATTGGCAATACAAATATAAAAGAACATCCAACTAACATTATAACTTGGCTTAAACCTTCAAAGACTGTAACAATAGCATTTAAAATATTTATTAAAAAATTAAATATTGAATTTAATACGCTTGCCAGTCCGTGGATAAATTTTCCTAATATTTTTTTCACTTTTTTCTCCAATCTATGATGATTATACCCAAGTTATTTTTGTCTGTCTACTAACCAAAAAGCTCTTCATTATTAGAATTATATAGTTTATAATAAATTCCTTTTTTATCTAATAATTCTTTGTGAGATCCTCTTTCAACAATTCCCTCATCTGTCAAAACTATAATTGAATCAGCATTAATAATTGTAGAAAGCCTGTGAGCAATAGTTAAGGTTGTTCTTCCCTTTGATAATTTTTCTAAAGAATCTTGGACAATAGCTTCACTTGTATTATCCAAAGAAGAAGTTGCCTCATCCAAAATTAAAATTGGTGGATTTTTCAAAAATACCCTTGCTATAGAAATTCTTTGTTTTTGGCCTCCAGAAAGTTTAACCCCTCTTTCTCCAATATAGGTATCAAAACCATTTGATAATTCCATAATAAAATCATAGGCACCTGCAAGCTTACTTGCTCTTATTATTTCCTCATCGCTGGCATCTTCCTTACCATACAAAATATTTTCCCTAATAGTTCCACCAAACAAATAAACATCTTGTTGGACAATACCAATATTATTTCTCAAAGAATTTAGGGTTAAATCATTAATGTCCTTATCGTCAATTAGAATTCTTCCTTTATTTGTTTCATAAAATCTAGGAATTAATTTTGTAACAGTTGTTTTTCCTGCTCCTGATGGACCAACAAGGGCTACATTTTCTCCAATATCTATATCAAAATTAATATCTTCCAAAATCCATGGATCTTCTTCTCCTTGGTCAGGATATTTAAAATAAGCATGGTCGAAGGAAATTTTTCCCTTAACATCTGTAAGCTCTTTGGCATCATTTTTATCGAAAATATCAGATTTCATATTAATTACTTCATTAAATCTCTCGATTCCTGTAATTCCTTTTTGATATTGGTCGGTAAATTCTACAAGCCTATTAACAGTTGCAATAATTGTATTTAAATATAAAACAAAGGCAACAAGGTCTCCTGGGCTCATTATATTTTTTATTACAAAATTTCCACCCATAACTATCAAAATAGCATACATACTCCCTGCAAATAATTGGTTAATCATATTGTAGGATGCCATATTGTAATATTTTACTTTTTTGATATCTACAAACTTATCATTACCCTTTTTAAATTTTCTTTTTTCCAAATCTTCATTGGCAAATGATTTAACTACATCAATTCCCAAAAGAGAATCCTCTATGCTTGCATTAATTTCACCAATTTGTCTTTTTTCACTTTTAACTGATCTTGAAAAAGCTCTTCTTTTAACTCTTGCAGCATATACCATTACAGGAATAATAATATATAAAACCAAGGTTAAAGGAACATTTATAGTCATCAAAACTACAAAAGAAATTGTAAGTTTTATAAAACCTATAAAAAATTCTTCCGGACAATGATGGGAAAATTCTGTAATATCAAAAAGATCTGTTGTCATCCTACTCATTAGTTGGCCAATTTTTGTTTCATTGAAAAATGCTGTTGACATTGTCAAAAAGTGTTTGAAAATATCACGTCTCATATCTTTTTCAATATGAGCTCCCATAATATGACCATAAGATTGCATAAAATATCTTCCTGCAACCTCAATTAGTTTTGTTAAAGCATAAATTAAAGTTAGCTTTAAAATAATTGAATAAGTTAGGCTAGAGTTTGATGCATGATCTGTAAGCGTTGATAGAATAATTGGTAAAATCAATTCACAAACAGTTGTTAAAAATGCTGAAAATAAATCTATAGCCAAAATATTTTTGTAATCCTTGTAATAAGGAATAAATTTTTTGATTAATTCTTTGTCAGAATAAGTTCTTTTTTCCATTTCTCCTCCTTTTTATTTATACTCTAGTATTTTACTATTAATTTAAACTTAGTCACTTGATTTTTTCTTGGTAATTGTTAAAATATTAATGAAGATATAGATAGGAGGATATATGGCAAGAATAATTGAAAAAACAAATCTTAATGATTCAACCATTAAATTTGTTGTAAAATCTCCAGATATTGCAAAAAGAGCAAAGCCTGGTCAATTTATTATTTTAAGAATTGATGAAAAGGGTGAAAGAGTTCCTTTTACAATTTCTGAAACTGATGATGAAAACGTAACTATCATAGTGCAAATAGTTGGTGGAACAACTATTAGGATGAATGAATTAAAAGCAGGAGATGGATTTTTAGATTTTGTTGGTCCTTTGGGACAACCAACAGAACTTGACCAATATAAGGGAAAAAATGTTTGTGTAATTGGAGGAGGTCTAGGAACAGCTATTGCCTATCCTCAAGCAAAATATTTACATAAAATCGGAGCTCATACAGATGTAATAATGGGCTTTAAAAATAAAGACATAATAATTCTTGAAGATGAATTAAAAAATTCTTCAGATAATTTATATATTACAACAGATGATGGATCTTATGGAAAACAAGGTTTTGTTACTGAAGTTTTAAAAGAGAATATTGAAAATGGAAAAAAATATGATCTTGTTTTGGCAATTGGTCCAATGATTATGATGAAAAATACTGCCCTTGTTACAAAAGAATATGACATACCAACTATAGTTTCTCTAAACTCAATTATGGTTGATGGAACAGGAATGTGTGGTTGTTGTAGGGTAACAGTAGGTGGTCAAATGAAATTTGCCTGTGTTGATGGCCCAGATTTCGATGCTTTTAAAGTGGATTTTGATGAGGCTATGAACAGGGGTAGAAATTATCAACAAGAAGAAAGAGAACATATTTGTAGACTAACAGGAGATATAAGAAATGGCAAAATTTAATTTAAGTAAAGAAAAGGTAGCTATGCCTGAACAAGATCCAAATGTTAGAAACAAAAATTTTAAAGAAGTAGCCTTAGGCTATGATTTAGAAATGGCCCAAGAAGAAGCCCTAAGATGTGTTCAATGTAAAAATAAACCTTGTATGGGAGGATGTCCTGTTTCTGTAAGAATTCCAGAATTTATTCACCAAGTTGTTGAAGGAGATTTGGATAAGGCTTACGAAATTATTTCATCAACCAACAATCTTCCTGCAATTTGTGGAAGAGTTTGTCCACAAGAAAGTCAATGTGAGGGAGTTTGTACAAGAGGAAAAAATGGCGAGCCTGTTGGAATAGGTCGTCTTGAAAGATTTGTTGCAGATTATCACATGAACAAATCTTATAATAAACCAGTTGAAGTTACAGGACAAAATAAAAAAGTTGCTGTTGTTGGATCTGGTCCTTCTGGACTTTCTTGCGCAGCTGATCTCGCAAAATTAGGATATCAAGTAGTTATGTTTGAAGCTTTTCACACTGCTGGTGGAGTTTTGATGTATGGAATTCCTGAATTTAGGCTTCCAAAAACTTTGGTTCAAAAAGAATTAAAAAATGTAATTGGTCTTGGTGTAAAACTTCAAAGAAATACAATTATAGGAAGAACAAAATCAATTAACGAATTATTTGATGAGGGATTTGAAGCAGTTTATGTTTCAACTGGAGCAGGTCTTCCAAAATTCTTGGGAATTAAAGGAGAAAATTTAAATGGAGTTTATTCAGCAAATGAATTTTTAACAAGAATGAACTTAATGAAAGCTTATAAATTCCCAGAATATGACACTCCAGTTCATATAGGAAAAAAAGTTTGTGTAGTTGGTGGTGGAAACGTGGCAATGGATGCTGCGAGATCTGCTAAAAGAATGGGTGCTGATGTAACTGTTGTTTACAGAAGAAGTTTTGAAGAAATGCCAGCAAGGGCTGAAGAAAGTCACCACGCCAAAGAAGAAGGAATTAACTTTATGAACCTCCATAATCCTGTAGAAATTGAAGGAGAAAATGGTTGGGTTAAAAAAGTTAAATTAGAAGTGATGGAATTAGGAGAAGAAGATAAATCTGGAAGAAGACGTCCAATTCCTACTGGAAAATATGAAGAAGTTGATTTTGATTCTGTAATAGTTTCAATTGGTCAATCTCCAAATCCATTAATCAAACAAACAAATGACGATATTAATACTGAATCTTGGGGTGGAATTATTATCGATGATTCTACAATGACAAGTAAGGATGGAGTTTTTGCAGGTGGAGATGCAGTAAGTGGTGCTGCAACTGTAATTCTTGCTATGGGAGCTGGTAAAAAAGCTGCTGAAAATATTGATAAATATATAAAAAATAAGACTAAATAAGAAAATATTTTGTATCAACCTAAAATTAGGTTGATACTTTTTTTATAATTTTTTAGAAAATAGATATTATTTACAGACCCGATTTTAATACTTTAATTTCTCTCAACAAACTTATTCCAGTCTCTTTTAAAATTATCTATTCCTTGATCTGTAAGAGGATGCTTCCATATTTTTTCAAATAGATTTCCCGGTATAGTTGCAATATGTGCTCCAGCTAAAGCTGAGCCTTCAAGATGCTTATTTGTTCTAATTGAAGCTGCTATTATCTTACTTTTTAAGCCATAATTATCTAGAACTTTTTTTATGTTTTTAATAAGCTCAATTCCATCTTCTCCCATATCATCAACTCTTCCAACGAATGGAGAAATATAAGTTGCACCTGCTTTAGCTGCAATCAAAGCTTGACTTACTGAAAATATTAAAGTGCAATTAGTTTTTATTCCTTCATTAGATAATGTATTAACTGCTTTGATTCCTTCTTCAGTCATAGGAATTTTTATAATTACATTATCAGCCCAAGTAGACAGCTCTCTCGCTTCCTTAATCATATTATCATAATCATAACTTGTAACTTCAGCAGATACAGGTCCACCCACAATAGAGCAGATTTCTAAAATCACCTCTTTGAAATCTCTACCTTCTTTATTAATAATAGAAGGATTAGTTGTTACTCCATCGCATATTCCAAGTTCATTGATTCTTTTAATCTCATCTACATTAGCAGTATCTAAAAAAAACTTCATATCTTCCTTCCTTTTATATATTCAAATTAAAAAGGAACTTATGCAATATAATATGTTTCTTAAATCATCACTTATTTTTCTTTAAAATATTAAACTGAGCCTAAACTCTTATTGAGATAATATTTTCTTGAGATAGTTTTTGATGATTCAGAAGAATTATTTAATACTGTAACAGTTCCTTAATAATTTATGCTAATTCATTTATAGTTACTTATTAAGAATATTCTTTATTCTATTGGATATATTCTCTATATTGAATCCTCTTTCACTGTAAAGTTTAGCTCCATTTCCAGATTCACCAAACTCATTTATACAAATAACATTTTCTGTTTCTTTTGTATATCTTTCCCATCCAAATCCAGAAGCTGCTTCAACAGAAAACACTGGCTTAGTATTGTCAATTATAGATAATTTATACTCTTTGTCCTGACTTTCAAAGATTTCCCAAGAAGGCATATTAATAACTCTTATATTTATTCCTTCTTTTGTCAACGAATTAGCTACTTCTAATGATAATGATACTTCAGAACCAGTTGATATAACTGTCGCATCATAATTCTCATTTTCTTTTACAACATAAGCACCTTTAATAAATTTATCATATGATGAATCATACATAATAGGAAGCTCTTGTCTAGCATTTATTAACACAGTCGGTTTATCATTATTTACCGCGTATTTCCATGAGTATATAACTTCATTTGCATCCGCTGGTCTTATAACATCAATATCTGGAATCGCTCTTAATGATGCTAATTGTTCAATTGGTTGATGAGTTGGGCCATCTGGGCCAATTGATAATGAATCATGAGTAAAAATGTAAATAGGGTTTATTTTTTGCAAAGCAGAATGCCTTATAGCAGATTTCATATATTCAGAAAATACTAGGAATGTTGAAGCATATGGAATTAAACCGCCATGTAACGCAATACCATTAGTTATACATGCCATACCAAATTCACGAACACCATAAGCTATATTACTATTACTTGGATTTTCTTTGCTAAAATAACCACATGATCTGATCTTAGTTTTATTTGATTTTGATAAATCAGCTGATCCTCCAATCAGCATTCCAACTTCATCATAAATAAAGTTCAATACATCTTCAGAAGCTACTCTTATAGGTACTTCTTTCTCAAACTTATGGAATTTAGAAAAGTCTAAATTGTTCAATAGTTCTTTATATTCAAATAATCTTTTATATTCCTCAGGATATTTTTCAGAGTATTTCTTTTTCTTCTCTAACCATTCTTCATATTTTTTGTTTGAATAACTTAGGTACTCTTTACTAAAATCTTTTATTTCATCTGGTACATAAAATTCGTCTAAATATTCCCATTTAATTTGTTCTCTTAAATATTTAATACCTTCTTCTCCTAAAGGATCTGAATGAGCATTATTAGTTCCTGCATCTAGTGTCCCAAAACCAATAATATTTTTCACTTCTATAATTGTTGGTTTTTCTGAAGCATCTGCTTCATTAATAGCTTTTCCGACTTCCTCTATATTTTCACCATCTTTAACAAATAAGTAATTCCAGCCCATAGATTCGAATTTTTTCTTAATATCATCATTAGTTGAATCTATTACATTACCATCTAAAACAACATCATTTGAATCGTATAATACAACTAATTTATTTAATCCTAGTCTACCAGCTATTGAAGCTGATTCTAATGCAACGCCTTCCATTAAATCACCATCACCACATATTACATATGTTTTATGGTTTATTATGTCTATGTCATCTTTATTATATAAAGCAGCTAGATGCATTTCAGCTATAGCGAAACCTACTGCCATTGCAAATCCTTGACCAAGAGGTCCTGTAGTTGCATCTACTCCATCAGTTATATAACTTTCTGGGTGCCCAGGTGTTATAGAACCTAATTGTCTATAATTTTTAATATCATCTATTTTTATATTATATCCAAATAAATGATATAAGGAGTATAATAATGGTGTTCCATGTCCAGATGAAAATATAAATCTATCTCTATCAAACCATTCTGTATCTTCAGGATTAATTTTTATATGATTTTTAAATAATTCATATGCCATAGGTGCTGAACCTAAAGGCATTCCCAAATGACCGCTTCCTGCTCTTTCAACCATATCAACTGACAAAGTTCTAATAGTTTTAATAAACAATTCATCAAATTTCATTTATTTCTCCTTGTGAATTCAAAAAACTTAATTAAAAGTTTTTATTAATTACTTATATTTTCTTACTTTTTAAATAATAATTTGTTAATTCTCTGATTCATCTTTTTTAACGAAACTATATCCAAAAATAGCAGCATAAACTAATATTAAACCTGCAACAACTCCTATTCTACCAAGATTGCTTCCTAAAAGACCAAATAATATACCTACTATTGTAAAGTCGGCATCTGAGAATGTTGAATTTGCAAATCCTAAATCTCCTAATACAGGCATTAAGAATAGTGGTAAGAATGATATGAATATTCCGTGTATAAAAGCTCCTATGATAGCTCCTTTTCTTCCACCTTTTGCATTACCAAATACACCTGCTGTTGCTCCACAGAAGAAATGAGGAACTACACCTGGTAAAATTATTGTAGTACCTAGTAATCCCATTATTATTAATGAAACTACACCACCGATAAAGCTTGAGAAGAATCCTATCAATACAGCATTTGGGGCCATTGTAAAAACTATTGGACAGTCAAGAGCTGGTATAGAATTTGGAACTAGTTTTTCTGAAATACCCTTGAAAGCAGGTAAAATTTCATTTAGTATAAGTCTAACACCTGAAAGTATAATATATACACCAGCAGCAAATTGTGCACCTTTCATTAAAGAAAATATAATATAATTTCCTCCATCCGGATACTCACTTGCTACAAAATTTGGTCCAGCCACTAAAGCTACAATTAGGTAAATGACCATCATAGTAAGACCTATTGATACTGTTGAATCTCTTAAGAAAGAAAGACCTTTTGGAAAGTTTGTATCTTCAGTACTTACAACTTCTTTACTATTCTTGCCAATAATTTCACCAATTTTTCCTGATAACCAGTATCCAATACCACCAAAGTGACCAAGTCCAATGTTATTAGCTCCTGTCATATCTCTCATGTAACGTTGTAAGAAAAATGGTGATAAACTCATAATTGCACCTAGTGTTAATGAACCAATAACAACAAGTTGAAGTCCACTGAAACCTGCAACTGCAAAAATAACTGCTAACATACAAGCCATGTATAATGTGTGATGACCAGTTAAAAATATATGTTTAAATTTAGTAAATCTAGCTATCAAAATATTTACTAACATTCCGAAAAACATTATTAATGCTGTTGTTGTACCATATTTTACTAATGCCATTGAAACAATAGCTTCATTATTTGGAACTACACCTTGAACATTAAATGCATGTTGAAACATTTTACCAAAAGGCTCTAAAGAGCCGGTAACTACATCTGCACCTGCTGATAATACTACAAATCCTATCCAAGTTTTTAAGGTTCCTTTAATTATATCTGATGTTGACTTCTTTTGTATAACGAGTCCTATAAGAGCTATTAAAGCAACTAATAGAGCCGGTTGGGAAGCAATATCCACTAATAATTTGATTATTCCATTCATAATAACCCTCCATATTATAATTAATCTATTTATAGATTATAATCTTCAATTACCTTTTTTACTTTTTCCATTAATTCATTTTTGTCAATTATACTGTTAAGCATTACAATTTTTGATTCATCTATAGAAATATTCTCTGCAACATCCCTTGCAACAAAAAATAAATCCGCATCGTTACTACTTGCACTAGAAATATCTGAATGAGTTACTTCGACTCCTGATACACCCAATTCATTAAATGCATCTTTAATATTCATTTCTACCATAAAACTTGATCCTAAACCTGATCCACATAACGCCATTATTTTCATAAAACTCTCCTTATTTATTAATAATATTCAAAATTTCATCTACACTATTTGCATTTTTAATCCTAATTAATTTATTTTGATCTCCAAAAATTTCACTTATCTTTTTTAGAATATCAATGTGACTAGTATTATCTACAGAACAAAACGTAATAATAATTTTAATCGGATGATTTGAATCATTCATTAAATTTATACTATTATTTAGCTTAAGTAGTGACACCCCTGTTTTCTTTACACCAAATTCTGGCCTAGCGTGTGGTACTGCTAATTCAAAGCCAAAATCTATATAAGGTCCAAATTCATCTATATTATGATAGATTGCATCTAGATAATCCTTACCAATATAATCATGATCCAATAAAGGTTTAGCAGATAGATTTATTGCTTCTTTCCAACTAAGAATATCATCACTTATTTTAACATTTTCATTTGTAAAAACATTTTCCATAATACTGTAATATTTTAGCTCTATGGAGCTACCTCCTTCCTATGTAAATTTTTATAAATCATACTATACACTTATAGCAACAGAATTTATCTATATTTATAATATAATAAACTTTAATTTTTATCCTTTCATTTAATTTCCACAAGTTTTAAAACTAGTGGAAATTAAATGAAAACATTTTTTTTAGGTTTTATTATATAATTGTATAAAAGACGATTTTGAATTTGTAAGGTGGATTTATGAGAGAAAACAGAATAAAAAAAATTTTTGAAATACTAACAGAAAAATATGATACATACACTGCTAAAGAAATATCATATTTACTGTCTTGCAGTACTAAAACCATTAGAGATAATATTAAGGAACTTAACAATATTTTATTTAATAACGGAGCCTATATTGAATCAAAATCAGGAGTAGGATATAAATTTGTGATTAATGATTATGATATATTTTCAAAGTTCATCAAAGAAGATTGGCCTAAATACGCTCTTGATAATAGTCCTAATAGTCAAGAATATAGAATCAACTACATGGCATTAAGATTAATAATGACTGATGATTTCATTAAATCTGAGGAATTTCTAGATGTATTATTTATAAGTAGATCTTTATTAAATAACGATATTAAGAAAATGAGAGAGCAACTACTAGAGTATGAGCTTAAAATTATATCCAAACCTTATTATGGTATAAAAATTGTTGGTAATGAGGAATTCAAAAGAAATTTTATAGTAGATTTTATAGAAGAATATTTAGAAACTTCAGAAGCAAAAACTAAGAAGATAACAAAATTTAATAATGAAATTATTTCTTCAATAGAGTCAATAGTTCTAGACAATTTTTCAAAATTTGAATTTAATACAAATTTCATAAAATATAATAATTTTATAAACTACCTAATAATTACAGCTTATAGAATTAAAAATGGACACACTATTTCAAGTAAAAATAATTACCTTAATAAAACTTCATTATATAAAAATATTTTAAGCCTGGCAGAATCTATATGTAAAGAAGTATCAGTCTTAGTAGATATTGATTTTAATAATAATGAGATAGATTATATCTATAATAATCTAATAAGTAAAACCGATACATATAAATCTAATGATTTTAATGAAAAAGTATATGAGCTAATAGAGAAATCTTTATCAACAATTAACGCAATATTCTCTATAGATTTAAGAGACGATTCTGAATTAACGTCTTCTCTTACTATGCATATAATTCCTATGATTAAAAGAGTGAATTTTGGAATAAAACTAAAAAATCCTCTATTAAATGACATAAAAAAAGATCATATTGCATTTGAATGCGCAAAAATATGCTCTCATTTTATAAGCGAGCTATATAACATTGAAATCGATGATGATGAATTAGGATATATTTCTTTGCACTTCAGTGCTTCTCTAGCTAGAAAAAAAGATAAGGTAAATAAAAAAAATATACTTTTAGTTTGTGCCAGTGGGAGGGCTACAGCTCAAGTTTTAAAATATAGATTCAAGCATGAGTTTTCTAAATATATTAATAAATTAGATACTAGTGATTATTTAAAGGCTATGAACATTGATTTATCTAACTATGACCTAATAGTCACAACAATTCCTTTAGACCATTTACAAACAAATAAACCCATTATAGAAGTTAGTGCATATTTATATAAAAAGGATATCAAAAAAATATCAAATCTACTTAAAGGAGACAAATCAATCAACAAAATCAGGACTCTTTTTAATAGTAACTGTTATATTAAAATTTCGGATAGCCAAAGTCTTAAATATGTAGATGTATTAAAATTAATTTCTAGTAGATTGTCCGATAGTAAAGATATTAATCCTGATAAATATTATGAACAACTAATTGAAAGAGAGAAGCTAGCTTGCACAAGTTTAGAAAATAAGGTTGCTATACCTCACCCACTAGTACCAGTTTCTGATCAAAATTTTATTTTTGTGCTAATAAGTAATAATGACATACAATGGAATGTAAATTCAATCAAACTAGTAATATTAATAAATCTTAATGATAATATAGATAATGATATTGCAGAAAGTTTCTACAGAACTTTAAGTGATTTTTTAATAGATGATACGAGAATATCAAAGGCAATACAAACTGATAATATAAATGATTTTTTAAAAATCTTCATCAATAAATAATTATAATATGATAGAAAGATGTCTTATGACTTTATTTAAGTGATAAGTTGTCTTTTTATTTGAAGTGTACCCTCTTTACTGGACAAATCAGTAAGGAGGGTACATATCATTATCAGGATTAAGGTAGATACACAAAATTATTTACAGTCCCAAAAATCCGATTTAAAGATTTTTCTAATCTATTAAATCGGATTTTTTTATCTGTTTTTTTATTTGATTTTTTCAATTATTCTAGATGATGTTTCAAAATCATCGCTTGTTCCTGTTATTGCTTTGTTTTCTTTTGCTATTTTTGACATTTGATCTAGAATTTCACTAATCTCAGTTAAATCTCCAGATTTATTTGCAAGCTTATCTATTCCCTTTGTCTTATAATCACTTAGACCTTTTTTGAATTTTTCAAATGATGATACATATTGATCGCTTCCATTTTTTAATTGGCCTGTAGAATTACTTAATTTGTTTATTCCATTATCTAATTGTTTTAATCCATTTGCCATTGGATTTATTGCTGTTTCATTTATATTTGCAAGTTGTGAAAGGGATTTGGATCTTTCTTGGAATTGATTTAATCCGCTAGAAAGAGAAGCTGAACCATTTAGTAATTCTCCTGAATTAGAGTCTAGTTGATTAATTGCACCAGAAAGTTTATTTACCCCTACTTGGTTTCTTTGGGCGCCTTCTTTTAATTTTTCAGATCCTGCCTTAATTTTACCAGTAGCATCATCTATCATTATTACTGATTCTTCTAATTTTTTAATATTACTATTTGATAAAGAAGAACTGATTTTTTTGCTAGCTTGTGAAAGCTTTGCTGATGATGTTTGGACTTTTTCTTTAGAATCATTTAATTTTGAACTTACTTGTCCTAGTCCACTATTTGCTTTATTAATTGATGAAGTTAATTCTTCTGATCCACCTGCTAGTTGTCCAAGTCCTTCTTTTATAGAAAGATTTGCTTGGCTATTTACACTTAAGGATTGAGATTCTATGCTTAGTCCTTGTTTTATAGCATTTAAATTTTCAATTTCTGATGAAAGAGATCCATCTTCATTTTTTGCTTGTAAGTTTGCTATAACTTGGTCAATTGCACCTACTTGTGCATTTATATTTTGGACACTAGAATCAAGACCTGGTAGATTTTGAGCACTTTGATTTAAATTATTTATTCCTTGACTTAAAGTTTTTGAAGATTCTTCAATTTTTATATATCCACCATTTATTTTATTAATGCTTTCTGCAAGTGGGCTAATTCCATTTGATAATTCATCAAGACCACTTGATAATTGTCCCATTGAATCAGTAAGAACGCTTAAATCATTGTTATTTGAACCTTGCTTTAAAGTATTTCTTAATGAGCTTGTTCCCTTATTTAATTTTTCAAGTGATGAATCAATTTCACTTGCACCATTGTTTAAACTTTCTGCTCCTTGGTTTAAAAGGGCCATATTTTTATTTATTTCTCCAACAGCTCCTGTATATTGGTTTACTCCTGAGTATAATTTTGATCCACCATTATTTAGTTGATTTACAGCTGAGTTGATAGTTTGTATCTTTCCTGGCAAAGTTGAAAATCCATTTGCTAATTGGTCAAAGGAGCTAACAATTTTACTTGAACCTTGGGATAGCTTACCTGCTCCATCATTTAATTTTCCAATTCCATCGTTTAATTTCTTACTTCCTTGATCTAACTGATTTGAACCATCAACTAGTTTTGCTGCATTTTCTTCTAATTCATTTACACCATTTTTTAATTCGTCTAAAGAATCAAGTTTTCCTTCTTCTTGGAAGAATTCATTACTTATAAGCGCATATATTTCTGTTGGTTCGTAATCCTTAACATCCATCTCCATTTCAACTTTATCTTTGAAATTATCTAATTTATCCCCTTCAATAATTCCATCAAAATTTTCTCTAAGTCCTGGTGTTAAAACAGTTGCAATAATTTCATTTTTTCCATCTTTTACAAGTTTTCCACTATCTGTTGTAAGATTTTTCACCTTTTCTGAATTAAAATTAATTTCTGTAAGGGCAAGGTATGGTGAATATATTTCTCTTTCTTCCCCATTAATATTTGCCTTTGTTTTTGTTTTATTAACAGCTTCAATTTTAATTTTTAAATGGCCAGACTTACCCTTTAATTTATCAAAGGTCATTTCTTTTCCATCTAAAAAATATTTTACACTAATATCAACTGGCAAATCTTCTTTTGCTTTTCCTTGATAGTAAATATCCTTGCTATCTTCATTCCAATTAATATAGCCGTTTTCTAAATTTACTTTTTTATCTGTTTTTAAATTTTTAATATCCTTTAAACTTGTTTTATCTTTTATTTTAATGTTACTATCAGAATTTATCCAAATGGAACCTGTCTTATCTTTTATTTTATTAGCTTCTTTTGTTACATATATTGTCTCACTTTTTCTAGTATCTAGATCTTTTGCATAAGCCACATTAGTCATTAAAAGTGAGCTTGCAAGAACTAAAGAAAATCCTTTCATTAATTTATTATTCATCTTTTCCTCCTAATTTAATCCCTTTGTTGTTTTCTTGATAAATGGAAATGCTATTTTTATAACAGCTGGAAGGAATAATATTATTGAAAGCATACTTATTATTGCCCCTCTTGCCAATAGCATACAAATTGTTGAAACTATTTCCATTTTTGAATATAATCCTACACCTACAGTTGCTGCCATAAATGATAAGGCAGATGTAACAATTGATTTAGATGTTTCCTTTACAGTTAATTTTAAGGCCTTATCCACATCCTTATTTTCCTTATATTCTACTAAAAATCTATCCATCATAAGGATTGAATAATCTATTGTTGAACCTAATTGTACTACTCCTATAATTATTGATGTTACAAATGGAATAGTTTGACCTAGATAAAATGGAATTCCCATATTTATTTGAATAGCAAGTTCGATTACAGAAATTAAAACTACTGGAATTGCAAATGACTTAAATACTACAGCAATAATTATAAAAACTATAATAATTGAAACTATATTTACCATTTTAAAATCCCTATCTGATAAAACAGTTAAATCTTTTGTCAAAACTGCTTCCCCAGTTAAGTATCCATTTTTATCATGTTTTTTTACAATTTTATTTATCTTATCAACTTGTTTATTTACCTTATCAGATGCTGTTTGATATTTTGAATTTATCATAATCATTTGATAGCCGTTTTTGGCAAAATTATCTTTTAATTTATCAGGTAAAACTGAATCTGGTATGGTCAAACCTGTTATTGAGTTTGCAGACAAAACATTATTTACTCCATCCACTTCTTTTATTTCATCTATAAGTGAACTTATATTATTTTTGCTCAAATCTTCATCTACTACTACAAAGTGAGTTGATGCCATATTAAAATCTTTTTTCATCTTATTTAAGGCAACTATTGAATCTAAGTCTTGTGGCAAGGACCTATCGAGATTGTAATAAAGATTTGTATTTCTTGCCCCGTAAATTGCAGGTATAAATAAAATTAAAAAGGCAATAAATAATCCATTTTTATGATTTAATACAAAATTTGATGTTTTATCAAATGAAGGCAAAAATATTTTATGGTTAAATCTTGCAACCAATTTTTCTGCTATTAAAATCATTGGTGGTAAAACCACAACTGTAGAAATTAACCCCAACAAAACACCCTTACTCATTACAAGACCTATATCTTTTCCAAGTCCTAAACGCATTAGGATTAGTACTATAAAGCCTGCAAAAGTTGTAAATGATGATGCAAATATTGAGGATACAGTTTTTTGTATAGCTATATCCATGGCATTATTTTTATCTTCATTGTTTTTCTTCTCTTCTACATATCTGTGGTATAAAAATATAGAATAGTCTGTAGTTACTGCCAATTGCAAAACAGCTGCAATAGCCTTTGTTATATAGGAAATTTCTCCTAAAAATAAATTTGTACCAAAATTATATAAAATTGCATAGCCGATATTTAAAATAAATAAAAATGGTATTATAGTAGATTCATTTGTAAGAGATAAGATAACAAGGGCTAAAACAACTGCCAATAAGACATAAATTGGCGTTTCTTGGTCAATTAAATCTTTTGTATCTTTTACAAGTGAACTAATTCCACTTAAAAATTTCTCTTTTGATTCTATTTTTTTAATATTTTCTATGGCTTTCATAGTCCTAAAAGATGAAGAACTTTCAGCAAATTTTACCATTAACAAGGTACAATCTTTAGAATAAAAAACATCTCTTATTTCATCTGGCAAAAATTCATTTGGAATACTATCGCCAAGAATTGATGTTTTTGAAATAACATCTTCTACCCCATCAACTTTTAAAATTTCATTTTTAAGTTTATCAGCATCGTGGTCATCACCTTTCAAAAGTAGCATGCCCGTGGCAGCATTTTTGAAATCTTTATCAAGAATTTCTTGTCCCTGGGTTGATTCTAAGTCAGCTGGTAAATATGATAAGATATCATAATTTACACCCGTAGCCTTATATCCAAACCAAGAAGGTATTAATAATATAGTCATTATTAATAAGACAAGTCTGGGATGGTGAGAAATAAACTTGCTTATTCTTTTCATTACTTATCTCCTGTTCTATTAAAAATTTTTCTAATAATAGCAAATAAAACTGGTTTCATTTCATCAATTGATAAAATTGAATCTTCCAATACAGCACTCTTACAAGTAGACATCATGATTTCTAGGGTGAGAGAAAGTATATAAAGTTTTTGAGATTCTGTGTGACTTTCTAAAAATAAATTATCGTATTTATTTAAAATAAATTTCAAAGTCGAATCAGCTTCGCTAAGCCCATAATCATTTTCAATTTTTGTATAAAGTGTCCAAGTAATATTTTTACTTAAAAGATCTAGTTCAAAAGGATGGGCTATTAGATAATCAATTATGTAATCAACAAATGAAATATATCTTTCAATGGGATCAGTTTGTACACATATTTTTTCTGCATTTAAAATAATTTCTGTTGCAATATTTAAAACCATTTTTTCCTGCAAATCATTTTTATCTGTGTAATACAAATAAAATGTACCTAAACCAAAACCTGCTTCTGTCATAATATCTCTTACAGAAGTTTTATCAGCTCCCTTTTCTTTAAAAATTTTAAGAGCTGCCTCCATAATTTTTTCTTTTTTATTTTCTACATCACTCATAAATTATCTAATCCTTTTAATAAAATGAACGCCGTTCATTTATTGCTACATTTATTATGATACAACTTTCTGAACGGCGTTCAACTTTTTTTCTAAAAAAATATTTAATTTTTTTATTTGTATAACAAATTAGATAAAATCAAGACTCTAAAAAATTATTTTTTGAATTTTTTAAGGCAAATTTTATAATTTCTATTCCTTGGTCAATTTCTTCAATACTTAAATTTGCAAATCCCAATATAAAATAATTTTCTTTTCCATTTTTTTTGTAAGTAAATTTATTTAAATCAATTAAGTGTAGAGATTTATTATTTAAAATTTTTTTAAACTTTATTATATCTATAGATTCATCTATTTTTATAAGTAAATTTAGAGAATCCACTTTTTGGGGAAAAGAAATCTCCTCTATCTCTTCTAATTTTCTTACTATAAATTTAAATTTTTTAAAATAAATATTTTTCATTCTATTTATATGTTTTTCAAATTCTCCACTTTTAATAAAATTCGCCAAGGCTTTTTGTACAAAAGTTGATACTGTATTTGATAGGCCCTTAAAATTTCTCTCGTATTTTTCTAACAAATCATCTGGTAAAATCATATAAGATATTCTAAGTGAAGGAGCTAATAATTTTGAAAAATTTCCGAAATAAATAACATCAGAATTTTTATCCATAGCCTTTAAACTTTCTGTAGGATAGCCTGTAAATTTAAATTCACTATCGTAATCATCTTCAATTACATATCTATCTTTTGAAAGAGAAGCCCAATTTAATAATTCTATTCTTCTTTGAATCGACATAACTGTACCCATCGGAAATTGATAAAAAGGGGTTACAAAAAGACAAAGTGCATTTAAATCAACAAGCTTATCAATTTTTACTCCCTCCTGGTCAAGTTCTAAAGGAATGGGATTTTTTAAATCATAAGTATAAAACTTATTTCCAAAAGCATAACCAGGATTTTCAAAAGCAAAAAGTGTTTGATCAGTTAAAAGTTTTTTTATTATTGAAAATAAGTGTTCAGTTGATGAAGAAATAATTATATTTCTTGAATTTGTTTCTATATTTCTTGAATTTTTCAAATAAATTTTTATGGCATTTCTTAAAGGTTCGTATCCCTTATAAGATCCCTTATCCAAGATTTTTATGTCATTTTTATCAATGGATTCTCTCATATATTTTTGCATGATTTTATAGGGGAAATTTTCATAATCTACCCCGCTTATTGAAAAATCATATTTAATATCTTGACTGGTATCTATTTTTTCTTCTATATTTTTCTTATCTAAAATTATCAAATCATCTATTTTCCTGCAATAAAATCCACTCTTATCCTTCACATAAATATAGCCTTCTTCTTCAAGCTTATAGTAAACTTTTTTTACAGTATTAATGGATACATTTATATCCTTTGATAAGTTTCTTATTGATGGAAGTTTTTCCTCTTCTATAATTTCACCCTTTATTATTTTATTTTTTATAATTTCATAAATTTTATCATATAAAAATTTTTTGTTTTTTGGCAAATTTAAATACATCTGTACCCCTCATTTTTTTATTTTTTGTTACTTTTATTAGTTACAGTTTAGCATATAATTAAATCAAAAGAAATATTAAGGAGTAAAAAATGCCAGATAAAGATATAAATTTAAAATTTGAAAAAAAGGTTATCATGGATGTAATGAATGTTGAGCAAGCTAAAATTGCTGAGGCAGCTGGTGCAAGTGCAGTTATGGCTCTTGAAAGAGTTCCTGCAGATATTAGGGCTGCTGGTGGTGTTTCTAGAATGAGCGATCCTAAGATGATTGAAGAAATTATGAAAGCTGTTAAAATTCCTGTAATGGCAAAGGTAAGAATTGGTCATTTTGTTGAAGCACAAATTCTTGAATCCTTAGGTATTGATTATATTGACGAATCTGAGGTTTTAACAGTTGCTGATGATTTTAACCATATTGATAAAAAGAAATTTAAAACTCCATTTGTATGTGGTGCAAGAAATATTTCTGAAGCTTTGAGAAGAATTTCTGAGGGTGCTTCTATGATTAGGACAAAGGGTGAAGCAGGAACTGGAAATGTTGTTCAAGCTGTAAGACATATGAGAGAAATTAACAGGGAAATTCAAAGAATTTCTGTTTTAACTGATGATGAAATTTTTTCATATGCAAAAGATTTGGCAGTTGATGTTGAACTTTTAAAATATGTTAGAGATAATAAAAAACTTCCTGTTGCAAATCTTTCTGCAGGTGGAGTTGCAACTCCTGCTGATGCTGCTTTGATGATGCAACTTGGAGCTTACGGTGTATTTGTTGGAAGTGGAATATTTAAATCAGGAAATCCTGAAAAAAGAGCAAATGCAATTGTAAAAGCTGTAGCAAATTATGACAATCCTGATGTGATTCTTGAAGTTTCAAAAGATCTTGGAGAAGCTATGGTTGGAATCAATGAAGACGAAATTAAAGAAATTTTTGAAAATAGGTAAGAATTAAAATCAAACAATTGCCCCATATAAAAAATTCTGCATTTATTTGCAGAATTTTTTCTTTATACTCTTTTTAATAAATCTTTTAACCATTTTTCATCTTCAGGATCTGATGAATATCTTTTTTTAAGGTCAATTGATTTTATTGCTTTCATATCCTCATCATCAATTGAAAAGTCAAAAATATTTATATTTTCCTTTATTCTTTGTGGATTGGTTGATTTTGGAATTGGCATTGTACCTCTTTCAACATGCCAACGTAAAACTATTTGAGCAGGAGTTTTATTATATTTATTGGCAAGTTTTTTTATTACAAACTCTTCCAGTAACTCACTTCTACCCCTAGCAATTGGTGACCAAGCTTGGTGGATAATATTATTTTCTTTTAAAAATTTTACAGTATCGTCATTTTGAAAATGTGGGCTTGATTCTAATTGGTCGATTGCAGGTTTTTCTCCAATTTCTAAAAGTTTTTTTAGTTGAGAAAGTTCAAAATTTGAAACTCCAATTGTTTTTACTATCCCTTGTCTTTTATAATCTTCAAAAACTTTCCAAGATTTATCAAAATCCTTTCCAAACCAGTGAAGTAAAACTACATCTAAATAATCTGTTTGTAATTTTTCTAAAGACTCATCCAACGATTTTTTTGTTTTATCATAGCCAAAATCACTTGGCCATACTTTTGTAGCAAGTTGATACTGGTCTCTTTTTTTACCTGAATTTTTAAGCTCAGCTCCAATCATATCTTCATTTTCATAAAGTTTTGCTGTATCTATATATTCATAGCCATTTTCTAAGGCTGCTTCTATGGTTTTTGCAATATCTTCTCTGTCTGTAATTTTATAAGTTCCAAGTCCTAGGGCTGGAATTTTATTGCCATCATTTAATTTAAAATATTTCATACCTACCTCCTGTTTTATTTTTCTACCCCTAAATTTATGTTATAATCATCCTATGAAAACTGTATTAATAACAGGCTCATCAAGAGGCATTGGTGAGGCCATAGCAAAAAAATTAAATAAATCCTATAATTTGGTTTTAACCTATAATAAAAATAAGGATAAGGCTTTAAATTTATTAGGTGACTTAAGAAAAGAAAATCCAAATGTAATTGCTGTAAAATGTGATGTGAAAAATGAAGAAGATGTGAATAATTTATTTGACCTTGCTGAAAAAAATTTTTCTCATGTAGATATTTTAATTAATAATGCAGGAATTTCATATTTTGGGCTTTTACAAGATATGGATTTTTCTTCTTGGAATGAGATCATAAATACAAATTTATCATCAATATTTCTAACTTCAAAAAGAGCAATTCCAAATATGGTAAGTCAAAAATCTGGAGTAATAATAAATATGTCATCTATTTGGGGAAACTTTGGAGCAAGTTTTGAAGTTGCCTATTCTGCGAGTAAGGGTGGAATTAATTCTTTTACAAAAGCCCTTTCAAAAGAGCTCTTACCATCTAATATTAGGGTAAATGCAATTTCTCCTGGAATTGTAGATACAGATATGACTGAATTTGATTTATCTGATGATGACAAAAGGGATTTAAAAGAAGATTTAATTGAAAAAAGATTTGCAAAATCCGAAGAAATTGCAAATCTTGTTGAGTTTTTAATATCTGAGAAGGGATCTTATATTACAGGATCAATTTTTGATATTAATGGTGGTTTTTATTAACTTGTTCAAATTCTTTAAAATTGTACCAATAAATATATGATTTTGAAACTTTTTTACCAAGGGCTTCTTCTATGGAGTCCTTGTAAATTTCTAATTGTTTATCGTAAAATCCTTCTCTCTTATATGAATCTGTTTTAAAATCCATTAAAATTATATGATCTTCAAATTCAAACATTATATCAATTTGACCATTTACATAAAAATTATCTATTTTTCTTAAAAATGACTCCTCTTTTCTTATAAGAGGCGATTTTTCTTTTATGTCCTTAATTATTTTTGAATTAAAAAATCCCAAAATATTTTCAAAATTTAAGTAGGATATATATTCTTTTTTTATTTTTCCTAAATCAATAAGCTTATCAATTTCTTTTTTCAAGGAATCTAAATCATATTCTTTAAATTCAAGCTCTTGAAAAATTTTATGGATAAGAGTACCTTTTTGTGTTGGTGAAAGACTTATTTGATCAAAATTTGGCCTTCTAAAATCATGGGAAATTTCCACATCATCAAAGCTAGATTTTTCGTAGCCATTATTTGATAAATCATAATTTTTAGCAATTTCTGTTACAGATTTTTTTAAAGATTTATTTGTATTTTCCAAATTTTCATATGAATAAGAAAAAATATCTTTAATATTTTTATAAATTTTCTCATCATAATTTTTTCCATGGAGCATATCTTTTACATCAGTAAAATCAAGTTCTGTATTTGCCTTGAATTCCTCAATATAATCAATTTTTACTGCACCATTTTTAAAATTATCAGTCTTATAATCCAAATCTACAAAGTCAGCCATAATTTTATCCTCTAAGAGGATTTTTAAAATCCAATCCATGTAGGAAGATAAATCGAGTATTGAATCTGAGCTAATAATTTTATCAATGCCTTTTTCATTTAAATCTTTTTGACCTATAATTGATAATTTTCTCTCTGCACGGGTTAGGGCAACATATAGGACTCTCATCTCTTCTTTTTTATCATTTAAATTTAATTTTTCTAAGATTAAATCTCTTTTTATTGATGAAATTTTTATTTTATTATCCCAATCAGAAATATTTATTCCTATACCCAAATCCTTATCCAAAAGCATATCCTTACTCTTACCTCTGGTATTAAATCCTTTTGAAGCCTCTGGCAAAATTACTGCCTTAAATTCCAAGCCCTTTGACTTGTGGATGGTCATAATTCTTACCAAATCTTCTTCATCAGATAAATTTCTTGATGCTTTTAGATTATCTTTATTTTGATTTTTCAAATTATCTATATAAGTTAAAAATCCAAACAAGGAATTTTCATTATTTTTATCATAGTCATCCATAAGTTCTATAAAAGCTTCTATATTTTGAACTCTTTCATATCCCCTATCCCTAGCCTTTAGAAAATCATAGTATCCAGATTTTTCAAAAATAATATTTGCAAAATCATACATATTAGAAAAATTTAAAATATAAGAAAAATCTGCAAAACTTGTATTAAAGTCTGATATTTTTTGACTTAATTCATCATCAAAATTTTCTTCATAAAGGGAAAACTTTTCATAAAAATATTTTTTATCAGAAGAAAGGCTAATTAATGAAAGTTCATCTTCAGAAAAATTAAAAATTTCACTTCTTAAAACAGATAATAAGGTAAAATCATCTTTTGGATTTGCTATATATTTTAAAATATTTATGAAAAAATCAACTTCTACAGTTTCAAAAGAAATTTTTGAAATATC
Source organism: Anaerococcus hydrogenalis (assembly GCF_002871895.1). NCBI lineage: Bacteria > Bacillati > Bacillota > Tissierellia > Tissierellales > Peptoniphilaceae > Anaerococcus > Anaerococcus hydrogenalis. Next base: position 111,709 of record NZ_PNHP01000001.1, on the reverse strand, counting down.
AGATGAAAAAGGTATGCCTGCCTTTTTTAATTCATTTTCTATTAAATATGCCTTTGAAGATGACCTTAATAAAATTGCTATGTCTTTATAGGACATACCTGAATTTATTAAATCATCAATTTCTTTTATTAAATATTCTTCTTCATTAATACTTGAATTTAAAGCCTTAATTGAAACTTTGGGATATTTTTCATCAAATTCAAAGTGATAATTTAGCCTATGATTATCGTCCTTGTAGGAAATGTCAGAATTTTTTTTAGTCATTAGCCTATCAAAAATATAGTTATTAAAATCAATCAAATCCTTGTCAGTCCTAAAATTTTTAGATAAATTTATCCTTACAGAGTCCGAATCTTTTTCATAAGATTCTAATTTTTCCAAAAATAGTTCAGGTCTAGCATTTCTAAAGCCATAAATTGATTGTTTTACATCCCCTACAAAAAATAAATTATTTTTATTTTTTAGCTTATCAACTATATAATTTTGTATATCATTGGAATCTTGGTATTCATCGAAGAAAATATATTTAAATTGTTTTTGTAATTTTTCAATCAAGGATTCATAATCTAATAATTTTATAAATTCATGTTCCATATCAGAAAAATCCAAATAATTTTCTTCTCTTTTTTTGTTCTTATAAATTTTTTCAAATTCAAAAACTAAATTTCTAAGCTCAGCTAAAACCTCTTCTTCTTTTGGATCAAAAAATGCCTTGGTTATGGAATCTGTATTTACAACTATATTTTTTAATTCTGTAAATTGGTCCTTGTAATAGTTTCTTTTTGTTTTTACAAATAAATCTTCATTAGGATCATCTTTTTTCTTATTAAATCTTGTTTTTGCTTTAAGATTATAGTCAAATTTTTCAAGGCTTTCGTCCCAATCATCTTCTATTACAGATTTTTTTAGATTATAAAAATAAGAAAGGTCCTCATCCATCATTTTGATAAATTCTTTACGCATTGACTTTTCTTCTATAAATACTTTCAATTCTTCAGCATTTTTTATTATATCATCTACTTTTTTCTCAATAATTTTTTTAAATTCAGAAAAATCGAATTTATTACTTGTGTGATATTTTATCCAATTTTCAGGATCTACTTGGCTTTTTGAAAAATCATATAAGTCCAATACAATTTCTTTTGCATCCTTATCATCTTTCTCCTTGGCAAAATTATGCAAAAAATCAATAAATTCTTGGTCATTTTTTTCATATTCATTTTCAAAAAGTTCATCTATGGCATCTTTTCTAAGTAGAGCTTGTTTAGAATCAGCAGCAATTTTAAAAGATGGTGAAAGATTATCAGACAAGTAAAAATTTTCTCTAAGCATATCAGCACAAAAAGAGTGGAGAGTTTTTATAAAGGCATCATTTATAGCTTTTATTTGTTTTTTAACAAAAGAACTATCAATTTTTTCATCATCCAAAAGCTCAGATAATTTTTCCCTAATCCTATCTTTCATCTCAACAGAAGCCTTGTTAGTAAAAGTTACAATTATCATATTTTTTATAGGAATTTTTTCCTCAATCATCAAGGATACTACCCTATCTACCAAAACCCTGGTTTTTCCACTACCTGCTGCTGCAGAAACTATTATATTTTTATCTCTAATTTCAATTGCTTTTTTCTGATCATCAGTTGGCTTAAATTTACTCATCTGATAGCTCCTTTTTTATCTTAGCTAAGGAAATATCTTTATTTATATCCCTAAATTTATCTTGATCGATTGTATAATCAAATTTACAAATTGATTTAAATTCACAATTTTTACATTCATAAGTATTTTGATTTTCTCTTAGAGGATTTAATTTTATATTTCCATCTTTAATTTGGCATATATAATTTGAAATTAATTTTTTTATAAATTTTTCCAAAATTTCTTCCTCTTCCGGTGTAAATATATTTACCTTTCCTCTAGATATTTTAAAAATATCAGATTTTTTCCCATCAAAATCCTCATCTAAAAGCTTTAAAACTTCCTCATTAATTTTTATAATAAGGCCATTCATTTTTGTCTTTTTATTATAAATATCAAGAATTGTTTTTTTCGTAACAGGATCATCAATTTTTTGAACCTCATCTTTAAGGGGCAAATAAAAACTTGCTACTGGTGAGAGATTTTCTGATTTTTTTTCTTTAACCGAAAGCATATAGACAAAAAGTTGGAGTTGAATTCCATTAAAAACATATTTAATATTTATTTCAGTACTTCCTGTCTTATAATCAATTATTCTTACAAAATCCTCAAACCTATCTATCCTATCAATTCTTCCTTCTAGATAATTATGATCGTCAACATACACTTCAGGATATTTTTGACCCTTACCATATTTTTCCTCAACTCCATCAATTTGAAATTTTCCCTTTTTTATTTGGTCTAAAACTTTCTTTGTAGATTTTTGTGTAGATCCATAAACATTTGATAAGATAAATTTATTTTTGTTATCATTTGCCCTCATTTTTTCTAAAGAATTTTCAATAGCTTTTTCAAAATTTTCTTTTACTAGACTTTCTAATTTCTTATCATCAAGATTTTTTATATCTATGCCCCTTAAATCTTTTGAAATATTTTCCATATTATAGTGGACAATATTTCCAATTTCCATCATATCTACATCTAAATTTTTATTTTTTTGGGCCCTTAATCCATAATTGATAAAGTATTTGTAAGGACATCTTGCATATGACTCTATTTCTGAAACAGAAAACCTATTTTTATTGTAAAGCTTTTTAGAAATTTCACTATCTAGTGAATCTTTTTGGTTAGAGTAGGTAAATCCTTTTATAAACAAATCATAGGAAGAATTTTTGGAAATATTAAATTCGAAATTTTTTGAAAAATCTTTTTTAAATTGAAGATAAGCTTTTACAAATTCTTTTTCTATCTCGCTTACCTTCTTCTTTTCTTTTATATCCCACAAAATTTGGTAAGCCTTCATATCCAAAAGATCTTTTGAATATTTTACAAGATCAAATTTTCCTGTTGAAATTTTTTGATAACTTATATTTGGAAAAATATTTATAATATCAGAAATGCTTGTAGATTTATTCATAGGATCATTATTTTTATTTATTAGGGAATATGAGAAAATAATTTTTTGAGATGAGGTAAACATTCTTAAAATATTTAAAAGAATCTTATCATTCTTTTTAGCCTTATAAATTTTAAGGTCAAAGCCTTCTTTTTCTAGGGAAGTTTTTTCGTTTTCTGAAATCAGCATATCAGAATTATTATTTTCTGGAAAATAAATATCAGTCATCCCTACAAAAATTTTTATCTTCCTATCATTTATCCTATCTCTTGAAAAATCTCCAATTAAAACTTGGTCAATTGCTGGTGGAATCAAACCAATAGTAGTCGCCTCACATGCCTTTTGAATTAATTTATAAATTTTTCTAAGATTGGCCTTGCTATCTTTCATTATCGATACAATTTGTTCAAGAATTGTTATAAATTTATCCCAAATTTGCTTATTTTCTTCATAAATTTCAATTTTATTTTCTTTTATATATTCTTGATAATGATTAAAACCAGATTTTATCCTTTCATTATCGATAAGATTAAAAATCTTCTTTACAATATCACTTGCACTTATATTTTTATTTGATATTTCATAAAGGTCATTTGTCAAATCTAAAATAATTTTTCGAATTGAATTAACCTTAGCTAATTCTTCTTTTTTTTCTTCTTTGATTTGACCCTTATAAAAATTTTCATCTAGAGTAAAATATTTATCATCAAAAATCATTGACCCCTTAATTTTTCTGGTATTCATATAATTTTGAAAGACCAAAACTCTTTCTAGAGAATTTTCTCCAAAATCTATTAAATCTGACCTAATAAAGGCCTCAAGGTCAGTTTTTCTAAAATTAAAAACTACTAGCCTAATTAAAGAAAGCCAAGTTTTTATAACATGGTTATCAGTCATTTTTTGTGACTTATCTATAAAAATAGGGATATTCATCCTAGAAAAAATTCTTCTAATCAAATTTTCATACTCATCCTCATTTGCTATAACTATAGAAATATCTGAATATAAATATCCTTTTCTAATTAATCTTTCTATCATCAAGGCCATATTTTCAATTTCATTAGTAGATGAAATTGATTCAACAATTTTTATATTAGAAGTCTTATCCCAAAACTTTTCTGGATTATATTTTTCAAAATTTTCATAAAGATGGTTAATATCTAAAATATCAGATTCTTTTTCTACATTTATTATTTGAATTTTATCCAAACTTTTTATACTTTCAACAAATCTCATAGATTGGTCAAAAATTTCCATGTCATTTGAAAAGTGATTTTGGTAATATTTTGAATCAAGAGAAATTGATACAGTAATTTTTGCGCCTATTTTTATAAGCTCTCTTATAAAATCTAATTTTAAATCTGACAAGAGATCAAATTTATCAAAGTAAAAATTTACATTTTTCAAAAAATCACAATATTTAATATTATCCTTGATAATACTAAGTTCATCCTCGCTATCAATATAAGAATTTTCTAATTTTTTTACATAAGAATCATAAATTATTTTTATTTCTTTAAATTTAAGCTTGGTCATGGTATCAAGATTTTCATTATTTTCTATTTGATCAAAAAAATCAATGTCAAAATAATATTCCTTTATATTTGAAATAAAATCTGAAAGACTAGTAACAAAATCTATATCTGATGCCTTATTGGAAAACAATTTTAGTTTATCATCAATCTCATCTAAAACACTTGTTAATAAAATTGCCTTAGATACTTGATTTAAATTTTCATGTTTTTTTAAAGATAATCTTTGAGATATATAGGAAATTAATGATGAAAAAGATAAAACTTTTGCATCCATAACAGACTTATATTTTATAGAATCAATAAAATCCATATCACTTTCCAGGGTATATTGCTCAGGAACTATTAGGAAAGATTTTTCCTTTTTTTCTAATTTTTTTTCTATATCCTTATAAATATAGAGGGAATTTTCCTCAGGAAATTTACTCATTATAACTTTTATCATACAACCACCTTCAAACTTGAGCCTTCCGTTTTTGAATATTTAACTTCAATTTTTGCATCAATTGCATTTTTCAATTCTTTTACGTGAGAAATTAAGCCGATAAATTTATTATCATAGGATAATTTTTCTATGGTCCTAATTGCTTTTTCTAAACAATCATCTGACAAGGACCCAAAACCTTCATCTATAAAAAGTGTATCGATTTTTATTCCACCATTTTCCCCACTTATTTCGTCTGAAAGGCCTAGGGCAAGAGCCAAAGAAGCAATAAAAGTTTCACCACCGGAAAGTGAAGCTTCACTTCTAATTTTTCCAGTATTATAATCCAAAATCTCTATATCCAGACCATTATTTTTTCTCTTATCACTTGTTTCTTTTTTTCTTAACATTTTAAATTGTCCATCACTCATATCCCTTAACCTAAGATTTGCATAGGTTAAAATTTTATTAAAATAATAAGAAAGGACAAAAGTTTCAAAATTGATTTTTTCCCTTCCAGAAACTTTAGACAGGGATCCATCACAAACTTTGGCAAGTTTATATAAGATTTCATCATCATTTTTTGACTTATCCAAAGAAATTTTTATCTTATTGATTTCTTTTTTACTTTCAGATAATTTTTCTACTTTTAACCTTATTGAAAATAAAAAATCATTTGTTTTTTCAATTTTTTCCTTTAAATTTTCTATATCCTCTTTTATTCTATCAGTTTGGTAGTACTCAATATTTTCATATTCCCTTAGACCTTGTATTCTTATAGAAATATTATTTAATTTTTCAAAATATATGTGTATTTTTTCTTTTTGACCTATCAGACTATCTGAAAGATCTAAATATTTTAAAAATTCACCTACATCTTTGAAATTTTCCTTTACTTTTTCATCAAAAATTTGACTTTCTTTTATGATTTTTTCCTTAGAAATTTTTAAATCAGACTCATAGTTTAAAATTAAAGAAGAGGATGATGACCTTTTATTTTCCAAATCTTTAATTTTTTCATTTAAAATTTTTATTCTTTTTTCTTCTTCAATTACATAGAGCCTATCTTTTTCTAAGCTTTTTTCAATTTCATTTTTATCAAAAATATCAAGTTCTTCTTTTTTTACCTTATATTTATTTTGAAGATCACTTATATCATCTAGATTTTTAAACTTACTTAGCTTATTTTTTAATTCTTTTATCTCAGACTCTATTAAATTTGTCTTTTGATCAAGCTTCTTCTTATTTTTATTTTTCTCATCAGACAAGCTGAGGTTTTTTTTGTATAAATTTCTAAGATCTTGATAAGATTTTTTATATTCATTTAAACTTTCTTCATAAACTTTAGGATTTTTTAACTTATTATCAATTGAATTTTTTAAATCAGATTTTTTTTCATCTAAATATTTAAGCTTAATCTTTAAATCCACGAAATCTTGCCTTATTTTTTCTAAATCAAAATCGCCTACTTCTAAAAATTCTATTTTTTTATCATAAATAGACCCACAAATTGGACAAATTCCATTTTTTTCTAAATCTTTTCTAAATTCATTAATTAGGATAGATTTTTTGGACTCTTCTGCTAATTTTAATTTTTCTCCTATATTTTTAAAATCAGACTCTGCTTTTAAAAGTTCTTTTTCTAATTTTTCTAGATCTTTTATTTTCTTATCATTTTCCAAAGATTTTTCAAAAAGACTTTGGTATTCCCTAAGCTCATCTTTTATTTTATGACCTTGGTCATTTATTTTTTCAAGGTCTTTTGAAATATCAAGAAGTTTATCTGATAAGGCTCTTATATTATCACTTGTTTTGTCTTTTTCTTCTAAAAGTCCTTCTATTTTTTCCTTGTATTTTTTAGAAAGTTCTATATTTTGTATATTTTTTTCCAATTCTTTTTCTATAGAAAGAAGTTCATTGAATTTTTTCATTATTTGATCATTTTTTACTATATTCTCTTTTTTTTGATCAATTATTTTTTCTATTTCTTCAATATTTCCTAATTTTCCCCTTAAATCTTTAAGGTTTTTCTCAATAATTTTAAGTTTATCTTTTTCATCATAATATTTTTTCTCTAAATCATTATAATTTTTCTTATTATCACTTAGATTTTCATAATAGGGCTTAATTAGGATAGCCTTTTGTGAAAAATCTAATTCATTTTTTAAATTTTCATAGTAATCTTTTTTACTTAAAATCTCTTTTCTTTCTAAGTTTAAAGTCTCAAATAATCTAATTTGTTCATTTTCTTTTTCATAAAAACTTAGCTTTGAATTTTTATCATCTAAGATTTTTGATAAGGAATTTTTTTCTTTGTTCTTTTCATCAAATTCTTTTTCTAAATCATTAGATAAATCTTCTATAACTTTTTCAATTTTAGAAAAATCCTTTAATTCAATTATTTCATCATCAATATTTTCATCCAATAAGTCATTTTTCTTAACTTCTGTTTTTAATTTATTTGCAATAAATTCTAATTTTTTCTTAGAATCTTTGCTAGCTTCCTTTAATTTTTCTTCAATGTCTTTATAAATATAAGATGAAAAAATTTTAGATAAAAGACTAGCTTTTTCATCAGAGCTTGATTTTAAAAATTTTGAAAACTCACCTTGAGCTAAAATCATGACCCTATTTAACTGGTCGAAATTTAGACCAATCAAATCAATTATCTTCTTATCAGTTTTTTGTGGCCCATCAGATATTAAAATTTCTTTATCTTTTTCATACTTATAAAATTCAACACTATGGCCTACTTGCACATTGGCTCTTGTTTTTTTCGCCCTTTGTTTCGGAATTCTTTTTATCCTATATTTTTTACCATCAAGATCAAAAATAAAATCCACATATGTAGGTGGATTATTTCCATTTAAAAAATCACTTCTTAAATCATCTATAATAAAACCTTCTCTTTGAATCTCACCAAAAAGAGCAAAACTTATAGCATCAAAAATTGAAGTTTTCCCACTGCCTGTATCTCCAGAAATTATAAAAATTTTAGAATCATAAAGTTTTGTAAAATCTATAAAAGTTTTATTTTTATAGGTCATAAAGCCATACATTTCAAGACTTATTGGTTTCATTGAATCACCTTTTTAAAAATTTCCTTGTCTTTTTCACTCATATTCTCATCCATTTTAAACTTATAAAATTTTTGGAAAATTTCCATAGTAGATAAACTTTCAAGATCAATTTCTATATCATCATAACCTTCCAAATCAATGGTGTTTTTATATCTTATAGAGACAGCATGGGGAAATTTGATTTTTAATTTTACCATAGGTGAATCTATAGGATGATCATCTTTCAAAATAAATTCTATAAAGTCATTTGAATTTTTCATTTTTAAAATATTTTCAAAATAATCTTCAATTTGACAAAAATCATTTAAGGGTCTTATCTCTATTTCTTTTATAGATATTTGGTCTTTTAAATCCACCACAGTAACTGATTTTTTTTGCCTTACTTCTGAAAATGAATACTTCATGAAAGTCCCACAATACCTAATTTTTTCATCAATTACAAAATGTTTTCTGTGAAGATGGCCAAGAGCTACATAGTCAAAATTTTTAAATAAATTTGCATCCATAGCATCATTTCCCCCAATTGTTAGAGGCTTTTCTCCCTCAATTTCCTCATCTTCGAATGCTTTTTCATTTGCATAACAATGACTTATTAAAACATTTCTATCATTATAATTAATATCTTTAAGTAGAATCCTATATAAATCTGTAAAATTTTCTATATTTGGATCAATTTCATTTTTTGCCCTGGCTAGGGAAATGTAAGGTATTGGATAAAAATTAACCATTCCAAATTCATCTTCAAATCTTAAAGATTTATCATAAGAATTCCCAAAAATATAATAAGAATTTTTTTCAAAAAAGCTTTTTGAAATTTCAAGTCTTTTTCCTGAATCATGGTTTCCAGAAATTGCTATAATTTTTTTCTTCAAATCAAAAATAATCTTATCAACAAAGTCAAAATATACTTTCATAGACTCGCTATTTGGAATAGAGGTATCAAAAATATCTCCAGCAATAATTACTATATCAATATTTTCATTTTTTATAATTTCTAAAATTTGGCTTAGACAATATTTTTGATCTTCAAGAAGTGAATATGATCCTATATTTTTTCCTATGTGGAGGTCTGATAAGTGCAATAATTTCATCAAGACTTCCTCACAAAAACAAATTCATCTTTAGTTGAATTATATGGGTCATAAATATAATCACAGAGGCTTATTTTTTTAATTTCTTCCGGGTCTTTTATTTTATTGTTTATCAAATATTTAAGCATCCTTCCTCGCATTTGTTTGGTATAGGAAACAATTGACCTTATTTTTCCATTCCTATCTTCCTTGAATGTTAAGGTTAATAATTTTTGATCTTTTTTTAAATATTTTTTTAATAGTTTTGCATATTCTTCACTTGCCAAATTTATAATAAAATCTTCATCCTCAAAGGCTTTTTCATAAATTTTATTAGCCCAAAATCCAGGCATATCAATTCCTTTTGAATCCATATATAACCTATAATCAGATATACCTGTAAAAGGCTTACAAAGACCATAAAGGGCAGAAATTATATAAACATGGTCATTTAAATAAGCCAAATCATTAAAATCTTCCTTTTTAAATTGTTTAAAAACAAGCCCATCATAGGAAAATAATGCAGGATTTTTTAAATTATTAAAATCAAAATCTTTGTAATCATAATAGGCCTTAATTGCTAAATCATCATTACAAAAAAACATATTTGCCAAATCATTTATAGAAAAACTTCTAAATTTTTCTACCAATTCTTTTGTTTCTTCTTCAAATAAAAGTCCTTCTGTTTTTTCATTTTCAAAATGTTTAAACCTTTTTGCAGGTGAAATTATTATTTTCATATCAAACCTTTCTATTTTTAATTCTTAATTAATTATATCATAGAAAATTTTCACAAAAAAAAGACAGGCGAACCTATCTTTTTAAAATTTTTTGAATTATTAATGAAATTATCATCCCAATAACAGCAATAACTACTATAGCGCCACCTGGTTTTATTCCCAAATAAAAACTTGCGCTAATTCCTGCCATCATATAAATTATTGCTATAATAATGGATTTTATAAAAGTTTCTCTATAAGATTTTGAAATTAAAAGGGAACTTGCCACAGGTAGGACCATAAGAGATGAAATCATCAAAGCCCCAACAGTTTTTGTAGAAATTCCAATTGTAACAGCTGTCAAAAATGTAAAAATATTTGAAACTAATTTTGAATTAATCCCTGCCAAATTTGCCATTAATGGAGAAATTGAATTATATAGGAGAGGATAGTAAAGATAAAGGCTAAAAAATAAGACAAAAATAAAAATCACACTTACTACAATAAGGTCAGTTTTTGTAACACTAGTAATCGAACCAAATAAAAATGATTCAAAACTTGTTCCACCAGGGGTAAAATCTGACATAATAGCAGCTAGTCCAATTCCTAGACTCATTATTATAGCCGTAGCCATATCTCCAAAATTTTTGAATTTCTTCCTAATTATTTCTATAGCAAAACCTGCAATAATACAAATTATTATTGATGAAAAAACAGGATTTATTCCTATAATAAGTCCAAGAGCCACCCCAGAAAGGGCTGTGTGTGATAGGGCATCTCCTATCATAGATGTTCTCCTATTTACCATAACAATTCCAATCATAGGAATTATTATAGAAAGCATAAGCCCTACCAAAAGAGCCCTTTGCATAAATTCATAACTAAGCATCTACTATCCTTCCATTTTTAATTCTAATCTGACTTTTTGAAAATTCTCTTACAATATCCATCTCATGAGAAATCATTAAAATTGAAATTTTATGTTCATCATTTAAGTGGGCTAGAAGTTTAAGAAAGTCTCTTTTCGAATTTTCATCAACACCAACGGTAGGCTCATCTAAAATAAGAAGATCAGGATCATTAACCATTGCCCTTGCAATCATAACCTTTTGAGCTTGACCTCCTGAAAGTTGATTAAAGGGAATATTTAAAAGATTTTCTATATTTAATATTTCAAAAATCTCATAAACTTTTTTATAACATTTTTTTGTTGGCCTATTAAAAATATTAAATTTTTTATACAAATTTAAAACGACAAATTCCCTTCCTGTAACCGGAAAGGCAACCTTGTTTGCATCATTAACTTGGGGTACATATCCAATTTTAGAATAATCATCAAAATCTTCAATGTCTTTTCCAAATAATTTTATTTGACCTGATTTTTTCTTCAAATCTTTTAAAATTAATTTAATAAGGGTAGACTTTCCAGAGCCATTTTCACCCTGGATTGTCAAAAAATCTCCCCTATCTAAATCAAAACTTATATTTTTTAATATATCATCCTTGCCGTAAGAAAAGACTAAATCTTTAACTTCTATATCCTTCATCTATTTTAAACTACTTTCCATTAATCCTAAGTTTTCTTTTATCATTTCTTGATAAGTTTTATTAGCTTTCAAATCATCATCACTTGCATATTCTATAGTATTTATAGCCTTTGCGTCAAGTGATAATTCATTTGCTAAGGTCTTAACATTTTTATCAGAACCACCTTTTTCATAGAAAAGTGCTGAGATCTTTTCTTTTTTAACATAGTCAATAGAATCTTTCATTGTTTTTGCATCAGTTTCACTTGTTGAAGTTATTGAAGTAAGTGGAATTTGACTTAAACCATAATCACGAGCAAGATATGAAAATGCTTCATGATCTACTAAGAATTTTTTATTTTCTTTATTTTTTAATTTTTCTCCATAAGTTTTATCAATTTCTTCAAGTTCTTTTTTAATTTTTTCAAAATTTCCCATATAATAATCTTTATTTTCTGGGTCTATTTCTGAAAGTTTGTCAGCAATATTTTTTGCTTGAATAATTCCATTTTTTGGACTTAACCAAATGTGTGGATCATACATACCATGGTGGTGATGGTGGTGATGTCCTTCTTCTTCATCTTCGTGATCATGATCGTGGTGATCAGCATCTTCGTGATCGTGGTGGTCAGAATCTTCACTATCTTCCATGCTTTCATGGTCATGGTCGTCTTTGTCTTCGTCGTGGTCGTGATGATTACTATCTTTATCTTCTTGTGAGCCTTCATGATCATGGTGGTCACTATCTTCGTGGTCATGATCTTCTTCATCTTCAGTTTTTATTAAATCAATTCCTTTAGATGTATCAACCATTTCTACTTTTGAGGCATCTTCAACCTTATCTTTCCAAGATTCAAGACCTGCACCATTTAAAAATAAAACTTTAGCATCAGATAATTTTGCCATATCTTTTGCTGATGGTTCAAAATCATGAACTTCTGTATTTAAATTTGTAAAAGATTCTACATTAAATTTATCTCCAGCTATTTGTTTAGTTAGATTATAAATTGGATAAAAAGAAGCATATATAGTTTCTTTTGTAGATTTTTCACTTTGATTTGTTTCATTTGAACTGTTTGAATCATTTGAGTTACTTGTTTGGTTATTTTTTGCACATCCTGTTACAAAAAGACCCAAAACTAAAGCTATCGCTAAAAATTTCTTTTTCATTTTTTCCTCCTTATTGCGAATCATTTGCAAGAAGTATTATATAACTGTTTTATTTTTTGTCAATATGATATTATAAATAAAGAGGTGATTTTTTTGAAAGCAGCTGATTTATTAAGAAGTAAAAATATTAGAGTAACAGAAAAAAGAAGAATTATTTTAGAAAAAATAATAGAAAATAAAGATCCCATTTCTGCAGAGGAAATTTTAGAAAAATTAAAAGATGATAAGATAAACCTAGATCTTTCTACAATTTATAGAAATTTAAATACCTTAGAAGAAGTTGATCTTCTTTTAAAAAATACAAACCTTGATGGTATTTCTTATTTTCAATTAAATACAAATGACCACAAACATTTTATAACTTGCATGTCTTGTAATAAAAAATTTATTTTAGAAAATTGCCCGATTCATGAAGTTGAAGAAAAAATTGAAAAAGAAACAGGATTTGTTATTAAGAGACACAGTTTTGAATTTACAGGAATTTGTCCTGACTGCCAAAAAAAATATAAAAAAAGTTGATAAAGGATTCCTTTATCAACTTTTTATTTTAAACTCTTCTATTAAATTTTTCTTTATCAAATGAACCTACAGAATTTGCAACTATCATTGTTCCAGATGCATCTCCTGTTGTATTTATTGCAGTTCTTGCCATATCTAAAATTCTATCTATTCCCATTATCATAGCAATTCCTTCTACTGGAAGGCCTACTGATGATAAAACCATTGATAAGGTTACAAGACCAACTGAAGGAATTCCTGCTGTTCCGACCGAAGCTATTGTTGCTGTTAAGATTACAGTTATATAATCGTTTAAAGTTAAATTTATTCCATAAGCATTTGATATAAATACTACAGCGACTCCTTGCATTATTGCTGTTCCGTCCATATTTATTGTAGCTCCTAAAGGAATTGTAAATGAAGAAATTTTCTTATCAACTCCAATTTCTTCTAAGGTTTGAATATTTAATGGAACTGTTGCATTTGATGATGCTGTTGAAAATGCAAAAGTCATAACCGGGAAATATTTTTTCAAAAATGAAAATGGATTTACCCTTACAAAAAGTGTTAACAATAGCATATAAACTATTAAAAGTTGGAAGGCAAGTCCCAATACAACCGAAAGCATATAAGAAAGCATTGATAAAATTACATCATAACCTAAACTAGAAAATGTCCTTGCTATTAAGAAAAATACACCAATTGGGGCAAGTTTCATAACAGCCATGGTCATACTCATCATTAAATCATTCATTTCTGTAATTATATTTCCTAAAGTTTCTAGCCTATCTTCCATTGATGCAATTAAAAGTCCAACTATAACTGCAAAAATTATTATTTGTAACATATCTCCCTTTGCCAAGGCCTCGATTGGGTTTGTTGGAATCATGTTTAATAAGGTATCTTTCATCGAAGTTTTTTCTCCTGTATCCATATTAAATTCATTTGATCCCAATTTCATATTCATTCCCTTACCTGGATTGATAATAGAAGCTATAGATAATGCAACTATTATTGCAAGAGAAGTTGTTAACAAATAAAAAGCTACTATTCGAACTCCAACTTTTCCTAAAGTTTTTGTATCTCCCATATTTCTACAACCATCTGCGATTGAAAAAAATACAAGTGGAACTACAAGCATTTGCATAGCCCTTATAAACATTTGTCCTAGTATATAAAAAATTCCATCAATAACAATATCATCTTTTATATGACTTTGTGGTATAAAATAATGCATTACAATCCCAAGAGCCATTCCCAAAATTAAGGCTATAAATATTTTGGATGTTAATCCTCTTTTTCTTTGAGATTTAGCAGTCATAACCATACTCCCTTCTCAGATAATCTTTTAGCGCATCTTCCCAAGTTGAAAAAGTGTTTTTTCCCAAAAGATCTAAATAATAATTATCTATTCCCCTAAATGCTGGTTCAAAATCTATCCTATCAGAATCTCTTACTTCTTCTATTTTTGCATCTAGTTTTGTTAAGTCTACAATTTTTTGTGCAAAGGCTCTAAAAGAACAGGTTCCTTCACAGGATGCATGATAAACACCATAGGCATTTGTATCCATAATAGAAATCAAAAATTTTGAAAGTTCATAAGCTGAAGTTGGTGACCCATATCTTGATTTTGGTACTTTTATAAGTCCATTTTTACCTTGGTCTATAATTGATTCAACCAAATTATTTTCCTTAGAATAAAGCCTTGATACCCTTACAATAAAATATCTATCAGCAAAATCTTTTACAAATTCTTCTGCCAAAAATTTACTTTTGCCATAAACAGAGTTTGGATTTGCCTTATCAATTTCCTTGTATGGATGGATAGTTTGACCATCAAAAACATCTGCTGTAGATAATTGAACAAGTTTTGCCCTCACTCTATTAGAGGCTATGGCAATATTTTTTGATCCTAAAGCATTTAATAAATATGCCTTATCAGGATCATTTTCACATTTTAGCCTATCAGTAATTCCTGAGCAATTTATAATTATTTTTGGCCTATTCCTATCTACAAATAAATTTACTTCTTCTTGATTTGTAATATCAACTTCTTCCTTATCTGTAGCTATTATTTCAGCTTCCAAAGGATCTAAATATCTTACAAGAGTCGATCCAAGTCTACCATGGGCTCCTGTAATCCAAATTGTGTTAATTCTCATAAATTTTCCTTTCTATAATGTTAAAAAAAATAATAATATGTATTATTATAACATATTGCAAATTATTTTTCATTTTTATTTACACAATATCTAGCTTTCATACGAAATAAATAAAAAAAGCTAGTAAAACTAGCTAATTTAATCCTATATCTTTTCTATAATACTTATTTTCATATTTTATTTTTTCACAATCTTTGTAGGCAATTTTTCTTGCAGTTTCTAAATCTTTTGCGCAAGCATTAATGGTTAAAACTCTTCCTCCATCTGTCAAAATTTTTCCATCCTTTATCTTTGTACCATTGTGAAAAATTAGAGAATCTTTTACCTGATCAAATCCCTTTATTTCTTTTTCTTTTTCATATTTTAGAGGATAGCCTTCTGAAACTAAAATTACACAAAGAGAAAAGTCATCTGACCATTTTATATCATCTTTTTTTAATGTATTATCAAGAGTTTTTTCGATTATTTCTACAAGATCACTTTCAAGTCTTGGCATGAGAGTTTCTGTTTCTGGATCTCCAAATCTTACATTGAATTCTAAGACCTTAGGCAAGTCCTTATCTATCATAAATCCAATAAATAAAATTCCATTATAGGAAAATTTCGAATCATTAAATCCATCTTCTATTTGTTTTAAAATCTTTTCTATATTTTCCTCTGTTTTTTTAGAAAATTTACTTGGGGAGTATGTTCCAACGCCACCTGTATTTGGTCCCTTATTTCCATCATAAATTTGCTTGTGATCTTTACAAGTCTCTAGTGGGAATAGTTTGTTATTTGATACTAAACATAAAAGTGAGGCTTCTTCTCCCTTTAAAAATTCTTCTATTACTACTGTTTTTCCCTCATCACCAAATATTTTTTTTACAAAAATGTCATCTAGAGTTTCAAGGGCCTTTTTTTCATCTTCACAAATTATAACCCCTTTTCCAAGGCAAAGTCCATCTGCCTTTATTACTAAAGGATAGGAAAATTCTTTTAGAGAATTTTTAGCCTTGTCAAAATCTTCAAAAGACTTGTATTTTGCTGTTGGGATTTCATATTTTTCTAGGAAATTTTTGGTGAATTTTTTTGATTTTTCAAATTTCGCACATTCTTTATTTGGTCCAAAAATTCTAAGATTATTTTTTTCAAATTCATCTACAATTCCCATACACAAAGGATCTTCTGGTCCCACTATGGTAAGGTCAATTTTTTCTTTTTTAGAAAAATCTACTAAAGACTTTATATCTGTAGGATCAATGTCTATGTTTTTACAAAAACTATTAGTTCCTGCATTTCCCCTTGACATAAATATTTGATCAACTTTTTTTGATTTTGATATCTTCCATGCCAAAGCGTGTTCTCTTCCACCATTTCCAATTATTAAAACTTTCATCAAAGACTCCTATTTTTTACGAAAACCTTATTATCTTTTATGTAAAACAAATCATCACAAAAATCTCTTACAGATTTTTTTAAAATTTCATGTTCTTTTTCCAATACATTTTTTGCAATTTCATCGATTGTGTCATCTTGGTCAATTTTTACAATCTCTTGATAAATTATAGGACCAGCATCAGCATCTTTTGTTACAAAGTGAGTAGTTGCTCCTGTAAATTTTACACCTTTTTCAAAAACTTTTTCATGAACCCTTCTTCCATAAAATCCCATCCCACAAAATGAAGGTATGAGGGATGGGTGGATATTAATAATCTTTGATTCATATTGGTCAATTATTGATTGAGGTAAAATTTTTAGATATCCTGCAAGAACTACAAGGTCAATATTTTCTTTTTTTAATGTATTAATTAGTAAATTATTGTCTGTACAAACCATAGTTTTTATAGAGGATTTTTTGGCTCTTTCAAGTCCGTATGCATCATGTTTATTAGAAATCACTATGGAAATTTGACCATTTATTTCTTTTTTCTCACAAGAGTTAATTATGGCTTGGAGGTTAGTTCCAGATCCTGATATTAATATGGCAATATTTTTAAAATTTGAGGTCGAGTTTTTCATCATTTTCTACAACTTCTCCAAGGTCTAAAAGTTCATTTTCATCAATAATTGTTCTTACATCTTCTTCGTATTTTTTATCAACAGCAAATACTAGGCCAACGCCCATGTTGAAAGTTTCATACATATCTTTTTTGTTAAGATTTCCCCACTTTTGTAAAAGTGAAAATATTTTTGGAGCTTCTACATTTGTAAGGTCAATTTTTGCACAAAGTCCATCAGGAATCATTCTTGGTATGTTTTCATAAAATCCTCCACCAGTTATATGGCTTAGGCCATTTATTTCAATTTTATCAAGTAAGGCTAAAATTTCTTTCACATAAATTTTTGTAGGCTTTAAAAGTTCTTCACCAAGACTTGTTTCCAGTCCTTCAATTTTTTGATCTAAGGATAATTTTTCCTTTTCAAAGACAATTTTTCTTACAAGAGAATATCCATTTGAATGGATTCCTGAAGATTTTAGGCCAAAAATATAGTCTCCTTTTTTTATTTTTTCACCAGTAATTATTTTATCCCTATCAACTATTCCTACACAAAATCCTGCAAGATCGTAGTCATTTTCCTTATAAAGTCCTGGCATTTCTGCAGTTTCTCCACCAATTAAAGAAGATTTTGCTTGAAGACATCCGTCAGCAACGCCTTTGACAATTTTTTCCATTTTTTCAGGAATAAGTTTACCACAGGCAATGTAGTCGAGGAAAAATAAGGGTCTTGCTCCTTGGCACAAAATATCATTTACACACATTGCAACACAATCAATTCCAATTGTATCGTGCTTATCCATCATTTGTGCAAGCATTACTTTTGTTCCAACCCCATCTGTTCCTGAAACTAAAACTGGATTTTTAACATCTAAATTTTCAAGGCTAAATAATCCTGAAAATCCTCCAATTTTACTTAAAACATTTTTTGATTGAGTTTTTTCTACAATACTTTTAATTAATTCAACTTCTTTTTGGCCATTTTCTACATCAACGCCAGCATCTTTATAATTTATTGACATTTTATTTCCTTTCTAAAGGGTTAAACCCATCAAAACAATTTTCATAATATGTTTTGTTTCCACAAGCTTCTCTTAATCCTTCTAGGGAAATAAATCCCAAAGAATCTGCTCCAATAATCTTTCTTACTTCTTCTACACTTCTGTTATAACTTATCAAATGTTCCTTATCGGCAACATCAAAGGTATAATTCTCCTCTTTTATAACTTGAGGGGAGGCAATTCTAATATGAACTTCTTTAGCTCCCGATTCTCTTAAAATTTCTATTACTCTTTTTACAGTATTTCCCCTTACAATAGAATCATCTACTAAAACAACTCTCTTTCCTTCTAAAAGATGTTTGATAGGATTTAGCTTTATCCTAATTCCTTTTTGTCTAGTAGAATCTGTTGGAAGAATAAAAGTCCTATTTATATACCTATTTCTAACTATTGCCCTTTCGTATTTTATATTTGATGCACGAGAAAATCCTACTGCAGAAATGAGTCCACTATCTGGACTGCCTACAACAATATCAGCATCTACCGGATGTTCCTTATATAAAATTTCTCCCATCCTTATCCTTGCATCATAAACACTAACTCCGTTTATGTATGAATCTGGTCTTGCTGTGTAAACAAAATCAAAAATACATGGAGAATTTGAAATTTCTTTTGAAAAATATGATTTTTCTCCATCATCATCTACAATATAAATTTCTCCAGGCTTAAGTTCATGGCAAATTTGTCCACCTATTGATTCAATTGCACATGATTCGCTTGCAACTATATAATTATCATCATTTTTTCCTACACAAAGATTTTTGATTCCATAATGGTCTCTAACAGCAATCATCCTTTTACCACTAACAATTAAAAGAGCATATACACCATTTAACTTGTTAACATATTCAATAATTTCGTCTTCATTTTTAGAATTTAAATTATTGACAATTCCTTCTGGGGAATTTTTATCAAAAAATTTACCATCAATTGCTATTAAATTTTTGTGGTCAGAATTTTTCGGATAAAACATCCAAGGCATTGGTAAAAGTGACCTATCATCCTCAGCAAACATATATTTTGCATGAGCTAGTCCAACATTTCCTGCAAGAGTTGATATATTATCAAGTCCAATATTATTAGCAATTTCACCCTTGCCTCTTATTTCTGATAATCTTTCATGAGAAAGAAGAGAAATTCCCATAGCCTCCTGTCCCCTATGTTGGATAGCATAGAGGGCAGAATAAAGGTCTGGGAAAATATTTTTATATTTCTTTTTTGAAAATATTCCTACAATTCCACTCATTATTTATTTGCCTTATATTCATATTCAGAATTATCTATAGTTTCTTTCATCTTAACTCTCATATCCTTTAATTTTTCTCTTAGTAAATCATATTTTACTGAAAGAATTTCAGCAGCTAAGATTGCAGCATTTTCACCACCACCAATTGCAACTGTAGCAACAGGAACTCCACTTGGCATTTCAACTGTAGAAAGTAGGGCCTCAATTCCTCCAAGATGAGATGATTTTGCAGGAATTCCAATTACAGGTCTTGTTGTTAAAGCAGCTATTACTCCTGATAGATGAGCTGCCTTTCCAGCAATTCCTATATAAACTTCACTTTCATCTTCGCTTTCTTTTACATATTTTTCTAAACTTTTCAAAGCTCTGTGGGCAGAAATTACCTTAACTTCATAATCAATACCAAATTCCATTAATTTAGAAACAACCTTATCAGCAATTGGGCTATCAGACAGTGATCCCATAATTATAGAAACTTTCATGTAAACTCCTTATTAAAGTCCTAAATATTTTGATAATTCCAATGGCTCAATATATTTTCCATCTTTATAAGCTCTCATATTTCCACCAGAAACTTCATCAATCAAAACAACTTCACCAGTTGAAGCAAGTCTTCCCCATTCAAATTTAATATCATAAAGATCAAGACCATACTCAGCCAAAATATCTTTTACAAGTTTTGCAACTTTCTTATTTTCTTTAATTATTTCTTTGTATTCATCATGAGATAAAATATTTAATTCAACTAATCCATCTTCTGTGATTAGTGGATCTTCACGATCATCATCTTTTAAAGTAATTTCAGAATAAGCATCAAGATCTTGGCCTTCTGTTGCATAAAGTCCATATCTTCTCATGAAAGATCCAACAGCTTTAAATCTTGTAATAACTTCTAGACCCTTTCCAAAAACACTACATTTTTCAATTTCCATAAGGTTTTTGTCAAGGTCTGCTCCAAGATAATGAGTTTTTACACCAGCTTCATTTATTTTTTCAAAGAAAAATTTAGAAACTTTCAAACATTCAGCGCCGGCACCTTCTTTTTCACCAGCAACTTGGTTTCCGCCAGTATCAAAAACTCCATCTGTTCCTGTCATTGTGTCCTTAAATAGACAATAATATTTACCATTTTCTTCAACCAAATTTTTTGTCTTACCTTCGTAGATTGTATTCATTTTTTTTCTCCTTAAAAAATTTAACAAAAAATAAGCCCAGAAGGACAGGCTACGAAACCTATCCTCCTGGGCTTTTATCCCTCTGGTGTAATACTTAAAAAAATATCCGTACCGCTCGGTCTTGAAAAAATCAGATCCCTAGGTACACTTTCGCCCATTTTCAATGAGCCATATTCTTCGTTCAAGTTCATAATACCAAGGCTAAATTTAATTGTCAAGAAAGTTTTTTGATAAAAAATTTTTTTATTATTAATAACTTGTAAAATATGGTATTTGAGATAAGATAATTAAGAAGAAAAAAGAAAGGATTTAAAATGATTAAAAAGAAAAGCTTTATAAAAAGTATTCTTATAGGAATTCTTTTAATAACCACTATTTTATTTGGAGCAAAGTATTTTTCAGCAAAAAATGAAAATAAAATCGACAATAAATTAATCCAAAACAGAATTGAAAGTGCAAAAGAGCTTACAACATTAAAATATTATTACACAAATATGGGACAATTTGAAAATTCAAATAAGTTTTACGGTTATGACCTTCCCTTTACCCAAAAGAAATTTATAGTTTCTTACGATGGTGTGATTTCATACGGAGTCGATCTTGATAAAATGGATGTAAAAGTTTCTGGTAAAAAAATAGATATAAAACTACCTAAATCAAAGGTTCTATCCCACGAAATTTATGAAAATTCCCTTAAAATTTTCGACCAAAAAACATCTATTTTTAACCCAATCAAAATTGAAGACTATAATGATTTTGCAAAAACACAAAAGAAATCTATAGAAAAAAAAGCTATTGAAAAGGGAATATTAGAAAAAGCTGATAAAAAATGTGAAAAAGCTAT
Source organism: Anaerococcus hydrogenalis (assembly GCF_002871895.1). Taxonomy (NCBI): domain Bacteria; kingdom Bacillati; phylum Bacillota; class Tissierellia; order Tissierellales; family Peptoniphilaceae; genus Anaerococcus; species Anaerococcus hydrogenalis. The sequence goes on along the minus strand of NZ_PNHP01000001.1, from coordinate 90,189 downwards.
AAAAGATATTATAAATATCGACAATAGCCTAGAAGATTATACAATAAATATTCAATTTAAATAAGGGAAATTCCCTTATTTTTTTATCTATTATTATTTTATGAGAGGTATTAAAATGAAAATATATTTAGGTTGTGATTTATTCACAGAAGGACAAAGATGGCAAGCATTAGAAATTCAAAAAGCATTGGAAAAAAAATTTTCTGATATAGAAATTTATAATCCTGCACAAAATCTAGAAATAAATGACAAATCAGCAGGATTTACAACAAATTATGATATTCTTTTGGCTGATTACGAAAGACTAAAAAATTCAGATATGCTAATAGGATTAATGGATACAAAAGATTTGGGACTTGCTGCAGAAATGGGAATAGCCTTTGAAAGAGGAGTACAAATCTTTCAACTCTATACAGATATTAGACTAGGTGGAAATGACAAAGAAGACAAATTTGATCCAATGAAAAAAGACATTTTCCAAAATGATTTCTTATATATAAACAAACTAGTAACAGGACTTTCCTACGTTGACAAAGACGGAAATAAATTTAAAAAACCAAGAATTTATAAAAGAAAAGAAGATTTGATAGAAGATTTAATTTTGTATATAAAAGAAAATAAATAAAAAATAAGGCTTGTTGTAAAGTGAAATGATTTCACAAAACAACAAGCCTTTTTGGCACGCCAAAGAGGAATTGAACCCCCATCTTAAGCTTCGGACACTTTTGTTTTACCATTAAACTATTGGCGCTTGATGGTTATGTTGGAAAATTGTATCCTATTTAAAAATCTTAAATCCATAAGGGTGTTTCCAAGTCCCGAATCTATATATAATTGTGCATTTTTATATTTAAATAATCCCTTATCATATTTTGGGAAATATCCCTCACCTGGTGCTAGCAAGGCCCCAATTATAGGAAACCTAACTTGTCCCCCGTGAGTATGGCCTGAAAATATTATATCCATACTATCATCTAAATTATCTCTTACATTTTTTGAATAATGACTTAAAATAATATTTAAATTTTCATCATTAGTCTTGTAATTTTTAAATGAATAATTATAATAAGAAAGTCCATAAATATAAATTTTTTCTTTCCTTATTTCTATATATTCTCCATCATTTTTTAAATATTTTATTCCCAATTTCTCAATTTCTTCTATAAATTCATCGAGCATTGGTCCTGCTTCTTCATGATTTCCACTTATATAATATATTTTTATCCCCAATTTTGAAAGCTCACTTAAAAAATTTATTGCCTTATTAAATTTTTTAACAACCCCATAATCGTTTATATCCCCAGTTAATATAATAAAATCAGGTTCAAAGTCTAGAATTTTTTTCTTAAAATATCCCATATTTTTTAAGATATTTGAGTGAAAATCACTTATTTGAGTAATTCTAATCTCATCTTTTATTTTCTTATTAACAATATCTACCCTTACTTCTTTTGCCCACTTACATTGGTAAAAAATATAGGACAAAAGAAGTAAGATTACTATTAATATTATTAAAAAAATCGTCTTAATCATCTAATTTTTCTATTCTTTCCATGAAAATTTCAGAGGACATATCTGATGGTAGGAGGTAGCCTCTTCTTGGAGAAAATGATTTTTCACTCATAGCTGGTCCATCAACTGATACTGATCTTTTAAACTGACTTGATGTTAGTCTTTTATAAAATGATTTGAGCCATTTTTTGATAGTTTTACTATCATAATCATCTTTAAAGGCTGCCTTTGCTTTTTGGTAAATTTCTTCTATTGAAGAATTTTCTAAAAATTCGTAGGTGAAAAAGTCAATTAGTTCATAAGGTCCTATTATGTCTTCAGTTTTTTGGCTAATTTTATCTTCACTTTCGTTTTTAAGCTCTGGTGAAATTGGAGTTTTTAGTATATCATCCAAAACTTCTTTCAATTTTTCATTTTCAGTTTTTTCAACCAAATATCCCACAGTATATCTCAATTCAGTTTTTGTTAATGATGCATTTACTACATAAGATGACATGTGATCACCGTTATAGGTAGCAAAACCTTGAGAAATTTCTGACTTATCACCTGTTCCAATGACTAGAGCATTTTCCATATTTCCCTTATCAAATAAAATTTGGGTTCTCTCTCTTGCTTGGGCATTTTCATAGGCTATATCTTGGGATTTTCCATCATGTCCTATATCTTTTAGGTGGATATTTACAGCATCTTTTATTACAATTTCATTTAATTTTATTCCAAAAGCTTCTGCCAATTTATAAGCATTTGATTTTGTTCTTTTGCTAGTTCCAAAAGCTGGCATAGTATATAATAGTATATTTTCTTTTGGAAGATTCATTTTTTCAAAGGCCTTGACTATAAATAAAAGAGCCATTGTGGAATCAAGACCCCCGCTTAGACCCAAGATAACTTTTTTACATGAAATAGCCTCCATTCTTTGAATCAAAGCATTTGATGCAATTTCAAAAGCATCTTCTACATATTTTTCTTTATCAGTTGAAATATACGGATATTTGTTAATTTGACCTAGGTCAGATGCATTGTTTAAATGAAAGTCCTCAGTTGATATATTCCTATTTACATCAAAAAAACCATTATAATCTGAAAATTCATCTCTATTATTTTTTATAATTCTACCATTTTTGCCAATAATATTTAGTCCTTCATAAACAAAGTCTGTTGAGCTTTCACCAAGGCCCGTACTTGAAAATAAATAGGTCGTATTTTGTGATAAAAATTTAATTTTATCTTCAGTTTTTTCCCTAGATCCTATATATCTTATTTTTGCACTTGGATTTAAAATAATATCAATATCATTATTAGACCTTGCATTTAAAGAATCAGGAATAATTTTATCTTCATTTCCTCCAACACTTAGGCTTATTTTCACCCCATCAATTTCAAGAAAAGACTTGTTGTAAATCCTTATATATTCACCTTTTATACTTACGAAGTCATTTTCAGGAAGATCAAAGATATATTTTTCGTGGTCTTTAAAATTATCCTTAAAAAATCCACCACAGATTTCACCTTCTTTTAACAAAAAGACCATATCAATAATTTTATTTCCTTCCTTAATCGGAAGACCAACAGAAAATAAGGTATCTATATTTTCAGAGAATTTTTTTAAGTCAAATAAGCTATCCAGACAAGAACTTAAAATATCATCATTCTTGTAACCATCATATAAGCTCGCTCCAGTAAGGCAAAGCTCAGGTAAAAGCAAGATATTTACAAGTTCATCATTTGCTTTTTTTACTACTTTTTTAATTTGTTCTCTATTATAAGATACATTTCCCACTTTGATTTTAAAATTATCAGCTCTTAATTTTAAATTTTTTTTCATAATATCCCTCGAATTTCTAAACTTATAAATATTATTATAATAGTTTTACAAAAAAACTGCCACAAAAAATGTGGCAGTTTTTATATTTTTTAAGATTATTTTTGATCTTTTGCTTTTTGAACTTCTTCTCTTCTTTTTTTCATTGATTCGAAGATTCCATCTACTAGAGCATCCATATCTGGTTCTTTTGCAGATTTTAGTGATGAAACTATATTTACTTGTTCTGGAAGAACATCTATTAATTTCATTTCTTCGTCTAAGAATTTTTCCATTTTTTCTCCAGCTGTAGGAGCCCAAGATCCGTTGTCCATTATAGATACTGCTCTATTTTGTACGTTAAGAGCTGCCATATCATGGATAAAGTCTTTCATTTTTGGATAAATTCCAAGGTTGTATGTTACTGAAGCAAGAACTATATTTGAATACTTAAATGCATCCGCTATTAAATATGAAACGTCTGTGCTTGAAACATCTCTTAAAGAAATATTTGTCATTCCTCTTTCAGCAAGTTTTGAAGCTAGTGCTTGAGCTGCATATTCTGTATTTCCATACATTGATGCATAAGCTATTAATACACCTTCTTCTTCTGGTTGGTAGCTTGACCATTTATCATATTTATCTAAAATATATCCAAAGTCTTTTCTCCAAACAAGTCCATGGAGTGGGCAGATATATTTAATATCAAGTCCTGCTGCTTTTTTTAGAACTGCTTGAACAAAGGTACCATATTTACCAACTATATTTGTATAGTATCTTCTTCCTTCATCTAACCAATCTCTATCCCAATTTACTTCATCAGCAAAAAGTCTTCCGTCATTAGATTTAAATGATCCAAATGCATCTGCTGAGAATAAAACTTTGTCAGTTAAGTCATAAGTCATTAAAACTTCTGGCCAGTGAACCATTGGTGCTTCTACGAATGTGTATTCGTGTTTACCAAATGAGATTGAATCTCCTTCTTTAACTTCTATATATCTATCATCTACATGGTATCCAAATTGTCTCATAAATAAGATAGCTTTTTCACTTGCGATTATTTTTACATTTGGATAATAATGTAGCATTAATTCGATTGCTGAACAGTGATCTGGTTCCATATGTTGGATAATCATATAATCAAGATCACGATCACCAAGTACTCTAGATACATTTAATATATATTCTCTTGTAATAGACCAGTCAACTGAATCTATCAAAACTGTTTTTTCATCCATCAAAAGGTATGAGTTGTAAGAAACTCCATCTATAGGAAAAATATTTTCGAATAGAGCAAGTCTTCTGTCATCTCCACCTACATAATATAAGTCGTCTGTAACTTTTCTAACTGTATACATATATTCCTCCTACTACTTTCTATCTTCTGGTACATCCATTTTAATGAATTGATCTTTACCTTCTCCTGAAACTGGTGAAACCCAAGAATCTGGTAATTTATCGAATGGTGTTCCTGGTTCAATTCCGTTTTCTGGATCTCCTTCTTCTGGATTATATTCATATCCAGAACCTAAATCTACATAGATTGGATTTGTAGGAGCCATTTTTCTTGGTTTAGATCTTTTGATTTTTTTCATAGGTGGTGCTGGTTTCTTTTCTTCGCCATTATCTAATTCTTTAATTAATAATGGAAGAACTTCCATTGCATCTCCAACTATACCGTAGTCACAGTTATTAAAGATTGGTGCATTTTTAGAATTGTTGATTGCAACTATTGTAGATGCATTTTTAATTCCCTTTAAGTGTTGTCCTGCACCAGATACACCTACACCAATGTAAAGATTTCCTTTAAATGTTTGTCCACTCATACCTACATATCTATTGATATCTACATATTTTAGTGTTTCTGCAACTGGTCTTGATGATGAAATAGCTGCTCCTGCTTGGTAAGCTAAATCTTCTATCAATTTCATATTTTCTTTATCACCTATACCACGTCCTGCTACAACTATTCTTTCAGCATCTGGTATTGGTGTGTAAGGATCAATTCCTACAGTAAAGTCATATCCGTCCTTTTTAAGTGCTGCCACAAGCTTTTTAACTGCTTCTTTAGGATCTCCCTCATAGATTTCTCCTTTTCTGACTCCGGCAATGGGTCCAGATTTTTTCTTAGATCCAACAGTTTTAACTTTTGGTGCTCTACCAACAGTATGAGCTCCAACAACAACTCTCATTATTTCATTTGTACCTTCATAGATTTGTGTAATCTTAGAATCTCTGTAGAATCTTTCAACATCGATACCTTTGATAAATCCAGATCCACCGTACATTTGTAATGCTTCATTTGTAATTTTTGATGCAAGATCAGATGCAAATTGTTTAGCCATAGCTGCGTCTGCAGAATATCTTTCGTGATTTTCTTTCATTTCAGCAGCAGAATAAATCATAAGTCTTGCAGCCTTTAAATATGTTGCCATATCAGCAAGTTTAAATGTATTCGCTTGAAGGTGAGCTATTGGCATACCAAATTGTTCTCTTTCCTTAGCATATGATAAAGCTGATTCATAAGCACCTTGAGCAATTCCTAGAGCTTGTGAAGCTATACCAATTCTACCACCGTCAAGAGTAGCCATAGCTATTTTAAATCCTTGTCCTTCTTTTCCAAGTAAATTTTCTTTAGGAACTTTTACATTATCAAAATGTAATTCAGCTGTACATGATGATCTAATACCTAATTTATCGTAGTGATCAGAACATGTAAATCCTTCCATGCCTTTTTCAACAATAAATGCTGAAATACCATGAGTTCCAATTCCTGGAGTTGTTACTGCAAATACAACATATGTATCTGCCTTTGGTGCGTTTGTGATAAATATTTTTTTACCATTTAAAATATATCTCTCGCCATCCAAATCTAGTTCAGCTGTTGTTTCAGTTCCACCTGCATCAGATCCAGCGTTTTCTTCTGTAAGACCAAATGCACCTATTTTTTCACCCTTTGCTAAAGGAGTTAAATATTTTTTCTTTTGTTCTTCAGTACCAAAAGCAAAAATTGGCCAAGAACCTAAAGATGTATGTGCAGAACAAATTACTCCAACACCACCATCAACTCTTGATAATTCTTCAACTGTGATCGCATAGCTCATTACGTCTAAGCCTTGACCACCGTATTTCTTAGGATAAGGAATTCCTAAAAATCCTAATTCTCCCATTTCCTTTACTATTTCGTCAGGAAATTCATTGTTTTGATCAAGTTCAAAAGCTATTGGTTTAACTTTTTCTTCAGCAAATTCTCTGACTTTTTTACGTAAAGCTTCATGCTCATCTGTTGTTTTAAAAAGCATATATTCCTCCTAAAAAAATATAATATCCATTTTTGTTTTACAATATAATTTTATATTGAAAATGTTTTTTTGTCAACACAATTTATTTTTATAAAGATTCTAAATAATGATAAAAATAAATTGAAATCCTTACAATTGTAAAACATTCATACTAAATATATATCCTGAATCGTTTTATCTAATCATTTTTTTAAAATTTTTTTAATTTCTATTTTTCATAAAAAAAAATAAAAATGAAAAAGTTTTCTAAATTAAATATTTAAATTTAAGGCATTATAAGACTTGTTTAATATTTAATTTTCTATTTTATAAGGTATAGTAATTTTAATGAAAATAATAAATTTGGAGGTTATATGCAATTTATAAAGAAAGTTTATGATAATATTTTTTGGGTTGGAGTCAATGATAGGGGTCTAAAAAGATTTGAAAATATGTTTATCCTACCTAATGGTGTAACTTACAACTCATATATTATTAAGGATGAAAAAAATGTTTTGATGGATGGGTCTGATTCTTCTGTAATTAGAACTTACCTTGATAATGTAGAAGCTGCTCTTGATGGGGAAGATTTAGATTATATTATAGTTCAACATATGGAACCTGATCATTGTGGATCTATTGATTTTATTCTTGACAAATATCCTAATTGTAAATTTGTTGGAAATCAAAAAACCATTAAATTTTTCCACCAATTTTATCCAAATGATAAATTTGAAGAAGATAGGTTTGTTGAAATTAAAGACGGTGACGAATTAAATATTGGTAAAAGAAATTTAAAATTTGTCTTTGCACCTATGGTACACTGGCCAGAAGTATTTATGACATATGAAACAACAGAAGGTTTATTCTTCTCAGCAGATGCTTTTGGATCTTTTGATGTACTTGAAGGTCATATTTCTGCAAAACACTATATCAAAAAACAGTCTTGGGTAGATGAAAATAGAAGATATTATATAAATATAGTTGGAAAACAAGGAAGAATGGTTACAAACCTTCTTAAAAAAGTTTCTGGCTTTGAAATTAATGCAATTTTCCCATTACACGGACCAGTTTATGATGATAAAGAATCAATTAGATTTATTCTTGATAAATATGATAAATGGGCAAATTTCAAACCAGAAAGTAAGGGTGTAGAAATTGTATTTTCTTCAATGTATGGAAATACAGAACTTGCCGCTGATGTTTTGGCATCAAAACTTGATGAGCTCGGAGTTGAAAATATAAAATTATATGATGTTTCAGACACTGATTACTCATATATAATTGCTGATGCTCACAAATATTCTAACCAAGTATTTGTTGCAATGAACTATAATGCAGGCCTATATCACAAGATGGATGCTCTTTTGAGAGAATTAGTTGGAACAGGATATCAAAATAGACATATATCTTTCATTCACAACTTCTCATGGGGTGGAAAATCTCTTGAACAAGCAAAAGAAATCCTTGAAAGTGGAAAACACGAATATATAGGAGAAGATTTTATAATAAATTCTTCTATGAAAGATGATCAAGAAAAAACTTTAGAAGATTTAGCTAAGGCTATTAAAGAAGATTTAGATAAGTAAAAAAATATTTAAAAGATGCGAGATTTCGCATCTTTTTTTGTACAAAAAAAGAGCATATTTATATGCTCTTAATTTTTTCAGTCTTTTGGTTTATCTTCATCTGGAATATTTTTATTATCGTATGGAGATTTGTAGATTGATTCTTTGGCGAATTGTTTTACTGCTTTTCCTGTTTTTAATTCTGAGATTAAAGTTCCAGGGCCTCCTACGCATCCTCCAACGCAAGCCATTCCTTCTAATAATAGTCCGTCTTTTCTTCCAAGTTTTGCCATTTGGGCAAGTTTTACACAATCAGCAAGACCTTCTGCTTTTTCAATTTTTACATCTAAGTCTGGATTTATTTCTGCAATTCTTCTTTTTACAGCTTCTGCTACTCCACCACTTACTGCATAATTTCTTCCAGTTTCTGATGCATCTTGCCAATCTTCTTCAATTTTTATTTCTGCAGGATCTATATCTTTTGCCAAGAACATTCCCATTAGCTCTTCATATGTTATTACATAATCGATTGTTTCTGCAACTTCTGGTCTTCTTGCCTCAAGTTTTTTAGATATACATGGTCCTATAAAGGCTACTTGGGCATTTTCATCCATTTTTTTGATATGTTTTCCTGAATAAATCATTGGTGTTGATGATTCTGAAATTTTATCATTTATTTCTGGGAATTTTTTCTTTACCATTAATTTCCATGAATAACAACATGATGTTCCCATAAATGGAATTTTTTCTGGTACACTTTCTACGTATTCGTGAGCTTCGTTTAAGGTTGTAAGATCTGCACCGAGTCCTACTTCTATTACATCTTTAAATCCTAATTTTTTTATTGCCTCTTTTATTTGAACAGGACTTGCCATTTGTCCAAATTGTCTTACGAATGATGGGGCAACTATTGCATAAACGTGTTCGTTTGTGTTTAACGCTTTGGCTAATTGGTAAATTTCTGTTTTATCTGAAATAGCTCCAAATGGACAAGCTGTTATACATCTTCCACATGCTACACATTTATCATCATCTATTTCTGCCCTGTTTAATTTATCACTTTTGATTGCTTTTACACCACAAGCTTCTGCGCATGGCCTTTTTGTGTGAGAAATTGCATTGTATGGACAAGCTTGAACGCATTTTCCGCATTTTATACACTTATCTTGGTCAATTATTGATCCTTTTGAAGTATAAGTAATTGCATTTTTTGGACAAACATTCACACATGGGTGGGCAATACATGCTCTACAAGTATTTGTAACTTCTACCCTATTTTCAGGACAAGCCTCGCAGGCAATTTTTATTACTGAAACGAGAGGTGGTTCATATTTTTTTATATCATAATCTTCATCATCAAGCCCATCAGTTATAGCACCTGTATTATCAGCTGTTCTTGCATGAAGCCCTACTCCCATTCTAAGTCTTTCACCCATTACAGCTCTTTCTCTAAAAATATTTTCTCTGTAGGATGCTTCTTCTCCTGGCAGTATTTCAAAAACTTCTGTTGCTATGTCATATATTGGCCTATTTTCAAATGCTATTTTCGCTATATGTTCAAAGGCCATTCTTCTAATATTTAAAATATTTATGTATGTTTCTTTCATTATCTATTCTTCCCTTAATAAATTTTATTTGAAATTATCTTCAAATGCCTTATCTAATATGTACTCCATGATAACTTCTGTTTTTGCATTTGTAAATACTTTTCCATTTACTATTACTATTGGTGCATTTTTTTTGTTTTTTTTGCACTCATCATTACAAGTTATCATTTCAATTTCTAGTTCAATATCTTGAACGTCCAATTCTCCCTTGTAGAGTCTATCATTAAATTCTTCTACGAAATCTGATAATCTATTAAATATTATATCAGATCCTAGCATAGTACATCTTGCTCCTGCACAAACTTCTATCTTCATATTTACTCCTTAATTTTTTTTAATAATTACTAATTATAATTATAACAAATAAAAACAAAAATTGGAATTACTTGCAAGGTATAGAAATTATAAAGCTTGTCCCATATCCATATTTGCTTTCTGCTTTTATATTATAGTTTAAGTAATCACAAATATGTTTTACAATTGATAGGCCAAGTCCCGTTGATTTCAAATTTCTTGTTCTTTGCTTATCAGCTACATAAAATCTTTCAAAAATTCTTGGCAAGTCTTCTTTTTTTATACCTATGCCCCTATCTTCAATTATTAGCCTTATAAATCTTTCATCTTTTTTATATTTTATTGTAATTTGACCATTTACTTTATTATATTTTATTGCATTTTCATAAATATTTGTGATAAGATCTGAAAATAATGATTCATGAGTTCTTATAAAAATATCATCAATTTCATTTCTTACTCTAATATTTTTCTTATCACTTATCCTTTTAAATCTTTGAATACTAGAGTCAACAACATATTTTATATTTATATTATTTCTTCCCTCTTCAAGATTTTCCTCATCTAATTTAGAAAGTTTTAATATATCATCAATAATATTTAAAAGTCTATTGCCTTCTTGATTTATAATTTGACCAAATTTTTGTATATCTTCATTTTTTACAAGTCCACTTGCAATTAGTTCTGCATATCCATTGATGCTAGTAAGGGGTGATTTTAATTCATGAGTCACATTAGCTGTAAATTCCCTTCTCATAATTTCAGCTTTCTTATTTTTTGAATCATCTATAACTACGACAATATAAGATATTATCTCCTCATCAATTATTGGGTCTATAAAAAGTTTTATACTTATTTCATCAAGGTCTAAATTTAAACTTTTTCCTTTTTTTAAAATTTTCATTTGTCTAATAGCTAATTTGTAACTGTTATCATCTACTAAATTATATAAATTTTTATTTTTATCTATTCCCAATAAATTTTTTGAAGCCTCATTTAAAATTTTTATATTACCATTTTTATCAAAATATATAAAACCTTCTTCCATCTTAGAAGTGATTTTTTCAATATTTAGTATTCTATCTTCTAGTTTAGAATTTTCTTCCATTAAAAGACTATTTGCATTTTTAAGATTTTCTATATATAATTTGGGATTTTCTTTAAAAGTATTAAATTCTTTTATATTATCCATCCTATCTTTAAAAGGATTTGTAAGACTTTCGTAAAATATTTTTGTAAAGAATAAGTTTATTAAAATCATAATTAAAATAGCTATTATTAAAAAATAAGAATTTTTCAAAATATATAGAAAAAAACTATCATTATAAAATTCTATTGCTAGTATTTTGTCTTTATATTTTTTCGCAAATACTTTCTTTTCTGATCCTTTTAGATTTTTTTTAAATTTTTTTACTAAATATTTATTATCAAATTCATAATTTTTAACAGAATTCTTATTAATTCCAGAATTATATAAGACTTTTCCATCTACACCTTTTAGTAAAATATCAAGCTTATAAGAATTTTTAAATTCCTCTAATTTATTTTTGTCAATATCTTCACAAGCAAGAAAGCTCAAGGAATTTTCTACAAATTCATCTTGAGCTTTTTTTGCCTTATTATATGAGAATAATGAAGATATTATAAAAATAATAAAAATAAATGAACCTGTGATAAAATTTATATTTTTATTAATTATTTTTTTCATATCTCTCCAAGTTTGTAACCTAAATTTCTAACAGTTTTAATGTTTTCTCCAGCTGATTTTAATTTATTTCTAAGACTTGCTATGTGGACATCTACAGTTCTTGTCTCTCCCTCATAATCATAGCCCCAAATTTTTAATAAAAAATCTTCTCTAGTAATTACATTACCAATATTTGCCATAAATAACAAGAGCATCTCAAATTCCTTAAAAGTTAAGTCAATTTTTTCACCATCAACTTTTACAGTTCTTTTTTTAATGTTTATTTCTATACTTCCATAGTTTAAATGCTCCCTATCTTTTTTCTCACTTCTTCTTAAAACAGCCTTAACCCTAGAAATTAATTCTAAAATTGAAAATGGTTTTGTAATATAATCATCAGCTCCACTTTCAAGTCCCATTACCTTATCATATTCCCCATCTCTTGCAGTAAGCATTATTATGGGAATGGATGAAAATTCCCTAATTTCTTTTAATATTTCCAAGCCATCTTTTTCAGGTAACATTACATCAAGAATTAATAAATCCACGCTTTCTTTTCTTACCAACTCTACAATATCCAGACCATCTTCAAACCCTTTAACTTGATAATCTTTTTCTGATAAGGCATATAATACTAAATTTCTAATTGCCTTATCATCTTCTACAACATAAATCATAATCTTGTTGAATAATCTGCTATCTTAGCTAACCTGTCCCCAAGTCTTTCAAAATATTTATAGAAAAGTACTTTTTCTGATAATTCCATAGGTGTAATTAGGTCTGATTTAGTTAGTTTTACAAGATAGTGGATACAATCTTCAAATAATTTATTATTAATTTCATCATCTTCTATAGTTTTTAAGGCAAGTTCATTATTATTATCTTCAAAACTTTGAATTCCATTTAAATTCATATTCTTTTGATTTTTTATAAAAGTTTTTACAAAATCCTTCTCTTCAGCTCTTAAAGGAAATTCTAAAATAATTTCAGCAGCTTGGGCTAAATGATTTGAAATTCTTTTGTAAGTTGAAGCAAGCTTTATTGACATTTGTAAAAATCTCAAGTCTCTTGCAACTGGTTGTTGCAAGGCCAAAAGATCATAGCAAAATCTTTCAATATCTGCTGCATATTTTCTAATATCATGATCAAGATCAATTATTTCTTCTAGGTTAATTTTTTGGTCATTTTCAAGATAAAGTTTAAACCTATCATAAGATAATTGAATCAAATCTGATATATTTTTTTCCATTTGTCTAATATTTTCTAAATCTTCTATATATCTTGTTCTCATATCAACCAAACCTTCCTGTTATATAATCTTCTGTTCTTTTATCTTTAGGATCATTAAATATTTTTTTTGTCTCATCCATTTCAATAACTTCTCCAGTCAAGAAAAATGCTGTTTTATCAGAAATTCTTGCTGCTTGTTGCATATTGTGAGTAACTATCACTATAGTATATTTACCCCTTAAATCTTCTAATAATTCCTCAATTGAGGCTGTTGAAATTGGATCTAGGGCACTGGTTGGCTCGTCCATCAAAATTATTTCTGGATTTACAGAAAGAGCTCTTGCTATACAAATTCTTTGTTGTTGACCACCGGAAAATGAAAGAGCATTTCTGTCTAGTTTATCTTTTACTTCATTCCAGACACTTGCAGCTTTCAAAGATTTTTCTACAATTGCATCAAGTTCATCTTTATCTTTAATTCCACCAATTTTTGGTCCGTAGGTGATATTATCATACACAGATTTAGAAAAGGGATTTGGTGTTTGAAATACCATACCTACATTTCTTCTAAGACTAACTACATCTACATTTTTTTTATTTATATCTTTTCCATCAATTTCTATAAGACCTTTTATATGACAATCATCAACTAAATCATTCATCCTATTAAAACATTTTAAAGTTGTAGATTTACCACAACCACTTGGTCCTATAAAGGCAGTAATTTCATTTTCTTTAATTTCCATATTTATTTTTTTTAAGGCTTGAAAATCTCCATAAAATAAATCTAAATCTTTTACATTTATTATAGTTTTTCTATTTTTATTTAAATTGGATTCATTATTTCCAAAAAAAGTTTTTAACCTTGTTTCATTATTTGTTAAATTACTATTTATATCCTTTGTTTTTTCCATTATTATCTCCTTATTTTATTAATGCTTTTGATATTCTTGCTGATACAAAGTTTAAAACTATTACAAAAATAAGTAATAGTACTGCAGTTGCATAAGCCTCATTCACATGAAATCCTTCTGTTGATAATACATACATATGAACTGCCATTGTTCTTGCAGAATCAAATAAAGATGAAGGTGTTTTCGCAACTGTTCCCATAGTATAAATTAATGCAGCCGATTCTCCCACTATTCTACCAGTTGACAAAAATATTCCTCCCAAAATTCCATTAATTGCTTCTGGAATTATTATTTTAAAAATTGTTTGAATTTTTGTAGCTCCTAGAGCTAGTGATGCATGAGCTTGAAGAGGATTTACATTCAAAATCGCCTCTTCTGTAGTTCTAATTATTGTGGGTAGAATCATAATTGCCACTGTCAAACATCCTGCTATTAATGAATATCCTAAATGTAGGGCATCAACAAAAAATAAATATCCAAACAAACCATAAACAATTGATGGGATTGAAGATAAAATTTCCGTTGCAAATCTAACAGCCTTTATCAAAAATTTATTTTTTGCATATTGAGATAAGTAAATTGCTGTAAATATTCCAATTGGCAGTGTCACAAGAAGGGTTATTATAATCGATAAAAATGTTGTAATAAGAGCTGGAATTATAGAAACATTTTGTGACGAATATTTAAGTTCAAAAAGTGATGGAGAAATATTTGGAATACCATTAAATAAAATATAGGCTATTACAACTCCTCCTGCAGCAAATCCTAAAATTGATAGGATATAAATTAATATTTTAAAAGAATTTTTCATCTTTCACCTCTACATTCTTGATTGATCTTTATCTCTGATAAAATTAAAAATTATATTTATCAAAAGAATAAATACAAATAATACCATACCTGTTGCTATGAGTGATTCTCTGTGAAGACCTGACGCATAGCCCATCTCCAAAACTATATTTGTTGTAAGAGTTCTTACTCCATCAAGCAAACTTTCTGGCATTCTTGGTTGATTTCCAATAACCAAATACACAGCCATGGTCTCACCAATTGACCTACCAATTGCAAGAATTATTGATGAATAAATACCACTTTTTGCGTAAGGAACCATAACTTTTCTAATAGTTTCTTCTTTTGTTGCACCCAGTGCAAGGGAACCTGTATAGAAAACAGAAGGTACTTGCTCTAGAGAATTTTTTGAAATATTTACCATAGTTGGAAGAATCATTATTGCTAATAAAATTGATGCAGTTAACATATTCATTCCTCCAGTTTTAAATGTTTTTGAAATAAATGGAACCAAAACCATCATAGCAAAAAATCCATAAATTATTGAAGGAATTGCTGCCATCAAATTTATAAGGCCATTCAAAAAATTATATGATTTTTTAGAATAATAGGCCAAATAAATTGAAACAGCAAGACCAAAAGGAACTGCAATTAGGGCAGAGACTAAAGTTACTAAAATTGAACCTAGAATCATTGGCCCTATTCCAAAAAATGCTGGTTTTGCTGTAGGTGCCCATTTTGTTCCAGTAATAAATTTTAAAAGTCCATATTGATTAACAAAATTAATTCCTGATTTAAAAATAAAAAAAGTAATTAAAATTATTAAAATAATAGACATTATGGCAGAAATCAAAAATACAATTTCACCAATTTTTTCTTTTATTGATTTCATTTATCTTAACTCTCCTGTGTTTGTAATCTCTCCTTTATAAATATCTCTAAGTTGTTTTAAACTTAAGTTATTTATCTCTTTATTATCCTTATTTACAATAATTGCAATTCCATCAATTGCAAAAACTTCAGATGAAAGATTTTTATCTTCTAGCTTATTTGAAATCATAGCTATATCAACCACTCCATCTTTTACATTTTTAAGTCCTGTAAGAGATTCATTCGATAAAACTTCAACTTCAACATCTTTATTTAATTTTTCATAATTTTCTGCAAGTTTTTCAACAACTGAACTAAGAGAAGATGATCCAGTTATAGTTAATTTTCCTTTTAGATTTTTTGATTTATATTCTTTTTCATTTGTAATAGCAAGAAGTCCATCTTCTTCAATTAGTTTTTTTGCACTTTTACTTTTTACATAAGTCAAAAAATCTTTTGACAAATCTGTTAATGCATCTTTTTTGTAAGCAAGTCCAAAAGGCCTTTGCAATTTATAGGCTCCACTTTCAATACTATCTTTATTTGGACTAATTCCATCAATTTTTACAGCTTTTACACTATCATCCAAAGCTGTAAGAGATACATAAGCAATTGCAGTCTTATCTACTCCAACTGCTTTCAAAACTCCATTTGTAGAATTAATTACCATAGAATTATCTGTAGTCATATCTTCGTGATTTCCTTTTTCATCTTCTTTTACCAATCCAACTTGTTCAACAAAACTTTTTCTAGTTCCTGAACCATCTTCCCTACTTGTAACTGTAAGGTCAAAATTTTTACCATCTATAACATTATTTTGATTTTTACCTGAACATGAGCTTAGTAAAATTAATGTCGATAGAATTAAAAATAATTTTTTTACCATAAAAACTCCTTTGTTTCTTTCTCTACATAATAATATTAAATACATGTATCAAATAAATAAATCTTATGTAAAATATATGTAAAGTTTGTAAATAATAAAAATAAGCTCAAAGGAAGTTTTCCTCTAAGCTTATTTTAACAATTATTTGCTTAATTCAGATGTATTTTTAACTTTTCCTGAGAAGATTTCTTTTAATTGGTCTTTTGTTAAATCATTTATTTTTGTATCATCCTTATTAACTACAACAGCTATTCCATCTTTTGCTAATACTTCAACTTGTAATTTATCTTTTTCTTCATCTTTCAATTCTCTTGATGCCATAGCAATTTGACTTACATCTGAAATTGTAGATTCAATTCCTGCTGATGATCCTGTTGATTGGATTTCTATATTCGCATCTGGATTTACATCCTTATATTTTTCTACAAGTTTTTCCATAAGTGGTGTAACTGATGTAGATCCAGCTATTGTTAAATTTCCTTTAACTTTTTTAGCCTTGTAGTCTTTTGCTTCAACTTTGATGTATCCTTCTTTGCTTACAATTTCTTGGGCATCCTTACTTAAAACAAATGCCAAAAAGTCTTTTGCCAAATCATCAAGCTTATCTTCTTTAAAAGCAAGATTAAAAGGTCTTTGAAGTGTATAATCACCAGATTCTATATTTTCTTCAGTAGCTTCTGCCCCATCAACTTTTACTTTTTGTACATTATCATTTACAGATCCCAATGATACATATCCAATTGCTGAAGGATCTTGTGATACAGTTTGCATTACTCCATTTGTTGAATTTTGTACAACTGCTTCATCAGTTGTCAAATCTTTCTTTTCTCCATCTTTTTCTTCTTCAAGGCCTACAAGTTCAATAAAAGCTCCCCTTGTTCCAGAACCATCTTCTCTTGAAACAACAGTTATATCAAAATCTTCTTGGTCAGACTTTGCTGTATCCCCATCTTTTTTCTCATTAGCAGTACTTGCACTTTCAGTTGGATTTGATCCGTTTGATCCATCATTTGCCTTATTATCCTTATTTCCACAAGCTGACAAAATCATAGACAAAGAAAGTGCAGCAACTATAATTTTTGAATTTTTAATTTTCATCATTTACTCCTTTAATATTTTTAACTTCATTATAAATAATAGAGCTTATTTATTTTAAAATGATTAGCTAATTGTAAAATTTATGTTAATTATCTTAATATCTTGTAATTTATCAGTAAAAACAATATAATTTAATAGTGAAAAATTTATAAAATAGGAGAGAATATGTACGATATAAAAATACCAGAAAATTATCAAAGTGATAAGAATTTGTATAAGACACAATTATTAATAAAAGAAATAAAGGATTTTTTCCAAATAAATTTATCTAATAATTTAAATTTGAAAAGAGTTACAGCACCTTTATTTGTAGAAAATTCTACTGGTCTTAATGATAACCTATCTGGTGTTGAAGAGCCTGTTAAATTTACTCTTCCAGAGGCAAACAACGCCAATATGGAAATTGTCCATTCACTTGCAAAATGGAAAAGATATGCCCTAAAAGAATATAATTTTGCCATGTATGAAGGCTTGTATACTGACATGAATGCTATTAGAAGATGTGAAGAACCAGATAATACTCATTCATTCTATGTTGACCAATGGGATTGGGAAAAAATAATTAAAGATACCGATAGAAATGTTGACTATCTTAAATCAACAGTTCTTACAATTTTTAATACTTTAAGAGCCTTAGATGAATATCTTTGTAAATTAATTCCAAAAAGAGTTAAGCTATTACCAAATGATATTAAATTTATGACAAGTCAAGAATTAATCGACGAATTTCTAGAATGTAAAGATAGCAAGGAAAGAGAAAAAGCAGCTTGCAAAAAATATAAGGCAGTATTTTTAATGCAAATTGGAAGAGTTTTATCAAATGGCAAGGTTCATGATATGAGAGCTCCTGACTATGACGATTGGAACTTAAATGGAGATATTTTAGTTTACAACCCAGTTTTAGATGACCAATTAGAATTATCATCAATGGGAATAAGAGTAGATTCAAAAACTTTGAAAGAACAACTAAAAATTGCTGATTGTGAAGAAAGATTAAAGTTTAAATATCATAATATGCTTGTAAACAACAATCTTCCACAAACAGTTGGTGGTGGAATTGGCCAATCAAGACTATGTATGTTCTTCTTACAAAAAGCCCATATAGGAGAAGTTCAAGTATCATATTGGCCAGATGAAATGAGAGAAGAATTAAAGAAAAAATCAGTAAATTTATTATAAATTTATATAAAAAAAGGACTTTAATAAGTCCTTTTTTATTGGCAAAATTCTTTAATTTCTTCTATAAAAATTTCCCCATATTGTTTTAATTTTTTATCACCAACACCTTTTATTTTTAAAAAGTCCTTTTTATTTTTAGGCTTTAATCTTGCCATATCTATCAAAGACGCATCAGAAAAAACTATAAATGGTGGAATATTTCTTTTTCTTGAAATATCTAACCTTAATTTTTTCAAATTATTAAATAAATCACTATCATAGGGGATATTTAAATTGAATTTATCAATTTTTTCTTTTGTATTTTCTTCTTTTAAATCTCTAATATAAACTTTCTTTTTAGAAAACAAGACATCTTTTGATTTTTCATTTAATTTTAAAATAGGATAATTTAGACCTGAAACCTTTATATAGCCATCAGCTACTAATACCCCTATCAAATCTTTAATATATTTAGGAGATTTATCCTTCATTATTCCAAATGTAGAAATACTTTTTAATTTTTTTTCTTTTGAATTTTTATTGTTTGATCCTTTCAAGCAATCTACAATGGTAGAAGTTCCATACCTTTGATCAAGCCTATAGATACAAGATAGGATTTTTTGACTATCAATACTAGCATCAATTTTTTCGTAATCATCCAAACAATTAGAACAATTATTGCAAGTTTCTTCAGCTTCTTGACCAAAATATTCTAAAATAAAAGCTCTTAGACACTGGTTTGTATTTACATAATTTATAATAGTTTGTAATTTTTCAAGTTTTACCAATTGATAATTTCTATTTTGAGACTGGGAAATCAAATATTTATTTACAACTATATCTTGTCCTGAATATAATAAAATCGCATCAGATTTTTCCCCATCTCTTCCTGCCCTGCCTGCTTCTTGATAATATGATTCCATATCCTTTGGCATATTCATATGAATTACATATCTTACATCAGACTTATCTATTCCCATCCCAAATGCATTTGTAGCCACAATTATATTTTTCCTATCATAAATAAAATCTTCTTGATTTTTCTTTTTTTCCTTATCCGATAAGCCTGCGTGGTAATAAGTTACCTGATAAGATAATTTTTTTAAATATTTATAGCAACTTTCAACTCTTTTACGGGTGGATGCATAAATTATTCCAGACATATCTTTTTTATTTTTTAGATAATTAGAAATAAATCCTAGTTTATCTTTAGGTTTTTTGACTTCAAAAAAAAGATTTTCCCTATCAAAACCCGTAACTTTTACAAAAGGATTATCTAATTTAAGATTTTTAATAATATCTTCTCTAACAGATGATGTAGCAGTTGCTGTAAAAGCTGCTATTTGAATTTTTCTATCAAATAAATCATAAATTTGAGGAATAATCTTATATGATGGCCTAAAATCATGTCCCCATTGAGAAATACAATGAGCCTCATCAACTGCTATGAAGGAAATATTAAGGTCTTTGATAAAGTTAATAAAAAATTCATTTTCTAACCTTTCAGGCGAAATATATAAAATTTTAATTTTATTATTCTTAATTTCTCTTAAAGTATTTGTGTAAGTTTCTATATCTTGACTAGAATTAATAAAAGCTGCATCAATTCCATTTTCAATTAAAGAATCAACTTGGTCTTTCATAAGAGAAATTAAAGGAGAAATTACCAAACAAATCCCATCTTTTATTAAAGCAGGAAGTTGGTAGCAAATTGATTTTCCTCCACCTGTTGGAAGAACTCCAAGTACATCTTTTCCATCCAAAATATTTTCAATTAATTCCTCTTGCCCCTTTCTAAATGAATCATATCCAAAATATTTTTTTAAATTTTCTAAAATATCCATATATCTCCTAATTTAACTTAAAAAAAATAATTAAGCTTAAAAACTTAATTATTTTTTGTATTATCATTTTCTTTATTTATATTAGAATCTGTATCTAAGGGTGTAGACAAATCATTACTATTTTCATTAGGTGATGTTACAAAATCTTCATCTTTCATAACTGAACCTTCACCCTTATTTATCAAAATATCTCCAATTTTTGTTTTCATATTTAAACTTTTGTTTTTATCTTTTCCTGTAGAATATCCATCTAAAATATTTCTATAAGAAACATTTCCCAAAACAAAATTACCAACATTCAACTTAGCATTTATATTAAAAGACTTTATTGAATCTTTTGTAGAAATTTCTATATCCCCATTTTCATTTTCTAAATTTTGATTTGCTTTTAATTTACTATCTTTTAAAATAATGTTTCCAACCCTAGTCTTTAAGTTTGTATCTTTAATTTCAGAATTTTTAACTAAAATAGATCCAACATCATTACTAACAGAGCCAGTAATTTTTGATTTATTAAAACTGATATTTCCACTTTCTAACTTAAGATCCATATCCTTACAATTTAAATCGGAAATTTTTATATCTCCAGCCCCAACTCTTCCACTAATACTTTCAATCGACTTATTTTTTGGCAAAAATATTCTTACTATTTGGATTTTATTTTTCATATAAAGTTCTTTTCCCTTAATATCAGATGATAACTTTAAATTTCCATCCTTAAATTTTGTCTTAACTTCATATGAATAATCATCCCTGTACAAATTTGTATATTCCACATAAGGATTAGTTGAAGATTTTTGAATCCTAACATCACAAGTATTCAAATCAAAATCTATTGACTTTAAATCATCAAGGTCAACTCTCATAATTTTTGAAGAATTATAAGAGTTTTCATTTATTTCCTTAGATGACTTTCCATAATTATTGGAAAAGTCAATATTTTTAGACAAAAAGAAAATTAAGGCTAAAATAATAAGGGCAAAAACCCCAATACCTATTTGCTTTTTATCAAGTTTAAAGCTATTATTTTTTTTATTTTTACTCATTTAACTCTCCCATAATAACTAACTTTCAAATTTTCTATAATCAATGCTATCAAGATAAAGGCCACCAGCTTTTAAGGTAGGATTTGCTCTTTTTTTATTATTTTTATCAAAGTAAAATTTAAAATCATCCAGACTAATTTTTCCACGACTAAGCTCTATCAAAGATCCAGCCATAATCCTAACCTGATTGTGAAGAAAACTTTCTGCCTTAAAATATAAAAATAAGATATTATTATCTAAAATATAATAGCAATCATCAATTTTTCTTATAGTATTTATTATATCATTTTTTTCACTTAGCATAAAGGCTCTAAAATCATGCTCTCCCTTTAAAATCTCCATCCCTTGTTTAAGCTTATCAAAATCTAATTTATAAGTAATTTGCTCCATATAATTTCTATAGATGGGATGAAGAATTTTCTCAAGCGATATGACATACTTATAAGTTTTTGTTTTTACAGAAAATCTTGCGTGAAAATTTTTATCAACTTTTTTTGATGATAAGGCTAAAATATCTTCAGGTAAATATTTTTTTAAATGATAATGAAATTTATCAGCCCTAATATCCTTAGCCGTCAAAAAATTTACATACATTTCATTGGCGTGAACCCCACTATCAGTTCTTCCGCTAGCAATAATCCTATTTTTTTCACCTGTAACTTTTCTAATAGCTTCTTCCAATTCTTTTTGAACGGTTCTTTTATCTTTTTGAATTTGAAATCCTTCAAATAAAGACCCATCATACTGGATCTTTAATAAAATATTTTGAATACTCATATAAAAAATTTAACAATAACTATAAGACAAAATAAAGAAAATAAAATCAAAACAATGTAATCTATTTTGGTCATTATTATTTCATTCAGTCTAGTTCTTTCTCTTCCAATCCTATAAAGTCTTGCTTCCATAGCAGTTGCCAAGTCATCACTTCTTTTAAAAGAATTTATAAAAAGTGGAACCAAAAGAGGAATCATATTTTTTGCCCTATTTATAATATTTCCAGACTCAAAATCTGCCCCCCTTGCCATTTGTGCCATTTTTATTCTTTGAGCTTCTTCAAATAAAGTTGGAATAAATCTCAAAGAAATTGAAACCATCATGGCAAGCTCTCCCGCTGGAAAACCAAATCTTTTTAATGGAGAAAATAATTTTTCTAATCCATCAGTAAGCTCCATTGGAGATGTTGTAAAAGTTAAAACTGAAGTTGAAACAACTATCATAATAATTCTTACAAACATAAATATGGTTTTATAAAGTCCTTCATAAGTTGCAGTTAAAGAAAAAATTGTAAAAAGTGTCCTACCACTTGTTGTAAATAAATTTATGAGTCCTGTGATTAATAAAATCCAAACCAAAGGTTTTATACTTTTTATAAGTGATTTTACAGGAATTTTTCCTACACTTATCATTGCAATCAATAAAATAAAAAATGGAATGTATCCTACAAAAGTTTGTACAAAAAATATGGTAATTATAAAAAGTAAAGATGCTATTAATTTAACCCTTGGATCTAATCTATGAATAAAAGTATCGTAAGCTAGATACTGACCTATTGCTATATTACTCATTTTTAGCCCCCAAATATTTTTTTAATTCTAAAACAGCCTCTTCTACTGTATATATATCATCTCTAACATTTTCACCCTTTTCTTTTAAGGCCTTCATAAATTTAGTAACTTGTGGAATATCAAGACCTATTGATAAAAGATCCGTTTTTGTAAAGGTATCATAGGTTGACTTATCAGAAAAAACTTGGCCCTTATTCATTACAATCACCCTATCTACATATTTGGCTACATCCTCCATAGAATGGGAAACTAAAACAATTGTTAATTCTGGATCTTCATCATATAATTTTAAAATTTCTCCAAAAATTTTATCCCTTCCCTTAGGGTCAAGTCCAGCTGTTAATTCATCCAAAACCAAAACTTTTGGATTCATAGAAATAATTCCACAAACTGCAACTCTTCTTTGTTGGCCTCCTGATAATTCAAAAGGAGATTTTTCAGAGATTGTTTCATAATCAAGACCAACAGCAGCCATAGAGTTTTTTACTCTCTTTTCTATTTCATCATCATCAAGACCCATATTTTTTGGACCAAAAGCAATATCTTTTCTAACTGTCTCTTCAAACAACTGATTTTCAGGATATTGAAAAACTAGGCCTACCTTAAATCTAATATCTCTTCTTGTACTTTTTTCTTTTGTATTTACTCCATCAACCAAAACATCTCCATTTGTTGGAATCAAAAGTCCATTCAAAAGTTGAACAAGGGTTGATTTTCCAGATCCCGTTTGTCCTATAAGTCCTATAATTTCATGTTTATTTATTTCTAAATTTACATTTTTTAGAGCGTAATTTTTATCTTCATTTTCCTCATTATAAATATAATCAACATTTTTTAATTCTATTTTCATATAAGCTCCAAAAATTCTTCTATATTTAATGGTAATTTTTCAAAATCATATCCATCTTTTTTTAACTCATAGGCAATTTCTGTAACTTGTGGAACAGTAAGTCCTAAATCCTTCATCTCTTTTACCTTCGAAAAAACTTCTCTAGCGCTTCCCTGCATTGCTACTTTCCCCTTATTTAAAACAATTATCCTATCAGCAAGGGCTGCTTCTTCCATATAATGAGTTATATGAACAACCGTTTTTTTATATTTTTTATTCAAGGTTTGAATTATATTCATAACATCACTTCTTCCTTGAGGATCGAGCATTGCTGTTGGCTCATCAAAAATTATACAGTCTGATAACATAGCAATTACTCCAGCTATGGAAACTCTTTGCTTTTGTCCACCAGAAAGTTCAGAAGGTGATCTTTTTACAAATTTTTCCATTCCTACAAGTTTTATTGCCTCATCAACTCTTTGTCTTAGCTCAGGATTTTTTACTTGTAAATTTTCTGGTCCAAATGCTACTTCATCTTCTACAGTTGTTGCAACCATCTGATTATCCGGATTTTGAAATACCATGGAACATTTTTCCCTTATATCCCATATTTTTTCTTCATCCTTTGTATTCATTCCAGCTATCCAAATATCCCCACTAGTTGGAAAAATTTGTCCATTTAAGAGTTTTGCAAGAGTTGATTTTCCAGAACCATTATGGCCTAAAATAGCAACAAATTCACCCTTATTTATTGATATAGATAAATCATTTAAGGCATTTGTATATTCTATATTTTCATTTTCATCTGAATCATTTTTATAAGAAAAATTTAAATTCTCAATTTTAATCAATTTTTCTTCCTTTCAATTTTTATAGACATAAAAAGTGACTATCTAAAAATAGATAGCACTTTTTAAATTTAATATAACATATTTGGTGAATTGTTTGTTGAAGATTCATATACAACGACTGGTGTATTGATTTCAACTAATTCAAATAATTTTGCTGCTTGACTAGGAGGCATATTTAAGCAACCGTGTGATCCATTATTAATATAAATATTTCCACCAAATGAAGATCTCCAATACGCATCGTGGAACCCTTCTCCATCCCATCCTATTGGCATCCAATAATGTACTGGAGTTTCATAATCACTACCGTCAAAGTCTATTCCCTTTAATTTTGAATTTCTATCTTTTGACAATATTGATCCTACTCCTTTATTAGTTAAAGCATTTTCTGATAACCTTCCTGTAACAATATCTGATGATATTAAAAGCTCTCCATCTTTATAGTACCACATATGCTGTCTAGATAAGTCTACTTCAATATAAGTATCCTTTAAATCTGTTCCATTTTCATATCTATTAAGGCCTACTTTATCATAAATCGGTTCAATTTCCTTTGATTTTCGTTTGCTGAATGCTTCTAATATAGCCTTAGCAGTTTCTTTTTCATTTAATTTGAATCCATATACTCCAGGATTAACTACAATCTCTCCGATATCTGTAGCATTAAATTTTCTTTCTTTACCATAAGTATTGGTTTCTTTTGCTATTTTTGCAACGTAACCTGACAATTTTTCATAATCTAATGTCAATTGTCCATTTTGAAATTCAATCATATCTGCTAATGTTTCGCCTTCAATTTTTTTATCAAAGCCATTTATATTAAACTTATAAGATAATTTTAAAGCATCATTTGCATCTTTTAATGCTTTTTGAAGATTTTTATCTTTTGCAAAAACCTTAGGATGCTCATAGAAGGATTCGTCCATATCTATATCAGCATTTCTAGTTTTTATAGCACTAATTGCTTCTTTTTTTAATTTATTATATTTAACCTTGTTTCCTTCAACTTCTTCTTTTATTTTAAATTCTTTTCCATCAAATTCTAATTTTGCATCCTTAGGTTCAACAACTTTTTTCATAAATTGAGAATTTTTTAATATTTCATCTAACTTATCTTCGTCGTAATTAACCTTATAATCAAATTCAAAATCTTCCTTTGTTATAAAACTTAGTGGCCATTTTAAAGGATTTTGATCAAGACTTGCACCTTTTGGAATATTTGCCTTGTAGTCCACATCTTTAGAATTAAATGATAAGTTTTTATCATCTAAGCCCTTAATTTTTATATCAAAGTCCCCAACACTATCACCAATTACCGATTCTTTTGGTGCAAATGAAACATTTTTTCCATTTACATGAGTATTTGGTAGGGTGATAAAAGTAAATAATACTGTTCCTATTATATATATGCCTAAAACAATACCACCAAAGGTTAAAATTCTCTTAGTAGCCTTGCTATTTGTATCTTTATTGCTAATAATACGCACCTCCTAATTGCTGTAATTATAGTACCACTAAATGATACATTTATCTATCTTTTTTTGGTTTTTTTCCAAAATATTGGTACAAGTCTACCTTTTCTCCTCCATTGTATAATTTTCTTTTTTTAGAAACTTTTCTTCTTATATTTTTATCAATTTTTTCATCTGAAGAAATTATAAACATTGACCATGTATTTAAATTTTTAAATTTATCATCAATCATCTTTGAAATTTTTTCCTTATCAAATCTTGATAATCTTTCTCCGTAAGGTGGATTCGATATAAAAATGCCAAAATTATCTTTTAAATTTATTTGACTAAAATCCTTATTTAAAAAAGTAATATCTTCATAGACACCGGCATTTAAGGCATTATTTTTTGCAAGCTTAATTGCATTTTTTGATATATCAGATCCTAAAATATTTATTTTTTTGTCGTAGTCAATTTTTTGATAGGCTTCTTTTTTTATTTTTTCAAACCTTTTTTTATCGTAAAATTTAAATGAAGTAAAGTCAAAATCCCTATCAAGGCCTGGGGCTATATTTCTTTGTTTTCTTGCAGCCTCTATTAGTATTGTTCCTGATCCACAAAATCCATCAAATAAAAACCTATCATCTTTATAAAAGGATAAATCAACTAAGGCTGCTGCTAAATTTTCTCTTAAAGGAGCCTTTACACTACCTTCTCTATATCCTCTTTTATGAAGGCCATCGCCAGATGTATCAAGACAAAGTGAAACTATATTTTTTTCAAGCATTACTTCAATTTGTACTCTTGATCCACTTTTTTTGAATGTAGAAATTTTATATTTTCTTTTTAATGAATTAATAATTGCTTTTTCGCTAATTGATTGGATGGAGGGAATAGAAAATAATTTAGATTTGTAAGCTCTTGCATTTACAATAAAATTGTCATCAATATTTAAATAGTCAAACCAGTCAATTTTATTTATATTTTCAAATAATTGTTCAAATGTTTTTGCTTCAAATGATGCAATTTCTAAAAATACCCTATCAGCTTCTCTTAGATTTAAATTTAAATATCCTATATCATCAAGATTTCCATTTAAAATAATTTTTCCATTTAAAACTTCAAAATCTTCATATCCTTCTTCTATTAATTGTCTTTTTATTAAGCTTTCTAAACCAAAGCTTGTGGTAATAATTATTTTTTCCATAGCACTGTTATTATATCAAATTAAGAAATATAAAAAAACTTAAATTGCTTTTGTTATTTTTTACTTTCTATGGGTATCATTTATATGTAAGTAAAAAATTAGGAGGATTTTATGTTATTAACACAAACAGTTCAATCAGGCGATTGGAAAAATGAAAAACACGTACCAGAATTAGAATATAAAGAACTTGGTGAAGGCAAATATGAAGTTTCTGCTTTTGTTGGAAAAGAAATTGCCCATCCAAATACTTTAGAACACCATATTGCATGGATTAAAGTTTTCTTTATTCCAGAAGGTGGAAAATTACCAGTAGAAGTTGCTAATTATAATTTCTCAGCTCATGGTGAAAGCGAAATTTATTCTACACCAAAGGCTGTTGGTGAATTTAAAGCTGATAAAAAAGGTACTTTATTTGCACTAAGCTATTGTAATATTCACGGACTTTGGGAAAATTCTTTAGAAATTAAATAGAATTTTTATTAAAGATTTTTATTAAAAAGGGTCGTTGCAAGGATATGAATAAATATCATCTCATTTTCTATAATGAAGGGATAATTTATTCATTCTGCAACAGCCCTTTTTTTTTGCCAATTAATGATATAATATTTTTAAGATATTAAATCAAAATTTTAAGGTGAAAAAAATGAATGACAAAATAATTATTGTTGATGATGAAAAAGAGATAGCAGATTTATTAGAATTATGCTTAACTAATGATGGATTTTCTGTTTCTAAAGCTTTTAATGCAAAGGATGCACTAGACTTGGTGGAAGATTACAATTTTGATTTGATGATTTTGGATATAATGCTTGAAGATATGGATGGATTTTCTGTTTGTAAAAAAATCCGAGAGAAGCATTATTTCCCAATCATTATGTTGACTTCAAGGATAGATTCAAATGATAAAATACTTGGACTTACAATGGGAGCAGATGATTATATAACTAAACCTTTTAACCCTTTGGAAGTTATTGCAAGAGTAAAAACTCAGCTTAGACGCTCACAAAAATACAATAATACTGAAAAGATAAAAGATGATGAAACTTATGATATAAGAGGGTTATTGATAGATAAAAAAAGTCATAAATGTTTTTTGTATGATAAGCAAATCCAACTTACACCCATAGAGTTTGAGATAATTTGGTATTTGTGTAAAAATCAAGGCAAGGTTGTTTCATCTGAAGAGCTTTTTGAAAATATTTGGAAGGAAAAATATCTTGATAATAACAATACTGTAATGGCTCATATTGGAAGGATTAGGGATAAAATGAATGATTCTGGTAGAAATCCAAAATTTATAAAAACTGTTTGGGGCGTCGGGTATGAAATCGAATAATCGCCTTCTAAATTCAGTTTTTAAAAATTATCTAAAAAAATGTTTTATCATAACAATTTTTGTTGCGATTCTTGCTTGTATCCTTATTCCTATAATTAATAATTACATTTATAATAATTTTGAAAAAGCCTACATGTTCTACAGATCCTTATATTTGTTATTTCCAACAATAATTATATGGGCACTATTGATAATGTTAGAAACATATAAACTATTTAAGAAATTGGTCAGTTACGTTGATGAATTACAAGAAGCAACAAACAAACTTTTTGACAAAGATAATACTTACATTCACCTATCTGATGAATTGTCAGAAATTTCCACTAAAATTAATAAATTAAAAATGCAGTCAATAGAAAATGAACGACTAGCTAATGAAAATAGAAGGCAAAAAAATGATTTGATAATGAATTTAGCTCATGATTTGAAAACACCACTAGCATCAATTATTGGATATTTGGAGTTGTTAAATGGAAATATTTCTTTATATGATGAGCAAAGAAAAAAATTTTTAGGTATTGCTCTTAGAAAATCCAAACAGCTATCGGATTTGATTAATGAATTTTTTGAGATAACAAAATATAATTTATCAAAAATAAAAATAAATTATTCTAGAACAAATCTCACTATGATGTTAGAGCAGCTTGTTTTTGAATTTAAACCAATGTTTGAAGAAAAAAATCTAACTTGTAAAGTTAAGGCAGAAAAAAATGTAATGATAAGCTGTGATGTAAATAAAATTTCTCGTGTTTTCGATAATTTGCTCCGTAATGCTTGCCTATATTCTTTTGAAAATAGTGAAATTCATATAGATTTGAATGTAAAAGAAGAAAAGGTAGAGATAATTTTCGAAAATAAAACTGAAAATATTGAGGAAGATGAATTATCAAAAATTTTTGAACAATTCTATCGCCTAGATTTTTCAAGAAATTCAAAAGCTGGCTCAGGTCTTGGTCTTGCTATTGCAAAAGAGATAGTACTCTTACATAAGGGGGAAATTAGTGCTAAAAGTAAGGACAATTGTGTCAAGTTTTGTGTGATTCTTCCTAAAAAATAAAAAGTAGGAAAAAAATAGGAATTTGCATAGGAATCTTTAAGAAATTATCATAAAAAACAAATAAACTATCTTATAAACCAAGTTATAATAATCTTACAGTTAAGAAAACTTAGCTAAATTATTTTAAAAGGAGATTTTTATGAAATTAAGTTTAAAAAAAGTTCTTAGTTTTTTGTTTGTAATGGTATTAATGGTTGGATTTTCATCTTGTAAAAAGTCTAGTGCAACGTCAAATTCAGAAAATAGTGCAAAAGATTTTGTAAAATATGATGATATTCAAAAAGAATTCAAAGAAACAGTTAATAAATTAAATTGGCCAGAAGGATACAAGGCTCCTGAAAAATTATACGATGATGTAAATGCTGTTTATCAAGAAGGCTATGGAGATACCTTGGCATCAAATTATTGGGAATGCGCATGGCAAGAAGAATGGTTAAAAAATTACAAAAATAATCCAAAAAGAGCACAAAAAGCAATTGAAGAGTTAGAAAAAGCCTTAAATATGAGATATTTAAGTAAAGAATGTTGTGATGATGCCACAAGAAAATTTTTCACAGATAGACTAGATAAGGCAAAAGCAAATGACCCATCTGGTTTTGAAGAAAATTTAAAATTAAATGACCCAAGATAAAAAAATAAAATATTTTATAATGGTTGTTTTATAAACAAAAAAAGGATTCAAGCAAAAATATTGCTTAAATCCTTTTTTATTTGCTTATAAATATATAATTAAAAAATTAATATGGAACAATATATTTAATCAATTGGTAAAAATCCAAAGCCAAATAAACCCGGACCTGTATTTGCTCCGAGGCTTGGGGCTATTTGGGATGTTAAAAATAAGGTTGACTTATCTTTAAATTCTTTTAGTTTTTCTTCTAATATTTCTGATCCTTTTTTATATCCACCATTTGATATTATCATATAATATTTATCCAATTTTCCTAGATATTCATTTGCAAGTTTTTCCATTTCTTTTAAAACTTTTTTCTCTCCCCTGCAAGTTTTTACTATATGATATTTTCCATCAAGAGGATCGCATACTACTATTGGTTTTATATTTAATAATTCTCCAACTTTACCAAAGGCTTTTGGTACCCTACCACCTGCTATTATATATTTAAAGGTATCTATGGTGAAAAATATTTTTGATTCTTTTTTCTTATCCTCTACCATTTCAACTATTTTTTTAAATTCGTAACCTTTTTTTATTAAATCTTTGGTATATATTGCAAGAAGCCCTGATGTTAAAGCTACTGATTGGGAATCTATTACTGCAATTTCCAATCCATCATATTCCATTTGTGAGCACAAATTATAAAAACCTGTAAAGTTTTTTGATATGGTTATTATTATTAATTTTTCAAATCCATCGTTTTTTATTTGATCAAACTTTTCTTTCAATTCGCCTGGGGATGGGATAGATGTTTTGGGTAATTTTTCATTTTTTTCTATCCACTCATAAAAGTCTTCTGCTTTTAGTTCTTCTTGTTCTTTATAAAATTCTCCGTCCAAATTTACATAAAAGGGCATCAAATATATGCCAAATTCTTTGGATTTTTCTAAATCTATATCAGATCCAGTATCTACTAATACAGCTATTTTTTCCATTTACCTAATCCTTTATATCTACAATTATTTTTTGGCCAGAAGCTATTATTGGCCTAAATATAGTTTCTTTTAATACAATTTCCTTCTTAAATTTTTGGCTGATTTTTTCATGGTCTCCACTGTGGAGTGGAAACATTAATTGAGGTCTTACATTATCAGCAAAAATTTTTGGACCCTTATAATAATTATCCCTAAGCCTATAGTCTACAGGGAAAAAGGCTATATCTATACTATATTTTTTAATTTTATCTACTTGTTCAATAAATGCATAATACTCTTTTTTAAGTGTTTTGTCATCATAATCATCCCAAGCCCAATAATTTAAATCTCCTGCATGAAAAATTGTTATTCCACAAATATCTAAAAGAATTGAAATTCCTTCATCAGTTGATCCAAAACTCTTGATTCTTATCTTATCATTTTTAAATTTTATTTCTTTTTCTTGGTCTGGATCTATTAAATATACATTTTTTGAATTGTATAAGGATTTTAACTGGTCGATTCCAAGCTTATTATTTTTTATATAAATAATATTATCATCATTTTCTAATTGAGCTATATCTGTTGATAAGATATATGTGTAATTTTTCATATTAGGAATTTTTAAAATTTCTGATGTATAATGGTCAGAATGTCCATGACTTGAGACAAAGATAACTTTTTTATTTTCAGGAATATTTAAAACTCCCTTATAATAATCAAATATAATAAAATAATCCCCTATTTCAACACTATAGCAAGAATGATAGATATAAGTTATTATAATTTTTTCAATCATCAACTTTCTCCTAATTTCTTCTAAATTAAGTATACCCAAAATATCTTTATCTTAATGAATTTTTATTTTTTTCTGGTAATATAAAAAAAGAAGGGAGTTAGTATGGGAAAGATTAAGACTAATGCTATGAGAATTTTGGAAAATAATAATGTAGATTATGAAGAAATTGAATATGACTTGGGTGGAGAATTTAAATCAGCAGTTGATGCTGGAAAAAAATCCCATGTAGACTTAAATATAATGTATAAAACCATAGCTACTGTTTCAAAGGATAATGATATTATTATTTATTTACTTAGAAGCTATGATTCAATAGATATGAAAAAGGCTGCAAAAGTAGCTAGTGTCAAAAGTATTTCTATTCTTCCAACAAAAAACTTAAAATCAAAAGTTGGATATCAAAGAGGTGAAACAAGTCCTCTTGCAATGAAAAAAGATTATCCAGTATTTATAGATGATAGCGCAAAAGAATTGGATAAAATGATTGTATCTGGTGGAAAATGTGGAGTAAGTTTAAAGTTAAATCCAAAGGACTTGGCAAGAGTTGTTAATGCTAAGTTTGAAAATATAAGACAATGATTTTAAAAATTATTAAAAACAAAAAAATTTATTCTTACCAATATAAGGATGTATTTGACCTAGATTTTAAATTAAAAAACAGAGATTTTTATAAATTAGAAAATACAAGTAAAGATGATAAGGTTATAATTAGCATTGAAAATGATAAAAATTTTGAAAGTCTAAGACTTATAGTTATTTTATCACCTATTTTTATTACAATTTTCGATAATTCCACATCTCTTGAATTTTTTAGGAAAAATTTAGATCAATCAAATTTTGAGTACGGCCTATATCCTAATTTTTTTCAAGATTTTTCAGAAAAATCTTATTTTGAATTTTACAAAAATCACAGTAAAAAAGAAGATATAATTTTAAATGAAAATAATAGGATTGATTTTACCATAAATCTTATAGAAGATAAATATATATTATCTTTAATAGCTCTTATTGAAGTGATTTTTTCAAAATATACAAGGAAAAATTTAATAAGCTATTTTAAAGAAATTAGAAATGATATTGTCATAAATGGAAGAAGGTCTATCCTTGCCAATGATATTTACGCCTTTTATTTATCAAAATATTTAGTAAATTGGGCCCTAGATTTAATGAAAATTGCAAGATATAAGGATAATGATAGGTTTATTTATATAAATGAAATTTACAAATTAACAAACAATTTAAAAAGACCAATTTAAAAGACTATGATTAATTAATCATAGTCTTTTTTTGTTTTTTCCCTTCATCAATACAAAGGAACCAAGTAAAACTAAAACAAGCCCCATAAATAATCTTAGGGTAAAAATTTCTCCTAAAATTATTACCGATAAGATTGAACCAAAAATAGGAATAAATAATTTAAATACTCCAAATTGGTTGGCACTGTGATTTTGTAAAACTATAGTCCAAATTGTAAATGACGTAGCTGTAATAAAAGCACCATAAAATAACATGATTAAGGCTTTAAAATTTAAAATCACAGGATTTACCCATAAAAACCTACCAAAAATTATAAGTGGCAAGGACCCAAGTAAAAGTGCCATCCCATTTAATAAATAAGGATCAGACCCCTTTGAATATTTTCTTAATAATACTGAAGCAAGAGCATTTATAAAGGTTGAAGTGAAAATAAATCCTTCCCCAGTTAATTTAAATCCATGACCTAATTTTTGATTTGAATTTACTAAAATAATTCCTGCTGTTCCAATAATTAAAGCAATAATTGTATTTGAAGAAATTTTATCTTCTGGAACTAAAAATAAGGAAATTATTACAATCATAAATGAATTTGATGCTTGTATAATTGAAGATTTTACCCCACTTGTATTTGATAAACCTATATAATAGAAAAAATACTGTAGACAAGTTTGTAAAATCGCTAAAGTTATTACCAATTTTATATTTACATTTTTAATAGAAATTTTATTTTTTCCAAAAATTTTAGCATAAATAAAGGCCAAAATTCCAGCCATAAAAAATCTTACTCCTGCAACATAAACCTTGGCAAAAGTATCGTAAGATTTAATATCTAAGACTAAATAAGTGGATTTAATAAGGGGGATTGCACTCCCCCATAAAAACATTGCTATTAAAGAAAAAATTACTGCATTTTTTTTATTTTTAAGCATATTTCTCCTATCTTTTAACTCCAAAATATGACAAAGAATACATTCCTGGACCAACATGAGAACCAATCAAAGATCCAATTGGAGCAAGGCTTACTTTTGCATTCGGAAATTTTTCTTCAACCATTTCCTTTAATTTTTTTGCATTTTCATCAAAATATGCATATCCTATAAGAACATGGTCAGATAAGTCTGGGTTCCAATTTTTTTGAAAATTTTTAAATAAAACTTTTATAGCTCTCTTTGTTCCTCTTTCAAGTTTTAAAACTTCAAGCGAACCCTCATCTGTAATGTGTATAACTGGTTTAACCTTCAAAAAGTTTCCTATATCAGCACTAGTTTTGGAAATTCTTCCGCCCTTATATAAATATTTAAGGCTTTCAACACCAAATTGGGAAACCATATATTTTGAATTTTCTTTTATAAAAGAATCAATTTGGTCTATATCTTTTCCTTCTTCTTGCATTTTTACAATAATTTGACACAAAAGTCCTGCACCTGTTGATGCTTGTTTGGGATCATATATATAAATTTTTCTATCAGGGTATTTTTTTTCTAAAATTTCCTTTGCTCTTTGAGCATTTTTAAAGGTTCCTGATAAAGAATCACTTAAACCTATATAAAAAATATCTTGACCATCTTCTAAAGCTTCTTCAAAATATTTTTCAAATGAAGCTAGATTAACTTGGCTTGTTGATACATTTTTATCATCTAGCATAAATTCATAATATTTATTTAAATTTTCTAAATCTGTACCTATAATTTCATAGACTTCATCTTCCATGTTTAATTGCATGGGAACTATGGTAATATTTGATGACTTTATAAAATCGACATTCATATCGCTTGAGCCATCTGTTATTATTTTAAATGTCATAAATCTCCTTAAAGGTAATCACCTATATCTTCTATTTTTACGCTAACTTGATTACCATCTTCCATATTTTTTACAGAAACCATTTTGTTTTCATATTCTTCTTGACCAATAATTATAACTTTTTTTACGCCAATTTTATCAGCATAATTAATTTTTTTCTTAAATTTTCCATCTTCAAGATAAATGTCAACCTTATAGCCCTTATTTTTCAAATCATTTTTTATATCTATGGCATAAAAATTTAATTTTTCATCCATTGGAATAATCAAGCAATCTGTGAAATCTTCTCTGTATTTTTCTAAAAGTCCAAGCTCTTGTAATTGATAAAACAATCTAGTAAGGCCAATTGATAGGCCAACTCCTGGTAAATTTTGTTTTGAAAAATTTCCAGCCAAATTTTCATACCTTCCACCAGAACAAACACTACCAATAGATTCATATCCATCCAAAAATGTTTCATAAACTGTAGAAGTATAATAATCAAGCCCACGAGTTATTGATAAATCAATCATAATAGACTCATCATCAATTCCAAATTTAATCATATAATCATAAACTTCTTTTAACTCTCTAAGTCCCAATTTATAATTATCATTTAAATCTAAACTTTCTAAATATTTTAAAAGTTCTTTATTATCTCTTTTATTGTTAATAAGCCCCATTAATTTTAAAGCCTTATCTTCTCCACAAAGCTCTGTCAAAAGTTCTTTTGTTTTTTCATCACCTATTTTAGCTTTTTTATCTATTGTCCTTAAAACTTCTTCCTTATCAGAAATTTCTATTGATTCAAAAAATCCATTCAATAATTTTCTATTATTAATGTGAAATTTTATTCCCTTAAAATCAAGTTTTTGGAAAATATCGTAAATTACCTTTGGCAAAAGGGCATCATTGTGGATTGATAAAGAATCATTTCCAATAATATCAATATCGCATTGGTAAAATTCCTTATATCTTCCCTTTTGATTTCTCTCTCCCCTATAAACTTTTCCTATTTGATATCTTTTGAAAGGAAAATTCAAATCAGAAAAATGTTCTGATACATATCTTGCAAGTGGCACAGTCAAATCAAACCTTAAGGACATATCCTTTTTTGAAGAATCAATCCCAAAAATTTGTTTTTCAGTTTCCCCGCCCCCTTTGGCAAATAAAATATCATTTTTTTCTATAGCTGGGGTATCAATTGGTAAAAATTGATAAGATAAAAAAGTTTCTTCAATTATTTGTTTTATGTGATCAAAAACTAATTGGTCATCTGGTAAAAGTTCCATCACACCCGCAATAGTTTGTGGTTTTACTATATTCATTATAATCTCCTTATCATATCCATATTAAAGATCCAGTATCTATCAAATTAGTATCTGGATATAATAAATTTAAATTTTCTTTAACTACTATATTTTTAATTATATCATATGAATTTAATCTTTCTATATTTCCATTAAATAATAAGGTTTTCTCATCAATTTTCCCAAAACATCCACCCAAAAATCCTTGGTCAAATCCGTCGAGAGGAATTTTTTCTTCTTTTAATAAAGTAATAGGAAGAATATTTTTTAGTTTTTTAAAAATCCCCATATCACTTGTTAAAAGATTTTCATTAAAAACTAGCATAGAACACCTGGCATATCCTTGTTTTATAAATAAATGCTTAATGTTTTTTCGACCAAAATATAAGCTTATATTTTTTTCTGTAAAATTATTATGGATATAAAAATTTTTAAATCTTACTATATTATAAATGGCATCTAATGGATATTTAAAACCTACTTTCTCTCCATTTATTAGATTTATATTTTTAAGATATTTTTTGTAATAATCATAGACACTCTCATCAACTACTATATTTTTTTCATCTAACTTAAAAAGAGAAAGATCTGGGTGATCTGAAATTCTTTTATCAAGATTGGGGTTATCAATTGTTTTTAAATATTTTATATTTTTAAAATCTAAAAAATCTGTAAATTCTTTTTTAGACTTGTGGCTTATAATTAACATAATTCTCCTTAAATTTAGGTACAAAAAAAGTCCTCAAAGAGGACAAATTTGGAGGCGCCACCCAGATTTGAACTGGGGATAAAGGTGTTGCAGACCTCTGCCTTACCACTTGGCTATGGCGCCATATTGGAGCGGAAGACGGGATTCGAACCCGCGACCCTCGCCTTGGCAAGGCGATACTCTACCACTGAGCCACTTCCGCATTTTTTCTGGTGCCCAGAGGCGGAATCGAACCACCGACACGGGGATTTTCAGTCCCCTGCTCTACCGACTGAGCTATCTGGGCAAACACTACTTTTATAGTATAAGATAAATTCTACTTATTGTCAAATTTTTTTAAAAATTTTAACAAAAATTTAAATTATTTTTTCAAAAGATTGCAAAAAGAATTATACCTGATAAATTTATTTTAGCAAATTAAAAAAGTTTTTCAAAAAAAGAGCCTTGTAAAAAATTAAGTAGATTTACAAAGCCCTGGTCATAAGATTGCGAAATTTCTTATCCATTATTTATATACCCTGGCTGAAATTTATCTTGTAAAATATTGGTAAAATTTATTTTTAAATATTTGGGTATAAATTTAATAGAGAAATTAGGAGGTATTATGAAGTTTAACTCTATTCACACATGTATATATACAGATAATGATAAAGAAAGTATAAAATTTTATGAAGATGCATTAAATATGCACATAACCCGAAGAAAAGATTATGATGAAGATGAATTTTCTTTAATTTATATGGCTACAGAAGATGGTGCCTATGAGTTAGAATTAACATTTAACCACGACGGAAGAAAATATGAGCACGGATCTTATTATGGACATATGGCCTTTAAAACAAAAGAATTTGAAAAAGCCTATGATCTTCACAAAAAAATGGGAATAGTTAGCCAAGAAATTGGTGGGCTTTCTGATGGATCTGATAAATTTTATTTTATAAAAGATCCTCAAGGTTTTTCTATTGAAATAATTGAAGAAAAATAATATTTGCTAGATAATTTATACTTTTATAAAAAAATGGACCTTTTGGGGTCCATTTTATTTGTGGTAAGGTTCATTATTAATTATTTTGTAGGCCCTATAAATTTGTTCAATAAGAATTAATCTCATCAATTTGTGGGGAAAGGTCATTTTTGAAAATGATAATTTATAATCTGCCCTATCACTTATTTTTTTTGATAAACCATTTGAGCCTCCAATTACAAAAACCAAGTCCTTGCCCATACCATAGGTCATTTGATCTTTTATTAATTTTGAAAATTTTTCTGAGGATAGGCTTTTTCCTTCAATTTCAAGACTTATAATATAGGAATTTTCTTTAATCTTTTTTAAAATCCTATCAGCTTCCCTATCTTTTATTATTTCTAGTTCTTTTTTTGATAAATTTTCTGGTGCCTTTTCATCATTTACTTCAAATATTTTTAATTTCACATAAGGTTTTAGTCTTTTTTCATATTCAGAAATAGCATCTTTGAAATATTTTTCTTTGATTTTTCCAACACTTACTATTGAAATATTCATTTGTTAAATCTCGCTTTTATATAGTAAATTGGCATATTTTTATTTCTAAATTTTCTTTCGTACTCACTAATATATGAACTTTTTTCTTCTGATATATTTTCTTCTTTTTCTATTATATCCATAGAAAAATCTTCAAAATAAGATAAAGAGGCCTCGAATAATTCTTGATTATCAGTTTTTAGTTCAAGGATAGACTTATCTTTTACTATATTTTTATACCTATTTAAAAATCTTTCATGACTTAATCTTCTTTTATGATGGCGTCTTTTTGGCCAAGGGGTTGAAAAATTTAAATAAATCCTTGAAATTTCGTCATTTTCAAAAATTTCCTCTAATTTTTCTGCATCTGCAATAAGGCCCCTTACATTTTTTAATTCATTTTCTTTTATCTTTCTACTAGCAACAACAAAGGCATTGGTATTTACTTCAAGGCCTACAAAGTTTATATCAGGATTATCTTTGGCAATTTCTACCAAAAAATCTCCCCTTCCAGATCCAATTTCTAAATATATATCATTATCATTTCCAAAAATCTTTTTCCACCTACCCTTATTTTCTTTTCCATCAAAAAATATAAGAGGATTTTCTTTCATTTCTGGAATTGCATTTTCTTTAAATCTTAATCTCATCTTTTATCCTTTCTTTTAAGTATTAGTTTACAAAATTTTTAGGATAAAAACAAGAAAATCCAAATCTAATAGTTTTTCCTCAACTTTTTATTCCTGCTTACCTGATTGAAATTTTTTTATTTGAATTAGAAAAATACATTCTCCAAATATTTAATAAAAAAATTCCTCCTATTGACACCACTATACTATGTTGTACAATGTATATAGTTAGACATGGGTACTTAGAAAGGACTTTTTATGAATGAAGAATGGATTTCACAAATAAAACGTGGGACTTTGGAATTTGCAATTTTAATTTTAATTAAGAAAAAGAATAGATACGGATATGATCTAATTCAGACTCTTGAAAAATATCCAATGTTACAAACAAAAGAAAGTACTGTTTACCCTCTTCTTAGGAGGCTTTTAAAAAATAATTATTTAGAAGCTTATTGGAAAGATACAGAAGAGGGTACTCCACCAAGAAAATATTATAGACTTACAGAGCTTGGAAGTTCTTATTTAAAAACTTTAGAAAAAGATTGGTTAGTCCTAGTAGAAAATATTTCAAATCTTAGAGAGGAATAAAAAATGAAAAATACTAAAATTAACGATAATTTAGAAAAATATTTGTCACAAGTAGATAAAAATTTAAAATATATGTCAATTTCAGAAAAAACTGACATATTGAGTGAACTTAAAAATTCATTTTATGAAAGACTTAATAATGGACAAAGTTCTGAGTACATAATCTCTCAAATGGAAAGTCCAAAAGATTTAGCCTTTTCTTATATGGGTGATAGTATTGTGAAAAGCAAAGATTTTTCCTTTAAAAATTTATTTATGGCTATAGGATTTTATTCTTATGCTTCATTAGCTTGGATCTCTTTAATACCAACTCTTGCAATACTTTCTATTTCCTTTTTCTTCTCCAGTGGTATAAGCGTCTTAGCAGGAGTAATGGGACTTTTTAAAGGGATAATTCACATTAAACCAATCGATGAAATGAAATTTATATTTTTTGGATTTGAATTAAAAGGATTTTTAGCCTTAATTGCAGGTCTTATTTTGGCCTTATTATTTTTTATAATCGGTATTTTATTTTGGAAATCTACAATCACAACGATCAAATTTTTGCAAAATAAAAAATGGAAATTAAAATATGCAAAATGATAAGGTAAAAATATTATTTTTGCATGGACTTGGACAAAATAAAGAAGCTTTTGATAAGACTATAGAAAATATTAATTTTAAAGATATTGAAAATATTGATTTAATTCCAAATAATAGTAAAGATTTAACTTTTTTTGACCTAGTAGATATGTTAGAAAATAAAATTAAAGGCATAAAAAAACCAGTTATTATTTGTGGAATAAGCCTTGGTGCTATCTTAGCTATGAAATTATATTTTAGAAATCCCCAAAAAATAGCTAGCTTAATTCTAATTGCCCCGCAATATAAGATACCGAAAATGCTTATGAATTTCCAAAATCTTATTTTTAAAATTATGCCAGAAAAATTTTTCAAAAAAACAAAAATATCAAAAAATAACATGTTCTCTATAGCCTCATCAATTAAAAACCTGGATTATAGAAAAAAATAAATAAAATTTCTACAGATGTTTTTATAGTTTGTGGAAAAAAAGATAGGGCAAATTTAAAAGCAGCAAAATCATTAAATAAATTAATTCCAAATTCAAATTTATTTTTGATCCAAAATTCTCGTCATGAAGTTAATATTTATTCTCCAAAAGAGCTTTCTAAAATAATAAATTTAGCTTATAAAAATTTTCAAAAAAATACTAGAAATTAGCTTAAAACTAATTTCTAGTATTTTTAAATTCCCAAATATGCACTTTTTACTGCAGGATCATTTTTAAGATTTTCTGCCCTATCTTCTTTTACAATTTTTCCTGTTTCTAGAACGTAGGCCCTATCTGATATATCTAGGGCAAGATTTGCATTTTGTTCTACAAGCAAAATTGTTGACCCTTCTTCTTTTAATATTTTTATAGTTTCAAATATTTTTTCTACATACAAGGGAGAAAGTCCCATTGATGGTTCATCTAATAATAATAATTTGGGATTTGTCATTATTGCCCTTGCCATGGCAAGCATTTGTTGTTCTCCACCAGAAAGGGTTCCTGCTTTTTGATCTTTTCTATCTTTTAAAACAGGAAATAATTTATAGATTCTTTTAATTTTTTCTTCTTTTTCTTTTTCATTTAAACTTGTAGCTACAGACCCTAAACTTATATTATCCAAAACTGATAAGTTTGAGAAAACTCTTCTTCCTTCTGGTACTTGAGCTATTCCAAGCCTTGTAATCTTAAAGGCTTTTTCATTTGTTATGTCTTCATTTTCAAAACTAACTTTTCCACTTCTTTTTTCTAATAAAGAAGAGATTGCTTGGAGAGTTGTTGTTTTTCCTGCTCCGTTTGCCCCTATTAAAGAAACTACTTCTCCCTTATTTACCTTTAAAGAAACATCCTTTATTGCGTGGATATTTCCATAATAAACATTTAAATTTTCTACATTAAGCATCTTCTTCTCCATATCCACTTCCAAGATAAGCACTAACTACATCATCTTTTTTAACAACTTCTTTTGGATCTCCCTTTGCTATTACTATGCCGTGATTTAATACATAAAGTTTTTCACAAATTCCCAAAACTAATTTCATATCATGTTCAATTAAGACTATAGATATATCAAATTTATCTCTAATCATCCTAATTGTATCCATCAATGATTCTGTTTCTATTGCATTCATTCCAGCTGCTGGCTCATCTAATAATAATAATTTAGGATTTGTTGCAAGAGCCCTAGCTATTTCTAGTTTTCTTTGTGACCCA
Source organism: Anaerococcus hydrogenalis (assembly GCF_002871895.1). NCBI lineage: Bacteria > Bacillati > Bacillota > Tissierellia > Tissierellales > Peptoniphilaceae > Anaerococcus > Anaerococcus hydrogenalis. Next base: position 47,874 of record NZ_PNHP01000001.1, on the reverse strand, counting down.
TAAGATAAATTTCCAGCACTATCATTCGCATATGCTGCAAGTCCTAAAATATTTAAAATTTCTAATGCTTTTTTTGTAGCCTCTCTTTCTTCTTTCCAATAATTTTTAAGCCTTAGCATGCCATCAAAGATTTTATATCGCATGTCTTTATTCATAGCAAGTTTTACATTATCAACAACTGATAGATAATCAAAAAGTCTTATATTTTGAAAAGTTCTAGCAATTCCCTTTTGGCTTAATTTATGGACTGGAAGTCCTGTAATATTTTCTCCATCTAGATAAATGGATCCTTGGTTTGGCTGATAAACCCCACTTAACATATTAAAAACTGTAGTTTTCCCAGCACCATTTGGACCAATTAGACCTATCAAGTCTTTTTCTTTTACATCAAGATTAAATCCATTAACCGCCTTTAATCCTCCAAAGGAGATGGAAATATTATCACATTTTAAAATTGACCTACTTTTATCCATTTATTACTCCTTACTTTTTTAATTTTCTTTTAAATCTAGCAATTTGCCTAGAAATCGAAAATTCTTCTCGTCCCATTAGTCCTTGTGGTCTAAATATCATAACTATTACTAAAATTACAGAATAAATTATCATCCTGTATTCTGCAAAAGCTCTCAAAATTTCTGGTACTACTGTCAAAACTATAGTTGAAATTATCGATCCTGTAAAAGATCCCATTCCTCCTAAAACAACCATTACCAAAATATCAAAACTTTTATTATAATTAAATACATTGGCTGCGATTACTCCTGTTGTTTGGGCATAAATTGCACCAGCAACGCCCGCAAAAAGTGCTGATAAGGTAAAGGCAAATATTTTTGATTTTGTTGTATTGATTCCACAAGACTCAGCTGCAAGTTCATTATCTTTTATAGCAAGAACTGCCCTACCAAATCTTGATGTCATGATTGAATACATAAATACGACAGATAAAACTGTAACAAAAAATATTAATCCAAATGAATCGATTGTTGGAATTCCTGCCATACCTTGAGCTCCGCCAGTTATAGATAAATTTTCAACAACAACTCTAATAATTTCTCCAAAGGCAAGAGTAACAATTGCTAAATAATCTCCATTTAATCTTAAAACTGGAACTCCAATTGCAAGTGAAAATAAAAATGCAAATAAACCACCAATTATTAAAGCTATAAAAAATCCAAATATCCCTTGGACAAGTCCTGTTTTTAAAAATATTGCCGCACTATAGGCACCAATTGACATAAAGCCTGCATGTCCCAAGGTGATTTGTCCCAAATTTCCTACAGTTATATTTAATGAAATGGAAAGAATTATATTGATACATAATAAAAATATAATAGATTGCCAATAAGAATCAATTATTCCCACAGAAATTAAAATTTGAATAATGGCAAAGGAAATTAAAATAAGTCCAAAACTTGCTATATATGATGTTTTTTTATTCTTATCCATTTTAAACTTTCTCCTTTTCCAAACTTACAAAAATTCCTGTTGGTTTAAATATTAAAACTACAATTAAAACCATAAATACAATTGCATCTGCATAAGAGCTTGAAAGATATGCCCTTGTCATAACTTCTATCATTCCCAAAATAAATCCACCGATTACAGCTCCTGGAATTGATCCAATCCCTCCAACAACAGCCGCTGTAAAAGCTTTTATGCCGAGCATAGATCCCATAAAAGGAGTTATTTGAGGATATGATGATACATATAAAAGAGAAGCAACACCTGCAAGAGCTGAGCCTATCGCAAAAGTCATTGTCATAGTATTATCTACATTAATTCCAACAAGGCTTGATGCCTTATAATCTTCGCTTACTGCAAGCATCATTTTTCCGTACTTTGTTTTTGAAATAAAAATTTGCAAAATTATTGTAAGTATAATTGTCAAAACTATGGTAAAAAATGTTTGAAAAGATAAGCTTATTCCAAAAATATTTAAGCTAGCTTGTTTAAATAAACTTGGTACAGGTTTTGCATTAGCTGTAAAAAATTTTACAAATAAATTTTCTAAAAATAAGGAAACTCCTATTGCAGTTATAAGGATAGAAATTGATGAAGAATTTCTAAGTGGTTTATAGGCTACTCTTTCTATTACAACTCCCAAAAGTGTACAAGCAATAATTGCTGGAATAATTGACAAATATAAAGGAAGTCCACTTTTGAAAAGACTTGTTTGTACTACAAAAAATATTGTATAGGCGCCAACCATTATTATATCTCCGTGGGCAAAATTTATTAATTTTGCTACCCCGTAAACCATGGTATAGCCCAAGGCTATCAAGGCATATATAGACCCTAATTGTAGGCCGTTAAAAAATTGAATCAAAAAATTCATAACTTCTCCTTAAAATTTAAGGGGCCTTGCAAAGTTGCAATCCCCTTTTTGATTAATCAGCTTTCACTATTGAATTAAATTTATAAGCCCCATCTTTTATTTCCATCATAGATGCAGATTTAATTGGATTATTGTCTTCATTAAATTTGAATTTTCCTGTTATTCCGTCAAATTCTATATTTTTAATTTTCTCAACAACCTTATCCTTATCTTCACTCTTAGCCTCTTCCATAGCTTGTTTTAATAAATATACTGTGTCATATGAAAGTGCTGAAAAGGCTGATGGGTCTTCTTTGTTTTTATCCTTAAATTTCTTTACAAAATCTTTTACTCTTTGATCAGCGCTATCTAGGGCAAAGTGATTTGAAAAACATGATCCATCTACTAAATTTAATTGGGATTTATCCATTACATTAATTACTCCATCCCATCCATCAGATCCTATAAATTTCGCTTTTATTCCGGCGTCCCTAGCTTGGGGAACTATAAGGGCAATTTTTTCATAATAATCAGGAATTAATAATACATCTGGACTTGCTTTTGCTATTTTTGTAAGTTGTGCCTTAAAGTCATTGTCATTATCTCCATAGGATTCATCAGCAACAAGATCAAGTTTTAATTTTTCTGCCTCTTTTTTAAATTCATCTGCTATTCCATTAGAATAATCTGATGAAGTATTTCTAAGAATTGCAACTTTTTTTGCCTTCTGATTTTCAGATGCAAATATTGCCAATAACTTTCCTTGGTAAGGATCTGTAAAGCATGTCCTAAAAATATTATCTTTGCCCTCAGTTATATTAACCTGGGTTCCTGTTGGAGTAATCATTGGTATTTTATCTTTTTTTGCAATTTCAGAAACAGCAAGAGCAGGTTTTGAAGTTATCGGTCCTACAATAGCTGCTACATTTTCACCCTTTAATTTATTGTAGGCAGTTGTCGAGTCTGTTATCTCACCCTTATCATCGTATGAAACCCATTCAATTTTTTTGCCATTTATTCCACCATTTTTATTAATTTCTTCTACTGCAAGTAGGGCTCCTTTTTCAGAAGAATTTCCATAATTTGAAACTGGTCCAGTTTGAGGAATAATAGCTCCTATTTTTACTGTGTCAGAATTTTCTGTGCTTTTACTTTCTCCATCCTTAGCTTGGCATCCTGCAAAGGCAAATATCGATGCAAATGCCAAGGCCATTAATTTTTTTGTTTTTTTCATTTCTCCTCCTTTAATATTTATTTCTTTTAAAAGAATAAATACAAATTAAAATTTATAATAATGATTATGCCACCTTTTTAATTTCTTGTCAAATCTTTTTACTTTAATTTATTATTACATTTATTTTTACAAGTATATTAATATATTTTTTCTTAATTTTAAAATATATTTATAATTAAAGTTAAATAGCTTATGGATATTTATTATTTTATTTTGAATATAGAAAATTTATTTTGTTTTTTTATTCTTTTATCCCTAATTTTTTTCCTTAATTATTATTAGTTAACAAAGGTTACAATTTCCCTCAAATATTGATATTTTTATCTCACTAATCTATAATTACTTTGTTGGGGGATTTATGAGAAAAAACAAACAAATAGATTCATTCACTTTTCTAAGAGCTGTTTTTATTATTGCTATTTGTATATTTCACTCATCTGTTAGGACTTTACCAGGTGGATTTATGGCAGTTATCAGCTTTTTTGTTTTAAGTGGATTTTTAATGATGAAAAAATTAGATAACATTGAAAATTTTGATTTAGAAGTTTTTATTGAACTTATAAAAAAAAGACTAATCAAACTTTTACCAAGCCTGTATTTTGTGCTTGTTATATCTTTACTAACCAGTCTTTTTTTATCAAAGGTTGTATTTCACGATTCTATAAAATCGTCAATTCCTGTTGCCTTGTCATATCAAAATATTTACCAAATTATAAAAGGTGGATCTTATTTTACTAAAAACGGATATTTTTCACTCTTTACTCATTTTTGGTATATTTCTATGCAAGTGCAATTTATTTTAATTTTTTATTTGATAAACTACCTTATTAATAAGATCAATAACAAGAATGTAAGAATTTTTATTTTTACCTTGTTTTCAACTTTAAGTTTGATTTTAATGATAAGTTTATCATTTGATGAGAATAATATTTCAAGGATTTATTATGGAATTGATACAAGAATTAATACTCTTTTTATAGGAGCCCTAGCCTATTTATTGATAGATAATATTTATAAGATTATTTCTTTTATCAAAGAAAAAAATATTAAAGAAAAATATATTTTATATGGATTGGGATTTTTGACTATTATTGTCTACTTTTTTGTTCAAGGTGAAAGTTTATATACCTATAGGATAATAATGCCACTTTATACCCTTATTCAAGCCTTACTAATTGGTCTTTTATTTTTGTATGAAAAAAATAATCTTATCCATATTAATAAAAAAGAAATGGGAATTTTTAAAACCTTCCTTTATTATATAGGGCTTAGGTCCTACTACATTTATATGTGGCAATATGTGGTTAATACCTTTATCTCTTATTTTTTTGCATCAACTACTTTGCCAAGGCTTTATGCATATCTGTTGGAAATAGTCATAGTTATTATCTTATCGGAAATAACCTACCTTATTTTTAATAGAAAGTTTGATTTAAAGAAATATTTCTTAGTAACTGTAATCTTACTTGTAATATTAAATGTAGTCTCTATATTTTTGCCAAATCCTAAGGAAAAAGATATGAAAAATCTTGAAAAAAGGATTAGTGAAAACAAAGAAAATATTGAAAAAAATAATAAAAAATATATTAATAAAGATAAAAATAAAGAAAAGACAAATCAAAAATTACCAAATAAGAAGATTTCAAAGAAAAAAGCCTATGATGATTTTGATTTTACAAATGAAGAAAAAGAATTTTTAAAAAATATTTCAATAACTGCTGTTGGGGATTCTGTTTTAATTAATATAGACCCATTTTTGAGAGAATTTTCTCCAAACTTATATCTTGATGGAGAAGTTGGTAGGCAAATGACAGATGGACCTGGCGTCTTACAGGCTATAAAAAATAGCAAAGGACTTGGTGATATTATTTTAATTTCATTGGGTTCAAATGGATCTTTGACCGATCAAAATATGATAGATATTTTAAATATAGCAGATGGAAGAAAGGTATTTTTTGTAAATACTGTAAATAGCCAATCTTGGGAAGAAAGTATTAATGGAAGAATCAAAAAGTTCTGTGATCAAAATAAAAATGCTTATATGGTTGATTGGTATAAATTTGCAAAAGGAAAAACTAATTTATTCGCAAAAGATATGGTTCATCCAGAAATTGAAGGATCAAAAATTTATAGAAACTTAATTGAAAGATCGATTTTAAATTCATATACTAAATAAAAAAAGGTAGAAAGTTATAAGCTTTCTACCTTTTTTATTCAATCTAATTCTAATTTTCCTGTGTATAATTGATAATATGTTCCTTTTTTTGCCATTAAGGATTGGTGATCTCCTCTTTCGATTATTTTTCCACCATCCATTACCATTATTACGTCTGAATTTTTTATTGTTGATAATCTATGGGCAATTACAATTGATGTTGATCCTGTCATAAGATTGTCCATAGCATCTGTTACTGTAAGCTCTGTTGCTGAATCTATTGAACTTGTTGCCTCATCCAAAATTAGCATGGATGGTTCATCAACAGCTGCTCTTGAAATTGAAACTAATTGATTTTGTCCATCAGACAAGCTTGATCCATTTCCATAAATTTTTGTATCATATCCATGTGGGAGTCTTTTAATAAATGAGTCAGCCTTGCTCATCCTAGCAGCTGCTTTTATCTCATCGTCATTTGCATCAAGCCTTCCATATCTTATATTTTCATAAATGGAATCTGTAAACAAACTTACATCTTGAAGAACCATTCCAAAGGCCCTCCTTAAAGCTTGTTTTTGAATTTTATTAATATCAATATCATCAACCTTTATTGAGCCTGAATCTATATCATAAAATCTTGTAATTACATTTGTAATAGTAGTTTTTCCAGCCCCAGTAGATCCTACAAAGGCAATTTTTTCTCCTGGTCTTGCATAAAAACTTACATCTTTTAAAATTTGATTTTTTCCATCATAAGAAAAATTAACGTGTTCAAAGTCAATTTTTCCTTCAAGCCTCTTATAAAGAGCCTTACCATTTTCAACTTTTTTCCAAGCATAAATTCCTGTTAAAGTATCTGCTTCTTTGAAATTTCCGGTCTTATCAATAGTTGCATGGACAAGGTCAATATATCCATCGTCCTTTTCACCTTCCATATCCAAAATTTCAAAAATCCTATTTGCCCCTGCTACAGCTTGGGCCATAACATTTGCTTGTTGAGAAACTGTTGCTATAGGATTTTGTAATTGCCTTACATAGGTTAAATATGTTGCAAGAGTTCCTACAGTCATTTGACCTACAATAGTAAGAAAGGCTCCAGCCATACAAACTATGGCGTAAGAAATATTTATTCCATTTTTCAAAAACGGCATAATTTTTCCCATTACAGTATTCGCCTGCCAAATTAGTTCCCTGACCCTATCGGCCATTTGATTAAATTTATTTTTTGAATTTTCTTCAAAGTTAAAAACTTTTACTATTTTTTGACCTGATAAAGTTTCTTCAATAAAACCATTCATTTTTCCAAGTTCAACTTGGTTTCTTGAAAATAATTTTGTTGATTTTTTTACAATTCTTTTTAAAATAGCAAGCATTATAAAAATTGTTAATATAGTCAAAATTGTAAGCCTAAAATTTATTACAAACATTATTACAAAAGTTCCTACAAATAATAAGAAAGATTGTAATAAATTTGGAATTGATGAGGCTAAGGATTGACCAAGCATGTCAGTATCATTTGTAAACCTACTCATTATTTCTCCGTGAGTATTTTGATCAAAAAATCCTATGTCCATGCTTTGAATTTTTGCGAATAATTCATTCCTTATATCCCTAATACTTTTTTCACTTACCCTTACCATAAGTCTTGAAAAAATTATAGAAGTTAGGGCTGAAATAGAAAATAAGATTATCATCTTAATTATGTTTAACCTAAGCCCATTTATATCTGCTTTTAAAATTGCCGTGTCGATTGTTGGCTGTAAAAGTGACATTCCCAAAATTTGACATACAGTTGAAACTATTACAGAAATTATAACCAAACACATTTGCCACTTATAATTAAATAAATATTTTAAAAGTCTTTTTATACCTCCGTGGGAAGCTGGATTATTTTTTGATGAATTTAATTTATTTTTCATCTATATCACTTCCTTTCTCTTGCATATCATAAGTTTTCTTGTAAAAATCATTTCTACTATAAACTTGGTCATGACTTCCTATATCTTCAATATATCCATCTTTCATAACCAAGATTCTATCGCAGTTTTTAAAAGATGAAACTCTTTGAGATATAATAATTTTTGTTAAATTTTTCGAATATTTATTTATTCCTTCAACAATTTTGCTTTCCGTTTTTGTATCAACAGCTGATGTAGAATTGTCTAAAATTAAAATTTTTGGTTTTTTTAGTAAAGATCTAGCTATACAAATTCTTTGTTTTTGACCACCAGAAACTCCAGTTCCCCCTTGACCTAAGACTGATTGGTATCCATCAGCTCTTTCTTTTATAAATTCATCTGCACAAGCAATTTTAGCTACTTTTTCTACTTCCTCAAATGATGCATCAAGATCTCCCCACCTTATATTTTCTTCAATCGTTCCAGAAAATAAGGTGTTTTTCTGTAAAACAATATTTACAGCATCTCTTAATCTTTCTATGTCGTATTTTTTTATATCAAGGCCACCGATTTTTAACTCTCCCTTATCGATATCATAAAGTCTAGGTAAAAGTTGAACCAAGGTCGACTTACTTGAACCAGTTGATCCTAAAATTCCTATAGATTCTCCTTCTTTTATATGAAGATTTATATCTTTTAAGGCATAATTGTCAGAATCTTTTCCATATTTAAAAGAAACATTATTAAAATCAATTGATCCATCTTTAACTTCTAAATTTTCAATTTTTTCATCATTGTTCATGTATGGTTTGTGTTCAATAACTTCTGCAATTCTAACAACCCCAGGGCTTGATGCCATCATTTGCATCAAAACCATAGAAATTCCCAAAAATGCACCCAAAAGCATCATTGAATACATAATAAAGCTCATTAGCTCTCCAACTTTAATTTGTCCACTAATAATTTCATTTCCACCAAACCAAACTATAGAAACCATTGATCCAAACATAATTACATTGGCAATAGGTCCTATATAAGACATAGCTCCACTTGCCTTATCAATTAATTTGTACATGGTGAAATTTTGTTCTGCCATTTTTTTAATTTCAAAATCATCTCTTACAAAAGATTTTATAACCCTAATATTTGCTAAAGATTCTTGAACTATTAAATTCAATTTATCAAATTCTTTTCTAAATTGTCTAAATCCTGGAATTACCTTTGACATAGTAAAAAATATGGCAATGACTAAAAGTGGTAGGGTAACTAAAAATAAAAGTGAAAGCCTTGGTGATACTTTTACTGATAAAACTACAGCTACAAGGGCCATAACCACAGTTTTTATAATAAATCTTACTGCCAAAAATACAGAAAAAATTATTTGTTGGATATCACTTGTAAGCCTTGTTATAAGAGAAGATGTCCTAAATTCTTCCAAATCTTCAAAACCAAATTTTTGAATTTTACCAAAGGCAAGCTTTCTTAAATTAGCACCAAAACCAGATGAGGTTGCTGATGCGTGTTTGGTTGCAACCATTCCTGAATACATACATATAAGTGAAACTACAATCATTAGTCCACCCAAGATAAAGGTCATTTTAATATCTTTCCTGCTTACTGCCCTATCAATTATTAAAGCCATAATTGTAGGAACTACAAGTTCCAAAATAGTTTCAATACTTGTGGCTAGCATAGAAATTTTTGCATTTTTCTTATATTGGCCAACAGCAGGCATTAAATATTTAAAATTTTCAAAAAATTCTTTTAAACTATTCATTCTCCCCCTCCTTATTTATTTGACACAAAATTTCTGCTAAATTAGAAAAATCTTCTATCATTTGCTTAATCTTTTTTTCCCCAAGTCTATCATATAAATTTTCATTATAATCATTTAAGGGTTTTAAGAAATCATCTGCATAAGATTTTCCCTTATCTGTTAGCTCTAAAATTTTTATCCTCTTATCATCCTTATCTGAAATTCTTTTTATATAACCATTTTCACACAATTCCATAATCACATTATTTATAGTTTGTTTGGCAACAGCCATTCTTTCTACAATTATGGATTGGGTGATATTTTTTTCATAAATTAGAAATAAAAAAATTGCAGTCTTTATACCATTAGCTTTCATATCTTTAAAGCTTTGGTTATTAAGTCCCTGCACTTTTCTAATTACGGAAAATAATTTAAAAATATAAAGTGATTTATCTTCTTGCATTTTGATCCTTTCTATTTGTAATATTATAGTCCTAAAATGGACTTTGTCAATAGCCTATTGGATTTTTTGTTGTATAATAGCAAAAGAGGTGAATTATGATAGATTATTTAAAAGAATTAAATTTAAATGAAAAGTTAATAGATAAAATAATAGAATTTAGAAATTCAGATATAGATGATGAAGATAAGGATAGGATTGTAAAACCAGAATTTAAATATTATGGGGAAGATGTTTTAAAAAAAGCAATAACTGCAATTTTATCTGGCAAAAATATTTTACTTTCTGGTCCAAAAGCTACAGGAAAAAATGTTTTGGCTCAAAATCTTTCCTATATTTTTAACCGTCCATCATGGGATATTTCTTTTCACGTAAATACTGATTACAATTCCTTGGTTGGAGCTGATACTTTTAAAGACGGAAAAGTAGTTTTTAGAAAAGGACCTGTTTATGAATGTGCAAAAAAAGGCGGATTTGGTGTTTTGGATGAAATAAATATGGCAAAAAACGAGGCAATTTCTGTCCTCCACGCAACTCTTGATCACAGACGTGTAATTGATATTCCAGGTTATGACAAAATAAAACTTGATGATAAGACAAGATTTATCGCAACAATGAATTATGGTTATGTTGGAACAAGAGAGGTAAACGAGGCACTTGCATCAAGATTTATGGTTATAAATATGCCAAATATTACAAGGGAAAATTTAAAACATTTATTGAAAGATAAATTTCCAAAATTAAAAGAAAAATATTTGGAAACTTTTATAGATATTTTTGAATCCCTCCAAGAAAAGAGTGAAAATTCAGAAATTTCTACAAAATCAGTCGACCTTAGGGGACTAATTTCTGCAATTGAAACTATGGAAATAGGCCTTAACCCATACGATGCAATTGAAATGGGACTAATTAATAAATCTTTTGATGAATTTGAAAGAGAGCTTGTAAGAGATAGTGTTGATTCAAAACTTCCAAAAGAAATCAAAGAGAGTGTATTTGATGACTGATACTTTTGAAAAGTTAAGGGCAATGAATGTAATTTGGGATTTTGCTGATGATTATAAAATTTTTCCAAAGTCCTTCTATCCTATGGATAAAAATTACAAAAATATTATTGAAGGGTACAAGTTTAAAAATTTTAAACTTGATTTATTTTCCTCATTTTTTTCTTATTTAAAAAAGGATAATCCTTTTTTTGAAGAATTTAAGAATATTACACTTTTATTATTGGAAGATTTATCTTATAGGAAATTAGAAAAAACAAATCTTGTAATTAAAGATTTAAGAAAATCTTATGCCAAAAACATCCTTGACAAATACCAATACAAAAAAGACACTGACAATGTTTATGAACAAATAGAAAAAGCCTATTACGGAAAAGTTTTTAATAAACCTATCACCGAAGCCGAACTTGTTAGAAACTTTTATGGTGAACTTTTTTCTATAGATACTTATAAATCAAGCCAGATTATAGATAGGCTAAATAAGCTTTTTAAAAAATATTTTCTTTTTGAAAGATTTGACCAATACAATGAACTTTTCGATCAAATGATTAAGGAAGAAAAGCCAAAAAATTTTGACCATGAAGATTTAGACGAATCTGATATTGAAAAAAATATAGAAGATCAATTCCAAATCCAATCTGCAGAGTTTAACGGTTATATTTATTTTGAAGAAAAAAAAGAAGATATGAACAAGGATATTTTTATCTTTGAAAAATCTGATGATGACAGTGATAAGAGAGAAGATTCTTTTATTGAGGATTTTTATGGAAAACTTTCTATAAGCAAAAAAAGACAAGAACTTTTAGAAAAAGAACTTGCCAAGGGCATTCATAAGTCAAAAAAATTATATTTTACCAAGGGAGAGTACACCGATTCTCCAAATGCTAGATTTAACCAAAAGGTTAGAAAAAAACAAAGAGAAAAGACAAAAGAATATATTGAAAAGAACCTTTCAATAAATAACAGGGCTGTAAATGAACTTACAAGGACAATTACAAATTCTTTGGCAAATTATGAAGAAGATGAACTTTATAGAAAAAATTATGGACTTCTTGATTCTGTAAATGTGTGGAAGGCTCCAGTTTTAAATGAATCTAAAGTATTTTTTTCAAATAACAAAGATCCAAAACCAAAATTTCAATTAGATTTGTTGATTGATGGATCGGCAAGTCAAATTAAAAGGCAAAATCTTGTAGCAAACCAAGCTTTTATAATTGCAAATGCTATGGATAAGGTAAATATTCCAATTAGGGTTTCTTCCTTTTCAACTTTAAGAGATTATACTGTTTTTAATATGTATAGGGACTTTAAAGATAAGGGAAAAAATGAAAATATTTATGATTTTTTTGCGTCAGGTGCAAATAGGGATGGCCTTGCCTTTAAGACAATTCACAAGTTAATTAGTGAAGATAAAAATGAAAATGTAAGAAAAATTTTGATAATTTTATCTGACGGCCGTCCAAATGATGAAAAACACAATATAAATACGGTAAATGCAAAAATAAAGGACCAATATGTAGACAAAAAAGCTGTTGATGATACGGCAAAGGAAATTAGGGCCTTAAAAAATGATGGTATTCAAGTTTTAGGAGTTTTTACTGGAGAAGATGAAGATATAGAAAATGCAAAATTAATATACGGATCTGATTTTTGTAGGATAAAAAATTTAGATAATTTCTCAAAAATTGTTTCGATTTATATGAAAAATTTAATAGCAAATTAGAAGAAGGCTCTAGCAAAATATTTTGCTAGAGCCTCTTTTTATTTTCTTTTCTTTATAATTTTATGGTAAAGGTGATTTACCATTTTCATTACTTCTGGAATTCTTGCAAGTATTATTGTTACTATGTAGAACAATCCTGCAACTATTATTGAAATAAATAAGGACGGAAGATATGACATGTTTACGCACAATTTTGAATATAAGCTTAAAGCAATAAGCCCCATTATCATTGATAAAAGTGTTATCTTAATTAAAGATTTTAGGGAAGATTTGAAATTTATTCTTCCAAAATTTTTCCTAAATTTCATCAACATTAATATCGCTCCCGCTCCTGCTGATATGGTTGTTGATAGGGCGAGTCCTTCAATTCCAAAAAAGTTTATCAAAATAAAGTTAAATATTACATTTATTATTTGTTGAATTACTACAATTATTACTGGAGATTTAGAATCTCCAACTGCATAAAAGCCCTTATCAATTACATCTGAAAATGATTGAAATATTACAAAAGGTGCATAGGCTATTAGCATTGATGCTGTAACTATTACTGATTTATTATCAAAGGCTCCCCTTTGATAAACAAGTTTAATTATTGGAACTGCAAGTGCCATCATTCCTATTGTTGCTGGAATTACCAAAAGCATTGTAGAAACTATGGCAGAATTTAAATGTTTTTTCATATTTTCAAAATCTCCACTTTGTCCCAGGTGTGAAATTGTTGGAAATATTGATGTGGTAACAGAAACTGTTATAACTCCAGTTATTAATGACAAGAGTGTTTTTGAATATCTCAAATATGAAATTGAAGCATTTCCAAAAAAGTATGATGCCATAGAGTTATCAACTGTCAAAGAAATTTCCCCAGCAGCTGATGAAACTATAACAGGAATAGAAATCATAATAAGTGCTTTTATATATTTATTATGAATATCTATTTTGTTTGAATGTCTATAGCCGTGATCTCTATTTGCCTTTGGAAACATTATATATTGCAAAACATTTCCCAACAAACAACCAATAGCAAGTAGGTAAGGATTTTTTAAAGTTCCACTTATAACAGTAAAAAATATTATAATTACATTCATTATAAGCCCTGTCACAGCTGGTACAAAAAAGTTTCCCTTTAAATTTAAATATCCCCTGAAAACTGCTGAATAAAGATATGCAAAAATTGCAAACATTATAATTCTTGTAAATACTATAGCTGTTTGTAAAAGCTCTCCCTTTAAATCTGGTGAGAATAATTTACAAAATGCTCCTGCAAAAATAAAACCAAATATTACAGCACCCATTGAAAATACCATCAAGATATTAAAAATATTTGATGTAAAATCTTCGGCTGCCTCTAGTCCTTCTTCATTTTTTGCCTTAGTATAAATAGGAATAAATCCATAAATAATTCCCGATGCAACAAAATTTGCAATTACTACAGGAAGAGTATTTGCTACTGCATAAATTGCTACAATATCTCCAGCCCCATAATAATACGCCATAACAGACTCTCTCAAAAATCCAAAAACTTTGGAAAGAATCGTCACAAGCATCAACATAAATGCTGTTTGTCCCATAATTACCTCTCTTTTTAAAATTATAAATCTTATTATATCTTTAATAAGTCTACTTTCAATTTTGAAATTTAATAAAAATAAGCACAAGAAATAAAGCTATTACTTGTGCCAAAAATTATTATTTGATTTTTAAATATTCCTCTAATGAAAGATCATTTTCATACATTTGTTTTGCATTTTCTACACCTACATACCTAAAATGCCATGGTCTTTGTTTTTTTCCTGTGATAGATTCTTTTTCTTTTTTGTATCTTTCTATAAAACCATATTTATAGGCATTATCTTTTAACCATTTGTACTCTTCAGTATCTTTGAATTTGTTTGAGTATTTGGTATCGTCAGTAAAAAAGTCAAAGCTAGTACCTGTTTGGTGTTCGCTTGTAAATGGATCATCAGCATCTGGATTATTTTGATCTAGTAATTTTTCTTCACTATCACCTTTTCTAAAATCTGATGCAATCTTAACATTCAAGCCTTCCCTGTTCATTTCAATTAGCATAGTGTCAAAGGCTTTTTTGCTTGTTGGATCAAGGCCAGGGTTGAAATCTTTTGGTAAGGGATTTTCTTTATTAACAAAAACAATTCCCTTTATAACATCAATATTTTCATTGTCACTATTAAGCTTTCTTAGACCAAACTTGTTTACATAATAAAAATCGTCATTGATTTTTATTTTTGAAAAGGAATTTTCTGTGCCATAGTATTCTATGTATTGGTCATTTCCTATACTTACAGAAGTTTTCGAATAATCTGATGGCTCTTGGTAGCAATATTGGCTTTTAAGCGATTTTACATAAGATTTCATTACATCACTGTATCCATCATTGTCCAACTTTTGATCATCTTTTATTTTTAAATCCTCAAATCCTATTGCTGTCGCAACTTGGATTGCCCCTGTTTTTTCTTCCTTTTTTTCCTCTTTTTTATTTGCTTGGGCGTACCTATTTTCTACAGGTTTTCTTATTTTTATATCATCTGTTTTTTTTCTAAAATCTATTTTCAAAGCCCCGACTATAATTAGGGCACAAAATCCAATCTTAATTAAATTTTTTCTTCTTTTTCTTTTTTTCTCTCTTAATTTTTTGCGTCTTAAATCTCTTATACTCTTATTTGCCATTTTTTTAATTTTCTTCCTTACATCTATTTCAATATAAATCAATTTACGTCTGTGGGATAGTTTAAAAAATAATATAAATATATTTCAATTTATAGTAAATATTTTAAAAACTTTATAATTTCTTTACTCCATTATAACACAAGATTTAGGAAATATGTATAGTATATATGAACTTTTTCAAATAAATAATAAAAAAATCGCTAAAATTATCTTAGCGATTTTAAATCTACTTGAAAAAGTTTTTTATTTTTTCAAATAAGGTCTTATTTTCTTTTTCACAAATATTTTCTTTATTATTTTTGATGTGGTTTGGTATAATTTGACTTTTATTATCTTTATTTTTTTCCTTAGCCTTATCAATTGCCATTTGAATAAATTTATCTTGGGCTACTAGGTTCTTTTTGTTTTCTATCTTTTCGTATTCACCCTTAGAATTCATTATCCTTGTTTTAACATCGTCAGCAAACATAATATCTAAAAATTCTAAAATTTGTTTTTTAATTGATTCTTGATAAATTGGACAAGCTACTTCCATCCTGTTTCTAATATTTCTTGTCATAAAATCTGCTGATGAGATATATAATTTGCAATCATCTTCTTTTCCAAATTGATAAACCCTATGGTGTTCTAAAAATCTTCCAACAATTTGGTGGACTTTTATATTTTCAGTCCTATTTTTAATACCTGGCAATATACAGGTTATTCCCCTTACTAATAAATCAATTTTTACCCCTTCATTTGAGGCTTGTGATAATTTATCAATAAGCTCCCTGTCAGAAATTGAATTCATTTTAAGCCTAATATAACCATTTTTATTTTCTTTTTGCCTTTTAATTTGCTCATCAATTAATTCATCTAATTTTCTTTGCATAGGTTTTGGTGAAACTAGAAGATGTTTATAAGATCCATCCAAATTTCCTATCATTATATTATCAAAAACTTCCTTTACATCTGTACCAATTTCTACATTACTTGTCATAAAGGAAAAGTCTGTATAAAGTTTTGCAGTTTTTTCGTTATAATTTCCTGTTGCAATTTGACTTGTGTATGCAATTTTATCATCTTTTATTCTTGTTATTAGGCAAACTTTAGAATGGCACTTATAATTGTCAAATCCATATACAATTTTACATCCAGCATTTTCAAGTCTTGATGACCAAACTATATTATTATTTTCATCAAATCTTGCCCTTAATTCCATCAAAACAAAAACTTCTTTTCCATTTTCTGCTGCTTTTATTAAGGCTTTTGCAATTTCTGAATCTTTTGCAATCCTATAAAGGGTAATTTTTATACTAATTACTGACTCATCTTCACTTGCCTCATTTAATAACCTAATTACAGGATCCATACTTTCATATGGATAAGATAATAATAAATCTCTCTTTTCTATTTGCTCTAACATTGAAATATTATCATCAATCAAGGGTGATTTTTGAGGGGAAAAATTTTTGTAAGAATATTTTTCTATCAAAGTTTCTGGCATATCAGCTAGCATATCATAAATAAAGCCAGCCCTCATCGGTGATTTCGTTATAAATACATTTTCTCTTTTTAGTGGTAATTTTTCTAATAATAAATCAAAAACTTCATCTTCAATTTCTTCATCAAGTTCAAGTCTTACAGGTTGGAGTCTTTTTCTTCTTTTCAAAACATCCTTCATATAAGACCTATAGTCAAGATCTACATCATAATCATCGTCATCATATGAAATATCTGCATTTCTGGTAACTGACATTATATGTTTTGATATGCAATTGTAATTATCAAATACATTTTCTCCAAATTCTCTTATAATATCTTCTAATAAAACTATAGTAGTTTGAGAAACTTTTAAATATCTATCGATTTTATCTGGAACATAGATTATTCCAAAATAATTCTTATCCTTTTTGTTTTCTCTTTGCCTTATAAGGTTAAAAATCACATTTATAGAAAGATTTGGAAGTCTCGGAAAAGGCCTTACCCTATCAACAACTTGGAAATTTAAAATAGGTTCAATCTTACTATCGAAAAAAAATTTAACTGTTTCATAATCTTTCTTATCAAGATTTGAAACTTTTTCTATATTTATTCCCTCACTTTTAAAATCATTTATAATACTAGTATAAACGGAATCTTTTTTTTGGTATAATCTTTTACATTCTTTCATTATAGCTAAAAGTTGGTCTTCTGGAGTCATATTTGATTTGTTATCTACAGCCTTTTTCTTTAGCCTTGACAAATCTTCAAGGGAGCCAACCCTAACCATAAAAAATTCTTCTAAATTTGTATCAAATATTGATAGAAATTTTAGTCTTTCAAATAATTCTACATCTTTTTCATCAGCCTCGTCCAAAACTCTTTCATTAAATTTCAACCAAGACAATTCTCTATTTTGTGTAAAAGATATATCCATTTTTTATTCCTTTCCTAATACTTTATTGTAAACATATCCCTCCCTTACTCCAGTTTGACTAATATTAATTTTATCTACCTTAAAATATTTGGCAATTTTATTTAAAATAATCATTCCAGGAATAAGAGTATGAACCCTATCAGCTTTTACAGAAAGAATCAAATCTAAAAGTTTCTTATCTTCATGGTCTATCAAGTCTTTTAACATATTTTTAAGTTTTTTCCTATCCATAGAAAAATTTTCTTTATCTAACTTATAATACTCATTGTAAAGTTTTAAACTTGCCCTTGCAGATCCACCTACTCCACACAAGGTATCATGGTCTTCTTGGTAGAAACTTCTTTCCTCAAGTTCTTCTTCTATTGCCTTTTCTATATTTTTTTTATCATCCTTGTTCGGAAATAAAAATTCCACATTATCATTAAAGGCAGAAAGAGATCCTATATCAAGAGATGTTGATTTTATAACCTTTCCTTGCTCAATTATAACAATTTCACTAGAACCACCACCAATATCTGTTAAAACTCCTTTTGTAACTTCCAAGGATGAATTAGCTCCTAAGAAAGAAAGTTTTGACTCTTCTTCACCTGATAAAATTTCAATATCAAAGCCTATTTCATCTTTAACTCTTTTTAAAATTTCACTTCTATTTGAAGAATCCCTTATAGTTGCAGTAGCAAAAGGATAAACAAAGTCTATATCATCAAAATTATTAATTAAATGTTTAAAATTCCTAAGTGTATCTAGAAGTCTTTCAATACCCTTTTCATTTAACTCACCATTTTTGATATAAGATCTTAAACTTGCCCCTTCTTTCTCATTAAAAAGATTATAAATTTTTCCTTCTTTTTCCTTATAGACTGAAAGCCTAATAGTATTTGATCCAATATCTATAACTGCATATATCATATAATTTTCTCCTTTTATCTTTTTTAAGTTTTTGTTAAATTTATGTAAGATTTATTAATAAATACTTTTTATCTCTATATTCTTACCCATTATTTTATTTGTCATATCTTGTGAAATTTCATTTACATCAGTCATATAAATTTCTATATTAAGATTTTTATCTTGTTCAAATACAATATCTCTTGCCAAAACCTTTGCAGGATCAATAATATTTGCCTTATAGGTCAGGTTTTTCTCTATGGTTTTTTTAATAATAGGATAGTGGGTGCAGCCTAAAATTATATTTTCAATTTTTTTCTCATTAGCAATAGTCAAATAATCTTTTAATTGGCTATCAATTTTTTCCCCACTTAAAATCCCTTCTTCTATATAATCTACAAGCTTAGGACAAGATTCTTCATATACTTTTTTAGAGGACCTTCCTTCGATTATTTTTTTATAAGCATGATTTTTGCAGGTAGCCTTTGTAGCCATTACAAAGACATCTCCATTTTTGTTTAAAGCTTCTTTAATCCCTTCATCTGTTATAGAAATAAATTTTTTATCAAATTCTTCCCTAAGCTCTTTTATAGCCACAACAGAAATAGTATTACAAGCAATAACAAAAAAATCTATATCTTTTTTTATTAAAAATTTTACAATATCTTTAGAAAGTTTGATAATTTCTTCGTTTGACTTGTTCCCATAGGGAACATTTTTATTATCACCTAGGTAAAAATAATTAGCCTTATGTTTTTTAGAAAGTTCTCTTAAAACAGTAAGGCCACCCAAACCAGAATCAAAAACTCCAATATTAGTCATCTATTAAACTCACCCTCTCAACAAACTTATAATCATCCTTAATAGATTGATAAGCCTTATTAATTTGATCCTCATCAAAAAATACAGCAAAAATACTTGCCCCACTTCCACTAAGTAAAGCCTTGCTTGCCCCAAAATTTTCAAGTCTATTTTTAATATCTAATAGGTGAGGGAAATTTTCATATACAACATCTTCCATCACATTTTTGAAATCTTTTACTATACTCTTATCAGAATCCTCAAGTCCCTTAATAATTTTTTCAGTTTCAACCGTACCATAATCTTTTAATCTTTTATATACAAAATTTGAAGAAATAGCTGTCCCATCATTTAC
Source organism: Anaerococcus hydrogenalis (assembly GCF_002871895.1). NCBI lineage: Bacteria > Bacillati > Bacillota > Tissierellia > Tissierellales > Peptoniphilaceae > Anaerococcus > Anaerococcus hydrogenalis. The sequence goes on along the minus strand of NZ_PNHP01000001.1, from coordinate 28,203 downwards.
AAGTAGAATTTTCATATCCAAATTTATCTTAAATTCACTTAAAATTTCACCAATTCCTTGGGCTCTGGCAGATTTTTTTAAAAAGAAAAAGGGAACATCAGCTCCTAATTTTTTTCCTATTTCAAAAATTTCCTCATCTTTCAAAGCTAAATCCCACAAGTCATTTAAGGCCAAAATCATTTCAGCGCAATTAGTTGAACCCCCTGCAAGACCTGCTGCAATAGGGATATTTTTTTCAAGATAAACATCTACCCCCGGAGATTTAACCCTGTCTTTTAATAAGGACCATGCCTTATAAATTAAATTACTTTCAATATTTTCATCAGATAAAACTTTACTATTTGTTTTAATTTTTATCTCATTAGTATTATTTTCTTTAATTTTTAGTTTATCAAATAAAGAAATCCTAGTCATAATAGTATCAATTTCATGATAACCATCCTCTCTCTTATAAAGAGAATCTAGGCTAAGATTAATTTTTCCATAACATTTTCTTTCCATAATTACCTCATTATAATTATACCACAAGCTATTTTCTTCAAAAAAAAACTAGCTTAGATAAAGCTAGTTATTTTTATATTCAGAAGTCTCTGGTAAGAAAAATGATCCTATAAAAAATGAGAAGGATAAAATTACTGCAAAGTACAAACCTGTTTGGTAAGAAAATTTATCAATTAAAACTCCTACAAAATAAAAGGCAATTGTTTCAAGTAAATATACAACAGCCCAATAAATTGACATTATTTGAGTAAGTCTTGCAGGATTCATACCTGGAAGCTCTTGTGGTATAGTTACAAAACTTGTTAGAGGAACATACATCAAAACTCCCATAGAAAAAGCAAGTACAGATGCAAGAAAACCACTTTTTGCTCTTAACATAAAAACTGCAGTCACTGAAAAAATAAGGGTACAAATTTTAATAATAGGAACCCTCTTTTTTAATTTTTTACTCAAAATTACGGCTATAACTGTTCCAACAACTCCACCTACTGCAAAAAGAGTAGAAATAGTTTTGGGATCAATTGGTGAAAGATTTGAAATAGGAAAAATATTTAGCATTACCATATACAAAGTAAGGTGGCCAAAATAAGATAGGGGCATAACCCAGGCAATTTTTTCTTTCAAACCATGCTTTAAGGTGTATTTTTCTTTTGTTTTATCTGTAATTTCAAAATCTTTTCCAAAAATTAACCATAAAAAAAACAAGATAAGGCTAATTCCTGCAAAAAACAAAAGCGAATGTTTCCAATTATTAAAATGTCTTAATACAGGAGAAACTAATAATAGGGCAAGAATTGATCCAACATTATAGCAAACTGTGTTTAAAGAATTAATCAAAGGTCTATCCTCTGGTGAGAAATATTCAATAACTACAGGGGAAAAATACACAATAAACAAGGCTCCACCAAATCCCATGATAAATCTTCCTATTACAAAAATCATAAAATTTGGAGCAAAAATTGCAATTACTGATCCTAAAACAATAAAAATTGAACCTAATCCAATAGATTTTTTTGGATATAATTTATTTAATACATAAGCTGCCGCAAAATTTCCAATAATTTTAGCCAAAGTTACAGCATTGGAAATTAGTGTAGCTTGTGAAAATTCCCTTATTCCAAAATGTGCCATTATCTCTGGAGTAAGGGTTGATCCTGCTATCCAGTTTACAGCAAAAAATGCATAAGTAAAAAACATAATCGTTTCAATTAAATATGATAATTTGCTGGTTCTTTTTTCTTTATTCATATAAATTCCTTTCAATATATAATATCAATTTTATTATACCCAAAATAAAAATTTTAGTAAAAAAATAAGCCCTCAACTTGTGAGAACTTATTTTTTAAAATTTTATTTAGAATAATCGTAGAATCCTTTACCAGTTTTTCTACCCAAATCTCCAGCTCTTACCATTTGTCTTAATAATGGATTTGGACGGTATTTGCTATCACCAAATTCGTTAAACAATACTTCCATAATTGCAAGACATGTATCAAGTCCAATAAGATCTGCCAAAGCAAGAGGTCCCATTGGGTGGTTTGCTCCAAGTTGCATTCCCTTATCAATATCTTCTACACTTGCAAGTCCATCATAAAGTACTCCAATTCCTTCATTAATCATTGGAATTAAAAGTCTATTTACAACAAATCCTGGTCCTTCTTTAACTTCTATAGGTTGTTTACCAAATTCTTCTGCAAGTTCAAATATTTTTTTGTTTGTTTCATCACTTGTGTGAAGTCCTCTGATAACTTCTACAAGTTTCATAACTGGTACTGGATTGAAAAAGTGCATTCCAATAACATTTTCTGGTCTATTTGTGCTTGCAGCTATATCTGTGATTGAAAGTGAAGATGTGTTTGAAGCAAGAATTGCTCCTTCTTTAACAACTTCATCTAATTCTTTAAAGATTTCTTTTTTAAGTTTTGGATTTTCTGTTGCAGCTTCTATAACTACATCACAATCAGCCAAATCTTTTAAATCAGTTGTATAAGAAATATTTTTGATTGCTTTTTCCTTAGCATCTTCTTCCATTCTTCCCTTAGATACTTGCTTAGAATAATCTTTTTCTATTCTAGCTTTAGCTTTATCTAAAAATTCATCTTTAATATCTCTTACTACTACTTCATGGAATTTAGCTGCTACTTCTACGATTCCGCCGCCCATTATTCCTGAACCAATTACACCAATTTTCATATTTACTCCTTTGTTTTTTAAAAAAGTTTCTTTTGATTGTTAAATTAATAACTTACACTTATATTATAACATTGTTTTCCTAGCTTTTCAAGAAATATTGACTTTTTTTTAACTATTTATTTGATTTTCTCCAAATCCTCATTTTTTCAGCTTCTTTGATTAATTCATCCCTAAATTCCGGATGGGCTATAGATATCAATTTTTCAGTTCTTTCCCACAAAGATTGTCCTTTTAAATTAACCATACCATACTCTGTTACTATATAATGTGTATTTGCCCTACATCCTGTAGGTTGTGTTCCTGGAATTAATGTAGGAACAATATTTGAATGTCTCTTTCCTTTCTTATCAACTCTTGATGAGTGTAAAGTTACAAAAGATTTTCCACCTTTAGAATTATAGGCACCAAGCATAAAGTCTAAAGCTCCACCTGAGCCTGATATATGTTTTATTCCTGAACTTTCTGCAGAAACTGTACCATTTAAATCAATTTCAAGGGCTGAGTTTATAGACATAAAATTATCTAAGGCTGAGATTTGTTCAATACCATTACAATAATCTACTGGAGATGCACAAAGTTCTTCATTATTATCTATAAAATCATATAATTCCTTACTTCCTGCTGCAAAGGCATAAACTTGTCTTCCTCTATCGATATTTTTCTTTTTACCAGTAATAATTCCTGCTTTTGATAATTCAACAAATGAATCTACATACATTTCTGTATGAACTCCTAAATCTTTTAAATCAGACTTAGCTATCTCATTTCCAATCGCTGTAGGAAGTCCACCAATTCCAATTTGTAAACATGCTCCATCTACTAACTCTTCTACTACAAATTTTGCAACTTCCTTATCTAAATCACTTGGTTGTGGTTTTCCCAAAGCTATCATTTCAGGATTTGATCCTTCAATAATATAATCAACTTCCTTTATATGAACACAATTTTCATATCCACCAAGTCCTCTTGGTACTTTTTTATTTACTTCAATTATTACTATATCTGAATTTTCTATTGCAGCATAAAGATGTGATGCTGATACACCGAAATTGAAATAACCATGTTCATCCATTGGACTTGCTTGAGTTACAAAAACATTGGGTTTTCTTATAGATGTTCTGTAATATTTTGGAAGCTCTGAATATTTTAATGGGGAATAAAATGCCCTTCCTTCACCAGCAAGTTTTCTAATAACACCTAATGAATGCCATGAATTATAAACAAAGTGTTCATTTTTTTCATCTGAATCAAAAATTTTATATTTTTCAAGCTCAACCCCACCTCTGACAACGATATCATTTAGGGAAGTAATTTCTTTTGCAAAAGCCTCATCAAAGTCATGTGGTGCTAAAACTCCCCAAGAATAATCCACATAATCACCACTTTTAACTAACTTTGCAGCTTCTTTTGCACTAATTAGTTTTTGCTTGTAAATCTTATTGTAATCCATATCTCCTCCTGTTTTACAAATATAATTTATAATAATAGAAAATTTTTCTCTATAAAATTTAAGGATGAGATTTACCTCATCCTTAAACCAATTTGAGATCTATATAAAATATACCCAAACTTTATAAAATTTTTCAATTAATTTGCTTTTTTATTTTTTATTGCTTCTGTAAGTTTTGGAACTACTTCAAATAAGTCACCAACTATACCATAATCAGCTCTTGCAAAAATTGGAGCATCTGGATCTTTATTTATAGCTATAACCTTATCTGCAGCATTAATTCCTGCCAAGTGTTGGATAGCTCCTGAAATTCCTATTGCTATATAAACTTTTGGTCCTACAGTTTTTCCTGATTGTCCTACTTGGTGAGAGTGTGAAATCCATCCGGCATCTACAGCAGCACGGCTTGATCCAACAGTTCCATCAAGAGCATCAGCCAAGTCTTTTATAAGTGAGAAGTTTTTAGGATCACCAAGTCCACGTCCACCAGAAACTATAAATTCAGCACCAACTAAATCTACATCATCTCCTTCATCTCTAGGGATAAAGTCTAAGATTTTTGTTCTAGCTTCGCCTTCAAATTTGATATCTTCATCAATTACATCAATATCATCTTTTGCACCAATAGCTTCTTTTGAGAATACTCCTGGTCTAACAGTTCCCATTTGTGGTCTGTGGTCTGGACATAAAATCATAGCCATTAAGTTTCCACCAAATGCAGGTCTTGTCCATCTAACTTCTTTTGTTTCAGCATCAATATCAAGTTCTGTACAGTCAGCTGTAAGTCCTGTGTGAAGTCTTGCTGAAACTCTTGGTCCTAAATCTCTTCCTTGGTTTGTAGCACCGATTAAGATAATATTTGGACTATGTTTTTTAACTAATTGATCTATAGCATCAGCGTAAACTTCTGTATTATAATCTTTGTAAACTTCATTATCTACTGTGATTATTCCGTCAACGCCATATTCTTTAACTTCTTCTTTTGCTTTATCAACATTTGATCCGATAATTATAGCATATAATTTTTCATCAATAGCATCAGCCATTCTTCTTCCTGGATTCATTAGTTCTAGCCCAACATTTACAGCTGATCCATCTTCTTTTGTTTCTACAATTACCCAAAGATTTTTATTTTCACTCATCATATCCTCCTAAATAAGTTTCTCATCAGAAAGAGCATTCATTAACTTATCTACAGAAACGCTAGCATCTTCATCGTTGTAGATTTCTCCAGATTTTTTATGTTCAGGTGTATAAGATTTTTTAACTCTTGTTGGTGAACCTTTAAGTCCTATTGCTTTCTCATCAATATTTTCTTTTAGTTCTTCAAAAGTAATTTGTTCAATTGTAGCTTTTTTAGCTTTCATTTTATTTTTGATTTTTGGATATCTTAATTCTTCATCGCCGTATTTTGTAAATGTTACAAGAGCTGGAAGTTTAGCTTGGATATTTAATGCTCCACCTTCAACTTCTTTAAGAACTTTGATTCCTTCATCATTTAATTCAGCTGTGTAAGCATAAGTTACTTGTGGTACATCTAAGTGCTCAGCAATTTCTGGACCTACTTGAGCTGTATCTCCATCTATAGCTTGAAGACCACAGAAAATCATGTCATAGTCACCTTCTCTTTTAGCTACTTCTTTTATAGCCTCAGAGATAATATAACTTGTTGCAAGGGTATCAGATCCACCAAATTTTCTATCAGTTACTAAATAAGCTTTGTCAGCTCCAACTGCAAGAGTATCTCTAAGCATAGATTCTGCTTGTGGTGGTCCCATTGAAATAACAGTTATTTTTACATTTTCTGGATCTTTGTCTTTTATTCTTAAAGCTTGTTCTAGAGCAAAAGCATCATAAGTATTTAAGATACTTGGAACTCCTTTTCTAATTAGTGTATTAGTTTCAGGATCTATTTTAATTTCATTAGTATCTGGAACTTGCTTTGCACATACAAATATATTCATATATTCCCCCTAAATTTTTTCTACTATCTTAATAATGCTCCTGATACAACCATTAACATTACTTCTGAAGTACCTTCATAAATTTCTGTAATTTTTGCATCTCTCATCATTCTTTCTACATCATATTCTTTGATATATCCATATCCACCAAGAATTTGAACTGCTCTATTAGCAACGTATGATGCTGTTCTTGATGCTTTTAATTTTGCCATAGCTGCAGCTACTGAATAATTTTCACCAGCATCTTTTAAGCTTGCTGCTTTGTAAACTAAGTGTCTTGCTGCTTCTATTTCTATAGCCATTTCAGCTAATTTAAATTGTGTATTTTGGAATTTAGCTAAAGGACGTCCAAATTGTTCTCTTTCTTTAGAATATTGAACTGCTTTTTCTAAAGCACCTTCTGCAATTCCTAAAGCTTGAGCTGCGATTCCTATTCTTCCTCCATCAAGAGTAGCCATAGCAATCTTGAATCCTTTACCTTCCTCTCCAAGTAAATTTTCTTTAGGTATTCTACAATCTTGGAAGATTAATTCCATAGTTGATGAACCATTGATTCCCATTTTATTTTCAAGAGTACCGAAATCAAATCCTTTTGTTCCTTTTTCAACTATAAATGCAGAAATTCCATGATTTCCTTTAGATTTATCTGTCATAGCAAATACTATATATGTTTCAGCGTATCCACCATTTGTAATAAATATTTTTGTACCATTAAGTACATATTCATCACCATCAAGTTTTGCAGTTGTTTGTTGACCTGAAGCATCAGTTCCTGCGTTTGGTTCTGTTAGGGCAAAAGCACCTAATTTTTCTCCACTTGCAAGTGGTGTTAAATATTTTTTCTTTTGTTCATCATTAGCAAATTTATTTATACAATCAGCACATAAAGAAGTGTGAGCTGATAAAACTACACCTGTTGATGCACAATATTTTGAAATTTCTTCTACTGCAAGTACATATGTAAGTGTGTCAGCACCTTGTCCGCCAAATTCTTCATCAAATGGAATACCAAAGAAACCTAATTCTTGCATTTTTGCAACTGTTTCTTCTGGGAACATGTGTTCTTCGTCAACTTTTTGAGCTAGAGGTTTTACTTCACCTTCTGCAAAGTCATGGAACATTTGTCTCATTTCTTCATAATCTTCTGATAATTTATACATATTTTCTCCTAAATAATTTTTCATATTTATTATCTTTAAATTTTTAAAAATAATATTTAGAAACACGTTTAACCGCTTATGTTATTATATTAACAATCGAGACCAGACTTGTCAAGTTTTTTAGCTAATTTTTTATCAAGCTTGTAACTTTTAGTCCTATTTTCTTGAAAATATGCTTAAAAAATCTTGATCATTTTAATTTTTAAAAAAGATTCTTATGAAAATATTTTCAAAAAAATATTTGCTTCCATATTAATAATATCACATACTTAAGTAGTGTCAAATATTTGCATATTAATTTTTTTCTACTAGTTCTTGATTTTTATCGATTTAAGGACTTATTTTTATTTTTAAATAATATCCTATATTAATTTTTTTCTCATTAATTTCTATTATTTATTTTTTATATTATAAATGTTTTTTAGGAAAGCTTTTCCTAAATGAATTTTTGTGCTATACTTAGATAGAAATTTAACATAGTAAGCTAAGTTACTTTGTTAATTTACATGATTTTAGGAGGAAATATGGAATATAACAAAATTAATGATGAAATTATTGAAAAAATCAAATCAGCCGTTAAGGGAAAAGTTTATGTAGGTGAAGAAATTAATGAAGATTTCTTTCATGATGAAATGCCTATTTATGGACAAGGAATTCCAGATGTTTTGATTGATGCAACTTGTAATGAAGATGTATCAGAAATTATGAAAATTTGTAATGAAAATAAAATTCCTGTAATTGCAAGAGGAGCTGGCAGTGGTTTAACTGGTGCTGGTGTTGCTATTAAAAATGGTGTAATGATTAATATGCAAGCTATGAATAAGATTTTGGAATTTGATGAAGACAACATGGTCGTAAGAGTTGAACCTGGTGTTTTATTAAGTACCTTAGCTCAAGAATGTCTTGATAAAGGATATTTATATCCACCAGATCCAGGTGAAAAAAATGCTACTCTTGGTGGAAATGTTTCATTAAATGCAGGTGGTATGCGTGCAGTTAAGTATGGTACAACTCGTGATTATGTTAGAAAAATGGAAGTTGTTCTTCCTACTGGTGAGATTACTACTTTTGGTTCTATTGTTTCTAAATCTTCTACTGGTTATTCTCTAAAAGATTTAATGGTTGGAAGTGAAGGAACTCTTGGAATTATTACAGAACTTACTTTAAAAATTGTTCCAAATCCAAAACATACTGTTTCTTTAATTGTTCCTTTTGAAGACTTGGATGCTTGCATTTCTACAGTTCCAAAATTATTTCAAAACAATTTAAATCCACAAGCTATAGAATTTATGGAAAGAGATATTGTTATAGCTAGTGAAAAATACATAGGAAAGGAAACTTTCCCTAAACAAATGGAGGGAATTGATGTTGGGGCTTATTTGTTAATTACTTTTGATGGAGATGATGAAGATCTAATTGATAATACCCTTGAACAAGCTGCCGAAGTTTTAGTTGATAATGGAGCTATTGATGTTTTGGTAGCTGATACTCCAAATGCAATTAGAGATGCTTGGGCTGCAAGAAGTTCATTCCTTGAAGCAATTGAAACTCAAAATAAACTTTTAGATGAATGTGATGTAGTTGTTCCTGTTACAAAGATTGCAGAATATATTAATTTTGTTAATGCTGAGAGTGAATCTTATATGTTCGATGTTAAATCATTTGGCCATGCTGGAGATGGAAACTTACATATATATACCTTATCAAATGAAGAAGATAAGATTGATCAATTTAAAGAAGAAGTTGATAAGTTTATGGATGTAATCTACAAAAAAGCTTATGATTTAGGAGGAAAAATTTCTGGTGAACATGGAATAGGAAACGGAAAGAAAAAATACCTAAAGAGTTTTGAAGGTAATATAAATATAGAAATAATGAGAGGAATCAAAAAAGCATTTGATCCAAATATGATTTTGAATCCTGACAAAGTAATTGCCCTATTAGGGGAATAAAATGAACTATTTAAAGGAATTTGTCATCCTTTGTATATGTTTATTTTTAGGGGCTATTACTAGAAGTTTAATAAATTATCCCATACCAGAACCTGTTTATGGAATGATTTATCTATTTATAGCCCTACATTTTAACATAATAAAAAGTGAGGATATTAAACAAACTTCTGATGGAATACTTAAAAACTTAGCCTTTTTATTCGTACCTGCAGGTGTTGGAGTTCTTGCTCATCTTGATTTAATAAAGGGAAATATTTTTCAAATAATAATTATAGTTATTTTGGGAACTATTATTACTATGGCCCTTACTGGTCTTCTTGTACAATTTTTACAAAGGAGGAAAAATGCTAGATAATCAATATTTTGGTATAATCTTATCCTTTGCAGCCTACGAAATTGGTAAATGGATAAATCAAAAATTAAAAACACCCTTAGCAAATCCTCTGCTTATAGCTATACTTTTAATTATAGGATTTTTATCTATAACAGGAATTGACTATGAGTATTACAAAAAAGAAGGTGACTTTATAGCCTTTTTTATTGCTCCTGCCACAGTTGCTATGGTTTTAGATCTTTATGCTAATATTGAAACTTTGAAAAAAAATATAATCCCAATTTTTGTTGGTGTGGGTTCTGGAACAATTTTCTCATTTATTATTGCTATGTTTTTATCAAAAATATTGCAAATAGATAGGAATTTGATTTCAAGTTTATTGCCTCAATCTGTTACTACAGCAATAGCTATTTCTCTTTCTGATGAATACCAAGGAATTATAGGACTTACTGCAATAGCAGTTGTAATTAGAGGAGTAAGTGGAGCTGTTTTTGCACCACTTGTAATGAAAATATTTAAAATAAAAGATCCGGTTGCCCAAGGAGTTGCAATAGGAACTTCTTCTCATGCAGTTGGCACAAGCCAAGCAAGACTTATGGGAGAAGTACAAGGAGCTATGAGTGGTTTATCAATTGCTGTTGCTGGGATTACAGCAGTAATAATAATGCCTCTAGCAATGAAACTTTTTGAATTTATATTTTAATAGAAAAATAAAATGAGCCTTCTTAGGCTCATTTTATTTGCTTCTAATATATGATGTATAGCTTTCTAATACTTTTTTGTAACCATCTTCTTCTAAGATATTTTCTACATATTCTTTTATAGTTGCTGTAGGTAAAATTCTGTGATGATTTTTCTTGATTATTTTTTCTAAATCATTTTTTAATATAGATACATCTGAAGTATTTAGTTCAATATTTCCATCTCTTGCTGCATTTTTTATAGACCTAGATATTTTTTCTACATCAAATAATTCGATTTTTCCGTTTCTTTTTTTAACATATAATTTATTATCCAAAAAATTTTCAATTACCTCAACCTTGGCCCTATCCATTTGGTCAGCTATTTCTTCTATTGATAAATTTTTACCTTGGTAGTATTCAACAATTAGTTTTGTTAGATCTAACATAATTTCCCCCTAAATTTCTTCTTTATATATTATTACCCTAAAATAAAGCAAAATAAAAGATTGGAATAAAATCCAATCTTTTTATTTTATTTTTTTGTATAGTTTGGTGATTCTCTAGTTATTTGGATATCGTGTGGGTGATTTTCTACAAGGGTTGCTGGAGAAATTTTTACGAATTTTGATTTTTCTTCTAATTCATTTAAATTTGCAGCTCCAACATATCCCATACCAGAACGAAGTCCTCCTAATAATTGATAGATTACATCACCAACATATCCTTTTAGGGCAACTCTTCCTTCTACTCCTTCTGGTACAAATTTTTTGGTTTCATTTTGGAAATACCTATCGCTTGACCCTGATTTCATTGCTGAAAGTGATCCCATTCCCCTATATTCTTTGTATTGTTTTCCTTCAAATACAATTGTTTCTCCTGGGGATTCTTCTGTTCCTGCAAATAAGGATCCTGCCATTATTACACTTGCTCCACAAGCTAGAGCCTTTGTTATATCTCCAGAATATTTTATACCACCATCAGCTATTACAGGAATTTCGTATTCTTTTGCTGCTTTTACACAATCAATTATTGCAGAAATTTGTGGAACACCAACTCCTGTTACAACTCTTGTTGTACAAATAGATCCTGGTCCTATACCAACTTTTACTGCATCTACTCCTGCTTCTATCAAATCTTTTGTAGCCTCTCCTGTAGCAACATTTCCTGCTATTACTTGAAGGTTAGGATACTTTGCTTTGATTTTTTTAATTGCAGTCATTACTCCTTTTGAATGGCCATGAGCTGTATCTACAGTTACAACATCAACTTTTGCTTCTACCAAAGCATCTATTCTATCCATCATATCTTGGGTAATTCCTACTGCAGCCCCAACTAATAATCTATCATGCTCATCTCTTGCAGAGTTTGGATATTGTCTTGATTTTTCTATATCTTTAATTGTAATTAGACCCTTTAATTTATAATCATCATTGACTATTGGAAGTTTTTCTACTTTTCCTGATTCCATTTTTTTAACGGCATCTTCCATAGAAATTCCAACATGACCAACAATAAGACCATCTTTTGTCATGATATCATCTATTTTTACATTCTCATCATTTTGGAATCTTACATCTCTGTTTGTCAAAATTCCTTTTAAAGTCATTTGATCATCAACTATTGGAACACCACTTATCCTATAGTTTGCCATGATTTGTAAAGCTTCTTTTAAAATATTATCAGCCTTTAAATAAAATGGATCTGTAATTACTCCATGTTCACTTCTTTTTACCCTATCAACTTCTTTGGCTTGTTCTTCGATTGACATATTTTTGTGGATTATTCCTATTCCACCTTGTCTTGCCATGGCTATTGCCATTTTTGATTCAGTTACAGTATCCATTGATGCTGACATTAATGGTATATTTAATTTGATTTTTTTTGTTAGATTTGTTTTTAATGAAACTTCGTTTGGTAGGACTTCTGATGGTCCTGGAACTAATAATAAATCATCAAATGTTAAACCTTCTCCAATTATTTGCATAAATCCTCCTATTTTTTAAAATAATTAATTGCGTTTTCAAATATTTTTTGTTCTTCTATATGGTAAATATTTTTGTATAAATCAGAATCTAGTCTTTCAACATGGCCCATTCTTCCTAAAATTTTACCATCCTTTGATAAAATTCCTTCTATATTATAATCAGACCCGTTTGGATTGGTATCATATACAGAAAATATTTGTCCATTTTCTAGCAAGTCTTTGTATTTTTCTTCATTTACAATAAACCTACCCTCTCCATGTGATATAGGTATTTTATATATTTTATCTAAATCTAATCCTCTTGTCCATGGGCTCTTGTTATTTAATATTTTTGTATCTACAAAAGTTGATATATGCCTATCATTTGTGTTGTAGGTCAATGATGGGTCGTCTTCTTCAATTTCTTTTATTTTTCCATAAGGAAGAAGGCCTGTTTTTATTAAAGTTTGGAAGCCATTACAAATTCCAATTATTAATCCATCATTTTCATCAAGCATATATTCAATGGCATCTTTTATTTTTTCATTTCTTATGATATTTGCCAAAAATTTACCGGACCCATCTGGCTCATCTGCCATAGAAAATCCTCCAGGTATGGCAAAAATTTGTGAAGATTTAATAGATTTGGCTAAATTTTCTATAGATTCTTCTATGGATTCTTTATCTAAATTTTTAAATAAATTAATCTTAACTTCTGCCCCATATTTTTCAAATACTTTTCTTGTATCCCATTCGCAATTTGTTCCTGTTACAGCAAGAATTGAAACTTTCACCTTCTCTACTGGCTTTTTAGATTTTAAAGAAACTTCCATTTCTTTTTGGTCAATTTTTTCATAAGGAATTTCTTCTTTTGGTGTGAATATTTGGTCTAATTCATTTAAATATGATTTTTCTAATTTTTCTGTATCTAATTTTTCTCCGTTTACAATTAAATCATCAGAAAATTCTCCAATTTTTTCAACAAAATCTAAATCTTCAACATATTCAACTACAAAAGATCCAAATAAAGGATTATATAAATTATCAAAATCTAGGGTGAAGTTAGAATTTCCAAGGGCTTGTTCATAAATATTTGCCAATATTCCCTTGTTATCAAGGGCAATACTTGTAATTATTTTTCCCTCTCTCATAGCCTTTATTAATTTTTCTAATAAGTTTTTATAATGGTCAAGGTCAAGAGTCATATCAGAATTATATTTCGCCCTAACAAGGCCAATTTTGCCTTTTCCTTTTAAATCATTAGATTTTATATTTTCAATATCTTCTGTTGTTGTTGCAAATGAAATTAAAGTTGGTGGAACTTTCAAATTTTCAAAATTACCACTCATTGAATCTTTTCCACCAATTGGAGGCATTTTAAAAAAGTTTGTTACTTCAAAGGCTCCCAAAAGAGATTTTAATGGTTTAGACCAAGCTTTGCTATTGTCCATTTTTTCATAAAATTCTTGGAAGGATAATCTTATTTTTTCTAAATCACTACCAACAGAAACAAGTTTGGCAATTGATTCAATAACTGCATAATATCCACCTAAATATTGACTTTTTTCTGAAATAAATGGATCAAATCCATAAGTCATTATAGATGCTGTTTTTGAAACTCCATCAAGTACAGGAATTCTTGCAACCATAGCTTGGGATGGGTTTACTTGTTTTTTCCCTCCAAGGGGTTGAAGAACTGTATTTTGTCCAATAGTTGAATCAAAAATTTCTATTAAATTTCTTTGGCTAATAACATTTAAATCTTTTATTTTCTCATAAAAATAATTTGGATCAGAAGATTTTTCTTTCAAATATTTTGGAACATCTTCACTTACAAATTCGACTTCCGCACTTCTATCTGCTCCATTTGTATTTATAAAATCATAGGAAATATCTGCAATTTTTTTGTCATCATAGAACATTCTCATCCTATTTGTATCAGTAACCACACCTACTAGAGCTGTTTCTATATTTTCTTCCCTACAATATTTTTCAAATTCTTCCCTATCATTTTTATCAATTAAAACTGCCATTCTTTCTTGAGATTCTGAAATTGCAATTTCTGATGGTTTAAGGCCAGCATATTTAAGCTTAACTTTTGAAAGGTCTATATCAATTCCATCATATAATTCTCCAATGGCAACTGAAACTCCACCTGCCCCAAAATCATTACATTTTTTTATTAATTTTGAAACTTCTTCTCTTCTAAATAATCTTTGAAGTTTTCTTTCTTCTGGAGCATTTCCTTTTTGAACTTGGGCTGATTCTGTTTTTATTGAAGTTACTTTATGAGATTTTGATGAGCCTGTTGCTCCACCAATTCCATCTCTTCCCGTTCTTCCTCCAATTAATAAAACTATATCATCTTTTTTTGGTGTAAGTCTTTTTACATTTTCTTTTGGAGCCGCAGCTATAACTGCCCCACATTCCATTCTTTTTGCCTTGTAGCCTTCGTGGAAAATTTCTTTTACAAATCCTGTAGCAAGACCGATTTGATTTCCATAAGAAGAATAACCCTTGGCAGCAAGTTTTGAGATTTTTCTTTGTGGAAGTTTTCCTTCCATTGTCTTGTCCACATCTTCTAAAATATTTCCAGCACCTGTTATTCTCATAGCTTGGTAGACATAACTTCTTCCTGAAAGTGGATCTCTAATTGCACCTCCAAGACAGGTTGACGCTCCACCAAAAGGCTCTATTTCTGTTGGGTGGTTGTGGGTTTCATTTTTAAACATCAAGAGATAATCTTCAAGACTTTCCTTGCCGTCTTTTTCAACCCTAACTTTTACATAAACTGAACAGGCATTTATCTCACTTGATACTTCCAAATCATCAAATTCATTTCTACTTCTCATATATTTTGTAAGAATTGTACCAAAACTCATAAGATTTATAGGCTTTTTGATATCAAGCTCATCTCTCATTTTTAAATACTTATCAAAAGAATTTCTTATAGCCTTATCAAGAGATGTTTTTGCCTTTATATCTATATCAAGATTTGTATTAAAAGTTGTATGCCTACAATGGTCTGACCAATAGGTATCTAAAATTTTTATTTCTGTTTCATTTGGATCCCTATTTTCTTTTTTAAAATAATCCCTAACCATTTTTAAATCATTATAATCCATGGCAAGGTCATGGTCTTTTAGAAAATCTGAAATTTCCTCATCAGAATAAGATATAAAACCATTATAAACTTCATTTTCAAGATTTTTTTCCCTTTTTATATCCAAGCTTTCTGGCATTTCTTTTAAGTTTATTTTGTGACTATCTACTGGATTTATCAAATAATTTTCTATTTTTTTAAGGTCATTTTCATTTAATTTTGAAAATTCATAAACTGTTGCAGTTTTACAATCTGTTTTTTCATCTAAAATTAAATTTAAGGTATCGATAACCCCTTGCCTTCTTTGATCAAATTGACCCGGAAGATATTCAACTGCAAGGGCAGACTCAAAAGAATTTTCAAGTTTTTTCGCCTCATCTTTGGCATAAAAATAGTCAAGATTTCTTTCGGATAAGACATTGTTAATTGCCTTATCCAAATTTTCATCGCTTATTTGAAGGTCATATCTGTTGTAGATATTTAATTTTTCTACTTTTATTTTTAAAAGATTTTCAATTTCTTTTTTTACTTCCTTAGACTTATAATCAAACCTGTCTTTTTTTCTTACATAAATTCTTTTAACTGAATTTGTCATTTACTTATCCTTAATGTCTGAAATGTCTATTATTGGTAAATACCATTGACATTTTGTACTCATTACATTTATCAATTGAATCCTTATCCCTAATTGATCCACCTGGTTGGATAATTGATTTTACTCCTATTTTGTGGGCAAATTCTACGCAATCATCAAATGGGAAAAAGGCATCAGATGACATAATAGAACCAGTAAAGTCAACATCTGGGTGGTTGTTTTTGATTGATTCTAATGCCCAAATTCTTGAAGTTTGTCCACAACCAACTCCCAAAGTTTTTCCATCTTTAACAATTACAATTGCATTTGATTTGGTATATTTTACAACAGTCATGGCAAATTTTAAATCATCTATATCTTTTTTATCTGGTTTTACTTCAGTTACTACTTCAAAGTCATCTTCTTTTGTATCCCTATCTTGAACTAAAACTTTTCCTTCCAAATATTTTACATCTTCTTTTACAAATTCTTTTGAAAGGTCAACTTTTATTAGACGGATATTTTTCTTTTTAGATAGAATTTCCAAAGCTTCTTTTGTAAAGTCATTTGCTGCAACAATTTCAAGGAAAATTTCACTCATCATACTTGCAGTTTTTTCATCTACTACTCCATTTAAAGCAACAATTCCACCAAAAATTGATAGAGAATCAGCTTCGTATGCTTTTTTGTAAGCATCAAAGGCATTTTCTCCAATAGCAGCACCACAAGGTGATTGGTGTTTCAAAGCTACACAAGAATTTTCACCAAGTTCTTTGGCAAGTTCTAGGGCAACATTTAAGTCATTGTAATTGTTAAAACTCATTGCCTTTCCGTGTAAAATTTCTATATCTTTCAAAAGACCCTTTGCATAGGTATCTTCATAAAGACTTGCACTTTGACTTGGATTTTCTCCATACCTTAAATCTTCAATTTTTCTAAGACCGTAAGTTTTATATTGGCAATCTTTTTTGGTCAAATCTTTAAAAAATCTTGAAATTACACTATCATAATAAGCTGTAAGAGAATATGCCTTCATAGCCAAATATCTCCTATAAGCTAAATCAAGATCATTTTTTTCTAATTTTTCCAAAAATTCATCATAATCACTTGGATCAGTTAAAATAATACAGTCTTTGTGATTTTTTGCAGCAGACCTTATTAAAGTTGGTCCTCCTATATCAATATTTTCTATAATATTGTCAATGTCATTAGTCTTTAAAGATTCTTCAAACTTATATAAATTTACAACAACTATATCAATATCTTTAATATTATTTTCAGCAACAGTTTTTTTATGATTTTCGTCATCTCTTTTGTAAAGAATTCCACCATGTACATAAGGAGAAAGGGTCTTTACCCTACCATCTAAAATTTCTGGAAAATTTGTTATTTCCTCAATTTCTTTTGCATCTACTCCATTTTCCACAATTTTTTTGTATGTACCACCAGTAGATACAATTTCAACACCTAGTTGATCCAATCCCTTAGAAAGTTTTTCAACATCTTTTTTATCTGTAACAGATATTAAAGCTCTCATTCTTCCCTCCATATTATAATTTTAAGCTTTCAGTCTAATTTAAAGACAAGAAAAGGGAAGCTAATTATTAATTAGCTTCCCTGACAAAACAATACTACATCCATAGACATATTTGGGCATAAAAAAACGCAAAAAGGTCTTAGCCTTTCTATTTTTTTCATAGATAAAATTGTATTTACAAATTTTTTAACTTTAAAAATAAATCTCATCATTATTCTCCCAACTTGAATGTAAAATAATCATACCATAGTTTTTTTGAAAATTAAAGATGTATTTTTTGTTTTTAAGAAATTTATTAAATTTCTGCAAATAAAAAAATAGGACTTACATCCTATTTTATCTAATCCTCCCATTTGGAAGAGTAACTATTTCTGTCTTATCTTTTGGAAATTTTTTATTATTTTTTAAAGAGGCAAATGTTAAAACATCCTTATTATATTTTTTTCTTATATCATAAATTGCCTTATCCAAATTTTCTTTTTTAACAATTTTTTTATAATCTGAAAAAATATCAGTTTGGGCAGGAATTTTATCATCTACTAAACTTATCGCCCTAAGTCCTAGTGCCCTTATGGGAAAATTCCACTTATATTTTTTCTTAAAAAGGTCTATGGCTTTTTCCGAAAGAATTATGGAAGATTGGGTAGGATTATTTATTGGACTTTGAAATTCATAGGAAAATAAATTATTATCCCTAACAAAAATTTTTACCCCCATAGAAGAAAGATTAGCCTCCCTTAATCTTTTAGAAACATTTAAAGATAAAATTTGAAAAATATTATAAACTTCCTCATTAGTGTACAAATCTTCCACAAGGGTCGATGAATTTCCAATTGTTTTTATAAGCTCCCTATAAGAATAATCTTTTACTGGCCTATCATCAAGACCATTTGCATATTGCCACAAATAAAGTCCATTTATGCCCAAAATTCCCCTTATTGCATCAGAATCTGTTTTGGCAAGATCTCCCAATGTATAAATTCCTATTCCATTTAATTTTCTTTTTGTTGCTTTTCCAATGCCTATTATTGAAGAAATATCAAGAGGCCAGACTATTTCTTTAAAATTTTCTTTTTTTATTAAAGTTGTTGCATCAGGTTTTTTTAAATCTGAACCAAGTTTTGCAAACACTTTGTTAAAAGAAACTCCAACACTTACAGTAATTCCCAATTCTTTTTTCATCCTTTCTCTTATTTGATTTGCAATTTCTCCCCCACTTCCAAAAAGTTTTAAACTTTCGCTTACATCAAGCCAACATTCATCAAGTCCAAAAGGCTCCACCCTATTTGTATAAGAATAGTAAATTTTTCTGGCCTTTCTTGAAAATTCTAAATATTTTTCATAATGAGGAGGAACTAAAATTAGATTTGGACATTTAATTTTTGCCTGCCAAATCGCCTCTCCTGTTTTTACCCCCATAATTTTTGCCTCCTGACTTTTTGCGAGAATTATCCCATGCCTATTTCTTGGATCTCCACAAACTGCCATGGCCTTATTTTTTAATTTTGGATTTAATTTTGCCTCGATTGATGCATAACAAGAATTCATATCTGAATGTAGGATTGTTCTAAGCATTTTTTCCTCCTTGAACTTAAATGTCTGTTATTGTATAATTATGACATTGAATGACTTGATTAAATTTTAAGACGCTTAATGTCTTTTGTCAAGACTTTTAACGACTCTAAGTCTTTGAGTGTCTTTTAAAAAAGGAGAAAATATGAGTTTTGGAACTAAGTTAAGACAACTTCGAGAAAGTAAAAATTTGACTCAAGATCAGCTTGCAAAGCTTGTTGGTGTTTCTTTAAAAACAATCTCAAGATATGAAATGGGAGAATCAAAGCCAAGATATAGGAAGGTTTATGATAAGCTTGCAGAAGTTTTGGATACTAGCCATGATTACCTTGTAACTGATGAGGATAATTTTATTCTTGATGCTAGGGAGAAATATGGTTATAAGGGAGCAAAAGACGCCAAGGAAATGGTTGATGGGGTAATCGGTCTTATGGCTGGTGGAGAAATTGATGAAAAAGATAAAAAAGCAATCCTAGATTCTATCCAAGAAGCCTACTATATAGCAAAAAATAAAAATAAAAAATATAATCCCCACAAAGATTAGGTGAGAATATGTCTTTTTTGTATGATCAAATTTATGAGGATGTAAAAAATTTAATTAAAAAATATGATAGCAGGAATCCCAGGGAAATTTTAATCCAAAGAGGGGTAAATATAATTGCCTTTAAGGAAAATACAAAACTTTTAGGCATGTATAAAATCATAAAAAGAAATTCATTTGTTTTTTACAATCCCTTTGTTGATAAAAGAATTCAAAATATGGTTTTTGCCCATGAATTGGGCCATGATATCTATCATAGGGACATGGCAAAAAATGAAAACCTAATTGAGTATGAACTTTTTGATATAAATAGCGAGATGGAATTGTGTGCAAATATTTTTGCAGCCCACCTTCTTTTGGATGAAAATCAGTTATTAAAGGATATAAAAGAAGGCTATACTTACAACCAGCTTGCATCTATTTATAATGTAAATGTAAATCTTATGATTTTTAAATTAAATGAGATGCATAGGATGGGGATAAAAATAAGAAAAGAAGAGGCTGATTCAAGATTTTTTAGAGATATTAACGGTAAGGATATGACAAATCATGAAATATATTGATGAGATTATAAATAACCCAGTAAAACTTTCCCATTATATTATAGAAAATAGGATAGGAAATAATATTAATGCCTGCGATATGACAGCTGGAAATGGATACGATTCAAAATTTATCTTGGATAAGAAAAATCCAAAAATTTTGTATGCCTTTGATATCCAAGATTTGGCAAGAAAAAATACCCTAGATCTTATTGGGAATAATAGTAATTTTAAATTTATCCTAGATGACCATAAAAATGTAGCAAATTATATAAGTGAAAAAATAGACCTTTTTATTTATAATCTTGGTTTTTTGCCAAAGGGAGATAAGTCTATAACTACAAATTATAAGTCAGTCATAGGCTCTTTAAAATCTTCTTTGAAACTTTTAAATAAAAATGGTCTTATTTTAATGACCTTTTATCCAGGTCATGATGAGGGAAAAAATGAAGCTAAATATGTTGGAGAATTTTTGAAAAGTTTAGATCAAAAATTATTTCAAGTTATCAAATACGATTTTTATAATCAAATCAATAATCCTCCCTACCTTGTTTCTATAAGAAAGCTATAAAAGATTTTTTTTATTTGTTATAATTAGAAAAGGAAAGGATATTAGATGAAAAAAAGAAGATTTTTTACTTTTGCTGTAATTTCAATTTTACTTATTCTTGCTTTTTTAAATTTTACAAGTCCCAAAAATGCAAATAAAATTGACCTGCCCAGTCTTGAAGATAAAAAAATAGAGGATTTATCAAAAGACCAATACTTGGAAGATTTTGATTTTGCCTATAATGTTTTGGAAACTTACTACCCTTATTTTGATATAAATAAGAAGGTAAATAATATTGACTGGCTAGAAAAGAAAGATTCCTATAGAAAATATATAGGAAATTCAAAAAATGATGTGGATTTTAGTTTGAGGATGAATAAAATCTTATACGAGCTTAACAATGACCACACCCAATTAATTGACCAAAACCAAGCTGTCTATATGTATATAAACTATTATAAGATGCCAGAAAATGATTGGCGCCATGATATAAGTCATATTTATGAGAAAGAAAATGTAAGAAGAAGATATAGGCTAGATAATAAAAAGATAAATAATTATTTGGAATACAACCAATACGAGATAATGTCAAAAATAAATCCAAAAGATATCCTAGTTGGAAAATCTAAGGAAGGATTTTCTAATATAGAAAATTTAAATGAAGAAAATATAAGCACCAAAGAAATTAATAAGGACCTTGCCTATATAAAAATAAATTCTATGCTTAATTATGACTATTCTAAAAAAGATCACAAAAAAATCAAATCCTACCTTAAAAAAAATAAAAATAAAAAGGCTTTGATTATTGATATTAGGGGAAATACTGGTGGAGATTCTAGGTATTGGCAAGATTTTCTTCTTCCAAGTATAATTGACAAACCCTATTCAACAAACTATTATTCCTTTATTAAAAATGGAGATTTGAACAAGAAGGTCATAAGTCAAGAAAAATACAAGGAAGGAGTTAGCGAATTTTTAAATGAAAGTAATTTTTCAAATGAAACAAAGGAAATTCTTTCAAAGTTTGACTATTATACCAACTATCCAATTTTAGTTAATCCTAGTGAAGATTCTATAAAATTTAAGGGCCATATTTATTTGCTTATAGATTCAACCGTATATTCTTCTGCTGAAATGCTTGCATCTTTTTGTAAGGAAACAAAACTTGCGACTTTAGTTGGAAGTCAAAGCAAGGGTGATGGAATAGGAACTGATCCTTTGCAAATTGATTTACCAAATTCAGGATATGTATTAAGATTTCCAAAAGAAATTGGACTAACAGAGTCAGGTTATATAAATGAAATAGAAAAAACAAATCCTGATATAAACATTGATTCAAATAGGTATGATGACATTAAAGATCAACCAATAATACAAAAAATAATCGAAATAGAAGGCTAAGGCCTTCTATTTGCTTATAAAGAAATAACAAGTATAATTTTTTCGTTGACATTTTTTCAAGAAATTTAAGGAGTAATAATGAGTCTTTTTTCAATTTTATTACTAGCTATAGGTCTTAGTATGGATGCTTTTGCAGCAAGTATCTGTCAAGGTCTTCAAATAAAGAAAACTACAATCAAAGATACTCTTAGTATTGGTCTTTGCTTTGGAATTTTTCAAGGACTAATGCCTATTTTGGGATATTTTCTTGCAGCAAGCTTTGCAAATTCAATCAAGGCCATTGATCATTGGGTTGCCTTTGTTTTATTATTTATAATTGGTTTTCAAATGATAAAAGAATCAAGGGATGCAAGCTGTGAAATAAGCCACGGCCTAAGCTTAAAATCTTTACTCTCTCTTGGTATTGCAACCAGCATTGATGCCATGGCAGTTGGAGTATCATTCGCATTTTTAAATGTAAATATTTTCTCATCAAGCTTAATAATAGGCTTTACAACTTTTCTCCTCTCTTCTATAGCCTTTAAAATCGGAAACAAATTAGGAATGAGAAGTAAACAAATATCAGAGCTTATTGGAGGGATAATTTTAATAATTCTAGGATTTAAAATTTTAATTGAACATTTATTTCTCCAATAAAAAATTGCAAGGATTTATAGCCTTGCAATTTTTTATTTGTTCATTTCTATCTCATCTTTATCCTTATAAGAAATTAAATAAGATTTTTTGACCAATATATTTGATTTAGCAGCAATTCATTTTTTAATCTAAAAGTTACAATATAAGATCTTAATTCATAATTCATTATAAATCCTAAATAATATTAGCTCCAATAAGAGATAAAATAAGTAAAAAAACTTCCTTAAAAAGGAAGTTTTTGCCAACTAAATTTCAAAAATAGGAAGTTTTTCTAAAAATATTATATCGTCCCTATTTGCTGCGTCCCCTTCTGCAAGAATCGCAAGTTTTTGTACAACTTCTCCTCCTGCTTTTTTTACTAAACTTTCTAGGGCATTCATAGATTCTCCGGTTGAAATTACATCATCAACTAGGGCTATTTTTTTTCCTTTAACTTTTTCTACATCCTTTGAGTCCAAATATAATTTTTGGGTGTTTTTTGTTGTTATAGAATTTACTTCTACATTTATTGGATGATTCATATAGGATTTCTCAGACTTTCTTGCAACTACAAATGATTTTTCTCCTATATTTTTTGCAATCTCATGGGCAAGGGAAATTCCCTTTGCTTCTGCTGTAAGAATTATATCAGCATCCACCTTTTTGCTAAGCTCTATTCCTGCTTTTTCTGCAAGTTCTGCATCTCCCAACAATACAAAAGATGCAATTTTAAAATTATCTGATATTTGTATAATTGGCAAATCTCTTTTAAGTCCACATACTTCTAATTTGTAATAATCCATCAAAAACTCCTATAATATTATAAATTTGAGTATTACTCCTGCCACAAGTCCCAAAAATGGATCGCTTGCTGCTGTTGTAGCCATAGCAATCCCTGCAACTAGTATTGTATCACCACCAGCTGCAAAAGCAAGATTTGCATTTGTAGGCACAGTTACAAGAGCACCAAGTACAAATAAAAATCCATGGATTGACTCTCCTGGAACAAATTTTCCAAGTTTTGGTAAAAGACCCATAAACATAATTACCCCAAGAATTGCCATCATCAAAACTCCAGAATTTACAGGATTATCACTAGCCCCTGTTGCAGAAATTATTGCTTCAACTGGTGCTCCACCAAAAAGAGAAGAAACAGAATCAGCAAGGCCAGAATAAATTGTTAAGTGGTCAATATTTGCTGTTAAATTTCCATCTCCAAGAGATGCTGTAATATTTCCAAAAGCAATATTAGCTCCAATTGTAAGACAAGCTAATGATAGAGCCCCTCTTATAACTTTTTTGTTTAAAATAGGTTTTTTTACAGAAAGTTTTCTCTCTTCTTTTTTTATATCCTTACCTATTTCCATTTTCATTATATTTGCATAAATAGAAGAAATAACTACAGAAATTATAATTGTATAAACAAGATTTCTTCCAGAAACAAAATAAGTTATTAATGCACTTATAATTGAGATTAAACTAACCATTTTTGTTTCAAGTTTTAGTCCATCAATAGCAATTTTTGCAAGAATTAAACCAACCCCTGCCATCATTCCATTTAATACATAAACTCCTGCCAAATCAACAATAAAATTAAGACTTCCAGTAAGACCAAGAATTGACATAATAATTCCTGCCCAAAATACTACTGATAATCTTTCAGAAATATTTTCTCCATAAGATCCTGCAAGGGCAATAGTTTCTGCTTGCATAGAAATTGGAATTGGTGAATGTAAAAGCGTACAAGCAATTACTCCCACAGCAAATCCTAGTGCTGTTGGAAATGCAGCAAATCCAACAGATAGTGCCAACAAAGCTTGAGGGATTCCATTAATTACTACCCCCAAGGCCGCCATAACATCATTAAAAGTCATAAGACCTCCTATAAATTTATTTTCAAAATACGAATCTAATTATACCATATTTTATAAATA
This sequence comes from Anaerococcus hydrogenalis, assembly GCF_002871895.1. Taxonomy (NCBI): domain Bacteria; kingdom Bacillati; phylum Bacillota; class Tissierellia; order Tissierellales; family Peptoniphilaceae; genus Anaerococcus; species Anaerococcus hydrogenalis. The sequence continues at coordinate 3,634 of NZ_PNHP01000001.1, read as the reverse complement.
AAAAAAGACAGATAAAATCTGCCTTTAATTTATATTTTTTCAACTTCAGGATAATCAACACCCTTTGTATCAACTGTAACTTTTTTTATTCTCACATCTTCAAGTGGTTTATCATTATAATCTGTTTTTACATTTGCAATCTTATCAATTTCTTCGATTCCTTCTATTATTTTTCCAAAACCTGCATATTCCCCATCAAGGTGTGGACTTTTTTTGTGCATTATAAAAAATTGGCTGCCCGCAGAATCTGGCATAAATGATCTTGCCATTGATAAAACCCCCTTATCATGGGCTAAATTATTTTCAAAACCATTTGATGAAAATTCTCCCTTTATAGCATAGCCAGGTCCACCCATTCCATTTCCTTCAGGATCTCCTCCTTGGATCATGAAATTTTTTATTATCCTATGGAAAATAAGCCCATCATAAAAATTATTTTTTATCAGTGAAATAAAATTATTTACAGTGTTTGGGGCAATTTCAGGATATAATTCAGCCTTAAATACTTTTCCATCTTCCATTTCAAATGTAACAATTGGATTATCCATATATTTCTCCTTCTTATCTTTATTTTTTTTCTTTCCTGTCAGTATCCATATCTTTTTTATCATATGCTAGGATTTCAACTGATGTATGAACATAAGATTGTTCAAAAGAATCTTATGTACTCATCATCTTATAATTATACTCTTGCCTTTTTCTTTTTTCTTCCAAAAAAGATTCTATTTTTCCTATATCAAAATCCTTAACTAAATCCTTGATTTTTTCAAAATCTTTTATAATTTTTTGCTTAAATCCAAATCGTAATTATGAACTTTAATATCTTTCATTTTATCAAAATAATTTTTTATCCTTGTTCATGACTACCTATCTTTTTATCCAATCTTTGCTTTTTATTTATATGACCTTTAAAAGGAAGGCAATTATAAAATTTATTTTACTTTTTTATTGATAGCATAAAATAAAGTTAAACCTGAAAAAATCAAAGATGAACCTCTTGAATAAGAAAGATATCTTTCTTCCCAAAAACTTGCATACTTATCCTTATAAGCTTTTAAGCCCTCAAAAGAATAAAAATGATCTCCCAACTTAAAAATCATATAAACCATTTTTTCTTGCAAAAAGGAATGTCTCATAACTCCAACATTTGCAAGTGGAGCCATGCCAAGATCAAAATATTTTATATTATTTTCCTTTAAATAGGTGAAAATATTGATAAAAAGATAATCCATCAAGCCATCCACCTTATCATCATAACGCATAAGGTCAACAGTTGCCCAATTTTTATAATATATTGGACAAAGATTTGCAAAGGCAATAATTTTTCCATCAGGATTTTTAACCACAGCTATATCTCCAGTATTTAAATAATTCCTATCAAAAAATCCTAAGGAAAATCCCTTCTCTTTTTCTTCACCTAGCCATGAATTTGAAATTTCTTGTAATCTTTTAATTGTTTTTCCATCAAAAGGCTTTTCCATAACTTCAAATTTATACCCATCCCTATCTATCTTATTAATGGTTTTTCTAAGATTTTTCTTTTTTTTACCATCAAGGTTAAACTCTTCAAGGTTCACATTAGCACTTTCACCAAATTTCATGAAATTAAATCCATATTCGTGGACTTTCATAGTTATTTCCTTATTAATCTCATAAAATACAATATTGTAGCCTAAATCATCTGCCTGGTTGATAAATTCATCCAAAAGTTCATCAAAATACTCTTCATTTCCGATAGGATCTCCCATAACTACAACCTTATCAGCTATAGTTTTAATTTGAAGACAAGCTAAATCAAGATCATCTTTTCTTAACCAAAACAAGTCCTTATCATCCAAAAATGCCAAAAAAGCTTCCTTAGATCCACCCTGACTTTCAAGTAAAGACAAATACCTATCTCGATCAAATTTCTCCCCAATCTTTAATCTAGATCCTTGCAAAAATCTTATCAAAAGATAAGACAAAAAATAAATTATGGAGATAGTTACTATAATTGAAACAAAATTATATTCAAAAGGAATTAAGATAAAATCATTAGCCTCACTTATATTCACATCAATAATTGATCCATGTTTTAAAATTTTTCCTACATAAACAATAAGCATAAAATTTGCCAAAAGTAAATCAACAAACCTATCCTCACTAGCATAAATAAATTGTTTAGTATGGAGCTCATCTTTTGTTATTAAATTCATTACAAACATTATGACAATATATATTAAAGTACTTAGGCTATATCCAGTGATATAAGTATATAAAAATACAAGACTTAAAATAACAATATTTAAAATATAAGATTTTTTTTGTCTTGAAATATAGGCCCTTGCCATAATTATAAAAATAAAACCAAAAAGTATAGATGGAAATTGATAAATTGCCGAAGCCCTAATTGGATTTAATTTTGTAAGAAGACCTCCCCCATATGCCTTATCAGGTAAGGTTGCTGCTAAAATCATGAAAAGACCAAAAATATACATCATAAAAGTATTAATAATCAGAGTAATATTTTTAAATAATCTTTTTAAAAAGCCAGCCTCTTTAAATTGAAAGGCCTTAGTAAAATTTTTACTAAAAAATACAAAGGCTAAGCAAAATGGAATAATATAATAAGCCAACCTATAAAGTAAAATCCATGACAGGGCTAATTCTTGGTCAATACCTTGACTTTTTAAAGCAAGTAAAATAATCAAATCAAAAGACCCAATGGCACCTGGAATCATAGAAATATAGCCTACAATATTTGCAGCAACAACAAGAGTAGAAAGTGTAATCAAATCAAATTTTATACCCATAAGATATCCAATTACTACAAAGGCACTCATAACTCCAAACCATTCAGCAATTGAAATTATAAATAATTTAATTTGATTTTTCTTCTTAAACTTTATTTTACCAAAAAAAGAAAGTCCAAAAACTATGGGAATATACAAGCTTGCCCCTATCAGCAAAATCATATACCTTTCCAAAACAGGATTTGTATGAAAACAAAGAGATATTAATGACAAGATTGAAAAAAATGACAAGCCACAAGGTAAAAATACCAACAACTCAATAATTTTTTTAACAAGCTTACTTGGTTCATGACCCTTACCATAAAAGGCAGTCCTTAGACCAATAGAAATAAATCCACCTAGTCCTAATAAATCATTAAAATTATTTATACAAAATCCAGTTTCTGCAATATATTTTTTGTCATAATCATTATCAAGCTCATCATTTAAAACAAAGTCATACAAGCTTGCAGGAATATTAGCAAAAATTCCATAAATTCCCATAAGAATTATGATAAAAATAGATAAATTTTTAAAAATATATTTTATATCTTCCACTTTTATTTCTTTAGAAATTTTTCTAAACTGAATAATTACAAGTATTAAAACAGATACCAAAAATATTTTCTTAAAAATTTCCTTAAAGTTATTTATTTTTTCTTTCATTTCATATCCTTTAAAAATTTAAATTAATTAAAAAATATTTTAAAAAAAGACGGGTTATCCCCGCCTTTTAAATTTTATTTTATTTCAAATTTAAGCTAATTAAGCTATAACTTTAGAAACAACTCCTGAAGCAACTGTTCTTCCACCTTCTCTTACTGCGAATCTTAATCCTTCTTCAAGAGCGATTGGTTTTTGTA